>NZ_CAKPTG010000004.1 GCF_934190775.1 uncultured Phascolarctobacterium sp.
ATGTTACCTGCAGTTTTGGAAGAACATACTTTAAGTTTACTTGAAGAGGAGAGAAAAGTCAAGGGAGGAGAGAGGAGGTTACTGTTCCTTTCTTCCTAAAAGTTTGTTCCTCGAATAGACAATTTTTGACAGTCGCTTATGGTATAATAAACAGTATAGAGATTTTATCAAGATTACTTGAAGCATTAGAGAAGCAAAAGAAGGAGATTGTTATGGCAAAGTTGATTTATGTACCTCTCGGCTGCAGCCTGCGACCGCAGCTGGCAGAGGAGCTTTCGCAACAATCGTTGGGCGAGGGCGTACTGGTGCTGCCTAACCGCCTGCTGATGGACGAGGTGTGCCGCAATTACCCTAATGTTGAAACCATGGGCATGGACACCTTGGCCAGCAAGCTGATGAATATCAACGGCGGTACTGATTACAAGGAATTGAGCCGCCGCAGCCAGGAGCTGATTGTGCAGGATATTATTGACTACATGATGGAAAACAAGCAGCTTACCGGTATGAAAACGCATAAGCAATTGGAATATTTTGGCTCGTTGGCGCACAAAACCGGCTTTGTGAAGGCCATGACCTCACTTGTAAGCCAGCTTTCGCGTTGTGGTGCGACTAAGGAGGATATCTATGGCCAAATGCAAAAATCCTTTGAAGAAGATGAGCTGAAGGGCAAGGATTTGGGCGTTTGCAATTTTTACTTGCTTTACCGTCAATATCTGGAAGATAACAAATGGTATGACCTGGAGGGCAAGTACCGTCTGGCGGTGGAGAAGCTTAAAAAGCAGGATTGCAAAATCCCCTGGAAGCATATTTATATCAGCGATTTCTTCAGCCTGGACCAGGTGCAGGTAAACTTTCTGCAGGCTTTGGCAAAGCATGTAGATGACCTGGTAATCAGCATGAGCTACGAAGGACGCAGGGTAAGCATTGACGAAAAGGCGAAGTATGAGTCGATTACCAAATTTATGCGCGCGAGCACGAATACAGTTAACTCTCTCAAAATTTTGGGCGCGACGGTTGAAAGCATCGCGGCTGAAGAGCTGCAGCAGGCTCCTGCAGCAGCTGCCATGCAGCAGCTGCGTCGCCTGGGGCATGCGCCCGCGCCGGTGCCGCTGGCAGGCGTGGAAAGCTACTGCTTTGCTTCCGACGAGCAGGAGATGCGTTGGGTGCTGAAGCGCATTAAACACCAGCTTGCGCAGAAGCAATGTGCTGCCAATCGCATAGTTGTGGCTGTGCGTGATTTTTCCTTATACAGCGGCCTGCGCCAGCTGGCAGATGAATACGGTGTGCCGGTGAGCCTGCCGCAGACAACAGCGCTGGTGTCGCAGCCATTGGCTGTTATGCTGCGCCTGCTGCTTACTGCTGCAGGCAGGGGACGTGAGGCTGCAGTGGCTTATCTGGAGCTGCTGGACTGCGAGCTTTTGCGTTTATTCTTTGACGTAGATGTGGAGGCGGCAAGCAGCCTGCGCTCCCAAACGTATTTTAAAACACGTCAGCAGGCTATGCAGAAGGCGCATGAGCTGTTAGGAGATGCAACGGCGCTGTGGCAGCAGCTTGATGCTTTTATCGAAAACACGCAGGCGGAGGCCAGCATCAGCGATTATGCCGAACAGCTGACGCAGCTTGTGCAATCGCTGCCGCTGGAGGAACGCCTTGGCAGCCTGCATAAGCAGGGTGTGCCTATTGCTTCGCTGCTTGCCTGCCTACGCAGTAAGGACGCTGTGCTGAAGGCTGTGCAGCAGCTGGTGCATGATTACGATGTTGCGCACAATCTTACCTATAAGCTGACGCTGAGCCAGTGGAACAGCCTGCTGCAGGAGGCCTTGGGACAGGTGCAGCTTACGCTGCGCTTCGGTCGCAGGGACGGCGTGCTGTTTACCGAGGTAGGCAACGTGCAGGGATTGAGCTTTGACAGTGTTTATATTATGGGCCTGCGCGAGGGCGAATTTCCGCAGGCTAAAAACGAAAACTGGATTTATAACGATACAGAACGTAAGCAGCTGGCAGATGCAGGCTATGACTTGCCAACAGTTGGCTCCTCCTTTGATGAGGACGCGTACTTCTTCGCTCAGGCTGTGTGTGCAGCGCAAAGGGAGCTTATCCTTACCTGGCATGAGGAGGTAGGCGAAAGCCTGGCCAGCAGCTATTTGGACGAAATCTGGAAGCTGTTCCTGCAGCCTGGAAGCGATGAAAAGCGCGTGGACAAGGATTATGTGAAGGCGCAGACACCGCCGGATTTTGGCATTGCTTCAGCTGAAGAGGCCTACAGCGACAAGCGCTTCGCTGCTGCTGACCTGCCGAAAATCGAGCAGCTCAGCGGCCAGCAGGCTCCTACGGCAGAGCTGCAGCAGGCTGCTCAAGCAGATACCTTGCGTAAAGCACAGCAGGCTGAATATAACGGTGATTTGCAGAACGTTTTGCCGACAGCTATGCTGCAGAAAAAAATCGGCAGCCGCTTCAGTGCGAGCAGGCTGGAGATTTATGCTGCCTGTCCCTTCCGCTTTTTGGCAGAGAAGGTGTGGCTGGCGCAGGCAGCGGAGGCGGCAGATGATTTGCTGCAGCCGCGTGATGCCGGTGATATCCTGCACCAGACGCTGAAAAGCTTTGTCGAGCCATATATTGGCAGCAAAATTATTGACGAAACCATAGAAGACCTGACAGAGGAGCTGGAGGCTGTCTTTGAGGATGTCTGCACCGCTGCACGTAATGATAACAGCAGTGCTATTGCTTCCGTCAATGAGGATATCTGGCAGGTAGAAAAGCAGCGCCTGTGGCGTATGCTCGTGCGCTGGCTGCGCTTTGAATATGCTGACCAGCAGCGCTGGGGCGGCTTTACGCCGTATGCTGTGGAATGGGACTTCAGCTCCAAAAACGGCAAGCCCTTGTATTTGTCGCTCAGTGACGGCAGTGAGGCTTCGCTTATCGGCCGCATTGACAGGATCGACAGCGATGGTGAGCATGCCTTTATTACGGACTATAAAAGCGGCAGCGCTCCCAGCAGTAAGGCGATGGCGCAAGGTCTTGATCTGCAGCTGCCGGTGTATCTGCTGGCGGCAGCTTTGGCTAAGGAGCAGCTTGCAGTCAGCGGCGGCTGCTATTATTCACTGAAGGAGGGCAAGCGCAAAAGTGCCTTTTTGCTGGAAAGCGTGGGCAACAGCGACTTGCCGTATAAAAAGCCGAAGAATGCCGAAGCACTGACCTGGGATAGCTTTAAGCAGGAAAAGGAGCAGCTGCTGAAGGATTATATAGAAAGAATTTATGCAGGCGATTTTGCGTTGGCTGGCTGCAAGCGCTGCGATATATATTGCCCGCTGCATGATATTTGCCGTGTACAGCTTATGAGCGGCACTAATGAACAGGGAGGCGAGAGCGATGAGTAAGAATCCTACACCGGAACAGGAGTTGGCAATCAACAGCATAAAAAGTAATGTTTCGCTGCTCGCCGGTGCCGGCAGCGGCAAAACCTATGTGCTGATGAAACGCTTTGTGCAAATCCTGCGCTCGGATTTAAGTGTTAACCCTACGAACATTGTGGCAATTACCTTTACACGTAAGGCTGCTGCCGAAATCAAGGGGCGTGTACGTCAGGCTGTCAGTGAATGCGTGGAGCAGGCGCAGACAGATTTGGAAAGAATGCGTTGGCAGGAGCACCTGCAAAAGGTGGAAAGTGCGCCAATCAGTACTATTCATGGTTTGTGCAGCCGCATTTTGAAGGATAACCCGGTAGAAACGCAGCTTGATCCTGATTTTACGATTCTGGAGGATTTTGAGGCGCAGGACTTTTTCCTGGAAACGCTGCAGCAGTTTTTGCGCAAAAATATCAAGGAAGATGAGGCAGTGCGCCGTCTGGTACAAACCTACGGCGTAACGAGCTTTGTGAATCAGGTTACGTCGCTGGGGGACAAGCTTTCGGAGCTGGTGCAGGACAAGGACCTGGCATTGCCTTATATCAAGGCTAAGGAACAGCTGCCGGGTTTGCAGCAAAAGCTGTTTGCCGCTGTGCGTGAGGTAATCGAAGCACGCGAGGCTTTGGGACAAAAGACGAAGGGACGCCAGACCTTGACGGAGGCAGCAGGCCATTTGGCTGAGCTGGAGCAGCAGATTCTGGCACCGGAGCCGGACTGCTCTCTGCTGGATGCATTGGGAATTGCTAAGGTCAGCGGCAAAGCGTTGGCGGCGGAGCTGGATAATTTAAAAAGTCTGCGGCAGGAACTGAACAATGTGATTTTGAACGCCAAGGGCTGTGCTTTAGTGCAGGACTGGCTTACTGTGCTGCAAAAATTTTACGCTTGCCTGAGCGCGCGTAAGCAGGAAAATAATGTGCTTTTCAGTGATGATTTGGATTTGCTGGCTATTGAGTACCTGCAGAAGAATGAGGAGCTGCGCAAAAAGTATCAGGAGCGCTATAAATATATCATGGTAGACGAATTCCAGGACACCAATGAACGTCAGCGACAGCTGATATATTTGCTGTGTGGCAACAAGCTTGACGGTACAAATAATTTGTTTATTGTCGGTGACGTGAAGCAGTCTATCTATCGCTTCCGTCATGCTGATGTCAGCGTCTTTACCAAGGTGAAGGAGGACATTGCACAAAATGCAGGCCAGAACCTGGGCATGAAGACTAATTTCCGCAGCACGCAGAGCATCGTGGAGACCTGTAATACAGCTTTTTGTCAGCTGATGGATTTGCCTGAGGAGGAAATCCGTCTGGAGCATCACGAGGGTGCAAACACCGGTGGGGCCAAGGTTTGTCTGTTGCAGGTGCCGTATAAATCTAAGGACGACGACCTGGGCAATAAAGAGGATAAATGGCAGAAGGAGGCAGAGGCAATCGCCGCCTATCTGCAGCAGGAGCTGCCCAAGGTAGAGCCGCAGCTCAGGCCGGGAGCCAGCAAGGCTATTTTGCTGCGTGCAATGACGCATTGCGAAATTTTGCGGCAGACGCTGCAAGGCTACGGCATTAATTGCGTAGTAGTCAAGGGCAAGGGCTTTTATGAGCAGCAGGAGGTACTGGATATTCTGAATCTGCTGGCTGCGCTGCACAACCGTTACGCAAGTCTGGAGCTGGCAGGTGCCTTGCGCTCCAATTATTTCGGTTTGGACGACGCAACACTGACGCAGCTTTTCTGGCAGACGGGCAAGGACAGACAGCTGTGGGACGTTTTGCAGGCTGTAGGCAGTGGCGAGCTGGAGATTAAACTAGAGCCGGAGCAGCAGGCTTTGGCAGTGCAGGCTGCTGCAATCCTGGGACGTCTGCGCGAAGCGGCAGCGCTGCTGGCGCTGCCGGAGCTGTTCGCACAGCTTTGGACTGAGCTGAAGCCTGAGTTCGTCCTCTCGCAACAGGAAAACGGCCCCAGCAAGCTGGCCAACGTCAAAAAGCTGCGCCGACTGGCGCAGCAGTACTGCCAGACGAAGCAGGCTTCGCTGGCTGAATGGCTGCAGTACGTCAAGGACCTGCGTGCCAACAGCAGTAAAGAGCCTGCTGCTACCGTACAGGCTGACGATGCCTTGCAGATTATGACGATACATAATTCCAAGGGACTGGAATTCGATCTGGTAATTTTACCGCAGCTTGATAAATCAGTGAAGGGCGATACCTCCTCTATCAAATATTTGCCCGGCAAGGAAGGCGAGCAGGGACTTTTGGGCATCAAGGTACCTGATGAACAGCTGCAGCTGCAAAACAGTGGGATTTACGAGCTGGCGAAGGAACGCGACAAGGTGCTGGAAGAGGAAGAAGCCAGACGCTTGCTGTACGTTGCGATGACGCGTGCGCAAAAACAGCTTTTAATGGTTGGTACGGTGGCAAGGGAAAAGCTGCCGGAGACTATTGTCAGTCTGCCGTCTGCTACAGGCTGGTGGCAGCAGCTGCAGGCAGTGCTGGAGGCAGATTGGCAAAAGCAGGCGTGCAGCTGCCAGTGGGTGCGTCTGCTGTGCGCCGATGATTTGCAACCAGCTGTTGCGCAGCAGAGCGAGCAAGAGCAGCTGGTGCTGGAGCCGTTGGCCTTGGCACCGCTGCCTGCTTACGCGGCCTGCGGCCGTACCTGCTTTACGGCAAGTGCGCTGCAGACGTATCTGCATTGCCAGCGCCAGTACTACTACCAGCAGGTTCTGGCGTTGCCTGAGCTGGAGCAGACAGTTGCTGACGAGCAGGCGCGTGAGCTGCCTGCGAGTGTAACCGGCAGTATTGTGCATAGAGCGCTGGAGCTGTATAATGGCTATAATGCGGAGGCTGTTTTTGCCATTGCGTTGCAGGAAAATGCTCCCGGCGCAGTTGGCGGCTGGGCGAAGCAGCTGTTTACCAATTATATTGCCAGCGATTTGTATAAAGCGCTGCCCAAAAAGCAGAAGCGTGAATTAGCCTTCGTGCAGCCGCTGCAGCAGGAGCTGGCGACTGAGGGCGTAATTGATTTGCTGGCCTTTGACGAAAATGATAAGATGATAATAGTGGACTATAAAACAGGTACGCCGCCGGAGCCTGATGAGGTGAAGCTTGGCTATGCTTATCAGCTGGCGCTCTATAAGGACGCAGCGGAAAAGCTGTACCACGGTAAAAGAGTTGTGCGCGCCGAGCTGCACTTCCTGCAGAACATGAGCGTCTGGCAGCTGCCGTTTGATAAGTCGTACCTGCAGGAGGCAGTGGAGCTGTGCGAGGAAATCAGCGGCAAGGGCGAGGAGGAAGACTTCACCTGCAGCTGTAACGCAGGCTGTGCTTACTGTCACTATGCATATCTGTGTCCGCAAAATAATAAAGAATAGGTGATGTAATGGAGATTTTTGCTAAATTGGAAAGCTGGGATTATCTGGCGGCGGCTATGCTGCTGTTTTCTGCCTGGCTGCTGTTAGGCGGTATCGGCTGTCTGCAGAAGAGCGATCCGGAGCGCGTTGATGTGAAAAAGCTGCGCATCCGTGCCTGCGGTGGCCTGGTTGCGGGCGCCTTGTATCTGGCCTGCCGTTATCTGCAAATGTAATATTGCCGGCAGCTAAACTTGCGCGTGGCTTTCATTAAGGTATATAATATGCTTATATCCGAAACTATTACGAGGTGACCTAGATGATAAACAAAACAAGATTAATTGATGAATTTATAGAGCTGGTAAGCGTTCCCTGCCCCAGCAAGGACGAAAAGCAGGAAGCAGAGCTGATTATGGCGAAGCTGCGCGAGCTTGGCCTGGAGCCTGAGATGGACAAGGCGCACGAAAAAACCGGCGGTACCTGCGGCAATGTGTGGGCCTATGTGAAGGGCACCGTGCCGAATGCTCCTACGCTGCTGTTTGAAGCGCACATGGATTCCGTAGCACCGACAACAGGCACTAAGGTTGTCCGCAAGGACGGCGTGCTGTACAGCGACGGCACCACAACTTTGGGCGGTGACGACAAGGTTGGTGTTGCTGCGATGCTGGAGGCGGTGCGCGCACTGAAGGAGGACGGCGTAGCTCACGGCGACGTGCAGCTGTGCTTCACCGTCAGCGAGGAAATTGGCTGCCTGGGCGTAGTCAACATGGACCAGAGCTGGATTAAGGCTGATTATGGCTATTGCATGGATATTGGCGGCGCACCGGGTGAAATTACCTACGCTGCACCGAAGCTGTACGATATTTACGTAACCGTCAAGGGCAAGGCCGCCCATGCAGGCATTGCTCCGGAAGAAGGCGTCAATGCGATTATGCTGGCAGCGGATGCTCTGTCCAAGCTGCCTGCTTACGGCCGTCTGGACAGCGAAACTACCTTTAACATCGGCATGTTCAATGCAGGCGTCGGCACCAACATCGTTTGCCCAGAGGCTAAATTCGTCATTGATATGCGCTCTCTGAACGTACCGCGTCTGGAAGCGTTGAAGGATTCCACCATCGCTTTGATTAAAGAGGCTGTTGAAGCCGGTGGCGGTCAGGTTGAATTCGACGTAGTGGAAGGCTGTCCTGCTGTGGAGCTGAACAAGGACCACGAATGCATTAAGCTGGCAGCACGCGCTGCGGAAACACTGGGCTTCCCGGTAGAGCTGAAAACCACCGGCGGCTGCAGCGACGGCAACTATCTTTGCGGTTACGGCCTGCCCTGTGGCCTTTTGGCAACCGGCATGAGCAATGTACATACTACCGCGGAATATCTGAAGGAAGAGGACCTGTACAACACTGCACGCTGGACCTACGAAATTATTAAAGAGGCAGCGAAGTAAATCATAGTGTTCACGTATAGTTTTCTTGACTGGAAGAAAATTTGACGCTATAATAAAAATAACTTCATAATGTAACCTTTGGGGCAGGGTGCAATTCCCGATCGGCGGTAAAGTCCGCTAGCGCAACAGCGCATGAACCGGTGTGATTCCGGTACCGACAGTATAGTCTGGATGATAAAAGGTGGCAAAACTGTATTTTTTACCGCATATGGGCTCCTTAGGTCTTTATGCGGTTTTTTATATTACTGGAAGGTGATATTTTGGCAAGAATGACAGATGAAGCATATATGCAGCGAGCCCTGGAGCTGGCGCTGCAGGCAGAGGGCAACACCAGTCCCAACCCGATGGTTGGCTGTGTGATTGTGGATGATGACGGCAATATTGTGGGCGAGGGCTATCACCATAAGGCCGGCGAACCGCATGCGGAGGTCAATGCCTTGGCTGAAGCCAAACAGATGGCTCAGGGGGCAACGGCCTATGTAACGCTGGAGCCCTGCGCACATTACGGTCGCACCGGTCCCTGCTGCGTAGCTTTGGCACGTGCTGGCATCGGCAAGGTTGTTGTGGCCTGCCTTGATCCTAATCCCAAGGTTGCAGGTCAGGGTTTGGAATATCTGCGCCTGCAGGGTATAGAGGTTGTTACCGGCGTGTGCGAAAAGGAGGCTCAGCGATTAAATGAGCGCTTCTTTACCTGGATTACCAAAAAGCGTCCGTTTATCACTTTAAAATACGCTATGACATTGGATGGCAAGATTGCGACGGCAACGGGCGACAGCAAATGGATTACTGGCGAGGAGGCACGCACCTTCGCACATCGCCTGCGCAAGCAGCATGACGCTGTGCTTGTCGGCATCGGCACAGTGCTGGAGGATGACCCGGAGCTGACCACCCGTCTGGTGCGCGGTAAGAATCCGGTGCGTGTAGTGCTCGACAGCAGCCTGAAGATTTCGCTGATGGCGACAGTTTTAAATCCGTTGGCGGATACGATTATCTTTACCGGTCTGGATTCAGATATCGTTAAGGCGGAAGCGCTGGCTGCTCTACCTAACGTAGAGGTGGTACGTCTACCGTTGGCTGACGGCGTGCTGCCTGTGGCGCAGGTAGTACAGGCTTTGGCCGAGCGCGGTATTACCAGCCTGTTGGTAGAAGGCGGCAGTGCAATTCATGGTGCCTTCTTCGATGCAGGCCTGGCTGACAGAGTGTGCGCCTTTGTAGCGCCCAAGCTGATCGGTGGCGCTGCTGCTCTGCCGCCGGTAGGCGGCGCAGGCAGCAGCCTGGTAGAAACCGGCTGGCAGCTTGATGAGGTCGAGGTTGAAAAAATGGGCAGTGATGTACTGATAACAGGTCTGGTGCCGGAGCTGGATAAGCAGGAGCTGCTGAGGGGGGCAGAATAATGTTTACAGGATTGGTAGCTGAACTGGGAACAGTGCAGAAGCTGGCGCAGCAGGGTGAATCATATCACCTGACAGTGGCGGCGGCGAAGGTACTGCAGAATTTGAAAATCGGTGACAGCGTTGCCGTAAACGGCGCCTGCCTGACGGTAGTAAGCATGGATGATTCCGCTTTTACCGCCGACGTGATGCCGGAAACAGTGCGCCTGACCAATATCGGCAGCCTGCATGCCGGCGACAGGGTGAACCTGGAGCGCACGCTGCGCCTGTGCGACGGTCTTGACGGTCACATCGTCAGCGGACATGTGGAAGGCTTAGGCGTGATTGCCAGCCGTAGGCCTGAGGGCATTGCCATGGTGGTGACCATCAACACCCCGCCGGAGCTTTTGAAGTATATCATCAAAAAGGGCAGCATTGCGATTGATGGTATCAGCCTGACGGTAACGCAGGTTACAGAAAGCAGCTTTTCCGTATCGCTGATTCCGCATACCGCCAAGGAAACAACGCTTGGCTTTAAGGATGTGGGCGACAGCGTAAATCTGGAAACGGATATTATCGGCAAATATGTAGAGCAAATGTTAAAATTTAACCCCAAGCAGACTCAGGAGCCTGCTTTAAATAAAAATATGCTGTTGGAAAATGGGTTTATCTGAGCAGCAACAAAGAGGTAGAAAATGGAAAAGTTTAAGTATAATACAATTGATGAAGCCATCGCTGCGATTAAAGCAGGTCAGATGGTACTGGTAACCGATGACGAGGACCGCGAAAACGAAGGCGACCTGATTATGGCAGCCGAGCTGTGCACTCCCGAGGCTATTAACTTTATGGCTAAGGAAGCACGCGGACTTATTTGCATGCCGGCAGACAGCGAGGTTATGGACAAGCTGCAGTTCGGCGCTATGGTAACGCACAACACCGACAATCACGAAACAGCCTTCTCTGTTTCTATTGACCATGTTGACACCACCACCGGTATTTCCGCTTACGAGCGCGCTTATACCATAAAAAAATGCGCTGAGCCCGGTGCACAGCCAAACGACTTCCGCCGTCCGGGCCACGTTTTCCCGCTGCGCGCACGCAAGGGCGGTGTACTGGTGCGTACCGGTCACACCGAAACTACTGTTGATTTGTGCAAGCTGGCAGGTCTGCAGCCTGTAGGCATCTGCTGCGAGATTATGAATGACGACGGCCATATGGCGCGTACTCCGGATTTAATCGAGTTCGCCAAAAAGCATAAGCTTGTTTTCATCACTGTTGCCGAGCTTGTTGCTTATCGTAAGGCACATGAAAAAATGGTGCACCGTGCTGCTGAGGCTGCACTGCCGACTAAATACGGCAATTTCCGCATTATTGCTTATGAAAACGATTTGGATAACCTTTGCCATGTTGCTATTGTCAAGGGTGATGTTGCCGGCAAAAAGGACGTGCTGGTGCGCGTACACAGCGAGTGCCTGACCGGTGATGCCTTCGGCAGCCTGCGCTGCGACTGCGGCGATCAGCTGGCAACCGCTTTGAAGATGATTGAAAAGGAAGGCTGCGGCGCTGTTGTTTACATGCGTCAGGAGGGCCGTGGTATTGGCTTGGCCAACAAAATCCGTGCTTACGCACTGCAGGATCAGGGCCTTGATACCGTTGAGGCTAACGTGCGTCTGGGCTTTGCTCCCGACCTGCGCGACTATGGCATGGGCGCACAAATTCTGGCTGACCTCGGACTCACCAGCATCCGCCTGATTACCAATAACCCCGCAAAACGCATCGGCCTCTCCGGCTACGGCATCACCATTACCGACCGCGTGCCCATCATCATGGAGCCTAACAAATACAACGAACATTATCTCGACGTTAAAGAAGAGAAAATGGGCCACAAGCTGCACGAAGGCTGTGGCTGCCACTGCGGAAAATAATAAAGTATAAATTAACGTAAAACGTAAAACCATTAGGAGGAACAAACCATGAAAACATTAGAAGGAAAACTCACCGCCAAAAACATGAAAATCGCAATCGTCGTAGCCCGCTTCAACGAATTCATCACCAGCAAACTCCTCAGCGGCTGCATCGACTGCCTGATCCGCCACGAAGCAGCTGACGAAGACCTCACCGTAGCCTGGGTACCGGGCGCCTTCGAAATCCCCATGGCAGCAAAAAAACTCGCAGAAAGCGGCAAATACGACGCAGTAATCTGCTTAGGCGCAGTAATCCGCGGCGCAACCCCGCATTTCGACTATGTATGCGCTGAAGCCTCCAAAGGCATTGCTCAGGTAAGCATGCAAACCGGCGTACCCGTAGCCTTCGGCGTACTCACCACCGAAAACATCCAGCAGGCTGTAGAACGTGCTGGCACCAAGGCCGGCAACAAGGGCGTAGACTGCGCAATGACCGCCATGGAAATGGTAAATCTCTTCAAAGAAATGTAACATTTTCACCGCTTGCCTTTTTGACTATTATGATTTATAATTGACATTGTGGAAGAGCTGATAACAGGCTGTTCCCCATGCATGAAATTTGCAAGCCCGCTAGCAGTAGTTTAGTGGGCTTGTTTTATTAAGCAAGTGAAATTTTTGCCGTAAGGCAGGATTGTGAGGCAATATTATGGAAGATGTTTTAACAAAGGCTACGGCCGATGGTGTACGTATTTATGCATTATGCACCACTAATCTGGTACAGGAGGCAGCTAAAAAGCATGGCTGCTCCCATCTGGCAAGCGCTGCTCTGGGACGTGCAATGAACGGTGCTTTGCTGCTGGCCGCAACCATGAAGGATAACGAGCGCATCAGCCTGCGCCTGAAGGGCGACGGCCCTCTGGGCGAGGTAGTAGCAGATGCCGAAGGCAGCACCGTGCGTGGTTATGTAGAAAACCCGGACGCATTTTTGCCGTTGAAAAATGGCAAGCTGGATGTCGGTGGCGGTATCGGCGAAGGCAATATTATTGTAACGCGTTATCTTCAGAATGCAGAGCCCTTCACAGGCTACTGCGAGCTGCAGGACGGCGAGATTGCCAGCGATTTGACCAAATACCTCTACGTTTCCGAACAGACTCCTACAAGCGTTGCTTTGGGCGTACTCGTTGACAAGGACGGCAACGTAACAGCCTCCGGCGGCTTCTTTATTCAGGCTATGCCGGGCTGCACAGACGAGGTGTTGGAAAAACTGGAAAACAACGTTAACCTGACGCCGTATGTAACTCAATTGTTGGAAATTGGCTATACTCCGCAAAAGATGATTGAAATTCTTGGCCGCGGTCTGGACGTTGATATTAAAGAAACAATTCCCCTGAGCTTCAAATGCCGCTGCAGTCGTGAGCGCATTCTGGCAGCTCTGGGAAGCCTTGATATGAAATCCCTGGAGGAGCTGGCGCAGGATAAAACAACAGAAGCTCACTGCGAATTCTGCAACAGCACCTATGAATATACTCAGGATGAAATCAAGCACCTGCTGGAAGAAAAGGAAAAGCAGGCACAGATGGAAGCTACTAAACAGAATATTAAATAACAAAACTTCTCTTGACAAACGAAACTTTTGTTTGTATAATAAAGGCAGTGAATCGATGAATTTTAAATTTATATATTAGGAGGCAAGCAAATGGACGCAGATAAAAAGAAAGCTTTAGACATGGCGATGCACCAGATTGAAAAGGATTTTGGCAAGGGCAGCATTATGATGCTGGGCGAAGCAAGTGCCAAGATGAATATTGAGGTTATCCCTACAGGTGCTTTATCCTTAGATATTGCTCTTGGTGTCGGTGGTATTCCGCGTGGACGTGTTATTGAGATTTACGGTCCTGAATCTTCCGGTAAAACTACCGTTGCATTGCATATGATTGCTGAAGCTCAGAAAATGGGCGGCTATGCAGCTTTTATTGATGCGGAGCATGCGCTTGATCCGGAATATGCCCGTCATCTTGGTGTAAATATTGATGATCTGTTGATTTCTCAGCCGGATAATGGTGAGCAGGCATTGGAAATTGCTGACGCACTGGTACGCAGCGGCGCTATTGATATTATCGTTATTGACTCTGTTGCTGCTTTGGTTCCGCGTGCAGAAATTGAAGGCGAGATGGGTGATTCACACGTTGGTCTGCAGGCACGTCTGATGAGCCAGGCTCTGCGTAAGCTGACAGGTCTGATTTCCAAATCCAAATGTGCTACTATTTTCATCAACCAGATTCGTGAAAAGGTCGGCGTTATGTTCGGTAATCCGGAAACCACTACCGGTGGCCGTGCGTTGAAATTCTACTCTACTGTCCGCATGGATGTACGTCGTATTGATACGCTGAAAAACGGTAACGATGTAATTGGCAGCCGTACCCGTGTCAAGGTTGTCAAGAACAAGGTAGCACCGCCATTCAGACAGGCAGAGTTTGATATCATGTATGGCAAGGGTATTTCCCATGAGGGCTGCCTTGTTGATCTTGGTGCAGATCTTGATATTATCAACAAGAGCGGTGCCTGGTATTCCTATGGCGATATCCGTTTAGGTCAGGGCAAGGAAAAGGTTAAAGACTATTTGCGCGAAAATCCGGAAATTGCCAACGAAATTGAAGCAAAAATCCGCGCCGTGACGATTGCCAAGAGCGATAATAAGGAAGTAGCTGAGGAGCCGTTGCAGGATGTGGAGTCGATCTTTAAGGAATAAAAAAAAGGAAGAAGGCTTTACCAGCGCGCAGCAGGTTTATGACTGCGCGCTGGATTTATTGTCTTATCGTGACTACAGCCATAAGGACATGCTGGAGCGTTTGCAGCGCAAGGGTGCCACTAAGGCGCAGGCGCTGGAGGCAGTGGCCAAGCTGGAGGACTATGGTCTGCTTAACGAGGAGCGTTATGCCCTAAGAGTGTACGAGGCATGGTTGGCCAAGCGCTACTATGGCAGGCAGCATCTGCAGCTGGAGCTGAGCAAGCGTGGCATACGCGCAGACGTGGCTGCAGAAATCATGGAACGCTTTACGCCTGACGTTGAAGAGCAGCAGGCAGAGAACGCGGCACAGCTTTTTATGCAGCGTAACCAGCGTAAATTAACAGAGGAAGCAGACTACAAAAAAATATATGCGGCTGCAGGACGCTTTATGGCGGCTCGCGGCTTTTCATCAAGATATATGCACATTATATTGGGTAAATTACATTTTTCAGACAATATGTAGCGGTTAAACTTGACAATTTTGTTAAATATAATCTATAATGTAGTTATCCAATCGTGTTAATATCAACGATTTTCACGAGGCGACGCGTAAAGCGGTTGCCTTATTTTTTGCCCTATTTCAGAATAGATAATACATAATTTATTATAGATTCAACGGAATAAGGACATCTATAGCAGACGCAAACAGGCGCCTGCTGTTACTATGCAAAAAAATCTTGGAAAAATCTACATTTAGGAGGTGAGGACGATTTTAGAAATTATCGGTACAGCTGTTGTAGTTGGTCTGGCCGGCGGTGCGGTAGGTTATCTGGTTCGCAAAAATGTTGCTGAAGGTAAAATTGCTACTGCAGAAGAGCAGGCTATCCGTATTGTACAGGATGCGGAGCAGACCGGCGAAGCAAAACGCAAAGAAATCATGATGGAGGCTAAAGAAGAAATCCATCGTCTGCGTTCCGATATGGAGCGTGAAAATAAAGACAGACGTAATGACCTGCAGCGTCAGGAGCGTCGTCTGTTGCAAAAAGAAGAAAATCTGGACCGTAAAATCGAATCCTTCGAACGCAAAGAAGAAAAGCTGGCTTCTAAGGAACAGCGTCTGAACGCTGCTCAGGAGAAGGCTGATGCTATGTTGGAAAAACGTCAGGTTGAGCTGGAGCGTATTTCCGGACTGACCAGTGACGAAGCAAAGCAGGAGCTGCTGCAATCCCTCGAGGAAGAGGTTAAGCATGAATCTGCTATGATGGTTAAGGATCTGGAGCAACAGGCTAAGGATGAGGCAGACCGCAAGGCAAGAGAGATTATCTCCCTGGCAATTCAGCGTTGTGCAGCAGACCATGTAGCGGAAACCACCGTTTCCGTAGTAGGCTTGCCTAACGATGAAATGAAGGGCCGCATTATCGGTCGTGAAGGCCGTAACATCCGCACCCTGGAAACCCTTACCGGCATCGATCTGATTATCGATGATACTCCGGAGGCTGTTATTATTTCCGGCTTTGATCCGGTACGCCGCGAGGTTGCCCGTATCGCTCTGGAAAAATTGATTAATGACGGCCGTATTCATCCGTCCCGCATTGAGGAAATGGTTGAAAAGGCACAAAAAGAGGTTGAGCAGAAGATTAAGGAAGCCGGCGAACAGGCTACCTTTGCTGTCGGTGTGCATGGCCTGCACCCCGAACTGATTAAGCTGCTGGGCCGCCTGAAATATCGTACCAGCTATGGTCAGAATGTCCTGAACCATTCTGTTGAGGTTGCTAACCTGGCAGGTGTAATGGCTTCTGAGCTTGGTGTTGACGTTGTTCTGGCAAAACGTGCCGGCCTGCTGCATGATATCGGCAAGGCTATTGACCATGAAATGGAAGGCTCTCACGTTGAAATCGGCGGCGAAATTGCCAAGAAGTTCCGTGAGTCCGACTTGATTGTCAATGCTATTCTGGCGCATCATGGTGACTGCGAGCCTAAGAGTGTTGAAGCTGTTCTGGTATCTGCCGCTGACGCAGTATCTGCTGCCCGCCCGGGTGCAAGACGCGAAACTCTGGAAAGCTACCTGAAGCGCTTAACTCGATTGGAAGAAATTTCTGAGTCCTTTGAGGGCGTTGAAAAATGCTATGCCGTACAGGCTGGCCGCGAAATCCGCATTATGGTTAAGCCGGATGTTATCGATGATGCTTCCGCTGTGCTTCTGGCACGCGATATCTCCAAGAAGATTGAAGCTGAAATGGAATATCCCGGTCAGATCAAGGTTGTTATCATCCGCGAAACCCGTGCGGTTGATTACGCAAAATAACGAAATTCAAAAAAGAGCTGTTTAGGCAGCTCTTTTTTTATGCTTTGGCAGGATTATAGTGATTGCTGTCGAATATATATAATTGGAATTTTTTTGACAGGTGCGACGGCGACGGCCGACGCTGAAAAGGGAATGCCGGTGAGAATCCGGAGCAGTCCCGCTACTGTAAGTGGAGCCCAGGCAATTATGTCACTGACGCAAGTTGGGAAGGCGCTGAGGGCGATGAAGCTAAGCCAGGAGACCTGCCTGTTACGAAGCTTGGAGCCTACGGGAGATAGGCTGGCTTTGGTATGCGTAAATATAGAATTTTTGGCTGCAGCTGCATTTTGTGAATCTCCCGCAAGGGAGCTTTTTTCATTTGGACATAACGTGAAAAGCATGCAGCATATTAAAACGAAGGGAGGTAAAAATATGCCTGGGAAAATCATTATGGTTACCGGTGGAGCACGCAGCGGCAAGAGCGAATTCGCTGAACGCTATGTATTGCATTATTCTCCCAAATGCGATTACGTTGCTACGGCAGAAATCCTGGATGAGGAAATGGCGGAGCGCGTGCGTCTGCACCGTCAGCGTCGTGATGCGCGTTGGATTAATCACGAAGCGCCTTATCATGCCGAGCGCACGCTTGAAGCGCTGTCAGCGGAAACAGGAGCGGTTCTGTTTGACTGCCTGACTGTTTATATGTGTAACCTGCTTTACGGCAAGGATGCGCCGGAGGGTGAATTCCTGGAGCGCTGTCAGGTAGTATTTGATGAAATTGACAAGGTGCTGGCAGCAGCACGAAATTGCGGCAAAATCGTTGTCTTTGTTACGAATGAGGTGGGCAGCGGTATTGTGCCGGATAATCAGATGGCGCGTGAATACCGTGACCTTGCCGGCTGGGTTAACCAGCGTGTGGCAGATGCGGCTGATCATGTTTATTATTGTGTGGCAGGTCAGGCCGTAGACGTAAAAAAATTGGCTTTTAAATTTGAGGATGAAGGAGAATAACGACTGATATGGAGAAAATCATAATACCTGCTCTGGATGAAGAACGTATGCAAGAAGTGCGGGCAGGCTACGCTAAGATAGACAAGCCGGCAGCTAATCTGGGCAAGCTGGAGGATATGGTTGTAGGCCTTGCAGGCATGATTGGCAAGGATTTACCGGATAAATTAAAGACAGCGATGGTTCTGATGTGCGGTGACCATGGTATTGCGAAATACGGCGTCAGTGCTTATCCGCAGGAGGTAACACGTCAGATGATTAACGGCTATATGCGCGGTACTGCAGGCGCTACCGTACTGGCACGTCATGCGCACGCTGATGTTTTCGTCTGCGATGTGGGTACTGCCTTTGATTTGAGCGATTTGCCCAAGGTTTATCAGAAAAAGGTGGCCTGGGGAACAAATGACTTCACCCAGGGACCGGCGATGACACGCGAGCAGGCGGAAAAAGCGATTGCCGTTGGCATCGAAATGGCTGATATGTGCATCGACCAGGGCTATAATATGCTTTATACAGGCGAAATGGGCATCGGCAATACCACCTCTACCTCTGCTATTGCCAGCGCCTTTTTAGGCTTGGCCCCGCAGCTGACTGTCGGCCGTGGCAGCGGTATCAATGACGAACGCATGAAGATTAAACGTCAGGTTGTTATCGACGGTTTGGCAAAAAATATGCCGAAGCAGGGCGATGCAATGGATATTCTCTGCAAGGTCGGCGGCTATGACCACGCAGGTCTGGCCGGTGTAATTATCGGCGCGGCCCGCCGCCGTGTGCCGACTATGGTTGACGGTGTCAACGCTACGGCTGCAGCACTGCTGGCCTACGGCCTCTATCCGCAGTGCCGCGATTATATGCTGTGCTCGCATCTGAGCAGTGATATTTCCCACAAGAAAATGCTGGAGCTGCTGCAGCTTTCCCCGATTGTTGATGCAGGTATGCGCCTGGGCGAGGGCACCGGTGCTTCTCTGGCTATTGTTGTGCTGCAGGCAGCTATGGATGTGTATAATCATTTAAGCAGGTGATGTAATGCGTGATTTTGTAACTTGTCTGGAATTTTTGACCAGAATCCGCTTTTCCAACCGCACGGACTGGCATGATGACGATTTCAGCCGCAGCGTGCCGTACTTCCCGTTGGTCGGTCTGGTAATGGGCATTTTTATGGGGGCGGTAAATTACGGTCTGTATTATCTGCACACACCTGATTTAATGCGTGCGGTGATGCTGGTGCTGGCGGAGCTGATTATTATCGGCGCGCTGATGTACGACGGCTTTATGGATACCTCCGACGGTGTTTTCAGCGCCCGTGACCGTGAGCGTATGCTGGAAATCATGAAGGACAGCCACGTAGGCTCCAACGCTGTTATCGCACTTGTCTGCCTCGTGTTGCTGAAGGTGGCTGCCTATACTACGCTGCCGCCGGTAAAGCTGTCGTTTGCTCTGGTTGCGGTTTTTGTAGCAACGCGCACCTTTATGGTTACCTACATCGTCAACTACAAGTATGCACGCAAAACCGGTATCGGTCATATGTTTAAGGCCTATGCCAAGCCGATGTACACCTATATTGCCTTTGCACTTTGTCTGGCGCTTGTCGCAGCCTGCGGTCTGCCGTATCTGTATACGGCAATAGCGGCCTTCGTTATCTGCCAGGGCATTGCGCATTTCCTCAGCGGTCAGCTGGGCGGTCTTACCGGTGATACCTACGGCTTTTTGACGGAATGCGGCGTGGTGGTTTACCTGATGCTCGCAACCTATATAATCTGATATATTTCCCCGGCAATATTTTGCCGAATTCTAAAGAGACAGAAAGGAAAAATGCTATGCATATAGAAGAAATAATCCAAAAGATTGTGCCTGCGGACAGAGGCTGTATGAAGCTGGCGCAGACACGCTTTGATAATCTGATCAAGCCTGTCGGCAGTCTGGCCAAGCTGGAAGAAATGACCTCGCGCTATTGCGGTATCAAGGGCATTTATGAAAAAGAGGATTTAGATTATCCTAAACGCGATTTACTGGTATGGTGCGGTATCGAAGAGGCTGCCCAGGCCGAAAAAATTATGCACGCCAAATGGCCGGTGAATGTGCTTGCTGCAGAAACCGGTGCGAAGGCTGTGGCTCTGCTCGTAACCTCGGAGGAGGAGGCTGACGCTCTGGAGGAGGGCGCTGCCCTGGTGCAGGAGCTGGTGCATGAGAAGGGATTGGAGCTGTTGGGCTTCGGCTGTCTTTCCAAGCCTGATAATGAGATGGTGCGCACTGCAATGGCCGGCGCTCTGCTGCAGGCTGCAGCGATGAAGGTGCCGGTAATGCTGGACGGCGTTGCTGTCTGCAAGGCTGCCAAAAAGGCGGCGGAAATGGCACCTGCAGTGTTGGATTACTGCTTTGCCGGTCACGTTTCCGCAGAGCCGGGGGCGGAAGAATGTCTGCAGGAGCTGGGTCTTACGGCACCATTGCGCCTGAATATTCCTGACGGCGCCGGTGAGGGCGCTGCTGTCTGCTTTACGCTGTTCAACGCCGGCATCAAGGCCTACAAGGAAATGGAAACCTTTGAGGAAGCAGGCGTGCATGCGGAGATGAAGGAATTTTCCCTGGCAGAGCAATCTAAAAAAGGAGCGAAGGCTTAATGGGTAAAATATATTTAATCCGTCATGGTGAAACGGACAGCAACAAGGGACACCGCTTTCAGGGACGCATCAACATGACGCTGAATGCCAAAGGTCTGGAGCAGTCCGAGAAGCTGGCTGCCTATATGCAGCATCTGCCGGTTGACAAGATTTACTGCAGCTCTATGCTGCGTGCCTGCATGACGGCAGCACCGCTGGCTATGAGCAAAAATATGTCCTACCAGCCGCTGGATTTGCTGCAGGAGGTAAGCTTCGGTGCCTGGGAGGGCCTGGAATATGCGGAAATCAGCCGCCGCTGGCCTAAGGAGATGGATGATTTCCTGACGCGTCCGGGCGAATGGATTCCGCCGCAGGGCGAAAGCTTTCATGATGCAGCGCGTCGCTGTCAGGCAGCCTTTGACTATATCTTCGAGCGTGAAGGCCACGATAAAAATATCGCGATTGTATCGCATGGTGGTATTATCCGCGTGCAGCTGTGCCTGCTTTTGGGCATACCGCTGAACAATCTGTGGAAGCTGAGTGTGCATAATGTTTCTGTCAGCACGCTGAATGACTGGCAGGGTAATATTATTGCCGAAACCATCAATGATGCTCACTTTGCTAGAGAGCAGGGAAGCTCTGTAAACTGGCTGCATAAATAAAAATTAAAGCATGAAAACCGCGCAGACGTAAAAAGCTGTCGCGGTTTTTCTATAAGGCGGCAAAAAAGACAGTCATGGTTTTTGCTGTAAACTTACCGATGTGCACCATTATTTTAAACGCAAGCTTTTTCTGTGAGCACTGTTAACAAGCGGATTTGAGCATATGTTGAGAAATGAAAAGTTTCTTATTAAAGAATTTACGCATTTTTGATAAACTAAGATTGACTTTTACAGGCGCTTACTATATACTGTAAGAGGTGTATCTCAGTGGTCCGTTTAAGTTCCTAACTTCTTCTATCATAGATGACATGGGGAAGCCAAGGTAAACATCTTAATGCGTTCTTTGGGGTATGTTCTATCTATGATTAGGAGTGATTAAACAATGAAAGAAGACAAGACTTTAACCTGCTGCGAGTGCGGCAACGAATTCGTATTCACCGCTTCCGAGCAAGAGTTCTACGCAGAAAAGGGCTTCACTAACGAACCGCGCCGTTGCCCGGCTTGCCGTCAAGCTCGCAAACAACGCATGGGCGTACAAAACGACCGTCCGCAACGCGAAATGTTCCCCGCAGTTTGCGCTGAATGCGGTAAAGAGACCATGGTACCGTTCAAACCCAGCGATCGTCCGGTTTACTGCCGCGAATGCTTCAACGCACGTAAACACTAATTAGACGCTTGAAGTAACAAATTCAGGTACAGCTTAGGCTGTACCTGTTTTTTATTAGCCAATCATAGAAAAAACGAAAGTTGTTTTACATAAAAGTGCTTATATGCTATACTTTTTACAATATAAATTATTCGAAGCAAGGGAGCTTTATGGCACGTATTATAGACAGTGACTTTCTGCACCGCGCGCTGCAGCATTTTTATGGCTACAGCAGCTTTCGCACAGGGCAGGAAGAAATTATAAGTGAAATATTACATGGACAGCCTGTTTTAGCAGTGCTGCCTACGGGTGCAGGCAAGAGCATCTGCTTTCAGCTGCCTTCGCTGCTGCTGAAGGGTGTGACGCTGGTTATTTCGCCGCTGATATCGTTGATGAAGGACCAGGCGGAGGCGCTGACGGCCCGCGGTATTCCGGCAGCTTATCTTGACAGCAGCATGAGCAGCAATGAGTATGGCCGAGTGCTGCATGCTGCGCTCAACAAGCAGTGCAAGTTTTTGTACGTAGCGCCGGAGCGATTGGTCAACCAGCAATTTATTGATTTTGCCCGTCAGGCTTATATTACGATGGTGGCGGTGGACGAGGCGCACTGCGTATCGCAGTGGGGACACAGCTTCCGCAAGGAGTATTATAATATCCCCGATTTTATTCAGGCCTTGCCGACGAAGCCGTTGGTGGCAGCCTTTACTGCTACGGCTACACCGGATGTACGCTGTGATATTATCAAACGCTTGGGCATTCCGGAGGCAAAAATTGTGGTGACGGGCTTTGACAGGCCTAATCTGCATTTTGCTGTGCAGCGCACGCAGGATAAGGAGCGCTCGCTGCTGGAGTTTATGCGTAAGCATAAAAAGGATTGCGGCGTAGTTTACTGTGCTACGCGCAACAAGGTGGAAAGCGTGACGCAGCTTTTGCGGCGCCAGGGCTTCAGTGCCTTGCGCTATCACGCGGGCCTGACGCCGGAGGAGCGGCGTGAGAATCAGAATGCTTTCGTCGGCGGCAGTGTGCCGCTGATTGTGGCAACCAATGCCTTCGGTATGGGCATCGATAAGCCGGATGTACGCTTTGTGGTGCATTATAATATGCCCAAGGATATCGAAAGCTATTATCAGGAGGCAGGGCGCGCAGGGCGTGACGGCCTGCCTGCGGAATGTCTGCTGCTTTACGATAAGGCGGATATTGCGGTCAATACTTATCTCATCGGCCACGACCAGCCGGATTTGACCTGGAAGGAGCACGAGCTGCAGCTGCTGAGCAAAATGACCAACTACTGCAATACGTCCATGTGTCTGCGCAAGGTACTGCTGGAATATTTCGGAGAAAAAACAACGTCGCAGTGCAACAATTGCGGCAACTGCGACGTGAATAAGAACGCTTCGTGGCGTAAGTTTTTGAAGTTTTAATTTTTAATTTTTAATCGATATCAATAGTATTGCCCGGTTTTACAATGAGCACCTTGCTGTCGGTTTCGTCCTCAACGGCAGCCTTGAAGGCTTCCACGTCCTGAGCGATGGGCGGCCAGGTGTTGTAATGTACGGGAATAACGTATTTTGCCTGCAGCAGCTTGCAGGCGATAAGCGCATCGTTGGGGTCCATAGTGAAGTTGCCGCCGATGGGAAGCACTGCGTATTCAAAAGCGTCGAGCTTGGGCAGCAGCTGCATATCGCTGAAGAGTGCGGTGTCACCGGCGAAGTACAGCTTGGTGCCGTAGAAATCGATGACGATACCGCAGGCGTGACCGCCGGGAACGCCGCTGCCGTGGAAGGCCAGCGTCAGGCGAACCTTGCCGAAGGGAAACTTAAAGGTGCCGCCAAGATGCATAGCGTGTGCTTTGCAGCCGGCTTCCTGCGCCAGACCGCAGATTTCGGCAGTAGAGATGATGGTAGCGTCACAATTTTTGGCGATTTCAAAGGCACTGCCCAAATGGTCGAAGTGACCGTGGCTGACGAAAATATAATCAACCTTGATGTCTTTGGCGGTGAGTCCTTCCGGATTATCGTCCAGATACGGGTCGAAGATAATAGCGGAATTATTTTTTTCCAGAATAAAGCAGGCATGGTTGATGAAATGGAATTTTGCGGACATAATTTTCCCTCCTTAATTTGACAAGTTGATTGCTATTTTATATTAAATAAGATAGCGCTTGACTGTTATCTTATAAATATTATAGCTTAAATCTACTTTTTTGTGAATTCCTCACTGCAGGGGTGGGAAAAACTTTACAATTTTGCCTCAGGTGCGGTAAAATTGATAGCGTGATATATATAGGAGTAATGCGCTATGAACTATAAAAAATTTACTTTTGCGTGTGTTCTGCTGGGCCTGTCGCTGTACGCCGGCGTGTGTGCGGCGACTGTGCGCGAGGTCGCTGATGAAGCGCCTGCCTCTAAGCAGACCATTATCGCTGATAAAAAGGATAAGAAGCTGTTGAACAAAAAGCAGCGCGCTGTCCAAATAACTCAGGAAAAGGATAAAATTGTAGTATCTACCAAACCGGTGGCTAAACCGCCTGCCGGTACGATAAATGTTCCTGCCGCTCCGCGTCCGTCGCTGCTGCAGGAGAAGGACGGCAAGTTTTATTTTTCCGGTACTCAGCTGCCGGACGATTACCGTAATATCGCTATTTACGGTGAGGCGATTGCCAGCAAGGCGCAGGCTGTTGCCTATATTTTGGCGGCTAACCCGGCTGTGAAGCTGGCCTGCCCGGTAGAGGAGCTTGTTGAGCTGTACTGGCAGGAGGCTAAGCGTGAAAACGTGCGTCCTGACCTTGCACTGGCGCAATCATTGGTAGAAACAGGCGCTTACCGCTATGGCGGTGATGTGCTGCATCATCAGAATAATTTCTGTGGTCTCGGTACTATCGGCGGCGGTGTGCGCGGTGCGTCCTTTGCTACACCGCAAATGGGCGTGCGTGCGCATATCCAGCATCTGCTGGCTTATACGCAGACGAAGCGCCCTTCAACCGATATTGTCGATCCGCGCTATGACCTGGCGCATAATATCCGCCTGGAGCGCGGTGTTGTCAACACCTGGTACGGTTTGAACGGTACTTGGGCGATGGGTTCGCTGTATTGCGAAAAGATTATGGCTACCTATCAGAAAATCCTGGCACAGCAGCCTGTGGAGGCGGTTAAGCCGGCACCGGCTGAACCGGTTAAGGAAAAGAATAAAAAGAAACGCAGTATGAAGCAAAGAGTTTCTGAAATACTGCAGGAGCAAAAATAAATTATGGACTGCGTTGCAGTCCGCTGAGGAGGCATTCAGTAAAATGCATATAGTTTTAGTTGAACCGGAAATTCCCGGCAATACCGGTAATATTGCACGTCTGTGCGCAGCAACCGGCTGCCACCTGCATTTGGTTCGTCCGCTTGGTTTTTCTGTAGAGGATAAATATTTGAAGCGTGCAGGTCTGGATTATTGGCATCTTGTCGATATCCATTATTATGACAGCGTTTATGAGGTGCTGGAAAAATATAAGGATAATCCTAAGTATTTCCTGACGACGAAGGCACACAGCTCTTATGCCGATGTGCAGTATGCTCAGGACAGCCTGCTGATTTTCGGCAAGGAAACTGCCGGTCTGCCAGAAAGCTTGCTGCATGAATATCCCGAAAGCTGCATCCGTATTCCGATGATTGAGGATGCACGCTCTTTGAACTTGTCCAATTCCGTGGCGATTGTGGCTTATGAGGCTCTGCGCCAGAACGGTTTTGCTGATTTAACCCTTTATGGAGGAGAGTATAAATGATAATTATCAAGGAATTCGATTTTGACGCTGCGCATTATCTGCCTGCCTATAACGGCAAGTGCGAGCATTTACACGGTCATACCTATAAGCTAGTGGTAAAGGTGGAGGGTACTCCTGACCACGAGGGTATGGTTATTGATTTCATTAAGCTGAAGAATCTGGTGAAGGACGAGGTGCTGGCGCATCTGGACCATGCCTGCCTGAATGATATTCTGCCGGTGCCTTCTGCAGAAAATATCAGCGTCTGGGTTTGGAATAAATTAGTGGAGCTGCTTAAGAGCGACCATTATCATTTATATGAAGTAGAAGTTTGGGAAACTCGCACCAGTGGCTGCGTGTACAGAGGTGAATGACGTGAAGGATGTACAAAGCGAAAAGGATTTACGCAATATTCCTTTGAAGCATGTGGGAATAAAGGGCCTGCGCTGGCCGATTGAGCTGCGCGATAAAGCGCGCGGTACGCAGCACAGCGTCGCAGAGGTGACGTTGGCTGTGGATTTGCCGCATGATATGCGTGGTACGCATATGAGCCGCTTTGTGGAGTGTTTGCGCACGCTCGGCCCTGTCGGCCTCGCTGATGTGGAGGCTATTTTGGATCAGCTGAAGCAGCATCTGCAGGCTGAAAGAGCTTTTATCGAGCTGAAGTTCCCGTATTTTGTGACGAAGAAGGCTCCTGTGAGCGGCATGGAAGCGCCGATGGATATCGATTGCGTGTATAAGGCTGAGAAGGGTGAAAAGCTGCGTTGGCGTATTACTGCTGTTGTGCCTGTGCAGACGCTGTGTCCGTGCTCTAAGGAAATCAGCGAATACGGTGCGCATAACCAGCGTGCCTGGGCAAAGCTGGAGGTTGAGGCGCAGGAGATGGTGTGGCTGGAGGAGCTGGTGGAATATGCCGAGGCTTCTGCAAGCACGCCGCTTTACGGTCTTTTGAAGCGTCCTGACGAGAAGTTCGTTACGGAGCATGCTTATGAGAATCCGCGTTTTGTGGAGGATGCCGTGCGTGAGGTTGCTTTGCGCCTGGAGGCGGATAAGCGCATTACCTGGTATCGTGCAGAGGTGGAGAGCATGGAAAGCATCCATAATCATAACGCTTTTGCTGTTGTGGAAAAAGGTGAGAATGAATGTTATTAAAGGTTAACCGTGAAGGTTTGGAGGCAGCGCTGGCAAGCATCGGCGCTCATGCCGACAGTCTGCCTATTTTTGCGCATAAGGCGGAGATTATTCCGTTTAAGCTGCTTGGTGTGCGTACTCCGGCAGCGAATATTATCAAGCAGGAGATGCTGGCGGTAGGCGGCGACGCCGTAACACCGGTGGGTGCTGTTACCTGTGCTGCGAAGTATGTTGATATCCTGCTTTTGGGTACGCTGAAGCATTATAAGGTACTGCTGAAGAAAATGGCGCAGATGCCGTACTTTGGCATTCCTCAGGCTGCTATTGATCTGGAGATGGCGCTGACGCCGCAAAAGCTGTGCACTACATTGGCTGACGGCCGCGTGCTGACCTACGAGAAGATGTGCGTGATGGGTATTCTGAACGTTACGCCCGATTCTTTTTATGAAGGCAGCCGTGTTCCTGCTATGGAGGAGCTGGTGGAGCGTGCCGGCAGAATGCTTGCTGCGGGTGCCGGTGTGCTGGATATCGGCGGTGAGTCTACCCGTCCGGGCAGTGACAGCGTTGATGGGGAGGAGGAGCGCCGCCGCGTAATTCCTGCGATTACTGCTTTGCGTAAGGCTTATCCCGATGCTGTTATTTCTATTGATACCTATCGTGCGGATACGGCGGAGGCAGCTATTGCTGCCGGTGCTGATATTATCAACGATATCAGTGCGATGGAGGTTGACCCGCGCATGGCTGATGTGGTTGTGGCAACTAAAGCGCCGATTATTCTTATGCATATGCGCGGTACGCCGAAGAATATGCAGCAGAACTGCGAGTACAAGGATGTTGTGCAGGAGGTTGCTGTTTATCTGGCGCAGAGAGCACAGCTTTTGCGTGAGCGCGGTGTGAGTGCGGATAAGATTATTCTTGATCCGGGTATCGGCTTTGCCAAGAATGTGGAGCAGAATTTGCTGCTGATGCGTGATTTGAAGGCTTTGACGAGCTTTGGTTATCCTGTGCTGCTGGCGGCTTCACGCAAGAGCACGCTTGGTGCTGTGCTGGGCGGTGTGCCGGCGGAGCAGCGTTTGGAGGGAACGATTGCGACGAGCCTGCAGGCGATTTACGCGGGAGCGCAGATGGTGCGCGTGCATGATGTTGAGGAGAATGTGCGGGCGATTCGCACGCTGGAGGCTATTTTGCGCGGCAGCGCGGAGTAGGTTTTGTTTCAGCAATTATCTGTCACGCTGCGACGGAATAATTACTGCGATAGTATCGCTTATTGTGTTACAGGAAGAAATGTTTTAGCAATTATTTGTCACGCTGCAGCGAAAAATTTTTTAACGGCAATTTCGTGCGGAACAAAGACGAAATTGCAATAAACTCGCGCTAGGCGAAGCGTTTTTCTGTAGAAGTCAGCTTAGCGCTCAAACAGTATTGCAATTTCTGTTGTTCCAGGCACTCATTGCCTAAAATTTTTATGCTTTCGCCGCGACAGAATAATTGCTGCGACAGTATCGTTTATTTTGTTGCTAAGTCTATCATCATCACATCAAAAGAACAGGAGTCTGAAATGGCTATTGCATATGTTGCCTTGGGCAGTAACCTGGGCGATAAGAAAAAGAATTTACAGCGTGCGCTGATGCTGCTGATGCAGCAGGGCGTGGAGGTATTGCAGGTTTCCGGCTATTTTGCTACGGAGCCTTATGGTGTGACGGACCAGCCGCAGTTTTTGAATGCTGTGTGCAGGGTGCGCACTAATCTGGAGCCTGTGGCGCTTTTGCGTACGCTTTTGGCAACGGAGCTGGCGATGGGGCGTGTGCGCCTGCGTCATTGGGGCGAGCGCAATATTGATCTGGATTTGCTGCTTTACGAAAATGTCGTGATGCAGACGCCGGAGCTTACGCTGCCGCATCCCGATATGCAGAACAGGGATTTTGTGCTGCTGCCGCTTGCGGATATTGCACCGGAGCTGGTGCATCCGCTGCTGCATAAGACTGTACGGGAAATGGCGGCGGAACTGAATAAATAATGCTATGGCACGAGCGATTTGTTTTACAGCAAATATGCGCTTGTGCTATAATTAAGAAAAAACATCTGGCAGGAGGATAGCTATGAGAATAGATGGTGCCGGCGGTTGCTTTGATAACCGTCTTTATGAAGTTGATATTGACGTAGCCTGGAATATTGCTTTACTGTGCGTTAACGAGATGGGTGTAACTATTGATGAGCAGGATGATGCTGTACATCAGCTGCATTTCCATAACAAAAAGAAAATCATGCAGCTGGCTATGCAGGCTCTTGATGAAGAAACCGTACAGGTTATTATGGACTCCACCAAGGAGCGTCTCCAGATTTATAACTGGAAGCGCGAGGACAAGGAGGTTAACCAGTTCTATGAGCTGTTCGAAAAGAAGCTCACGGAATACCGTGCCTTTATTTTGTGCCCGAACTGCTCCGCCAAAATCAGCTCTTTGGTTAAGTTCTGCCCCGAGTGCGGCTGCAAAGTAAAATAAGCGCAAAAAAAAAGAAACCAAATACCGATTGGTATTTGGCTTCTTTTTAAATCCGAACGGATTAGATTGCGCGGTTAACTTTACCGGAACGCAGGCAACGGGTGCAAACGTTCAAGCGTTTAACAGAACCTTCAACAACTGCTCTTACTTGTTGAATATTCGGGTTCCAAGCACGTTTGGTGTGTCTATTGGAGTGGCTGACGTTGTTGCCAGCGAGTTTTCCTTTACCGCAGATTTCGCAGATAGATGCCATTGTTTCCCACCTCCTTAAACGTGATAAGACATAAGGCACATTCAAATTTAACATGAGTATCATACCATAAAGAGCGCAGAAAAGCAAGGAAATTTTAAGATAAAGAGGGTATTTTTATAAATGTGGTGGAAAGAACCTGTAACAACACTAAAAGGTGTAGGTGTAAAAAAGGCAGCTGAGCTAGCTGTTCTTAATATTTTCAGCGTGGGTGATTTGCTGGAATTTTACCCGCGCCAGGGTGCTTACCTTGATTATGCCAAGCTCAAAACGATTAAAGAGCTTGAGGTTGACAACAGCAAGCAGATTTTCAAAGCTACGGTTTATCAGGTGAAAAATGGTTACGGTGCCAGCCGTCGCAGTTATACGTCCGTGACGGTGCGTGATGAAACAGGCTATGCTACGCTGTACTTTTTCGGCGGGCAGCGCTACAAGGCGCAGAAGCTGAAGCCGGATACCATGCTGCAGATTACGGGACGCGTAAGACAGGGGCGCACTACGAAGTCCGTCAGTGAGGTTGATGTGCAGCCTTTGGAGCAGGACGAGGGCAAAACGCCGGGCATTGTACCGGTGTATGCTTTGAGCGGTAACCTGACGCAGAAGAACCTGCGTACGTGGGTGAGCGAGGCGCTGCGTCTGGCAGCCAAGGATTTGCCGGAAAGCTTGCCGGCGAAGGTTGTCAGCCAGTACAATTTGCCCGACCGCTATACGGCGCTGAAAAATATTCACTTTCCGGAAAGCTGGGAAGCATTGCGACGAGCCAAGCAGCGCTTTGTTTTTGAGGAGCTGTTTTTGCTGCAGTGCGGTCTGCTTTACTATCGCCAGCAGAGTCATGATAACAGAGAAGGCATTAAGCACGCTGTGGACGGCAAGCTGGTGCAGGACGTCATGCAGGGACTGCCCTTTGAGCTGACGGCGGCGCAGCAGCAGGCGTGGCACGAAATTTCGCTGGATATGCAGGATAAAAAGCCTATGCACCGTATTCTGCAGGGCGATGTAGGCAGCGGCAAGACGGTTATCAGCGCGCTGGCGTTGGCTAAGGCGGTGGAAAACGGTTATCAGGGCTGTATTATGGTGCCGACGGAAATTTTGGCAGCGCAGCATTTTGAAACGCTGGAGCAATATCTGCAGCCTTACGGTGTGCGTATTGCTCTGCTGACTGGCGGTATGCGTGCTAAGGCAAGGCGTGAGCTGCTGCTGAATCTGGAGCTGGGCCTTGTTGACGTGATTGTGGGTACGCACGCGCTTCTGGAGGAGGATGTGCGCTTTGCCAATCTGTCACTGACGGTGACGGACGAGCAGCACCGCTTCGGTGTAGAGCAGCGTGCGCGTCTGTCCAATAAATCGGCCAATGCTCCCGATGTACTGGTAATGACGGCAACGCCGATTCCGCGTACCTTGGCGCTCACTGTTTACGGCGATTTGGATATTTCCGTAATGAAGGGACGTCCGCCGCAGCGCAAGCCGGTGCGGACGCTGTGCTATACGGATGAGCGCCGCCGTGAGGTTTACGCCGGCCTGGTGCGTCAGGTGCAGGCGGGAAGGCAGGCCTACGTTGTCTGCCCGCTGATTGAGGAATCCGATGTCCTTGCTGTACATAGTGCTGAAAGAGTATACGAGGAGCTGCAGCGCGATTTTCTGCAGGACATTCCCTGCGCTCTGCTGCATGGCAGGCTGAAGGGCGCGGAGAAGGATGCGATTATGAACAGCTTTGCGGCAGGCGAGCTGAAGGTACTGGTGAGCACTACGGTTATCGAGGTAGGTGTGAACGTGCCCAATGCTACGCTGATGGTGATTGAAAACGCCGAGCGCTTCGGTCTGGCGCAGCTGCATCAGCTGCGCGGACGTGTAGGACGCGGCAGCGAGCAGTCCTACTGTGTGCTGCTGACGGCTGCCGATTCGCCGGAGGCACTGGCGCGCCTAAACGTACTGCATGAGAGCGAGGATGGCTTCTATCTGGCGGAAAAGGATATGGAGCAGCGCGGTGCCGGTCAGCTCTTCGGCCTGAAGCAGCATGGCTTGCCAGATTTGCGAATTGCTGATATAATGCGAGATGTTGACGTAATTGCGCAGGTTCGCCAGCTGGCGCAGGCGCAGCTGCGCACACCGGAGGACTGGGCGGAAATCCGCCGCCTGGTGGAAATGCAGTTTGGCGAACGCTTTAATATGATTTTTAATTCTTAAAGAGGTTATAAATACATGAAAAAAGACTGGTTAAAAAATCCTGATGTTTGTGCTAAGGTGACGGCGGCAGTACTGCTGGTGGCCTTGTTTTTGGGTATTCACTTTTTTGCCGATGATTTCTTCAACAAAACCTTTACGCTGGCAATCAGCGGCAATGTCAATGGTTTGGTGGAATATCTGCGCTCCTTTGGCCCATGGGCGATTTTAATCAGTTTTGTGCTGGATGTGCTGATTAATGCCGGCAGCGTATTCCCGTCGATTTTTCTTTCTACAGCCAATGGTCTGATTTTCGGCCTGCCCTTGGGTATTACTATTTCTTGGCTGGCGGAAACAACCGGTGTGGTTATCAGCTTTTATCTGATGCGCTTTTTCTTCCGTGATACGGCGCAGAAGCTGATTGAAAAAAGCAACTCGCTGAAATCCATTGATGAAGCAAGCAGCAAGCACGGCCTGGAGTGGATGGCCTTCGCCAGGGCGCTGCCGTATTTTCCTTCAGGCATTTTGACGGCGGTGGGTGCTGTGAGCAGCATGAGTGCGCGTGATTACATTATTGCCAACCTTATCGGCAAATTTCCTTCCACAGCGTTGGAGGTTGTCATCGGCCATGATGTAGTTAATTTTCAGGAGCACAGCCAAAGACTGACACTTTTGATCCTGGTTGTGGGCGCTGTCTTTTTTGCGTATAAAAAGTGGTTCTATAAAAAGGGAAAATAAATTTGCTTAGGCGTCGCTGCAGTAATTTCTGTGGCGGCGTTTTTTGCAGATAGAGATACAGATAGTGAAAGGAAATAACAATTATGGAAAATAAACAAGTGCAGCCCTGGCAGCAGTATCAGGCGCTTTATCTGCATATACCGTTTTGCGTACAGAAGTGCCTGTACTGCGATTTTGCTTCGTATGCCGGCTTTGGCGAGCAGGCAAAGCGTGAATATACCGACGCCGTGTGTCAGGAAATCGCCCTGCGTGCGGATGAGGCTGCAAATATGGCGGCGAACGCCAGCATTTACTTTGGCGGCGGTACGCCGAGCGTGCTGCCGACAGAATGTATCGCCCAGCTGGTGCAGGCCTTGAAGCAGTACGGCTTTTGGCAGCGGCCCTGCGAGGCAACGATTGAGGTGAACCCAGGCACTGCGGATTTGGCTAAGCTGCAGACGCTGCGTCAGCTTGGCTTTGACCGCATCAGCTTCGGCGTACAGTCGCTGCAGGACAACGAGCTGCAGGCGATAGGACGTATTCACAACGCGCAGCAGGCGCTGGAAGCGCTGACGCTGGCGCGCAAAGCAGGCTTTGCGCGCGTCAGCGCGGATTTGATTTACGGCCTGCCGTCGCAGACGCTTACAAGCCTGCAGGATACGCTGGAGCGTTTGACCGATACGGGCATAGAGCATATTTCTGTTTACGGCCTGATTGTGGAGGAGGGTACGCCGTTGGCAAGCCTTGTGGATAAGGGCAGAATAACTTTGCCGGATGATGATACGGCGGCGGATATGTACGAGCTGGTGCAGGATTTTTTACGCAAGCGTGGTTATGAACGCTACGAGATTTCCAACTACGCCAAAAACGGACAGTATTCACGGCACAATACCGTTTACTGGGAATATCATCCTTACATGGCCTTCGGCGCTGCCGCCTGCGGCTTTGACGGCCAAAGACGGCGTACCGGGCTGAGTACGGTACGGGAATATATTGAGCAGCTGCAGAGCTTTGATGGTGATGATTTGTGTGCGAGTGATTTATATAATGTAGAAGAATTATCTTGTGCAGAGCTGCTGGAGGAGTTCATGTTCATGGGGCTGCGTCGCAGCGAAGGCGCGAGCCTGGCGGAGGCTCGCGAGCGCTTTGGCGTTGATGTGCTGCAGCGCTTTGCCTCTGAACTGGCACCGCTGTTTGAACAAAAGCTTATTGCATATGATGCAGGTACGCAAAGACTGCGCCTGACGGAGCGTGGTATGGAGGTCGGCAATCAAATATTTGAAGTTTTTGTGATAAGTTAAAAATAAATAAAAAAGGTGTTGACAATAAAGTAGGCTAGTGCTATCCTAGTATCAAGATGTTAGCACTCCTAATGATAGAGTGCTAACAATCAAAATGAGGTGGGAATATGTTAAACGAAAGAAAGAAAAAAATTCTCCAGCTCATAATTGAGGATTATATTTCAACTGCTGAGCCTGTAGGTTCAAGGACGATTGCCCGCAAATATGATTTGGGCCTCAGTCCTGCGACCATCCGTAACGAGATGAGTGACCTGGAGCTCCTGGGTTATCTGGAGCAGCCGCACACCTCGGCCGGACGTGTACCGTCGGCTCAGGCTTATCGTCTTTATGTTGACTCGCTTGTTGAGCCGGGAACTCTGACAGATAATGACAGAGCGCTGATTAACGGCTGGTTCAGCGAAAGACGCAGAAGCATTGATGAAATCTTCCAGTCAACGGCGAAAATTCTTTCCCGGATGACGAAGAATGTTTCGATGGTGCTGGCTAACCGTGATGCCGGTGCGTGCTTCCGTTATATGAAGTTTTTACCTCTGGATGAGCACCATGCCATCCTGTGCATTGTAACAGATGACGGCAATGTGGCCAATTGCGTGGTAGAAATTCCTTTGGGAATGCGGCCGGAGGAGCTGGACTACATGGCAGGACGCGTCAGCAGACTGCTGGAGGGTAGAGAGCTGGCGAATATTACCGAGGACCTGTTGCAGGCGGTGCATAGCAATATAGCAGATGATAAGCTGCTGTTCACGTCGCTGGTACAGTCCATCCGCCAGATGCGTCAGAAATACCAGCAGCAGAAGGTTTTCCTGGGTGGCACCAAGCAGCTGCTGAACCAGCCGGAATTCCGCGACGTGGAGCGTGTGAAGAATCTTCTGGGTATCCTGGAGGAGGAGCGCGTGGTACGCGATTTGCTGAAGGCAGGCGAGGACAGCGGACTGAAGATCACGATTGGCAGTGAAAACAAATTCACCGGCATTCAGGATTGCAGCATGGTACAGGCAACCTACCGTCTTAACGGTCAGATAGTCGGTACGATGGCAGTTCTTGGCCCGACGCGTATGGAATACGGCAAGGTAATCACTGTTATGGATTACCTGCATAAGTATTTGAAAACGATGTTCGAGCAAAAGCCCGAAAATAAATAAAACTAAGGAGGAAGAGCCTTGCAGGATAATGAAATGAAAGAAAAACAGGCTGAGCAGGAGGCTGCGGAAGTGAAGGCTGCCGAACAGGAAACTGCGGAAGCTGCAGAAGCTGAAAAAGCTGAAGATGCTGAAGAAGCTGAAGATGCAAAAAATGCGGAGGAAGCCGCTGAGCCTGAGGTTGACCCGAAGGATGCTAAAATCGAAGAGCTGCAAAATCGTTTGCTGAGATTGCAGGCCGATTTTGAAAACTTCCGCCGTCGCACCAATATAGAAAAGGAACAGCTTTCCGCCTTTGTAACAGCAAATGTGGTTGGCAAGTTCTTAAAGGTTTTGGATAATTTTGAGCGTGCTGAAGCAAGCGTCGAAAAGGGCGATAATGTGGATGCAGTTGTAGATGGTATGAAAAAAATCCGCCGTCAGTTTGAAGATGCCTTCAAGGATTTGAAGGTAGAAGAAATCGAAGCTCAAAATGCTAAATTTGACCCGAACATCCACGAAGCTGTAATGCGTGGTCATAATCCGGAGCTGGATGATGAAATCGTAGATATGGTTTTCGAAAAAGGCTATAAGCTGGGTGACAAGGTTATCCGTCACAGTAAGGTAAGAGTAAACACCAACGAATAAAGCTGGCGTGCTCTTCACAATAAATTTAAAAAATATATCACATCGATTCGGTAAAAATGTGGCATTTGCCGCATCACCGAAGGATAGTAATCAGGAGGATAAAAATCATGGCTAAAGTAATTGGTATTGACTTAGGTACTACTAATAGTGTTGTTGCAGTTATGGAAGGCGGCGAACCTACCGTCATCACTAACCAGGAAGGCAGCCGCTTAACCCCGTCTGTTGTAGGCTTTGCTAAAAACGGCGAGCGTCTTGTTGGTCAGCTGGCAAAACGTCAGGCAGTTTCCAACCCTGACAGAACTATCAGCTCCATCAAACGTCACATGGGCGAAGGCTCTTACAGAGTAACTATCGACGACAAAAAATATTCCCCGGAAGAAATTTCCGCAATGATTCTGCAAAAACTGAAAGCTGATGCAGAAGCTTATCTGGGCGAAAAGGTATCCCAGGCAGTTATCACTGTTCCTGCATACTTCAATGACAGCCAACGTCAGGCTACTAAAGACGCTGGTAAGATTGCAGGCCTCGATGTTCTGCGTATCGTCAACGAGCCTACCGCTGCTTCTCTGGCATACGGCATTGATAAAACCGACGACCATACCATCATGGTATACGACCTCGGCGGCGGCACCTTCGATGTATCCATTCTGGACGTTGGCGACGGCGTATTCGAAGTAAAAGCAACCAATGGTGATACTCATCTGGGCGGCGATGACTTCGATAAGAAAATCATGGACTGGATGGTTGACGAATTCAAGAAGGCTGAAGGCATTGACCTTTCTACCGACCGTATGGCTATGCAACGTCTGCGTGAGGCTGCTGAAAAAGCTAAAATCGAATTGTCCGGCGTTATGAGCACCAACATCAACCTGCCGTTCATCACTGCAGGTGCTGACGGCCCGAAACATCTGGATATGGACCTGACCCGTGCTAAATTCGAATCAATGACTGCAGATCTTGTTGAACGCACCATGGGCCCTGTTCGTCAGGCTATGAGCGATGCAGGTCTTTCCGCAAACGATATCAGCAAGGTAATCCTGGTTGGCGGTTCTTCCCGTATCCCGGCTGTACAGGCTGCTATCAAAGCATTCATGGGCAAAGAGCCTTACAAAGGAGTTAACCCGGACGAATGCGTTGCAGTAGGTGCTGCTATCCAGGCCGGCGTTCTCTCCGGTGAAGAAGGTACCGGCAACGTACTGCTGCTGGATGTAACTCCGTTGTCCCTGGGTATTGAAACCCTCGGCGGTGTATTCACCAAGATTATCGACCGCAACACCACCATCCCGACCTCTAAGAAACAGGTATTCTCTACCGCTGCTGATAACCAGCCTTCCGTTGATATCCATGTTCTGCAAGGCGAACGTGAAATGGCTGCAGACAACAAAACTCTGGGCCGCTTCGAGCTGTCCGGTATCCCGGCTGCACCGCGTGGAATTCCTAAAATCGAAGTTTCCTTCGACATCGATGCTAACGGTATCGTTAACGTAAGCGCTAAAGATCTTGGCACCGGCAAAGAACAAAAGATTACCATTACCTCCTCCGGCACCCTGGATAAGGACGAAGTAGACAGAATGGTTAAAGAAGCAGAAGCTAATGCTGAAGCTGATAAGAAACGTAAAGAAGGCGTAGAAGTTCGCAACCAGGCCGACAACATGTGCTATCAGGCTGAAAAGACCATGAAAGACATGGAAGGCAAAGGCAAAGACGAATTAATCGCTAAAGTTAAAGCTGCAGTTGACACCCTGAAAGAAACCATGAAGGGTGACGACCTCGACAAGATTAAAGCCGATACCGAAGCTCTGACCAAACCGCTGTACGAGCTGAGCGCTGAGCTTTACAAAGAAACTCAGGCACAAGAGGGTGCTGCAGGCGCACAAGGCGCTGCAGGTGCTCAAGGTGCGCAAGGTGCTAAAAAAGCCGATGACGATGTTGTAGATGCGGAAGTTGTTGACGACGACAAGAAATAAGGCTGTAGATAAGGCACCATCTGCGTTGTTGAAACGCCTGGACGTACTTGTTGATGCAGACGTAAAAAAGTAATATAATATTAGTGCCCAGCTGCTGTGGCAACCGCCATCATGCATCTGGGCATTATATGCTTAAATAATATTCGGTAGAAAAGTTATAGGAGGCGCCTGTTTTGGCTAAGAGAGATTATTATGAGGTACTGGGAGTAAGCAAAACTGCTTCCCAGGACGAAATAAAAAAAGCATTCCGTAAACTGGCCCTGAAATATCATCCTGACCGCAATAAGGGCAACGAAGAAGCCATGAACAAATTCAAGGAAGCCAATGAGGCTTACAGCGTCCTTTCCGATGAGCAGAAGCGCCAGCAGTATGACCAGCTTGGCCCTGATGCCTTCGAACAGGCGCAGACTGCCGGCGGCGCTGGCGGCAATCCGTTCGGCGGCGGCTTCGGTGGCTTTGGCGGCGGTGGCATGGAGGATATTTTCGACATGTTCTTCGGCGGCCAGGGACGCGGTCGCAGCGGCCGCGAAGCGGGCCCGCAGCGCGGTGCGGATTTGCGCTTTGATATGGAAATTACCTTTGAAGAAGCAGCTTTCGGCGTAGAGAAGGAAATCAACCTGTATCGCGACGAAACCTGCGACCATTGCCACGGTGATGGTGCAGAGCCCGGCTCCAAGGTTGAAACCTGCTCTGAATGTCACGGCTCCGGCTATGTACGCTTCACCCAGAACACCATGTTCGGTCAGATGGTAAATGAGCGTCCGTGCTCCAAGTGCCACGGCGAGGGCAAGATTATTTCCAACCCCTGTAAGGAATGTCGCGGCAAGGGTACTGTGAAGAAGAATAAACGCCTGAAGGTAAAAATCCCTGCAGGTGTAGATAACGGCTCCCGCCTGCGCGTAAGCGGCGAGGGCGAGGCCGGTGCTAAGGGCGGTCAGAGCGGTGATCTTTACGTATATCTGTACGTGAAGCCACATAAGTTCTTTGAACGTGATGGCACTACTGTTCTGTGCGAGGTACCTGTCAATATCGTACAGGCAACCCTGGGCGCTGAGATCAAGGTTCCTACGCTGGATGGTCAGGTAACCGTGAAGGTTCCCGAAGGCACTCAGCCCGGTAAGGTACTGCGCCTGAAGGAGAAGGGTATTCCCAGCCTGCGTGGTGGTCAGCGCGGCGATCAGCTGGTTCGCATCAAGGTAGTTGTACCGACTAAGCTGAACGAAAAGCAGAAGGAAGCACTGCGCAGCTTCGGCGAAATCAGCAAGGATAACATCAGCCCTGAGGAAAAGAGCTTCTTCAATAAAATCAAAAATCTTTTTAAATAAAAACTGTAAAAAGCTTGACACTTATCAGGCTATGTGTTATCATATTCTAGTAACAAAGCAGAAGCCACTCGCTTCTCACCTTGCGGCAAACGCTCGACAGGGTTGGATATGATATTCATGCGGGTGGAATTTGTTCTGCCCGCTTTTTGTTTTGCTTATATCTGATATGTTACAGATTTTATGAGCAGTAATTGCTTATCTGATGTTCATGGAGGTGAATTGTTATAAGTAAGGAAAGCTTGCGTATTAACGAAGAAATTCGTGCGCGTGAAGTGCGTGTTATTGCCAATGGGGGCGAACAGCTTGGCATTATGTCCAGCCGTGACGCTCTGAAGCTTGCATTAGAAAATCATCTGGACTTAGTCGAAATTGCTCCGACAGCAAAACCGCCTGTGTGCCGGATTATGGATTATGGCAAGTATCGTTACGAGCAGCAAAAACGCGAAAAAGAAGCTCGTAAGAAACAAAAGACCTTCGACATTAAAGAAGTTAAGCTGCGTCCCGGTATCGAGGACCACGACTTCAATGTTAAGTATAAGAATGCAGTACGTTTCCTGGAAGATGGCGATAAGGTAAAAGTTACCATCATGTTCCGTGGCCGCGAACTGTCTCATCCTGAGCTTGGCGAGGTGCTGCTGAATCGTATGGCACAGCAGTTGAAAGAAATTGCCGTCGTAGAAAGAGTTCCAAAATTAGAAGGCAAAAACATGATTATGATTGTTGCGCCAAAACCTGCTAAATAATAGAGGAGGAAATCACAATGCCGAAAATGAAAACCCGTAGAGCTGCTGCAAAGCGCTTCAAAAAAACTGCTTCTGGTGAATTCAAACATTTTAAAAACTTCAAGAGCCACATTCTCGAACATAAATCTCCTGCACGTAAGAGAAACCTGCGTAAAGCAGCTCTGGTGCACAAGACTGACAAAGAGCATGTAGCAAAAATGCTCCCGTACGCATAATTAAGAGATTTAAAGGAGGATACTAACAATGGCAAGAGTTAAAGTGGGCGTAACCGCTCATCGTCGTCATAAACACATTCTGAAACTGGCTAAAGGTTACTATGGTTCCCGCAGCAAACAATTCAAAAAAGCTAACGAGCTGGTAATGAAAGCTCTGTCCTATGCTCGTCGTGACCGTCGCGCTAAAAAACGCGAGTTCCGTCGTCTGTGGATCGCTCGTATCAACGCTGCTACCCGTGCTAACGGCCTGAGCTACAGCCGTTTCATCTGCGGCCTGACCAAAGCTGGCATCGAAATGAACCGCAAAGTTATGGCTGACATGGCTATCTATGACTCTGCTGCTTTCGCTAAGCTGGTAGAAGCTGCTAAAGCTGCTCTGTAAGAGTAAAGTAAATACTGACTGGTGCGTAGGCGCTGGTCTGAGCCTGCTCCTGTGTACGCATGGGAGCAGGTTTTTTTATAATTTGTGAGGGGTTTAGTTTTATGTTAGTAGTTTTAAGTAAAGCCCTGGCCTTTGTGCTCATCATACTTATAGGCTATATCTGCAAACGCCGTGGCTTTTTTTCACCGACCGATTATCAGGTCGTAAGCAAAATAGTGTTGAATATTACGTTGCCCTGTGCCGTAATCAACAGCTTTGCGCATTTTGAGATGGATTATTCGTTAATCGCTGCCGTCTTTTTAGGCTTATGCGGCAACCTGCTGATGCTTTTTGTATCCTTGATGCTGACGCGCGGAGATACGCCGGCAACCAAGATTTTCTATATCTTCAGCCTTGCGGGTTATAATGTAGGCTGCTTTACGCTGCCGTTTGCGCAGGCCTTTTTAACGCCCTTTGCTGTAGTCGGCCTGTGTATGTTCGACGTGGGCAATTCTATTATGTGCACCGGTATGACCTACGCGCTGACTGCCTCCTGCATCGGTTATGCGGACGGACGCAAGGATAAATTCAGCGTGCGGAATATTACGGATAAGCTGCTGCATTCGGTGCCGTTTGTTGTTTATATCAGCATGCTGCTGCTGTCGCTGGCAGGCGTGCACTTCCCCAAGAGTGTGTACACGTTTACCGAGATTGTGGGCACAGGCAACCCGTTTTTGAGTATGCTGATGATTGGTATGATGTTTGAAATCAAGCTGGATAAGAAGGCTATTGGCTACGTCAAGGAGCTGTTCAGCGTGCGTTATGCAATATCGCTCTTGTGTGCTACAGCTTTTATTTATCTGGCACCGTTCAAGCAGGAGATAAACTATGTGATTGCGCTGGCGTTTATGGCACCCTGCACGATTATCGGTCCGATTTTTGTAGAGAAGCTGGGAGCTAATGTACAGCTGGCCAGCCTGTTCAATTCATTGACAATTATTACCAGCGTCATTCTTTTTACAGCCTTCTTTATTATCATCAATGGCTGATTGACGCTGGCTGGAATATATTAGTATAATAGTAGCAAAAGTAATTTAGCTGCGTATAGAGGAGAAACGAGATGGAACTTACCGGATTGCAAAACCCAATGGTGAAGGCTGCAGCAGAGCTGAAGCAGAAAAAATATCGTCAGCAGCAGGGCCTGTTTTTGGCGGAGGGCCTGCGTACTGTGGAGGAGGCAGTGCGTTACGGCGCTGTGCAGAGCATTTTTTATACTGCGATTGAGGATGACCGCACCCGTGCTGTGCTGGAGGAGGCTGCGGCCAAGCAGATTAAGCTCGTCTGCGTGAGCGACAAGGTGCTGAAAAAAATTGCCGATACCGAAACGCCGCAGGGAATTATTGCCGTATGTGAAATGCGCAGCAAGCGTCTGGATGATTTTCTGGCATCCGGCAAAATGCTGCTTGTTCTGGACCGTGTAACAGATCCGGGAAATATCGGCACTATGCTGCGTACTGCGGATGCTGCCGGTGTTGGCGGTCTGCTGCTCCTGCAGGGCTGCGCTGATATTTATGCGCCGAAAACCGTGCGTGCTTCCATGGGCTCGCTGTTCCACCTGCCGGTGCTGAGCGGCTTGAGCGAGGAGCTGTTGGTGCAGGCAGCACGTAAGGCCGGCTATGAGCTGTTGGTTACCTGCCTGGACGGCGCGGATAATTTGTATAAGGCTGATTTGCAGGGGCGCCTGGCTTTTGTGATGGGTAACGAGGCCAATGGTGTGAGTCCTGCTTTGCTGACGGCTGCAGACAAGCGTGTCTTTATCCCGATGCAGGGACGTGCGGAATCGCTGAATGTGGCTATGGCAGCCGGTATAGTGATGTTTGAGGCGCTGCGTCAGAAGCTCAAATAATTTTTTTAGTTTTTGCTTGACAAAAGTATCTCACTATAATATAATATCTATGTTGCCTATGGATGGGTTCCCGAGTGGTTAAAGGGAGCAGACTGTAAATCTGCCGCGTTTCGCTTCGTTGGTTCGAATCCAACCCCATCCACCAACTTTCATCGCGGGGTGGAGCAGTTGGTAGCTCGTCGGGCTCATAACCCGAAGGTCGGTGGTTCAAGTCCGCCCCCCGCAACCAACTAAATATTGCTGATGTAGCTCAGTCGGCAGAGCGTATCCTTGGTAAGGATAAGGTCACCAGTTCAATCCTGGTCATCAGCTCCAAATGGCGGCGTAGCTCAGTTGGCTAGAGCATGCGGTTCATACCCGCAGTGTCCGCGGTTCGAATCCGTGCGCCGCCACCAACTGCAATTCAAGACTTCCAAGAAATTGGGAGTCTTTTTTGTTGTCTGCAACAAAAAAGCTTGCTGGAATTATCCAGTCTGCTCCAACGTAGTATTTCAGCATATGTTTTATGAACTTTTCTATAGAAATAAATCTTAATATTTTTCAAACTTTTGTTGACTCAATAGTCTTTGAATGATATACTTATAAACAGTATTGATTCCGAAAATAGATAATATCATAAATAAGTTATATGTCTGAATAGACATGTATTAAAATGACTGGTTTAGCTATGGCAGACTTTGCCGAATTTTAATCTGTTATAGCTGTGATTGGTATATATTTTAAGGAGTGGTATGAGTATGCAGAAAAAAGAACTATCCAAGTTAGTCCTGACAACATTGCTGACCAGTAGTGTACTGTGGGGGGGGGACAGCACTCGCTGCTGAAGAGAATTTACAAGAATTTTCCTTGGACACCATGGTTGTTACCGCAACCAGAACCCAAATGTCAGTTAAGGAAACCCCTTCTGCCGTAGAGGTTGTTGACAGCAAAAAGCTGGAGCAGACACAGGCTAAAACCTTGCATGATGCTTTAAAGGGTGCTTTGGGGGTCAATGTCTTCAATGATTTCCAGGGACGCAGCAATGTGAGCATTCGTGGCAGTGAGTCGCGTCATGTGCTGATTATGGTGGACGGCAAACGTCTGGGCGGCGAGCTGTCTTATAACTCTGCCAACGCTTGGGATGTAGACAGAATCCGCATGGAAGATGTGGAGAAAGTCGAAATTATTCGCGGACCTGCGGGTGCGTTGTATGGCAGCGATGCTATGGGCGGTGTTATCAATGTTATTACCAAAACACCTGATAAAACAATTGCCACTGTGAACTATGAATACGACTGGTATGAGAACGGTAAGGGTGCAGGCTATAAAGGTAACCTTTATCTGCAGGGCAGTGAAAATCATTACTCCTATAAAATCAATGCCGGACTGAACAAGAACAGACCGTATGAAGTTTCGGAAGGCAATGACGCTAATTTTCATGGCAAAGAGCAGCCTTTATCTTTAAATGTTGGCTATACGTTTGATAATGGCAATAAGCTGAGTGCAGATTTTAGCAGATTGAAAGAAGAAACTCGAAAGGATAGCAAGTCTGTAACTAATACAAGCGTTATTATGGGAATGATGGGCACTATACCACAAGTTATTACTGAATATGGTGCAATTATAAACAATAATAAACGTACAGATTATGCTTTGACGTACAGTGGTAATGACGATAAGCATGACTGGATGCTGAGAGCGTATAAATCTGTTTATGATAAAGATTACACTAGCTATACAGATACCTATAAAAAGTTGTTTATGCGTGGACAATGGATAGATCAGAAGCATGAGGATCCAGAAGTTAAGCATGATACTGTGAAACGTACCTTATCTGTTATTGAAGGTAAGGATACTATTAATTTAGGCGATAAAAATAGATTAACTGCTGGCTTTGAATATCGTCAAGATAAAAGCGAGGGTACTCGTTTAAAGAAAAAGAGTACGTCGCTACCGGGAGCAGGTAATAATGTTCATGATGCATATGATGAAGCAACAATAAATTATTTGGCTGCGTATGTTCAAGATGAGTTTAGACCTAATGAAAAATGGTTAGTGATTCCTTCTGTTCGTTATGATCATAGTGATAAATTTGGTAGCGAAGTTACGGGTCGATTGGGTACAACATATAATGCTGCTGACGATGTGCGTATTAAAGCAGTTGTTGGTCAGGGATATAGAACTCCGACTGTAAACGAAATGTATCACTATTGGGAAATGTATAATGGCAGATATATGCCTATGGCTCCTTCCCAAGTAATGTATTATGGGCAGTTCTTTGAAGGTAATCCTGATTTGAAACCAGAGAAATCATTGAGCTATGAATTAGCAATTGAAAAAGACTGGGGCGATAAAACTACTGTACATTTAGGTGCATATCGTAATGAAGTAAAAGATTTGATTAATAGTTATTGGACAGGCAGAACAACTAACAGCACTACTCACCCTGGCTTGGTTGGACCAGATCACATTATGACATATAAAAATGTTCCAGAAGCCACTTTACAGGGCGTAGAACTGTATGGTTCGCACAGACTGGGCAAAGATATTTACCTGAACGCAGGCTACACTTTCCTTGATGCGAAGGACAAAACTGCTGGTACACGTCTGACTGATAGAGCTAAGCATCAAGTAACCTTAGGCGTTTCTTATCAGCCTGAAAATATCTACGCTTGGGATTTGAGCTTTGATCTTGTTTCTAATATTGATTATTACTTTAATAATGCAGAGAAAGGTAGCATGGGTCACAGCGTTTACGAAACCAAGGACTTCACTATCGCTAACATCATGGCTTCCAGACATCTTAACAAGGATACCAAGATTTATCTTGGTATTGACAATATCAGTAATCACCAAAACTTCGGTGCTTATTCTGATGGTAATCTTGGCCGTATGTACAGAGTTGGTATGGAATATAAATTCTAAACATAGCTGGTAAAGCAGAACAACAAATAAAGCAGGCCCGATGGCCTGCTTTGTTTGGCTAAGAGGAATTATTATGCGAAAAATTTTTAGTTTCATTTTAACAGTTCTTGTGGTATGCTTATGTATAAGCGGTTGCACACCGCTAACTGGCAACTCCGGTTCGGGTACTGCAGTAAAAATTACCGATGATAACCAGCGTATTGTTACTATCAAGAAGGTTCCGGAAAGAATCGTTGTCCTGTCACCGTCCTTTTTGGAGCTGGTGGAGGCTGTAGACGGCAAGGTGGTCGGCCGCGCCAAAACGCAGGTAGGCAAGGTGCCTGCGTTTGCCAAAGATGCTGCCGAGGTTGGCTTTATTTTCAACATTAATGTTGAAAGAATCATGGAGCTGAAGCCCGATGTAGTAATTGCCTATAAGGGCATGCACGAGCGATATCTACATACCTTTGAATCCAACAATATTCCTGTAATTGTGCTTAACTTGAAATCTTTTGAGGATGTTAAGCACAGCATGCTTACCATAGGTAAAATGATGCGCAAGGATGATAAGGCGCAGAAGGTTGTGGAAAGCCTCGATAAGGATATCAATGCTACAGTAAGCAAGCTGCCTAAAAGCGAGCGCAGCGTAGCGATTCTGCACACCACCAGCATGGGCATTACTATGGAAAAGGAAACCAGTATTGCCGGTTGCTGTGCCAAAATGCTTAAATTGCGCAACGTAGTACAGGGCGAAACCAAGCCTGTCAGCGGACCGATGGGAGCTCAGCCTGACAAGGCTCCCTACAGCCTGGAGGACTTGCTGGAGAAAAATCCGCAAGTAATTTTTATCACCTCTATGGGCGCGCCCAGAGATAGCGAGGGTAATCCTAAGCTGGAGATTATGAGCAATCCTGCGTGGAATTCCATTGATGCGGTAAAAAACAAACAGGTATTTTTCCTGCCGGATGATTTGTTTTTGCTCAATCCGGGTTTGGAATATCCGAAGGCAGTACGCTATATGGCAGCAAAAATGTACCCTGATGTAGTAAAGGAGTAGGCTGATGACTGATTATGCAAAAAATATTCAGGCGTTTTATGAGCGCGATGATTATAAGGCTCTTGCCGGTCAAGCGGGGGCAACTGCAGTAGAAGCAAGCTTCAAGGATCTGACCTATGTTCCGCGCAAGACCAAACCGTTGCCGGGGCTGATGGCAGGCACGATGCTGCAGGAGTTTGCTTTGCAGCCAGCGCAGCCGACGGCGCTGTATCTGCATATTCCGTTCTGTAATTTGCGCTGCTCTTATTGCAGCTTTTACCGCAATCCCTTTGAGGCGGAGCAGGTGGAAGAATATGTGCAGGCGCTTTTGGCAGAGCTGGATTTTTTGCAGCAGCAGGGTGTTTTTGCCAAGCAAAGACCGGAAGCAGTTTTCTTTGGCGGTGGTACGCCGTCCGTACTCAGTCCGGTGCAGGTCAGCTCGCTGCTGAAGAAAATTCACAGTGTAGCAAAGCTGGCGGACGATTGCGAGATAACCTTTGAAAGCAGCATTTATGATTTGTCTGCAGACAAGCTGGATGCCTGCATTGCCGGCGGCGTTAACCGCTTCAGCTTTGGCGTGCAGGCCTTTGATACGCATTTGCGCCGCTCCTTAGGCAGGCTGAATGCCAAGGAAGAGGTAACGGCCAAGCTCGAAGAGGTGGCAGCTAAGGGCGTCAAGGTTATCATCGACCTGATTTACGGCCTCAACGGCCAGACGCAGGCCATGCTGCTGGACGATATCAGAACGGCGCTGGCCTGCGGCGTGAGCGGCATGGATTTGTACAAGCTGCAGATTATGCCTAAATCTCCCTTAGGTCAGGCGATTGCCAAGGGGAATATCAAGTATGAGTATAATGATAAAATGCTGGCGGAAATGTTCGTCGCTGCCGATGCGCTGCTCGCAGAGCAGGGTGCCAAGGCACTGAGCTGTTGCCATTGGGCAATGCGCGAGGATGAACGCAGCGGTTACAATACGCTGGTGAAGAGCGGTGCGAACATCATTACCTGTGGTGCGGCCTGCGGCGGTCACATGGGAATGTATAATTACATGAAGACTATGGACCGAAGCGACTATGTAAAAAAGGCTACGTCCGGACAGTACGCTGTTATGGGCATGGGCAAGCATAACGAAAATTATCTGTTGCTCGAAAAGCTGTCCGGACAGTGTGATTCCGGCAGGCTTGATTTTGCTTTGCTGAAGCAGTATAGCGATGCAGATTGGGAAAAACTGTTTGCGCCGCTGCTGGAGCAGTGGGAGCTTTTGGACCTGCTTTACGCTGTTGACGGCAAGTATTATTTTACGTCGAAGGGAAAATATTACTATCGTCAGATGGACAGAGTGTTGCTGACGGCTGCGGAATGCGCACTTTACGGCAAGCCGGGACTGATGGAGCAGGCAGGCCAGAGGATGATGGGTATTATGAAGAATATGAAATAAAAAGGAGTGTAATATTATGCAGGACATTTTAATCGTTTATGACAGCAAAACCGGTAATACGGAAAAGGTTGCCAAGGCTCTGGCTGAGGCTGCAGGCGAACGCTGCGTACTGGCGCAGGTTGACGCTGCTCCGGCTGCGGATGACTTTGCCGTTGTTGTGGCAGGCTATTGGGTTGATAAAGGCGCACCGAACGCAAAAATGAAAAAATATCTGGAAACATTGCACGGCAAAAAGGTAGTGCTGTTCCAAACCTTGGGCGCAGATCCTGCGAGTGACCACGCTGTAAGCTCCCTGGTAAATGCAGGCGTGTTGATGAACAATGACTGCAAGGTGTTGGGAACACTGTCTATCCGCGGCGCTATTGATCCGGCGCTGATTGCCATGATGCGCAAGATGCCGGCAGGCAGCCCGCACAGCCCCAGCCCCGAGAGCGAGGCTCGTTGGGCTGCGGCTGCAAGCCATCCGGATGCAGCGGATCTGGCTAAGGCCAAGAGCTTTATGCAGGGATTTTTGGCTATGTATGACAAGTTCCTGAAAATGATGTAAGAGCAGTCCTTCATATAAGAACAGTGCTTTATAATGCGCAGTTGCAATTTGGCTGCTCGTGGGCAAGGATAAACCTAAGCGCCAGGTTATCAAGGGCGAAATTACCGCTCCCATCAACCTGCCGGATGCCTGCTGTTTCATGAAGCGCTGCGACTGCCAGGTTGCCGGTGTTTGTGATAAAGGCAATCCTGTACTGCGCGAGGTTGAGCCGCAGCATTTTGTGCCCTGCTCCTGCGTAAAATAATTTATATTGAAAAAATTAACCGCCCTCTGAAAAGCTGATTTCAGTGGGCGGTTTTGTCTAATATTTGTTACTTTCGTCCAATTATATAACGATTTTGGACGAAAGGTTAAGGAGTTGGATGAATAGGGTCGGGTTTTCCCTTATCCTATTGGTGATTCCCTTATTTTATGGTATAATTTAAGGGAATGGAAGGAGGAATAAGGGAATGAGAAGCTTTAACTACTCAATAATTAGAGAACAAAAATGGGATTCAGAAATTTTGAGCTTGATAGCTGCAATTTATAAAGAGGCAGGTAAACAGGAGCTTTTTGTAAAGCAACGGACAGAAGAGCTTAATAAGCTGGTAGAAATAGCAAAAATTCAAAGTACGGAAGCGTCTAATGCGATTGAGGGCATTGTTACGACTAGCACTAGAATACGTGAGCTTGTAAACGAGAAAACAACACCGAGAAATCGTGATGAGCAGGAAATTGCCGGCTATCGTGATGTATTAAATATAATACATGAGAATTTCGATGTTATCCCCATCTCCAAAAACTATATTTTACAGCTTCATAAAATTTTGTACAACCATATGAATAACCAATTTGCAGGGAGAACTAAGAGCGTGCAAAATTACATCAGTGCTACTTACCCGGATGGTAGTACTAAGATTTTATTTACACCGCTTGCTCCTTACGAAACACCGGAAGCGCTTGAGCGTATCTGTGAAGAATATAATAGAGTAATAGGTAATTTGGAGTTAGAGCCACTTATTGCTATACCTGTTTTTATTCATGATTTTTTATGCATTCACCCATTTAATGATGGTAATGGAAGAATGAGCCGTTTGCTTACAACCTTACTTTTGTATAGAAATGGTTTTTATGTAGGCAAATATATTTCGTTGGAAGCCAAAATTGCTAAGAATAAGGATTTATATTATGAAGCTTTGGCTGATTCGCAAGTAGGCTGGCATGAGGGTAAGGAAGATGCTATACCATTTGTAAAATATATTTTGGGGACAATTCTTGCTGCTTATAAAGACTTTGAAGAACGTATGACTATCATTGAGCCTAAGCTTTCTGCGCTGGAAATGGTACGTAGAGCAAGTGAAAATAAAATCGGACGCTTTAATAAGCAGGATATTCGTGAGCTTTGTTCTACGCTTAGCGACAGCTCTATTGAAGCTGCATTGCGTAAGCTGGTCCTTTCTGGTGAATTGCAAAAAGAAGGCAAGGGGAAAAGCACTTGCTATTTTAGAGTTAAATAGGGTTATATCTGAACCGCCCTCTGAAAAGTTAATTTCAAGGGGCGGTTGTTATTATATTTGCTGGTTTCATCCAAATAGATGATGGTTTTGGACGAAAAGCAAATAGGCTGGATGAAAGAAGAAAAAATAAATCATTTTACCCCTCTTTATCTTTTGCTCAAAAAGTGCTATAATAAACGTCAAATTGAATCGACCCCTGATAACACGATGAACAAGCAAGTAGGCTTAAGGCTGTGTTTAAGAGAGCGAAGTCACCGGCTGTAAGCTTCGCACACAAAATTATGCCGAAGTTCCCTTGGGAGTGTCCTGCCTGAAGACCGCATGGCTGCGTAGGGTGGGCGTAAGGCTGCGTTAAAGCTTGCAAATGAAGGAACAAATTTGGGTGGTACCGCGAAACTTTTTCGCCCCTGTAAACTTATCAGTTTTGCAGGGGCGTTTTCTTATTTTTTGGTGACAGTTGATAAAGCACCATTTATGTTGATATTCCGCATATCCGGCACTTTCTATACTGTCCAATGAAGAAAGGATGAAATCAATGAAAGAAAAATTAGAAGCATTAAAAGCACAGGCTTTAGAAGAGCTTGCTGCCGTAACTTCTCTTGATGCGCTCAAGGACCTGCGCGTCAAATATCTGGGCAAGAAAGGCCCGATGACCGAAATCCTGCGCGGCATGGGCAAGCTGCCTGCCGAAGAGCGTCCGAAAATAGGCCAGATTGTCAACGAAATCAAGGCTGAGCTGGAAGGCAAAATCAACGAAGCAACCGCAGTTTTGGAGAAAAAAGCGCTGGCTGATAAGCTTGCTAATGAGCAGGTTGATATTACTCTGCCGGGCCGCAAGCCGAAAACCGGTCATCTGCATCCTGTAACATTGACCATGCGTGAGATTAAGAAAATCTTCATGCGCATGGGCTTTGACGTTTGCGACGGTCCGGAAATCGAGGACGTATACCACAACTTCACCGCACTGAATTTGCCGCCTGATCATCCGGCACTGGATATGCAGGATTCCTTCTATATCACCGAAAACTATCTGCTGCGCACCCAAACCTCCGGCGTGCAGGCACGTACCCTGGAAAGCAAGGAGCCTAACACTCCGATTCGCATGATTTGCCCCGGTACCGTTTATCGCTGCGACTACGACGCAACCCACTCCCCGATGTTCCATCAGGTAGAAGGTCTGGTTGTAGATAAAAACATCAGCCTGGCAGATTTGAAGGGCACTCTGGAGCTGTTCTGTAAGCAAATGTTTGGCGAGGATGTAAAGGTTCGCCTGCGTCCTTCCTACTTCCCGTTCACCGAGCCTTCCGTAGAAGTGGACGTATCCTGCCCGATTTGCCATGCTAAGGGCGGCGGCTGCCATGTCTGCAAGGACAGCGGCTGGCTGGAAATCCTTGGCGCCGGTGTTGTACATCCCAACGTACTGCGCATGAGCGGTTATGATCCCGAGAAAATGACCGGTTTTGCCTTTGGTCTGGGCGTTGAACGTATCGCTATGCTGAAATACGGCATTGACGATTTGCGCCTGTTCTTCGAAAACGACCAACGCTTCATCAGTCAATTCAAATAAGGAGGATCAATCATGCTTGCATCTTTAGAATGGTTAAAACAATATGTAGATATTAACATCTCCGTTGCGGAGCTGTGCGATAAAATTACCCGTGTCGGCCTGGAGGTTGACACTGTAACCCAACTGGGCAAGGGCCTGGAGGGTGTTATCACCGGTAAGGTTATGGAAATTCACCGTCATCCCGACAGCGACCACCTGTGGGTTTGCATGCTGGATTACGGCCAAGGCGGCGAACCGGTGCAGATTCTTACCGGCGCGCAAAACGTTCATCAATATGACATTGTGCCTGTTGCCGTAGTTGGCAGCGTACTGCCTCCCAGCGAGCGCAACCCGCAAGGCCTGAAGCTGAAAAAAGCTAAAATGCGCGGCCTTGATTCCTTCGGCATGCTGTGCAGTGCCGATGAGCTGGGCATTGAATCCAAGCTGCTGCTGCCGGAGCAAAGAAACGGCATCTTCATTCTGCCGGAAAACACTCCGATTGGTGTAGACATCAAAACCGTTTTAGGCTTGGATGATACCGTTATCGATATCGACCTGACCAGCAACCGTGCCGACTGCTTCAGCATTATCGGTCTGGCGCGTGAAATCAGCGCTATTACCGGTTGTCCGCTGAAAATGCCTGCTATGGATGTTAAGGAAGCTGCCGCAGGTAAGGCCAGCGATTATGTAAACGTAAAAATTGATGCACCGGAGCTGTGCTCCCGCTTTGCTACCCGTGTGCTGAAAGATATCAAAATCATGCCTTCTCCCGAATGGATGCAGCGCCGTCTGCGTGCCTGCGGCGTGCGCCCCATCAGCAACGTAGTTGACGTTACCAACTATGTTATGCTGGAGCTGGGCCAGCCGATGCATGCTTATGATGCAGACAAGGTTGCAGGCCACACTCTGATCGTGCGCCGTGCAGAAGAGGGCGAAAAGCTTGTTACCCTCGATGGCAAGGAGCGTGAGCTGACCTCCGCTATGATTACCATCGGTGATGCCGAAAAGGCTGCCGGTCTTGGCGGTGTTATGGGCGGTCTGTTGACCGAGGTTACCGACGAAACCAAGAACGTTATTCTGGAGGCTGCTTCCTTCCACGGTCCTTCTATCCGCCGCACCTCCCGTGCGCTGGGCCTGCGCAGCGAAGCCAGCGGTCGTTTTGAGCGTGGTGTAGATACCATCCGCGACCATGACGCACTGAACCGTGCTGCTCACCTGCTGGAGCAGATGGGTGCCTGCGAAACCTTCAGCGGTATCGTAGAAGCTTATCCGGAAGAGCTGAAGCCGGCAGTAATCACCACTACCGCAGCAAAGATTAACGGCCGCATTGGCGTGAATATCGCTGAGGACGAAATGATTGCTATCCTCACCAAATTGGGCTTTGGCGTAGAAGCAAAGGACGGCGAGCTACTGATTACCGCTCCTACTTGGCGCCGTGATATCGACTGCGATGCTGATATCAGCGAAGAAATTGCCCGTATGCATGGCTATGACTTCATCGAAAGCCATCAGCCGGAGCTGACCATCACCCAGGGCAGCCAATCTGTGCTGGACGATGTAAAGGACGATGTACAGGATTACATGGTAGGCGCAGGCCTGAGCGAGATGATGACCTACAGCTTCATCAAGGCTAACGCTTACGATAAAATGCTGCTGGCAGCAGATGATGCACGTCGTAACTGCATTGAGCTGCTGAACCCGATTACCGACGCTTTCTCCGTAATGCGCACCACCATGGTTCCGAGCGCGCTGCAGACTGCCTCCTTCAACCTGCGCAACCACAACAACAGTGTTGCCTTGTATGAAATCGGCCGTATCTTCCTGCCGAAGGCACTGCCGCTGACCGAGGATCCCGAAGAGCGTCAGCTGCTGACCGCAGTATTGAGCGGCAGCCGCAAAGCACTCAACTGGTGCGACGATAAAGGCAACGTTGACTTCTATGATATGAAGGGCATCGTTGAAGGACTGCTGGAAGCAATGCAGGTGAGCGATTACACCATGACTCGCAGCCAACAGCCGTATCTGCATCCGGGCAAGAGCTGTGACATCGTTGTCAATGGAGAGGTTATCGGCTCCTTCGGTGAGGTGCATCCTGTAGTTCAGGAAAACTTTGAGCTGGATCAGGTTACTTACGTGCTGGAAATGGCCGTAGAGCCTTTGGTAGCAAGCGCAACCGCTGTACCGCAATACAAGCATCTGCCCAAGTTCCCGAGCATGAGCCGTGATATTGCCGTTGTTGTTCCGGCTGAGGTAACCAACGCCGAGCTGGAGCAGGTTATTCGTGCGCATGCAGGCGAGCTGCTGCAGGGTGTGCGTGTATTCGATATCTACACAGGCAAGCAGGTTGCTGCAGGCTGCAAATCCATGGCCTTCAACCTGACCTATCAGGCTGCAGACCGCACTCTGACCGACGCTGAGGTTGATGCTTCTATGAAGAAGGTAATCGCTGAGGTTGCCGAAGCATATAAGGCTAAGCTGAGAGATTAATTAAGATATAATTATTACGTATAAAAGGACTCGCTGTCGCTGTTTAGCGGTGGCGAGTCTTTTATCTTTGTACAAATATTCCGTTGTTAAAATATCTGCTTTACAAAATCCTATCAATGTACTATGATAATAGCGAGGACCAATATTTTTTATTGAGGGGGTTTTCTTATGTACAAATTATGGAACATGTTAGCAGAAATGAAATCAGATGCTTATGAATGGGTGGAGCTTTCTCACTCCATGAACAATGACAGCCCGGTGTGGAGCGGTATTCCCGCAGGCTCCGTAGAGGTTAGCAAGACGGTTTTCGATTGGGGCAACCCGATGCTGGAATGCCTGATTCAAACCTTTAAATTTCCCGGGCAATATGGCACACATATTGACTTTCCCGGTCACTTTGTTAAGGATATGCCTTTATCCGAAGCGTTTGGCGCGCAGCAGATGCTGTTTCCCTTGTGCGTGATTGATATCACCGCCAAGGTTGCGGAGGATGTGCATTACGCCGTAACGGTGGAGGATATCAAGGCTTATGAAGCGGAATACGGACCGATTCCCGACGGTGCCTTTGTGGCACTGCGTACCGACTGGTATAAAAATTGGCCGGATATGGATAAGCTGAGCGGTATTGCTGCAGATGGCAGCGAAAACTTCCCCGGCTGGTCTTTGCCGGCGCTGCAATATATTTATGAAGAGCGCAATGCTGCAGCCAACGGTCACGAAACACTGGATACCGATGCTTCGGCAGAGGCTGCCAAAGCAGGCGATTTGGCGTGCGAGCGCTATGTGTTGGGCAAGGGCAAGCTGCAGATTGAAGTGCTGCAGAACCTGGACCGCGTGGCACCTGCTGGTGCATTGCTGGTTGCGGCCTGGCCGCGCATTGAAGGAGCGACCGGCTTGCCGGTGCGCGTGTTGGCGATTACTCCGAAAAAATAAGAAAAATTTCAGGCGTTTTAAACTAACGGATTAAGAATTAGGCGTACATACGATTTAAAAGTATGTACGCCTTTTTGTATGCGTGATATAATAAATGTATTAGCAAAAAGCTGATTAATTGAGTGAAGAAGAGGGAAGTAAGATATTCATGCGTAAATTAAAGTTTGTTTTTCAGATTATCATAGCCTTCATCGTGGCGCTGGCAGCGTATAGCGGCCTGTATCAACCAAACGCCGAAAGCGTGCGCGCCGCAGTCAAAAACAATATGCCGCAGAGCATGCAGCAGAAGCAGGACACAGGCACAGCGCAGGGCAGACTGCGCATCAGTGTACTGGATGTGGGGCAGGCGGATGCGATTTTGCTGCAGGACGGCAAGCGTAATATTATGGTTGACGTGGGCAACGACGTTAAGGATAAGGTTGGTGACAGCGGCGGCAGGCAGGCGCTGATTAAGGCGCTGGACAAGACCGGCGTCAGCAGGATTAAGACGGTTTTTGTGACGCACCATCATCGTGATCATATGGGCAATATCATGTATGTGCGCGGTAAATACGGCGTCAGCAATATTTATGACAGCGGTTATGTCAACAGCGGCTACAAAGCGTCCGTGGCGCTGGACCAGGATTTGCGTGCCGGCAAGTATCACGGTCAGGCGCTGAAGGCCGGGGATACGATTAAAATCGACAAAAATTATTATATCGAGGTGCTGGCACCAGGGGATTTCCTTAATAAAAAGGATCTGAAGAATATGAATAACACCAGCCTGGTGCTGATGCTGCATTATGGTAGCTTTAAGATGCTGCTGACGGGTGATGCAGAGGCGCCGGTGGAGGATGCGCTGCAGCAAAAATACGGCACTGCGCTGCAGGCGGACGTGCTGAAGGTTGGTCATCACGGCAGCAAGACATCGTCCTATTGGCCGTTCATCAGCAAGGTTAAGCCTAAATACGCGCTCATCAGCTGCGGTGATTTTTCGATTTACAAGCATCCGAACAAGAACGTGGTGGGCAGCTTAACGCATCTTGATGCGAAGGTGCTGACAACGCATGACCATGGTACGCTTACTGTGACGACGGACGGCAAAAGCTTTGAGGTGAAGACGGAGCGGTAAAAATGGTGAATTAATTTTACTTGTAACGTAAAATGGGTTACAAATCAAATTTGTGTAGAATTTATTTAATATGTACAAGCGTGTTTGAATGTACTGATGTAGTGATAAAGGGCTTGCAGTTGCCTAAAGAGCATAAGTTGGGTAGAATAGGGAATAGAAAGAAGAAGCGGAGGTGTGATTACTTATGGCTAGAAATTTATGGTCTAGGGATGAAATGATTTTAGCTTTAAATCTATATTTAAAGATGTCGTTTGGTAAAATGCATAAAACCAATCCTGAGGTCATCAGAGTTGCGAAGCTTATCGGCAGAACTCCTGATGCTGTTGCCTATAGGCTTGTTAACTACGCTTCTTGTGATCCGATGCTGAAGCAAAGAGGCGTTTCCGGCATGCAGCATGGTGGCCCCAAGTGTCAGCAGTATTGGGATGAATTTTCTCATGACAGAGAAAAGCTGATATATGAAAGCGAAGCCATTCTTGCGCGCTATGAGCAGTTAACAATTGAAGAAAAATATCAGCAACAGTTACAGGATATTCCTGATTATCTTGTGGGTGCAGAAAAATTAAGCTTGATAAAGCAAAGAGTTAATCAAGATGTCTTTAGAAGCTTAGTTATGGCAAATTTCAATAGCAAGTGCGCACTTACCGGGATAGATATTCCTGAATTGCTAGTAGCAAGTCACATTATTCCTTGGGCGATGAATGAGAAAGAACGCTTAAATCCAGGCAATGGTATATGCTTATCAGCATTGTATGACAAGGCGTTTGATAAAGGCATTATCGCCTTTGATGAAAATAACAGAACTATATTCTCATCCAGATTAGAGAAAGCTATTACGCAGGAGTATTACGTAAAGTATTTTTTGCCCATTAAAGGCAAAGAATTAGCTGTTCCCAGCAAATATAATATCGACAAAACCTTTTTAGAATGGCATAGGGATTGTATATTTGAAAAAGCGTGAAGCTGCGTCTGTTGTTGAGTAAATATTAAAGAATGTAGTCAAGAAAAGGATAGGCAAAATATGAGCTTTGTAAGCAATGTTTATATTATCAAAACCCTTAGTGCAGCTAAAGCATTGACGTTGCAAGAAAGTCAGGTATATAGAGATGTATCGGAAATGGATATTTATAGCGATACATATTTTACCGCTTGCTTTGGTGAAGGTGCTTATGCTTGTATGGACGAGCTGCAGGACACAGAAGCTTTGGCAGATGCTACTGCAAGATTTTATGAGCTAGTTAATGCACACGCTGATGCTACTGTATGTGAGTTACATAATAATGTTATTATTATCAAAAGAGGCTATCTTAAGCAGTACTTTGATAATAAAATAGCAGGCCTTAAGAATATCATAGATAAGGCTGCTGGCAAAGATTATTTAAGGGTAAAATATCAGCTCAAAGATTACCTTGAAAGTATCGATAAGCATGTGTACCCGACGCAAGACAGCAAGGGACATTTTATTCAGTCTGTGGATTCTTGGCTGGAAAATTATCTGGAAGCTGATAAGGATACTTATATACAGATTGTCGGACATTTCTCGGTAAGAGGATGATGACTTTAAAGAAAAAATCAACACCCGGAGGTACACCATGGAAAAACCAATAGTTAAAGACGAAGCCTTTTTGGCACAAAAATCCCAGCCTGCAACCTTTATGGATATTGCAGTAGCGCAGGATTTATTAGATACGCTTGCAGCTCATGCGGACCGTTGCGTGGGCCTGGCAGCAAATATGATTGGCGTGCAGAAATGCGTTATCGCCGTGAATATCGGCCCCACGAATATTGCGATGCTGAACCCGGAGATTATCAAGCGCTCCGGCAAGTATATGACGGAGGAGGGCTGCCTGTCGCTGGATGGCGAGCGTGCTGCAGTGCGCTACGAAAAAATTACGGTGGCCTATCAGGATATGCAGTTTAAAAAGTGCAAGCAGAGCTTTAGCGGCTTTACGGCGCAGATCATCCAGCACGAGATTGACCATTGCAATGGTATTATAATTTAAGCGCAGGGATGGGCGTAGAGCCTGCAAAGTGCTTGTGTATTCAAAAAGAATGTTAGAAATTATCTTAGAAAATATCGTCACTGCTCCCGAACGGCTTGGCCTGACTGCAGCGTATGCGGAGTCCGACGTGCTGCTTTACAGGCAGTACGGGCGCTATGACACTGTTGCCGTGCAGCGCGAGGGCAGGCAATTACTCCGGCGTGCGGAAGCGTTGCAGGCGGAGAATGATATCGCTGCATTGCCAAGGCTTGCCAAGCAATATGCCGAGTGGAGCAAAAAGCTGCAGCAGCTAAAGTTCAAACGCCTGCTGCACGGTGAATTTGCTGCGGGTAAGGGTATTACGCTTTATGTGCATGCCATTAGGCAGGAATGTGCTGAGCATGGCTGGGATTATGCAGCCTATTATGATTCTGTACTGGTGCATGAGCGTGTACATCTGCTGCATTATCAGGCAGTGCTGGCGCATTTCGGTGCTGTCGGCGCAGCGGTGCAGAGTGCGAAGTACAAGCAGGCGCGGCGCTATTGGTACGGCCGGCAGACGGAGGCGGCGCAGGCTGCCGTAGTCAAGGAAACGCTGGCGGAGTTTGCCCGCTGGCTGTGGTGTCTGCAGCAGGGGCATTTGGCGCTGGCGCAGGCGCTTTTGCAGACGCCCGAGGAGGCGCGGACGTGCATTCCCTACTATCCTTATGCGGGAGTGCGGGGACTGTGCGCGTTGTATGCAAGTTCGCCGCAGGTGGCAGTGCGGGCGTACAGCGAGCTGTGGCAGCTGTCGCTGACGAGCTGGCAGCAGGCATATGCGCGGATAAAGCAGCTGTAGCGCAGCAAAATAGCAAAAAAATAACAGCCCAATTCTCAAAGCATGAGTCTTGGGCTGTTTTCTTATGCAAATTTTTAAGCGAAGCCAAGCATTAAGCCGATTTGTCTTACGATAAATGCTACGCACCAGGCTACAACAAGCTCATAACCCATAAGGCAGAGCGTGCTGGTATCCGAGTTCAGCTCGCGGCGGATGGTAGCCAGCGCTGCGACGCAGGGCGGATAGAGCAGGCAGAACACCAGGAAGGTGTAAGCCGTGAGCGGCGAAAAGAGGCTTGCCAGATCAGGCGCACCGCCGCTGCCGACTGCGAGCACAGAAAGCGTACTGATGACAACCTCTTTAGCGGTGATGCCGCAGATGAGCGAGGTTGTTGCCTGCCAGCTGCCAAAGCCGAGCGGCGCGAAAATCGGCGCTGCCAGCTTGCCGATGGAGGCAATAATGCTGTCGGAGGCATCTACCATGTAAAAGCGGATGTCAAAGTTCTGCAGGAACCAGACGATGATGCTGACGAGGAAGATGACCGTGAAGGCTTTATGCAGAAAATCCTTGGCCTTTTCCCACATGTGCATGATGATATTGCGCGCCGTCGGCAGACGGTAGGCAGGCAGCTCCATGACGAAGGGAACAGGCTTGCCGCGGAACACCAGGCTGTTGAGCAAAAAGCCGGAGAGAATAGCTACGCAGATACCGGTGAGATAGAGCGAAAGCATGACCAGACCGCCGTTATGCGGGAAGAAGGCGGCGATGAACATACCGTAGATAGGGAGCTTGGCGCTGCAGCTCATGAACGGTGTGAGCATGATGGTCATTTTGCGGTCGCGCTCGCTGGCGAGGGTGCGCGAGGCCATGATTGCCGGCACGCTGCAGCCGAAGCCGATGATCATCGGAACGAAGGAGGAACCGGAGAGGCCGATTTTACGCAGCATCTTATCCATAACAAAGGCGACACGCGCCATGTAACCGCTGTCTTCCAACATCGAAAGGAAGAAGAACAGGGTGACGATGGTCGGCAGGAAGGAAAGCACGGCACCGACGCCGGAGAAGATGCCGTCGATAATCAGCGAATGCATCGGCGGTGCGATATCCAGCACGGTGAGCGTGTTATCAACCGAAGCTGTTACAGCATCGATAACATCGCTGAGGATGTCGCTGAGAAAAGCGCCGATAACGTCAAAGGTGAGCCAGAAAACAAGGCCCATGATAAGCACGAAAATAGGGATAGCATAAAATTTATGCGTCAGATAATGGTCGATTTTGACGGAGCGCAGCTGTGCTTCCGTATGCTTGGGCTTCTGCACGGTCTGCGCGCAGAGGTCCTCGATATAGGCATAGCGCATATCTGCCAGTGCCGCTTCCTTATCCGTTTTGAGGTTTTGCTCCATTTCGGTAACGAAGTGGCCGATGATATCGCATTCGTTTTCCGAAAGCTGCAGAGCCTTGGCGAAATCGCTGTCGCCTTCGATAAGCTTGGTGGCAGTAAAGCGCAGCGGCAGGTTCTGGCGGCGTGCTTTAGTTTCGATTAAGTGGGCGATACTGTGAATAGCGGTATGCACAGGACCGCTGCAGAAGTCCAGACGCTGTGGCAGCTGCTGGTTTTGCGCTACCTCTACGGCGCGGCGTAAAAGCTCGCCCACACCTTCGCCGGAGTTGGCGGTGATGGGGACAACAGGCACGGTCAGCGAATCCTCCATCGCCTTGATATCAATGCTGCCGCCGCTGCCGGTGAGCTCGTCCATCATGTTGAGGGCAATGACCATCGGGATATTCAGTTCAATGAGCTGCAGCGAAAGATACAGGCTACGTTCGATATTAGTTGCGTCAATGACGTTGATAATAGCGTCAGGCTTGTTGTATAAAAGCAGGTCACGCGTAACAATTTCTTCCGAAGTGTAGGGAGAAAGCGAGTAGATGCCGGGCAGGTCGATAACGCCTGCGTCGGGCACGGCGAGAATAGTACCTTCCTTTTTCTGGACGGTTACGCCGGGAAAGTTGCCAACGTGCTGGTTACTGCCGGTGAGATAGTTGAACAGCGTGCTTTTGCCGCAGTTCTGGTTGCCGACGAGGGCGAAATGCAGCTTCATGCTTCGCTCACCTCCGGCGTAACGGTGATTTTTTCGGCTTCCTCCGCACGCAGCGTCAGCTCATAGCCACGCAGGGAGATTTCCAGCGGGTCACCGAGCGGGGCGCGCTTGCGTACCATAACGCGGGTGCGGGGCGTGAGCCCCATATCAAGCAGACGGCGACGCAGAATGCTGCCTTCGCCACCGACCTTTTTAATGATAGCCTCCTGACCTAAGGGAAGCTTATCTAATGTTGTAGTTTCCATGATTTTGACCTTCTTTGAGTGATTTTGCTTAAGCTTTAATTATATATATGAAGTATGATGCGGTCAAGCGAAACAAAGCTTTTACCGATAAACTTTAATTAAAAAATATACAGTGTCGATTTTGTTACAGCTTTACATGACGGTGCCGTTGGTGAGGCGGATTTTTTCGGCCTTGGCTTCGGCCAGCTGTCCCTGATTAATCATACCGTATTTATGCATAGCGGCCAGCACCAGCAGCTGACGTTTTTTGCAGCCCTCGGGGTTTTCCAGCGGATTGAGGCTGGTGGGAGCGTAGGGAAGGGAGGCAATGACGGCGGCCTCGGCCAGAGTCAGCGCCGAAGGTGCCTTGCCGAAGTATGCTCTGCTGGCCTGTTTAATACCGGTGCTGCCTGCGCCGAAGTAGGTGGTGTTCAGATAAAGCTCCAGAATTTCGTCCTTGCTGTAATTATCCTCTAGCATAAGCGAGAGCACGGCCTCTTCGATTTTGCGCTCCATACTTTGCTCGTGCGACAGAAAAACGTTTTTGACAAACTGCTGCGTCAGCGTACTGCCGCCCTGCACTACCTCGCCGGCGTTGATGTTGGCCAGTGCGGCGCGCAGAATGCCTTCCACGGCAATAGCGCCGTGATTATAAAAAGCGTGGTCCTCGATAGCAATCAGCGCCTGCGGAATATCGCGTGACATGGCGTCAAGACTTGTCCAGTTCGGGTTTTGGCGGATAGGATCGATAACCTCATCCATATTAAAGGCCAGATAGAATTTATGTACGGGCGAGGGCCATTCCTCCTTGGGAGGCAGCAGGCTGACAAACAGGGCCATAGCTGCGGACTTTTCGTGCTTGCTGACCTTCTGCTGCTCCTGCTGTACGGGGGTGGTAGGCTGAGCCTTATCTGTAAGGTTATCATACCCTACCATGCCCATAAAAATGAGCAAAGCCATGATAATAATTTTAAACATAATATACACCTCGCTGATAATTTTGATATATTTTAAACAGTGGCGTGTTTAGCTTTCACATCTATTGTAACAATAAAGTGTGAATTTGGCAAAAAATACTGGTATATTTACCTTTTAGGTAGTAAAATAAGATTGTAAAATGGATTATTGTCCCTTAATTTTTACAAAAAAATTCACAAAGTGCTTGCAAAATTATACAATTTGGTTGTATAATTATCGAGTACAAAGGAGGATGGATATGAAAGCAAGTGTTATCGGTGCAACAGGCTATGCAGGAGTTGAGCTCCTGCGACTTCTGGACGGACATCCGGAAGCGGAAATTGCCGTAATTACCTCTGAAAGCAGTACGGGAGAGGCGATTGCTTCTATGTATCCGCATTTGTCGGGACGTATTGAAAAGAATCTGCAGTCTATGCAGGAGCTGGATGCTATTGCAGCAGCAAGTGATGTGATTTTTATTGCCCTGCCTCATGGCCATGCTATGAAGATAGGCAAGCAGCTGCGAGGCAGCAAGACCAAGATTATTGACCTCGGCGGCGATTATAGATTTAAGGATTACCATGTGTTTGAACAGTGGTACAAGGTGAAGCATGAGGACCCGGAGGCACAGGCTGTCTATGGTCTGACCGAGCTTTTCCGCGATAAGGTGCGCGGGGCGCAGCTGGTGGCAAATCCCGGCTGTTACACTACCTGCAGCATTCTGGCGTTGGTGCCGCTTTTGAAATATAAGTTGATTGAAGCTCAGGGCATTGTGATTGATGCCAAAAGCGGTACGACCGGTGCGGGCCGCAGCCTGAAGGCAGGCAGTCTTTACTGCAGTGTCAACGAAAGCTTCAAGGCCTACGGCGTTGCTTCGCACCGCCATACGCCGGAAATCGAGCAGATTTACAGCGAGTTTGCCGGTGAGGATGTAGTGATTCAGTTCATACCGCATCTGCTGCCTGTGGACCGCGGTATTTATGCAACCTGCTATGCACAGCTGAAGCAGGGCGTAACGGATGCCCAGATTGAGGAGGCCTATCAGGCAATGTACGGCGATGAATTTTTCATCCGTCTGCGCGGTAAGGGAGTTTGCCCGGAATTGAAGAATATCCGCGGCTCCAATTATGTGGACCTTGGCTGGCAGACCGACAAGCGTACAGGCCGCATTATTGTCATGAATTGTATTGATAATCTGGTTAAGGGTGCTGCGGGACAGGCAGTGCAGAACATGAATGTTATGTTTGGCATTGATGAAACTGCCGGCCTGCGTCAGCTGCCGCTTGTTCCTTAAGCTTGTTATAACTATTATACTATAAAATGGTGCTTAGCGGTGATGCTGCCGCAGAAGAAAAGATGTAAGCACCGGGGAAAGAGGGGAATCTCATGAAGAAAATCGAAGGCTGGGTGACTGCACCGCAGGGCTTCATTGCTGCCGGCGTCAAGGCCGGTATCAAAGCCAGCGGCAATCATGATGTAGCAGTTATTTTCAGTACCGTGCCTGCTGCCTGCGGTGCGGTATTTACACAAAATAAAATGTGCGCTGCTCCTGTGCTCGTGAGCCGCGAGGTCAACAAGCACGGTTATGCGCAGGCTATTGCCGTAAACAGCGGCTGCGCTAATGCCTGCACGGGCGAGCAGGGCCTGGCGGATGCCAAGAAAATGCAGGCGCATACGGCAGAGCTTTTAGGCATTGCTCCGGAAGCAGTATTTGTCTGCTCCACCGGTGTTATCGGTCAGTTCCTGCCGATGGACAACCTTTTGACTGGCATTGCCGATGCTGTTGACAGCCTGGACGAATGCGAGGGTGAAAGCTGCGCTATGGCGATTCAGACTACGGATACCTTTATCAAGCATGCTGCCTATGAAACGGAAATCGGCGGCAAGAAGGTAACCTTTGCCGGTATTGCTAAGGGTGCGGGCATGATTCATCCGAATATGGCAACTATGCTGACCTTCATTACTACCGACGCTGCCGTTGCTCCCGATGTGCTGAAGCGCGCGGTAAAAAAGGCTGCCGACAAATCCTTCAACATGGTTGTGGTTGATGGCGATACCAGTACTAATGACAGCATGATTGTGCTGGCCAACGGTCTTGCCGAAAATGAAATCATTCTTTCGGAGGAGCATCCGGATTATCCGGCCTTCTTTGAAGCGCTGGTTGCCTGTGCTACCGACCTTGCCAAAATGATTGCGCATGACGGCGAGGGTGCTACCAAATTCCTGGAGGTAAATGTTACCGGTGCCGCAACCTGGGAGGATGCCAAAACCGCAGCGATGGCTATTGCCAAATCGCCGTTGGTAAAAACAGCCTTCTTCGGCGAGGACCCGAACTGGGGACGCATTGTCTGCGCTGCAGGCTACAGCGGCGCTGCCATGGAGGCAGATAAGGTAAACCTGTCTATTGGCGGTATCCGTCTGGTAGAAAACGGCATGAACTGCAATGTGCCTGCCGAAAAGCTGGCGCCGACCATGGCTGAGCATGATATTTCCATGAGCATCGACCTGGGTGCCGGTGAGGAAAGCGCAACTGTATGGACTTGCGATTTCAGCTATGAGTATGTGAAGATTAATGGTGAATATCATACCTGATTGGCCGAGCGATAAAGCACCATATACTTCGTCAAGCCTCCTGGACGTACTGTTAGTACGTCGTCGTCGGCTTTCCTCGTTTCTGGTACTTTCTAGCTCGTCCTTGGTAGTGAGAGCATAATATTATTATGATGGTTTACATCTGATAGCTTCTTTCGCATCTTTAGAGAGAAGTAATAATAAATATAAACGCAAGACAAATATAAAAAATGAGGGAGGACATCACTTATGTTAATGAACGAACAACAAGTACATACCTTAATGGAAGCACTGCCGTATCTGAGCAATTTTAAAGATAAAACCATTGTCGTAAAATATGGCGGCAACGCTATGCTGAATGATGAGCTGAAAAACAAGGTGCTGCAGGATATTCTGTTCCTGCAATACGCCGGCATGCGTCCGGTAGTTGTTCACGGCGGCGGCCCGGAAATCAGCCGTCAGCTGGAGCAGGCCGGTAAAAAGAGCGAATTTGTCGGCGGTCTGCGTGTAACCGATGCAGAATCCGCAGCTATTGCCGAGATGGCGCTCGTAGGCAAAATGAACACCGACCTTGTCGGCCGTCTGAACGCTTTGGGTGGCAAGGCTGTAGGCCTCAACGGTAAGGATGCTAACCTGCTGAAAGCTAAGAAATATCTGGCTGATGTTTATGAAAACGGTGAGGTTAACCTGGTAGATATCGGTTTTGTAGGCAGCGTTAAGGAGGTCAACACCGATTTGATTAACTGCCTGTTGGACGGCGGTTATATTCCTGTAATCGCTCCGACCGGCGTCGGTGATGAGGGTGAAACCTATAACATTAACGCAGATGTTGCTGCCGGTGAAATTGCCGGTGCGCTGAAGGCAGAAAAGCTGCTGGTGCTGACCGATGTCCGCGGTATTTATTCCGCATATCCTGATGAAAGCAGCTTCATTTCTACCCTGACCTTTGAAAAGGCTCATGAGCTTATTCTTAAGGGCAGCATTGACGGCGGCATGATTCCTAAGGTTCGTTCCTGCATTAAGGCTTTGAGCGGCGGTGCCAAGAAAACTCATATTATTGACGGCCGTGCCGAGCATTCTATTTTGATGGAGCTGTTCAGCGATAAGGGCGTTGGTACCGAGGTAGTTAAAGAAATCTGATAGCAGGGATTTTGCATGAGGGGGAGATATTCTTGGCAATGGATAAAAAAACTATTATAGAAGAAACAGAAAAATATTATCTGCCTGTATTCGGCAGATATCCGATGGTTATGGAGCTTGGCCAGGGCTGCCGTGTGTGGGACAACGAGGGCAATGAGTATGTGGATGCCTTTGCCGGTATCGCTGTCAACAGCCTTGGTTATAATCATCCGGTGCTGGTGAAGGCTATCAGTGAGCAGGCTGCCAAGCTGATGCACTGCTCCAACCTGTATTATACCGAGATTCAGGCGAAGGCCTTGCGTGTTGTGGCCGAGGCTACCGGCATGGACCGCATTTTCTTTGCCAACTGCGGCGCAGAGGGCAATGAGGGCGCTATGAAGCTGGCGCGTAAGTATGGCGTGAGCAAGGCACCTACGAAATATAAAATTATTTCTGCGGACGAATCCTTCCACGGACGCACCTTTGATACACTGGCTGCTACCGGCCATGATTATTATCATGTGGGCTACGGTCCGCTGAGCCCCGGACATGTGCTTGTGCCCTACGGCGATATCAAGGCGCTGGAGGCTCAGATGGATGATGATGTTTGCGCTGTTCTGCTGGAGCCCATCCAGGGTGAGGGCGGCGTGCATGTACCGCCTGCTGAGTATCTGCAGCAGGTGCGTGCGCTGTGCGATAAGCATGATGCGCTGCTGATTTTCGACGAGGTGCAGACCGGTGTTGCGCGTACCGGCAAATGGTTTGCTTATATGCACAGCGGCGTGAAGCCTGATGTCCTGACCTTTGCCAAGGGCATCGGCGGCGGCTTCCCGGTTGCAGGCTTTGCTGTGCCGGAGCGTCTGGCGCATGTATTTAAGCCCGGCGACCACGGCGGCACCTTCGGCGGTAACCCGCTGGCCTGCGCCGCTGTATACGCAACGCTGACGACTATCAAGTCCGAAGGACTGGTAGACAAGGTTGCGGAAAAGGGCGAATACTTTAAGAATGAACTGCGTAAGCTGCAGGAAAAATATCCTGACAAGGTTACCGATGTCCGCGGCTGCGGCCTGATGCTGGGCATGGAGGTTGCAGGTGAGGGCAAGCCGATTGTGGAAAGCTGCCTGGAAAACCATGTTATTGTGAACTGTACTGCGGGCAATGTTATCCGCATTGTACCGCCGCTGATTATCAGCAAGGAAGAAATTGATATTGTGGTTGCTGCGCTGGATAAGGCGCTGGCGGCCTGTTAAAAACGAGAGGGGATAAAAATGAGTTTAAAAGACAAAGACCTGATTTCTATTCATGACCTTAGCGTAGGCGAGGTCGCAACAATTCTTGATGTGGCAAAAAAATTGAAACGTAAGCAAAAGGCCGGTGAGCCCCACCAATATTTGAAGGGCAAAACTCTGGCTATGCTGTTCTCCAAGGCTTCTACCCGTACCAGAACCTCTTTTGAGGTAGGCTTCTGGCAGCTGGGCGGCCATCCGATTTATCTGAGCGATTCCGCTTCCCAAATCGGCCGCGGCGAGCCTATCCGTGATACTGCGCGTGTACTTTCCCGCTTCGTTGACGGTATTATGATCCGTACCTTCTCCCATGATTCCGTTATTGAGCTGGCTAAATATGCAAGCGTTCCAGTTATCAACGGCCTGACCGATTTACTGCATCCCTGCCAGGCTCTGACCGATATCTTCACTATTCAGGAGAAGATGAAGGTGCTCAAAGGCCGTAAGCTGGTTTATGTAGGCGACGGCAATAACATGGCACATTCTTTGATGTTTGCCTGCGCTAAGGTTGGCATGAACATGATCTGCGCCAGCCCGAAGGGCTATCAGCCCGACCCGGAAATCCTGCGTCTGGCGCAGGAGGACGCTGCCCAGACCGGCTGCAGCATTACCGTAGAGGAGGACCTTTTCAAGGCTGCTAAGGGCGCCGACGTGCTCTATACCGATGTATGGACCAGCATGGGCGAGGAAGCGGAGCGTGAGGTTCGTTTCAAAGCACTGCATAATTATCAGATTAACCAGGCGCTGCTGAACGAAGCACGTCCGGAAGCAATCGTTCTGCACTGCCTGCCTGCACACCGCGGTGAAGAAATTACCGAGGAAGTGCTGGAAGGACCGCAATCTGTTGTATTCGACCAGGCAGAGAACAGACTGCACGTACAAAAGGCTATTATGGCGTTGCTGATGAGCGACGAAGTACTCTAAATCAGGTCTTGAATGTATAAATATAACGGCTGAGCGTATAGTTTATATGCTTAGCCGTTCTTGTATACAGACGAAATTTTCTGAAACAAGCTATGTTCTAGGCTTTTTGTTACATCTAGTACACAAAAAGTATTGTATACATGCGCTTAAATACTTGATTTATGCATAAAAAGGGTATATAATACAAGAAGTTTGTAAGTTTATTCACTAATGCATAGCATTATACAGAAATGGGAGGCTATTATAATGAAAAAAGAAGATATTAAGAAAGTAGTTCTGGCTTACTCCGGTGGCCTTGATACATCCGTAATCATCCCCTGGCTGAAAGAGCATTACAACAACTGCGAAGTTATCGCTGCCTGCGCTGACCTTGGCCAAGGCGACGAACTGGAACCCGTTCATGACAAAGCACTGAAAACCGGTGCAAGCAAATGCTACATCATGGACCTGAAAGAAGAATTCATCAGCGACTATGTATGGCCCACCGTTAAAGCCGGCGCTGTATACGAAAAGAAATACCTGCTGGGTACTTCCTTCGCTCGTCCGCTGATTGCTAAAAAATTAGTTGAAATCGCTGAAAAAGAAGGCGCTGATGCTATTGCTCACGGTGCTACCGGCAAAGGCAACGACCAGGTTCGTTTCGAACTGTCCGTAAAGGCTCTGGCTCCGCAACTGGCAATCATTGCTCCGTGGCGTGAGTGGGAGCTGCGCAGCCGTGACCAGGAAATCGACTATGCTGCAGCACATAACATTCCTATCCCTGTATCTCATGACCATGACTACTCCATGGACCGCAACATGTGGCATCTGTCCCATGAAGGCAGCGACCTGGAAGATCCGTGGAATGCACCGAAGGATGAGCTGTTCATCGTTACCAATATTCCTGAAAAAGCTCCTGATAAACCGGAATATGTTGAGCTGGAATACGTTGAAGGCGTGCCAGTAAGTGTTAACGGCGAAAAACTCAGCCCGGCTAAGCTCGTTGAAAAGCTGAATGAAATCGGTATCCGCAATGCTGTTGGTATCACTGATATGGTTGAGGACCGTCTGGTTGGCATGAAATCCCGTGGCGTTTACGAAAACCCTGCCGGCGCTATCATCTACTACGGCCACAACGATCTGGAAAACCTTTGCCTGGACCGTGCAACCCAATCCTTCAAACAACAGGTTTCCATCCGTTATTCCGAGCTGGTTTACGATGGCATGTGGTTCAGCCCGCTGCGTGAGGCTCTGGATGCTTTCGTTAACGAAACTCAAAAAACCGTTACCGGTACTGTTCGCATGAAACTTTATAAAGGCAACATCTACAGTGCAGGCGTTAAATCCCCGTACTCCCTGTACAGCCAGGAATATGTAACCTTCGGCGAAGACGAAGTTTACAACCAGGCAGATGCTACCGGCTTCATCAACCTCTTCGGCCTGCCGCTGAAAGTTAGAGCGCTGATGAAGAAAGGCAACCTGAAATAATGGCCAAGCTTTGGGGCGGTCGTTTCAGTAAGAATACGAACGAATTGGTGGACGCATTTAATGCGTCCATTGATTTTGATAAACGCTTATATCACGAGGATATCCGCGGCAGCATTGCACATGCCGGTATGCTGGCTAAATGCGGTATCATTCCGGCAGAGGACGGGGAGAAAATCATTGCCGGTCTGAAAGACATCCTGGCTGATATTGAAGCAGGCAACTTCCATTTTGACGTTGCGCTGGAGGACATTCATATGAATGTGGAAGCACGTCTGACCGAACGCATCGGCAGCGCCGGCGCTCGTCTGCATACCGCACGCAGCCGTAACGACCAGGTTGCACTCGATATGCATATGTATATGAAGCGTGAGGTTGCCGAAATTGCCGAGCTTTTGCTCAAATTTGAGGAAGCTCTTTTAACAGTTGCCAAAAAGCACGAAAAAACTCTGATGCCGGGTTATACCCATTTGCAGCGTGCGCAGCCGATTACCTTTGCTCATCATATGCTGGCATATTTCAATATGCTGCAGCGTGACTTCCGCCGCCTGCTGGGCGTTTGGGAAGGCGCTGACATGATGCCGCTGGGTGCCGGTGCGATTGCAGGCACTACATTCCCCATCGACCGCTTTATGGTTGCGGAGGAGCTGAACTTCGGCACAGTTTATCCGAACAGCATGGACGCAGTAAGCGACCGTGACTATATCATTGAATTCCTTTCCTTTGCTTCTACCCTCATGATGCACATGAGCCGTCTGAGCGAGGAAATCTGCCTCTGGAGCAGCACCGAATTCGGCTTTGTGGAGCTGGACGATGCTTTTGCCACCGGCTCTTCCATGATGCCGCAGAAGAAGAACCCTGATATTTCCGAGCTGGTACGCGGTAAAACCGGCCGTGTGTATGGTCATCTGATGGCTATGCTGACTACGGCGAAGGGCCTGCCGCTGACCTATAACAAGGACCTGCAGGAGGATAAGGAAGGATTCTTCGACGCTATCGACACCGTTAAATTCACGCTGGCTGTTTATCGTGATATGATTCTGACGATGACGGTTAATGTGGACAAGATGGCGCAGGCAGTGAGCAAGGATTTCTCCAATGCCACCGACCTGGCAGACTATCTGGTACGTAAGGGACTGCCCTTCCGTCAGGCACATGAGGTTGTCGGCAAATGCGTTGCCTATGCTATTCATCAGGGCAAATTCCTGCCGGAGATTTCTCTGGAGGAATACAAGCAGTTCTCCGATCTCTTCGAGAGCGATTTGCTGGTAGCTCTGAAACCAGAGCATTGCGTAGAAGCACGTAAATCCTACGGTGGCCCTGCTTTCTCCGAAAACGAGAAGCAGTTCGCTATCGGCGACAAGGTGCTGGCAGTGCAGCAGGCTAAGCTGGAGGAGCTGCAAAGCAAGCTGTAAAAATTTAATAGAGCAAAATTATAGAGGCTGTCACGAAAGTGGCAGCCTCTTTGCTTGTAGTGCAGGGGTTAGTAAAAAAATATTGACAAATTCTGATGGAAAATATAAAATTATACTGAAATTAAATTCAGTGAAACTGAATTCAGTATAAACGGAGGTTACAGGATGTTTGTCGGTAGAGAAGCAGAGTTACAGCAATTAACAGAAGTTTTTGCTCAGCCAGGTAAGCAGGCAGTGATGCTTTATGGCAGGCGCAGAGTTGGTAAAAGTACGCTAATTTTAGAAGCTATAAAGAATATAGCTTGCAAAGTTATTTATTATGAGTGTCTCATGACTTCTCTAGAAGATAATTTAAGAAGTCTTGAGGCGAAGGTTAAGGCTTGCTATAATAATAAATTTTTACATTTTGTCGATTTCGAGGAGCTGTTTGAATTTTTGGGGTCGCAGCAGGAAAAAGTCGTCATTATTATTGATGAATATACATATTTGAAGAAAACAAGTGACGCTCATTACATAGATTCGCTGTTTCAGAGAATTGTTGACAGCTTAAAAAATAATATAGATCTTGTACTGCTTGGTTCATATGTTGGCATGATGAAAGAATTGCTTCAACAAGAAAATCCGCTGTTTGGCAGATTTTCTTTAATTCTGCATATCAGGCCTTTTGATTATTATGATGCATCTTTATTTTATGCAGAGCTTTCAGCTTCTGCAAAACCAGCATTATATGCAGTGTTTGGTGGCAGTCCATTTGTTAATGTACTTATTGATGAGGAAGAGAATTTAGAGGGTAATATTGAACGATTGCTGCTCAATGCAAATAGTCCTGTCAGCATCTATATGGAATATATTTTATTGGCGGAGCTATCTAAGGTGGCGAATGCTAATATGATTTTGTCTGCTTTGGCTAATGGCAAGAAAAGGTATGGAGAAATTGAACAGCTGATTTCCGGCAATTCCAATGGCAGCTTAGACAAGCAATTGAAAAATTTATTGGAGATGGAGATTATTCAAAAGATTTATCCGATTAACAAGAAAAATGATAAGAAAAAGACTTTCTATGAGATTAGTGATAATCTGGTGCGTTTTTATTATGCCTATATCTATAATAAGCGTGATGTTATTGCAAGAATCGGTACTAAAAATTTTTATGAGCTGTATATAAAGAGCAGCATCAAGACATTTATTTCGCACCGGTATGAAGCCATTGTCAGAGAGTATTTTTCCAGACAGTTGCGAGAAGGCAAAAGGTCAGATGTGTATGATATCGGAACTTTTTGGTATGATATGCCTAAGGAAAGACGTAGCGGCGAATTTGATTGTGTTTTAGAGCTGAAGAATGGTTATGCATTTTATGAAGTGAAGTATTACGATAAGACTTTTTCGAGGGCGGAGGCAGAGGCTGAAGTGCAGCAGCTGAAAAATGTGTTGAGCTTTATGGAGGTTAGCAGGCTTGGTTTTGTGGCTCTATCTGGTTTTGACTTTACCAGTTCTGAGTATGAGCTCATCAGTGGAGCAGAGCTGTACAAGTATAATTGACATAATCAAACGAGCACTACTTGCAGGGTATGCAGGTAGTGCTCGTTTCGCGTTATAGAAATGTGTAAAATTGGGTTTGACGCTACAGGACACCCCAATTTATCTTATTTGAAGAACATAGCGTAATAGCCGTTGAAGAAGATGTACAGGACAATCAGCGGCAGAATGTAGGTTGCATAGAAGCGCATCCATTTCGGGAAGCCTATGCCCTTGCCGGTATCAACCTCTTCAATGAATTTGTTCCAGCCCCAGCCGTAGCGGGTAGTGCAGAAGGCCAGGAAGATGAGGCTGCCCAGAGGCAGGATATTGTTGCTGACGAGGAAGTCTTCCAGATCCAGCACGCAGGTGCCTTTGCCCAGAGGCTCAAAGCCGCTCCAGATATTGAAGCCGAAAACGCAGGGCAGGGACAGCAGAATCATGCCGATAACAGCAAAGGGGATGAGGCGACGGCGGTCACCGCCGGTCAGCTCGCAGATGCTGGAGATAATCATTTCGAATACGGCAATAACAGTGGACATTGCCGCAAAGAGCATGAAGAGGAAGAAGAGGGTGCCCCAGATACGTCCGCCGTTCATAGCGTTGAAGACGTTGGGCAGGGTGATGAAGAGCAGGTTCGGGCCTGCATCCGGCTGGATACCAAAGCTGAAGCATGCCGGGAAGATAATCAGACCGGCAACGATTGCTACGAAGGTATCGAGGAACATAATCCACAGAGCTTCGTTGGTGAGCTTCTGCTCCTTGCCGATGTAGCTGCCGAAGATGGACAGAGAGCCCATGCCGATGCTCAGTGTGAAGAAGGCCTGGCCCATAGCGGCGAATATTACCTCGCGTACACCGTGCTCGGCAATTTTGCTGAAATCAGGGTAGAGGTAATACTTGAGGCCGGCTTCACTGCCCGGAAGCAGCATGGAGTTGGCGGCCAGCACAACCATCAGCACGATGAGGAAGGCCATCATAACCTTGGTGATGCGTTCAACGCCGTTGCGTACACCCATGTAGCAGACGCCGAAGCAGAGCATTATGATGATTGCCATGTTGCCGGCCATAGTTGCGGGGTCCTGCAGCAGAGCGCCGAAAACGCCTTTGATGCCTTGTGCGTCAAGACCGGAAAGGTCACCGACAGCCATTTTATAGAGGAAATAGAGCATCCAGCCGCTGACGGTGGTGTAGAACATCATCAGGATGATGTTGCCGGCAATAGTTACATATTTGAACAGATGCCACTTAGTTCCCTTCGGCTCCAATGTGTCGAAGGATTTTGCCGGACTGCGTCTGCTGGCGCGGCCGACAGCGAATTCCGCTACCATGATGGGCAGGCCTAACAGCAGCAGGAAGCACAGGTAGATGAGCACAAAGGATGCGCCGCCATATTGACCTGTGACGAAAGGAAAGCGCCAGACGTTGCCTAAACCAATGGCACAGCCGGCAGAAATCAGGATAAATCCCAAGCGTGAAGAGAAGCTCTCACGTTCCATAATACATATCGTCTCCCTTACTAATACAATAATAGTATATAGTATAAGCTATTATCCGGTTTTTAGCAAGCTAAAGAGAAATAAATGCTCTCGCAGGCTGCGGTAACGGCGAATTTGATATAGGCCGGGCAGGAATATTAAATATAACAAATCGTTATAACATTTAACTTGACTATCGGCAGAGCCTATTTTATAATAGCCTCACACACAGAGATAGGTTTTGTGTGTAGAGGAGAATTAAAATGGAGAAAAAATATCTAATTATTTTGAGTACTGTCATTTTATCTTTATGCGGTGCTGCCAGCCTGGTTTACTATGATGCTCTTTTGAGAGCCTAGTTAAATTTAAGCGGCGGCAACTTACATCCGGCAATCGCAGCTGCAGGACATTATCAGAAATATAAAATGTCTGCAGGATTACCCCACCCGGATGCCAATAATAATTACAAGGCGTAAGCAACGGAGCTTACGTCTTTTTTTCTGCCCGCAAACGCTTGCGGATGTGTTGGTATATAATTATAGCAAGGAATTTTCTTCGCACGGAGTTTGGCAACATGATATAATATAATTAATATAGACTGTCTGTTATTAGCTTGGTGAACGTAAATATAGTATAGGTTAAAAGAATACGCATTGACACTCTGGTTTAAACGAAGGAGGGATGAAGCAATGCTGTTAGGTATTGATGTAGGCGGAACCTTTACGGATGCCGTAGTGCTGCGGCAGGGCGAGGTGGTGGCGCAGGCCAAACGCGCGACGACGCATGACGATGTGCTGCAGTGCGTGCTGGCGGCGCTGGATGCGGTGCTGCAGCCGGGAATGGCGCAGCAGCTGGAGCGTGTCGTAATATCCAGCACTATCGTGACCAACGCTTTGACCGAGGGCAGCCTGCCGCCGGCGTTTTTGGCGATTATCGCCGGACCGGGCATGAACGTCAAGGGACATCTGCCGGTGACACCGTATTATCTGTCGGGTTATGTGGACCATCGCGGCAAGATTACGGCTAATATCGATTGGAGCAGACATCAGGAGCTGCTGCGGCGCAAGGGCAGCGGTGTGTGTGCGGTGAGCGGCAAGTTTTCCGTGCGTAACCCGCAGCTGGAATATCAGGCGGAGCATGAGCTGAAAAAATGCGGCTACAGCAAGGTGTTTTTGGGCAGCGAGCTGAGCGGTGAGCTGAACTTTGTGCGCCGCAGCAATTCTGCGTATTTTTCCGCGCAGGTATATGAGCTTTTCACCCGCTTCTGCAAACGTATCGAGCGTGCCTTGGCAGAGCGCGACATCAGCGCTCCGGTGCATATCCTGAAGGCGGACGGCGGGACGCTGCCGCTAGAGGCAGCCTTGCAACAGCCGGTGGAGGCTGTGTTTACCGGTCCTGCTGCTTCCGTACTGGGCATAGAGGCGCTGTGTGCTCCCAAAGTGAACAGCATCTCGCTGGATGTGGGCGGCACTACTACCGACATTGCCTTCTGGGAGAACGGCCTGCCGCTGATGGCCCGCAAGGGTGCGACGGTTGCCGGTTATCCTACGGCAGTACGCGCCTTTCATATGCGCAGCATCGGCATCGGCGGCGACAGCAGACTGCATAAGACGGAAAACGGTTATGTTGTCGGCCCCGAGCGCGAAGGTCCCGCTGCCGCTGTCGGCGGCAGCATAGCGACGCTGAGCGATGCGCTGATTACGGCGGGTTATGTGCATTTCGGTGATGAGGAGCGGGCGCAGGCGGCGATTGCCGCTCTGGGCGGCGAACCGCAGACGGAAGCACGCAGGATTGTGGCTGCCGCTGTTGGGCAGATTAAAACAACGATTCGGGAAATGCTGGACGAATGGGCCAAGCAGCCTGTATATACGGTTAACGATGTTATCAAGGGCACGGAATTTATTCCGCAGCAGCTGATTGGCGTCGGCGGCGGCGCACCGGGCTTAATCAGGGCGCTGGGCGAGGCTATGGCACTGCCGGTGGATATTCCTGCCGGAGCGATGGTGGCGAACGCTATCGGCGCAGCAGTAGCAAGGCCGACGCTGAGCGCAGGACTCAGAGCGGACACTACCGACGGCTATTATATTATTCCTGAGGGCGGAAAACGCGAAAGCCTGCCGCGACGCTTCAGCAAGCAGGCGGCAGAGGAGCTGCTCGCAAGCTGGCTGCGGGAGCAGACGGCGCAGTGGCAGCTTCCGGACCAGGAAACGGAGCTTATCAGCTACGAGCATTTTCATACAGTACATGGTTATTACGAAACCGGCGATATCTACAGCCTGCGTATGCAGCTGAAGCCGGGAATTCTCTATAAGGTTAGCGGCAGGGAGGTGAGCTTCTGATGGCAAAGAATACCTTGGGATTAGTATTTTTCCCTGCGTTTGACTGGATGATCAGCCCCGGTCACCCCGAACGGCAGGAGCGCTTATTATATACGCGCGACCAGCTGGAGGAGGAGGGCCTCTTTGACTGCGAGGAGATTAAGGAGTATCGTCCACGTCTTGCTGAAATTGAGGATCTGCAGCGCGCGCATGTAGGTGTGCCGGCGATTGCACGTCTGATTACGCCGGCGCACCTGACCTCTGCGGGAGGCTGCCTGGCGGCGGCTGACGCCGTAATGCAGCGGGAGGTGCAGCGTGCCTTTGCTCTCGTGCGTCCGCCGGGACACCACGCTATGCGTGTGGTACACGGAATCCGTGGTTTTTGTACTATTAATATTGAAGCAATAATGGTAGAATATTTACGTAGCAGGTATAATATCCGTAGGATTGCTGTTGTAGATACCGACGTGCATCACGGCGATGGTTCGCAGGATGTGTTCTACCACGATCCAGATACACTGTATATCTCCTTCCATCAGGACGGGCGTACCTTGTATCCGGGCACAGGCTTTCCTAATGAAGCAGGCAGTCCGGCGGCTTGGGGCACGAACATCAATCTGCCGTTGCTGCCGGGAACAGGTGACGAAGGACTGCACCGCCTGTATGACGGCTTAATTACGCATATTCTGGAGGACTTTCAGCCGGAGCTGATTATCAACAGCGCCGGACAGGATAACCATTTCAGCGACCCGCTGGCTTCCATGCAGGTGACGGCACAGGGCTATGCGCGTCTGGCGGATAAGCTGCAGGCGGATATTGCGGTGCTGGAGGGCGGTTATTCGATTGAAAGCGCCCTGCCTTATGTCAACACCGGTATTATTCTGGCGATGGCAGGCATGGATTACAGCAAGGTGGTGGAGCCTGATCTGCGCGGACTGCGACCGCAGGATGAGCGCTGCAATAAGCGCGTAGACCAGCTTATTGCCGAGGTAGGCGATTTGTACTTCAAGCGTGAGCGCACGAGCAAGGAATTGCTGGCGAAATGCGGCAATATTTGGCAGCGCAGCAAGCATATCTACTACGATGAGGAGGGTATCCGCGAGGAGCAGGTGGAAAGCGTGCATTATTGCGAACGCAAGGCCTGCCGCGGTTATTTTACCCTGCAGACGGCGGCCGAAGGGACGCGCTTTGGCGACCAGAGCGCTTTCATTACCTGCCTGACGCGCGAAATCTGTCCGCATTGCCGGCAAAAGGCCTACGATGCAGCGCTGGCAGAAAAGAAGCGCGGCCGCTGGCAGTATGTGCTGGTGCAGGATATTGCCACAGGCACAGTAGAAAATCTATAAATAATAAGCATTAGGACGCTGCCAAATAAATATGCGTTTTAAGCTAAGAATCGAGGTTAAATAATGATTAATGAATTGGTTGTAGCTACCCATAATCAGGGCAAGGTGGAAGAGTTTAAGTCTTTAATGAAGGATTTGCCGATTGAAATCAAATATCTGGCAGATTTTGATGCAGTAGAAGCACCGGCGGAAACAGGCCGCACCTTTGCTGCCAATGCCCGCCAAAAGGCTACCTATTATGCAAAGAAGCTGGGCAAGCCCTGCATCGCCGATGATTCCGGCCTGGAGGTTCAGGCGTTGGACGGTGCTCCCGGTGTGCGCAGTGCGCGCTATGCCGGCGAAAAGGCCAGCGACGAGGACAACAACAACCTGCTGCTGCACAACATGAAGTTTCAGGTTAAGCGTACCTGCCGCTTCCGCTGTGCGCTGTGCGTAGCACAACCCGATGGCAAGGTGCTCAATGAGGTAGATGGTATTTGCGACGGTATGCTGCTGCATGAGCCTTTGGGTGAAAACGGCTTCGGCTACGACCCGCTGTTCTGGTCCACCGAGCTGCACAAGGGTATGGCAGAGGCTACCATGCAGGAGAAAAACAAAATCAGTCATCGCGGTAAGGCAATCCGTAAGCTGGTTGCTATCTGGAGCAAAAAGAAATGAGAATAGGCATTACAGGTGATACGCATGGCAGCGCGCAGGCGATTCGCCGCATTCTGCAGCAGACACCGCCTATCGAGCTGTGGCTGCATACAGGCGATTATGCGGCCGACGCCAACCGCCTGCATGATGCGACAGGCATAAAAACCGTGCGTGTGCGCGGCAACTGTGATTTGTTGGATGACGGCAGTAAATTCGATGAATACCTGGAAATAGAAGGCTATAAAATCTGGCTGACGCACGGACACAGATATGTAGAAATAAATGTGCAGGCTGATTTGGGCTATTGGGCCAAGCAGCTGGGGCAGGATATCGTGGTGTTCGGGCATACGCATGTGCCGATGGCCGAGTATTATGCGGAAACGCTGCTGGTGAATCCCGGCAGTCCGTCCCGCCCACGCGGCGGCTCGGAGCCTTGCTTTGCAGTGCTTACGCTGCAGGCGGGGCAGACACCGCAGGTGGAATTCTTCAAGGTCTGATTCTTTGGTTAAGAAAATTTTGCGCAGTAAGCAAAAATCTTTTGACAATTCCTTAAAATGATGTAGGTTACACAGAAAACATCTTGCAAAACAGGGTAGTTTAATATACAATAAGTGTATACTATTTATTGGACGGAGCTAATGATTTTTTAGACAGCTTACGTCGGGAACTTTTGGGAGGAAAAAAAGATGACAATGACTCTGCGTGAAGAAGCTCTTAAATTACATATGGATAATAATGGCAAAATTGCTGTAGTAAGCAAGGTGCCTATTGCAACCCGTCATGATTTGGCTATTGCCTATACCCCGGGTGTAGCTGAACCCTGCAAGGATATCAAGGAGGACAAAAACCTCTCCTTCGAATATACCTGCCGCGGCAACATGGTTGCTATTATTACCGACGGTACCCGTGTACTCGGTCTGGGCGACATTGGTCCCGAAGCTGCTATGCCGGTAATGGAAGGCAAGGCTGCACTGTTCAAAACCTTCGGCGATGTTGACGCTGTGCCTGTTTGCCTCGATACCAAGGATCCGGACGAATTCATCCGCACCGTTAAGCTGCTGCAGCCTAACTATGCAGGTGTTAACCTGGAGGATATTTCCTCTCCCAAATGCTATGAAATCGAAGATAAGCTGAAAGAAATCTGCGATATTCCTGTATTCCACGATGACCAGCATGGCACCGCTATTGCCTGCCTGTCTGCTGTACTGGGCGCACTGCGCTTTGTTAAAAAAGACATTGCTACCGCTAAATTCGTTGTCAACGGCTGCGGTGCTGCCGGCAGTGCTATCGGCCGTCTGCTGGTAAACATGGGCGCACAAAATGTAATCATGGTTGACCGCTTCGGCGCTCTGTACGAAGGCATCGACGCTAAGCTGGACCGCATCCAAAGCTATCTGGCTACCGTAACCAATAAAGAGCATAAGCAGGGTACTCTTGCTGATGTTGCCAAGGGTGCGGACGTTATGATCGGTGCTTCCGCTCCGAACGTATTCACCAAAGAAATTATGCAGAGCATGGCTGACAAGGCTATTGTTTTTGCTTTGGCTAACCCTGTTCCGGAAACCAGCTATGATGCTGCTAAGGAAGCAGGCGTTGCAGTTGCCGGCACCGGCCGCAGCGACAGACCGAACCAGGTAAACAACGTAACCGTATTCCCTGGCGTATTCCGCGGTGCTATTGATGTACGCGCACGCGCTATCACCGAGGATATGAAGGTTGCCGCTGTTTATGCTATTGCCGACCTGATTGACGAAAAAGACCTGCGTGAGGACTATGTAGTACCTGACGCTTTTGATCCGCGTGTTGCTCCGGCGGTTGCTGCCGCTGTTGCTAAGGTTGCTATTGAAAAGGGCCTGGCACGCAAAATTGTAGATCCTGAGGTTGTAAGAGCCAATACTGCTAAACGCATCGGCCGTTAAGCCGCAGTATACAAATATTATTCTCACAATGACAATGTGAGCTTAGGAGGATGAAAACATGAGAGAAATAAAGGTTAGTGAAGTCACTGATGTTATTGCCAAGCTGTGCATGGATTCCTGCTACTATCTCCCGCAGGAGATGATGGACAAGATTAGAAATGCCGCTGTTGAAGAAGAATCTCCTTTGGGCAGGGAAATCCTTGCTACCTTGATTGAGAACTTCGAGCTGGCTAAGAAAAAAGCTGTTCCTCTGTGTCAGGATACTGGTCTGACCGTAGTATTCCTGGAAATCGGCCAGGAAGTACATTTCGTTGACGGCGATTTGTATACTGCCATTCATGCAGGCGTAGCAAAGGGCTACACTGAAGGCTATCTGCGTAAATCCTCTGTAGGCGACCCGGTATTTGATCGTAAAAATTCCGGTGATAATACTCCGGCAATCATCCACACCAAGATTGTTCCCGGTGAAAAGGTTAAAATTATCGTTTGCCCCAAAGGCTGCGGCAGCGAAAACATGGGCGCTTTGAAAATGCTGAAGCCGGCAGACGGTGTTGAAGGCATCAAAAAATTTGTTGTTGATACCGTGCGTGCAGCAGGCCCGAACCCCTGCCCGCCGATTACCGTCGGCGTAGGCATCGGCGGCAATATGGAGCGTGCCGCTATTTTGGCAAAATACGCTCTTACACGTACCGTAGGCGAGCACAACAAGGATGAGCGCTATGCGGCACTGGAGGACGAGCTGCTGGAGCTGGTAAACAAGACCGGCGTAGGTCCTTCCGGCTTAGGCGGCAGCACTACCGCTTTGGCTGTAAATGTTGAATTTACCCATACCCATATCGGTGGTATGCCCTGTGCTGTAAACCTCAACTGCCACCAGGCACGTAAGGCTGAAGCAGAAATTTAAAGGAGGCGCCTGAAGATGAGTGAAGAAGCTGTAATCAAATATATCAATGCTCCGCTGACCGAAGAAACTGTCAAAGACCTGCATGCAGGCGACGTTGTACGCATCAGCGGTTATATCTACACTGCACGCGACGCTGCTCACAAGCGTTTGTATGAAGCGCTGGAGCGCGGCGAAAAGCTGCCTTTGGACCTGACCGATAATGTTATTTATTACGTTGGTCCTACTCCTGCCAAACCGGGCGAGGTTGTCGGCAGTGCCGGCCCTACCACCAGCGGCCGTATGGACAAATACACTCCGACCATGATCGAGCAGGGCATGCGCGGCATGATCGGCAAAGGTCTGCGCAGCCAGGAGGTTATTGATGCCTGCGCGAAGCATGGCGCTGTTTATTTCGTTGCTGTAGGCGGTGCTGCTGCTGTTATCACCCAATCCATCAAGAGCGAAACCATGATTGCTTACGAGGACCTGGGACCGGAAGCTATCCGCAGATACGAGGTTAAGGATTTCCCGGCAATCGTCTGCATCGACAGCGAGGGCAATGACTTCTATAAAGTTGGTATTGCCAAATACAGAAAAGAGTAACATTGTTAACAGATTAAGGGCAGAATTTTCTGCCCTTAATTTTTTTTGCGATTAATGTTGACAAAGACACTAGGATAATATATTATTACTCACATCTTAATAACACGCTCTTATCAAGAGTGGCGGAGGGAACAGGCCCTATGATGCCCGGCAACCAGACAAATGTTATGGTGCTACATCCTGCAAGTGTAATCTTGAAAGATGAGAGGAAGACCAGCTCCTTCCTCAGAAGGAGTTTTTTTCTTAGGCGGATGTTTTGCAAGACGTGTTAAATAAAGAAAGGGAGTAAGAGAAGATGAAAAAATTATTAGTTGCATTACTGGCATTAGTAAGCCTGGCAGTTGTTGCTGCAGGCTGCGGCGGCGGAGACAAAAAGGCAGACAATGGTGCTGACAAAAAGGTTACTTTGAAGGTTGGTGCTACCGCTGTACCGCACGCTGAAATCCTGAACCAGATTAAAGGCACCCTGGCTAAAGAGGGCGTAGACCTGCAGATTATCGAATTCAGCGATTATGTTAAACCGAACCTGGCTTTGAACGACAAGGAGCTGGATGCCAACTTCTTCCAGCATGAGCCTTATCTGGATACCTTCGTTTCCGAGCGCAAGATGAATCTTGTATCCGCAGGCAAGGTACATATCGAGCCGATGGGTATTTATTCCAAGAAAATCAAATCCCTGAATGATATTCCGGAAGGCGCTAAAATCGCTATTCCGAACGACCCGTCCAACGGCGGCCGTGCGTTGGCTTTGCTGCAAAGCGCTAAGCTGCTGAAGCTGAAGGATGGCGTTGGCGTTAAGGCTACCGTAGGCGATATTGTTGGCAACGACAAGAAGCTGAAGATTGTGGAAATCGAAGCTGCTCTGCTGCCGCGTTCCATGGATGATACCGATTTGTCCGTTATCAACTCCAACTTCGCTATGGAAGCTAAGCTGAATCCGGTGAAGGATTCTCTGTTCACCGAGCCGAAGGAATCTCCGTATGCTAACATCGTTGCTGTTCGCAAGGGCGACGAAAACCGTCCGGAAATCCAGAAGCTGATGAATGCTCTGCGTTCTCCCGAAGTTAAGAAGTTCATCGAGGATAAATACAAAGGCGCTGTTGTTGCAGCGTTCTAACCAAAGCAAAACTGCTGTCGCATGTCAAAGTGCGACAGCTTTTTTATGTAGCAAATTTTTGTTGCCGATGCAGGTGTAATAATGATACAATTATAAAAAAGACGGAAAACGGTTTACTGCTGCGGAAAGGGGGAGCTTAGCATATGACGGAAGCTTTAAAACTGCCTGTGGGAATAGAAGATTTTGCGGAAATTCGTCAGGCGGGTTTTTATTATGTTGATAAAACAAAATTCATTGAACAGCTGCTGGACGGCTGGGGCAAGGTTAATTTGTTTACAAGACCGCGGCGCTTCGGCAAGACGCTGAATATGAGTATGCTGCGCTATTTCTTCGAGATAGGAGCAGCTGCTTCGTTGTTTGACGGCCTGCAGATTGCCAAAAACAAGAAGCTGTGCGAGGAGTATCAGGGGAAATATCCGGTAATTTTTCTTTCCTTTAAGAATGTAGAAGGACTTACCTTTGCCGATGCGCAGTATCGTTTGGCTGAGCTGATTGCCGGAGAAGCGGAGCGCTTTGCTTTTTTAGCGCAGAGCGATAAGCTGACGGAAAATGAGCGAAGCTTATATTGCGGATTGACGGCGGTGCGCGAGGGACGTTATGCGTTGGCAGATGAAGTCTTGGTTTCTGCCTTGCAGCTTTTATCGAAGCTTTTATCTAAGCATTACGGACAAAAAACGGTTATCCTGCTTGATGAATATGATGTGCCTTTGGACAAGGCTTTTCAGAACGGCTATTATAAGGAAATGGTGTCACTTATCCGCGGTATGCTCGGCCAGTCCTTGAAGACTAACGAGTTTCTGCAGTTTGCTGTGTTGACGGGCTGCCTGCGTGTTTCTAAAGAAAGCATTTTTACCGGCCTGAATAATTTTAAGGTGCTTTCGATTACCGATAACCGCTTTGATGAACAGTTTGGCTTTACGGATGCTGAGGTAGAGCAGCTTTTGGCGGCTTATAATCTGGCAGACCATCTTGAGGAAACCAAGGCGTGGTATGACGGTTATCGCTTCGGTGATGCGGATGTTTATTGTCCGTGGGATGTTATCAACCATGTTGATGTGCTGCGCAGCAATCCGTCGGCAAAACCGCAGGCTTATTGGATAAATACCAGTGGCAATGCTTTGGTGAAGCTCTTCATAGAGATGGCCGATAAATCGACGCGTGATGAGCTGGAGCGTCTGGTTGCAGGCGAGGCTATAGAAAAGCATATGCGTCTGGAGCTGACCTATGATGAAATAGACAGCAGCATAGATAATCTTTGGAGCGTGCTTTTTACCACCGGTTATCTTACGCAGAAGGGTGTGACAGGGGATGGCGCGTATAAGCTGGTGATCCCCAATCAGGAGATTCGCGAGGTGTACAAGCTGCAGATTCAGGAATGGTTTAAAAAGAAGGTTTTTGCCGACACTGAGCAGCTGCAGAGCTTTTGGCAGGCTTTCGCCATGGGTGACAGCGAGGCGGTGGAGCTGTTTTTGAACAGGACGCTCAGTAATTCCATCAGCGTTTTTGATGTTAAGGGCAGGGATGAGGAAAGAGAAAACTCCTATCACATGCTTTTGGTAGGCTTGCTAGCAGGAAAGGCAGACTGGCTGGTGCGCTCTAATGTGGAAGCGGGCGAGGGCTTTGCGGATATTATTGTTGAAACAGATGATTTGGATGCCGGCGTAATCGTAGAGCTGAAGTATGCGCAGACGATGACGGCGATGGAGAAAAGCTGTGCGAAGGCGCTGGCGCAGATTCGCGCAAAACGCTACGCAGAGTATCTGCATAATAATGGCAGAGAAAAAGTTTTGCTTTACGGCATAGCCTTCTGCAAGAAAAGGTGCAGAGTTGTGGCAGAAAAGCTGTAGATAGCTTGCAGGCTCGTGGCTTTACCAGAAGGTAAGGCTGTGGGCCTGCTTTTTATTTTTTTGACGCATCCGCCTACAAAATATGCTATACTTAAAGTATCTTATATGAGGAGATGGTACAATGTTTAAAAGAATTTTAGTTGCCGCTATGTTAGCCTTTATTCCAATTAATGTCTGCAGTCCTACCGAAGCAGCGGTGCAGGCGGAAATGTCAGTTGCAAATAATCAGGTATCCGTACAGCAATCCAAGCAGCTTTTTAACGATGAGAAAAATGCCATTTCTATGCTGATGCCTGCAGGCTTTTTGACTAAAGGTGAGTATACGCCCGATAATGAGAAAATTTTTCAAGTAAACTATTCTAATGTGCAAATGTTTATCTATGTAACTCCTATAGATAAATCTGGTCCTAATTCTGCTAAATTTATAGATGAAGTACTTGCTGAACTGAAGAAGGAAATAGCTACAGAAAAGGATGCTGAGCTTATAGAAAACAAAATCATTAAGCTGGATGGCAGAAAAACACTGCATGTTGTCAGAAAAATTAATGCCCAGCCTAAAACACCTGATTTTATAATGGATAACTATACTCTTTTTACTCCTAATGATATGATTGATTTTCGTTTCAATATTGAGGCTGACTATTATGAAAAATTCAAGGCATCAACCATGAATGAGATGATTGCTTCTATCAAGATTGGTACTAAATGGAAACGTTTTGCTACTCCTGACAATAGGTATAGCTATGAGCTGCCGGAAGATGTGTATAATGCAGGATCTGCCTTTGACCATCAAATGTTAGGTAGTAATGATGATATGATGACGGGCATTATGGTGCAGAAAATAGCTGATAATCCTAAATATTCCTATTATCCGCAATCTCTTGCTAATCTTTCGGCTGCAGAGCAGGCTGATTTAGATAAAAAGATTATTAAGCAGTTAAAATCAGAGGTCAGAACAGCAAGAAATATCAAAAATGAATTTACTGTTGTAAATAATTTACCATGTATTAAAAGCAGCTTTGATGATGTTACCAGTCACAGTATTGCCTATATTTTTATACAGGACGGAAATTACATTTCTTATGACTATATTTTCAATGCCAAGTTGGCTTCTAAACTGGCTCCTGTATTGGAACGCTCGGTAAATTCTATTAAATTTTAATCCCTTGGCTAAAAGTTTAAGTCTTGGAGAAAGTGTATTTTTCTAATGACAGAAATATGCTATACTTAAAGAAAAACTAATCTTAAAATCGTGAGGTAGAATATGCGTAAATATGCAAAATTTTTCGTAACCCCGAAGGGAGAGCGCGCTGCACGCGGCGGTCATCCCTGGGTGTTCGGTGAAGAGGTAACTAAAATCGAAGGCGAGTATGCCAACGGTGATCTGGTGGATGTTGTAACGTCCAAGGGCAAATATTTGGGCACCGGTTTTGTGAACGACCATTCCAAAATCCGTGTGCGCATCATTTCCACCAATACTAATGATAAGTTTGACGAAGCATTTTGGGAGCGCCGCCTGCGCTATGCGCTGGATTACCGTCTGACGGTTATGGGCGAGCGTGATTTTAACTGCTGCCGTCTGATTTTCGGCGAAGCGGATATGTTCCCCGGCCTGACTGTAGACCGCTATAATGATTTGCTGGTAACGCAAACCCTGTCCCTGGGCATTGAAATGCGCAAGCAGATGCTGTTTGAGCTGCTGATTAAAATTCTGCGCGAGATGGGACAGGAAATCCGCGGTCTTTACGAGCGTAACGACGTAAGAATCCGCCTGCTGGAGGGCATGGAGGAGGGTAAGCACTGGTTTGCTACCGATTTGTGCCCCGAACCCGGCGCTGTGACTACCGAGATTGTCGAAAACGGCATCGAGTATACGGTTGATGTAGAAAACGGCCAAAAGACAGGCTTCTTCCTCGACCAGAAGTATAACCGTCAGGCGATTGCCAAGATTGCCAAGGGCAAGCATGTATTGGACTGCTTCACCCACACCGGTTCCTTTGCGCTGAACGCTGCCAAGGGCGGCGCTGCGAGTGTTACCGCTGTTGATATCAGTGCGGAGGCAGTGCAGATGGCGGAGCATAACGCTGCGATTAACAATTGCTCCGATGTTATGCACGGCCTGCAGGCGAATGTTTTTGATTTGCTGAGCGATTTGTTCAACAAGCATTCCCGTGAATATGACTTTATTATTCTGGACCCGCCGGCATTTACCAAATCCGGCAGCACGGTGAAGAATGCGATTCGCGGATATAAGGAAATTAACTTGAAGGCCATGAAGCTGCTGCCGCGCGGCGGTTATCTGGCAACCTGCTCCTGCTCACACTTTATGAAGGAGGAGCTGTTTGTGAAGATGCTGCAGGACGCTGCGCATGACGCCAACGTTTCTCTGCGTCAGATTGAAGCGCGCCAGCAATCTCCGGACCATCCGATTCTGTGGCAGGTGCCGGAAACAAATTATCTCAAATTCTATATCTTCCAGGTAGTATAAAAACTCAGTCTAAAAATATGCTGCTGTTAAGGGGGCGTTATTGTGCAGGCGTTAGAGGGTATTCGTGTGCTTGATTTGTCGCGGCTGTTGCCGGGACCGTATTGTACGATGCTGCTGGCCGATTTCGGCGCGGAGGTTATCAAAATCGAAGAGCCGGGGCGGGGAGATTATGCCCGCAGCTTTCCGCCGTTCCTCAAGGATTTCGGTTACTGGCATCTGCAGCTGAACCGCAATAAAAAGAGCGTAGTGCTCAACCTGAAATCGGAGGCGGGACGCAAGGCGTTTCTGGAGCTGGTGAAAACCGCCGACGTGGTGGTGGAAAGCTATCGTCCGGGTGTACTGACGAAGCTGGGCATTGACTATGCGGCGGCGAAGGCGGTGAATCCGCGAATTATCTACTGTTCGCTGACGGGCTACGGCAAAAAGGGACCGCTAGCCAAGCAGGCCGACCATGATATCGGTTACGTGAGCCTGGCAGGAATTACCGCTATGAGCGGTGAGGCGCAGGGCAAGCCGGCGATTCCGGGCGTGCTGATGGCGGATATGAATGCGTCGATGGCGGCGGGCATGAGCATTATGATTGCACTGCGCCATGCACAGATGACGGGCGAGGGGCAGGAAATAGATATTTCGCTGTATAATGTGGCGATGACGCTGATGCCCGGTGCTGCCAGCCTGTACTTCGGCAGCGGCTTTGTGGCGGAGCGCGGCAACAACTGGCTGACTGGCGCCAACGCCAACTACAATATTTATGCGACGCAGGAAGGGCGCTACCTTGCGGTGGGTTGCCTGGAAAAGAAGTTCTGGAGCAACCTGTGCGCTGTACTGCAGCGCCCCGATATGACGGACCTGATAGATGATGATGCTAACCATGACTACTTAAAGCAGCAGCTGACGCTGGAATTTGCCAAGCACACGCTGCCCGAATGGGAGCAGCTGCTGGAAGGCAGGGATACCTGCGTAACGCCGGTGCTGGATTTTGCCGAGGCGGTGGACGCAGAGCAGACCAAGGCCAACGAGATGGTGCTGAACGTAGAGGATGCAGAGCTTGGCAGCTACCGGCAGCTGGGCTTTGCCATGAAGCTGAGCGAAACGCCGGCCGCACTGCAAAAGCGTGCGCCGCGCTTGGGCGAGGACACCCAGCAGGTGCTGTCGCAGGCTATTGCTGATGAAAAGCTGCTGGCGGAAGCATTGCAGACAAAATAAAAAATGACCTCCTGAATTTTCAGGAGGTCTGATTTTTTTGTTAAAGTTTTGGTGAGCTTATTTTTCTACACGGCCGGGATATGCTTTGAGAGCTTCACCCAGAATGTAGATTGCACGCTCCAGATCCTCGCTCTTTAATACATAAGCAAGGCGTGCTTCGTTGATGCCGCTGCCGGGGGTGTTGTAGAAGCCGTTGCCGGGAGCAAACATAACAGTTTCGCCGTCGATAGCGAAGTTTTCCAGAGTCCAGATAGCAAATTTTTCTGCATCGTCAACAGGCATGTTAACCATGATGTAGAAAGCGCCCTTCGGGTCGGAAGCCTTTACGCCGGGGAGCTTCTTCAAAGCTGCAACGATGGTGTCGCGGCGTTTTTTGTATTCCTTGTTAACCTCTTCCAGATAGCTTGCCGGAGTGGTGTACAGAGCTGCTGCACCAACCTGCTCCAGAATCGGGCTGCACAGACGAGCCTGGCAGCATTTGATAACCTGCTTACTGAGCTCTTTGTTTTTGCTGATGATGCAGCCGATGCGCGCACCGCAAGCGCTGTAGCGTTTGGAAACGGAATCGATTATGATCAGGTTGTCATCCAGCTCGGGCATAGTGCCGAAGCTGCGATATGCGCCGTCATAAACGAATTCACGGTATACTTCATCAGCGATTAAAGCCAGGTTGTGCTTGCGCACGATGCGGGAAATCATGTCCTGCTCTGCTTCGGTATAAACTACGCCGGTAGGATTGCCGGGGTTGGTGAGCAGAATAGCTTTGGTTTTCGGAGTGATGTGCTTTTCGATTTCTTCTTCGCTGGGCAGGTGGTAACCGTTTTCTACGCTGGTAGGAACAGCGTTGATTTTAGCGCCGAACTCCTTGCAGAAGGTGGTGTAGTTAGCGTAGAAGGGTTCGAAAACCATGATTTCGTCGCCGGGGTCACACAGAGCCATAACTGCGAAAATCAGGGCCTCGCTGCCGCCGTTGGTAACGAAAATATCTTCAATAGCATAATCCATGCCTTTTTCTGCATAATATTTCTGTACAGCTTTCAAGAGGAACATTTCGCCCTTGGAATTGCTGTAGGCGATTACCGGTGCTTGGAATTCACGCACGCTGTCCATAAATTGTGCTGGAGTGGCAATATCAGGCTGGCCGATGTTCAGATGATAAACCTTTTTGCCTGCAGCCTTGGCTGCGTCAGCATACGGGGACAGCTTTCTGATAGGAGATGCTGTCAGGCTTTGAATACGTTGAGAAAGTATCATGAAAAAAACTCCTTGCTATTATTTATTGTTTGGGGCAGTTGTAACTGCTTTGTTTATTATAGCACAGATTTTGCCGAGATTGTATATAGTAAAATATTAATACTGTATACATTTGACTTTTTGACGCAAGCACTTTTTGAAGAAACAGTTTAGCAAATGGTTGTCGTTCGCAGAATGCTTTTGCATAAATATTAAAAAAATGCTATAATAAGGACGTTATTTTTAATTTTTTGAAGGAGTGATTGTCCCTTATGCAAACAACGCAAGCAAAAAATCAGACCGGCGGAATTCTCGGTTTGATTGAACGCGTCGGCAACAAAATCCCCGATATCACGATTTTGTTCATAGGTGCGTTTATCATCTGCTGCATTATGTCAGCAATTCTTTCGACGATGCACTTTGGTTATGTGCATCCAACTACCGGCAAGGAAATCGTAGTCAACAATATGTTGAGCGGCAAAAACCTTGTCGACCTGTTAAGCAAGATGGTTACCAACTATTCCGGCTTCCCTCCGCTGGGCATGGTAATTGTTGCTACATTGGGTATCGGTATTGCTGACGGCTCCGGCTACATTAATACTGCGCTGAAAAAAATCCTGGCGATTACGCCTAAGTTTTTGATTACCCCGATTATTATTCTCGTCGGTATGCTGAGCCATCTTGGCCCCGATACCGGCTATGTAATCATCATCCCGGTTGCGGCATACATGTATTATGCGAGCGGCAAGCATCCGCTGGCAGGTATTGGCGCATCCTTCGCAGGTATTGCGGGTGCCTTCGCTGCCAACTATACTCCGTCCGCGATTGACCCGGTTATCCAGGGCTTCACCCAGAGCGCTGCGCAGATTATCGACCCGTCCTATCAGGTTAACGTACTGTGCAACTATTTCTACGCCTTCGGTGCTACCTTCCTCGTAATCCCCAGCTGCTGGTGGGTAACTGAAAAGGTTGTAGAGCCGTGGCTGTGGAAAAACTGCCCGCTCGATGATGATATCGAGGTAGGCGAGGACGGAAACACCGCCGTAACTCCCAAGGAAAACCGTGCCTTCTATGCTGCTACCGGCCTTTTGATCGTGATGGTTGCGCTGCTCGTGTACCTGCTGCTGCCTGCCGATTCTATCTTCCGCGATGATAAGGGTATGCTGGCAAGCTTCAAGGCGCCGATTATGCAGTCCATCGTTTCCCTGCTGTTTGTTTTCACCGGCGCTGTCGGTCTGACCTATGGCGTGATGGTAGAAAAATTCAAATCTCCGAAGGATGTAACCACTGCGATGGAGGATATTACCAAAACTCTGGTGCAGCTGATTGTATTCTACTTCTTCGCTGCGCAGTTCCTCTATGCCTTCGGTGCTTCCAACATGGGCGCGCTGATTGCGATTGCGGGCGCAGAGTTCCTGAAATCTCTGGCACTGCCGCCGCAGGTAACTATTTTCGGCATCATCATCTTCGTTGCGATGCTGAACCTGATTATCACCTCTGCTTCCGCTAAGTGGGCGATTCTGGCACCTATCTTCGTGCCGATGCTGATGGCTGTAGGCATTGCGCCGGAGCTGACTCAGGTTGCCTTCCGCGTTAGTGACTCCGCGGTTAACGTTGTAACTCCGATGTTCGCGTTCTACCCGCTGATTATCCTCTACTGCCAGAAGTATGTGAAGAGCGCCGGTATCGGTACACTGAGCTCCCTGATGCTGCCGTATACTATTACGTTGCTCGTTACTTTGACTATTATGCTGTATGCTTTCTGGTTTATGGATATACCTTTAGGTTTGCAGGCAGACTACGTATACCCGCGTAGAATGTAGTGTTTGAAGACGAGTGATAAGGGCGCATCTGCTTTGGAAAGTTTCACTGTAATATTATTTCAGAGATGATATAATGAAGATAGCCTCTCCTCGGGGAGAGGTGCCGAGCTTGTCGAGGCGGAGAGGGGTGACATCGATGCAAGCTCCTCTCTTGTCCTATAGCTAATTCACCTTGCCTCCCCTTTAAGGGGATGTGGCTGCGAGCATAGCGAGCAGACGGAAGGGTGTTATATGTATTTATGAAAGAAGGTCTTTGAAAATGTCTTTGCAAGAACGTTTGACTGAACGCTTTTTACGTTACGCTGCCGTACCATCCCAAAGTAAGGAGGGCTGTGCTGTTGTCCCCAGTACTCCCGGCCAATGGGATATGGCAAAGCTGCTGAAGGAGGATTTGGCTGAGCTTGGTCTGGTAGACCTGGAAATCAGCGAATTCTGCGTGCTGACCGGTCGTCTGCCGGCTAACCTGCCTGCAGGCCACGCTCCCGTGCCGAATGTAGGCTGGGTTGCGCATATGGATACCGTTGACGTAAACCTTTCTCCAGAGGTACATCCGCAGATTGTGAAAAACTATCAAGGCGGCGATGTACTGCTGAACGCTGAAAAGCAAATCTATATTAAGGTAAGCGAGCATCCCGAGCTGAACAAATATATCGGCAGCGACCTGATTACCACCGACGGTACCTCCGTACTGGGCGCAGACAACAAGGTTGCCGTTGCCAACCTGATGGTAGCACTGGAAACTATTATTAAGGAAAACCGTCCGCACGGCGAAATTTATGTAGCCTTCGTTCCGGATGAAGAGGTTGGCCTTTGCGGTTCCAAGAAGATGGATTTCAGCAAGTTCCCGGTTGAATTTGCTTATACCATTGATTGCTGCGAGCTGGGCGAGGTCGTTTACCAGACCTTTAACGCAGGCAGCGCACACATTAAAATCAAGGGCGTAACCGCACATCCGATGTCCGCTAAGAACACTCTGGTTAACCCTGCCCTGGTTGCCGTAGATATCATCAACTGTTTCGACAGAATGCAGACTCCGGAGCACACCGAAGGCACCGAAGGCTTTATCTGGGTACAGGCTATCAAATCCAACGCTGCGGAAGCAACTCTGGATATCAAAATCCGCGACCATAATAAAAAGATGTATGAAGCACGCAAGGAGTTCATCCGTCATGCTGTGGAATATGTACAGGCCAAGAATCCGAAGGCCGGCATTGAGCTGAACATCACCGACGTGTACGGCAACATCGCCGATGCGCTGAACGATGACAACAGAAAATGCGTTGAGTACATTTTCGAAGCAATGAAGGAGCTGGATATCGAGCCGAAGGATATCGCTATGCGTGGCGGCACCGACGGTTCCTTTATTTCCACCAAGGGCATCCCGACGCCGAACTATTTCACCGGCGCGCTCAACTTCCACTCCAACTGCGAGTTTATGCCGATGGCTGCAGTGGAAAAATCCTGCCTGATGACTTTGAAGCTGGTTGAGTTGATTACCAAATAAAAAATGCTTGACAAATGCGTCGCTTTCCTGTAAAATCTTACTTGTTTCCGACGCAAATGCGCGCGAAGCCTTTTGGGGGCGTAGCTCAGCTGGGAGAGCACCTGCCTTGCAAGCAGGGGGTCAGGAGTTCGATTCTCCTCGTCTCCACCAATTGTTAATTAGCGGTCTTACTTTGGTAGGACCGCTTTTTTGTATTCCCTTGAAACACCAAAAATGTTATAATGTAATAGAGTATGTAAGAAGGAAGGAGAAACACATGGGAATCTTTTTGAACCCTGGAAATACTGCCTTTAAAGAAGCAGTGAATGCCAGAATATATGTCGATAAGACCAAGCTTATCGATTTCACTAACCAGTTCATCAATACGCCCCAGAAATTCATTTGCAGCAGTCGTCCGCGCCGTTTCGGCAAATCAATGGCTGCTGATATGCTCCTAGCCTATTACAGTAAGGAGAGCAAATCTGAAGAGCTTTTTGCAGGACTTGCTATTACAGACTGCCAAAGCTTTAAAACGCACCTGAACAAATACGATGTAATCTACTTCGATGTTCAGGAATGCATTGACAACGCAGAAAGCATTGAAAATACTATAGAATACATAACCCAGAGTGTTCTGGAGGAGTTGAACCTGGCTTATCCTGAGACAATACCGTCAGATACCAAGACGGTTTCCGAAGCACTGAACTATATTAATCAGGCTACTGAAAACAGATTTGTCATCATAATCGATGAATGGGATGCTATGTTCCGTGCCGCACCCAAGCAAAAAGAAACCCATGAAAAATATATCGCGTTTCTTCGCAGTCTGTTCAAAGGAGCAGGGGCAAGACGTTTTATTGCGCTTGCTTATATTACAGGCATTCTGCCTATAAAGAAGTATAAAACGCAGTCGACATTGAATAACTTCATGGAATACACTATGATAAACCCCGGACCGATTGCTCCCTATTTTGGCTTTACGGAAGAAGAAGTAGCAGTACTTTGCAAAACTTACAACAAAGATTTCGGCAATATACGGCGCTGGTACGACGGCTACAGGCTGAGTGGCCTGCACATCTATAATCCTTTTGCTGTAACTAATTTGATCCTGCAGGGGAACTTTCAGAGCTACTGGCTTCAGAGCGGGACTTACGAATCTGTTAAAGACCTTATCAGTATTGACTTTGACGGATTACGCAAGGATGTTATTGAGCTGCTCGCAGGTGGAAGCGTAAAGGTTAATCCCTATTTCTTCCAGAATGATATGGATTCTTTTGATGACAAGAATGATGTGCTTGCGCTGCTCATCCATCTAGGTTATCTTGCTTATAGTCCTGAAAAAGAAACCGCCGAAATTCCTAATGAAGAAATCAGGACAGAATTTCAGAAGGCTGTACAGTCCGTAAAATGGACAGAGATTTTAGACTTTCTCAAAGAATCCGAAAGACTACTTGCTGCGGTTAATAGAAAAGACAACAATGAAGTTGCTAAGATTATTGAAGCTGTTCATGATACATCCGTTTCGATACTTCAGTACAATGACGAAAATTCTTTGAGCTACGTCTTAGACAAAGCTTTTCTGGCAACGATGAATTTCTATTTCAAGCCCAAAAGAGAACTTCCTGCAGGCAAAGGATTCGCTGATATTGTCTATATTCCTAAGCCGGAATATAGAAAAAACCATCCGGCATTAGTAGTTGAACTGAAATGGAACCAAGATGCCAAGACTGCAATTGACCAGATTAAAAAGAAGCAGTATCAGGAATCCATCAAAGAATATACCGATAACATCCTGTTTATCGGTATAAACTACGATAGGAAAAGCAAAAAGCACGAATGCCTTATAGAAGAGTTCAAAAATTAAGTTCGATTCTCCTCGTCTCCACCAATTGTTAATTAGCGGTCTTACTTTGGTAAGACCGCTTTTTTGTGCGCAAAAAAGACGCCCATGCATATGAGCGTCTGCGTAAATTATTTAATTGCTCAGCAGCCTTCGTTTTCTTCCCATTCCTCGCTGTTTTCGTTGATGTACCATTTGCCGTTGATATAAATCTTTTCTTCGATAGTACGCGGGCCCCAGATAACACTGCCTTCAGGGCCATAGTCCTCGCCATCATCGGGGCAGGTGTCGTCATAGGTGATAAAAGAGCCGGTGACGTTGATAGTGTCTGATTCTATATCATTTTTTTCCTGCTGCTGCGTTATGGCAGGCGGCTTCAGGATCAGATGGTATGCCATCAATAGATGGATAATATAAGCGAAGCAACCAAGCAGCACTATGTCCTTTCGCAAATCAAAGAGGATAAAAATGAAAAGCAGAATTACTAAAACTGAGTTATAGATGAAAGCGTTCTCCGGATCAAGTTTTTTTATCCTATGTAAAAGGTAAATAATCAGCAGTGTTATGGGCAGTAGCACAAGAAAATAGCCTAATGATGTATGCGTAAATATTAAAATAACGAGCGTTAAAAGGAGCATTAAAGCTATAAGGGCAATTACCTTTTTTATGTTACTGCAGAAGCTGTCGATAAAATTCATAGCACGCACCTCACTTTTATCTGTATTATAGCATGCTGATGAATTTTCTACAAAAAATCTAAAAAAAACTGCAGAAATCGCTTGAATATGCTCTTTAAATGTGATATAGTATACACTATATTAAGGATTTCCCCAGAAAAAAGTATAGTATTTTAAAAGGAGCAATTTATTATGGAGAAAGAAAAAGCATTCCTGCTGTGGTTTGACCAGCTGGAGAGAAAAGACGTAGCAATCGCCGGTGGTAAGTCTTCTTCCTTGGGCGAGCTGACTTCTCATGTTGACGTACCTGTACCGTATGGCTTCGCAACTACTGCCTGCGCTTACAGATACTTCTTTGAAGAGACCGGTCTGTACGAGAAGATTAAAACTTTAATTGCCGGTCTGGACGTAGACAACAGCGCTCAGCTGCGCGAGGTTTGCGCTAGGGTCCGCCAGGCAATTATGGACGAAGAAATGCCGCAGGATCTGCAGGACCTGATTGCTGAAGCTTACAAAGAGCTGGGCGAAAAGGTTGGCCAGGCTGATCCGTTCGTTGCTGTTCGCAGCAGCGCTACCGCAGAGGATCTGCCGGACGCAAGCTTTGCAGGCCAACAGGACACCTACCTGAACGTAAAGGGTGCTGAAACCATCGTTGCTAAGGTTAAGGAATGCTATGCTTCCTGCTTTACCGACCGTGCGGTTTACTACCGTGAAAAACAAGGCTTTGACCATCTGGATGTAGCACTGAGCGCTGCAGTACAGATGATGGTATTCTCCAAGGCTGCTGGTGTTATGTTCACTGTTAACGTTGCTACCGGCGACGACAAGAACATCCTCATCGAAGGCGCATGGGGCCTGGGCGAATATGTTGTTCAAGGCACCGTAACTCCGGATAACTATACTGTAAATAAAGCTACCTGCGAGATTGTTGAAAAGAACGTTAACGCGCAGGACATTAAGCTGATCCGTAAAGCTGACGGCGACTGCGAAGAGGTTGTTGTACCGCTGGATGAGCAAAACGAGCAGAAGCTGACTGATGAGCAAATCAAACAATTGGCTGAATGCGCTAAGAAAATTGAAGCACACTATGGCTGCTACATGGACATGGAATGGGGCGTTGACGAGCGCGATAACAAGGTTTACATCCTGCAAGCCCGTCCTGAGACCGTATGGAGCCGTCGTAACAAAGAAAATGGTGCACCGAAAGAGGAGAAGAAAGTGACTACTGATCGCAAAGTTATCGTTAAAGGCTTGCCTGCCAGCCCTGGTAATGTAGCAGGCCGCGTACATGTAATTTTGGATCCGTCCCATATCGACGAATTCAAGGAAGGCGAAATCCTCGTAACCGAAATGACCGCTCCTGACTGGGTACCGGCTATGAAGAAAGCAAAAGCAATCGTAACCGATAGCGGCGGAATGACCTGCCATGCTTCTATCGTATCCCGCGAGCTGGGCATTCCCTGTATCGTAGGTACCAAGAGCCGTGGCGAAGCTGCTACCACCACCATTCCCGACGGTATTGATGTAACCATCGATGCTACTCATGGTGTTGTATACGAAGGCATCATCGAAGAGCCGAAGGCTGAACAGCCGGCACAACAAGTAGTTGCTGCTGCTGAATACTTCCCGCCGACCGGCACCAAGATTTATATGAACCTGGGCGATCCTGAGCTGGCTGAAAAATATGCAACTCTGCCTTGCGACGGCATCGGCCTGATGCGCGAAGAGTTCATCTGGACCACCTATATCCATGAACATCCGCTGTATCTGATCAAAATCGGTCAACCGGAAAAGGTTGTAGACCAACTGGCTGAAGGCATCCGCCAAGTTTGCCAGGCTATGGCTCCGAGACCGGTAACCATGCGCTTCTCCGACTTCAAGTCCAGCGAATACCGCGACCTGAAGGGCGGCGACGAATTCGAGCCGAACGAGCCTTCCGCTCTGCTGGGCTGGCGCGGTGCTTCCCGTTACTATGATCCTAAATATATCGAAGCATTTAAGCTCGAATGCATGGCTGTTCGCAAAGTTCGTGAAGAGTTCGGTCTGAAGAACCTGAACGTTATGATTCCGTTCTGCCGCAACGTAGAGGAATGCGAAAAGGTTACCAAGATTATGGCTGACTGCGGTCTGTCCCGTGGTAAGGACTTCAAGGTTTGGCTGATGGCTGAGATTCCGTCCAACATCATCCTGGCTGACCAGTTCAACAAGTTTGTTGACGGCTATTCCATCGGTTCCAACGACCTGACTATGCTGGTTCTGGGTTGTGACCGTGATAACGACACTGTTTCCCATATCTATGACGAACGTAACCTGGCTGTACGCCGTGCAATCCGTCACCTGATCGAGGTTGCTCATAAGGATGGCAAGACCGTTTCTATCTGCGGTCAGGCTCCGAGCGTATATCCTGAGTTCTGCGAGTTCCTCATTAAGAGCGGTATCGACAGCATGTCCGTTAACCCGGATACTGTTAAGTTCACCAAGAAGCTGGCTGCTCAAATCGAGCAACGCATCATGATGGACGCTCTGACCGGCAAAGGCCGTCAAGAGGTTGAGGACCTGAACTGGTAATCACTAAGCAAGACTTTCAGCTCTGTAGTCAAGTGCATTGGCTTTATCTGGGAGCAGAAAAAGTAAATATGTAGTAAAGAGTTTTAGGACTCCTGTATTGTAGTACAAATTGCAATATGGGAGTCCTATTTGTGTTTTGAGGGGAAAAATGATTTTAAGGAGGTAAGTATGCTGTCTGTTATTTTTATTCTTTGTTTGCTTTATCACACCTATACGGATATGAAGTCTATGCTGCTTTATGATAAGGTAACATTGCTTTTGGCGGCAGTAGGTGTAGTGCGTGCCTTTTTTGAGCACCAGCTGTTAGAAGCTCTTTATGGTGCAGGAGCAATGCTAGTAATTATGTTGCTTTTGTATTTTGTCAGTCGCGGCGGTATGGGAGAGGGAGATGTTAAGTTGGCACTGGCGCTGGGAATCTGGCTTGGTCTGGAGCAGGGGCTGTTATGTCTGCTGCTGGCTTTTGTCAGCGGTGGCATCGTGGGTGCGTTATTATTGTTGCGTAGACGAGGCGGACTAAAACAGGCAATTCCTTTTGGACCGTTTTTGTGCGCAGGGGCTGTTGTTGCATATTTTTGGGGAATAGAAATTGTTACATGGTATTGGAGGGTTATTTTATGATGAAGCTTGGAAAAAGTATGAATCTTGAGGAGCTGTTTGAGCCGCTATTATGTGCTTGTCGTCGCCGTTGGCGTCGTAGGCAGCCGCTTTTGCTGCTGTCGCTGCAGACAGGGGAAATGGCATATTTTGAAAGCGAAGTGCTTAGCTGGCAGGAGCAGCTGAATGAGACTAACCTTGCAGACATGCATAGTCTTACAGATGCGTTACGCGAATTACTGTTACAGCATGAGGTAGAGGAGGAGGCTGCGGTGCTTCTGTTGCCAGCGGCAGAAGCTCTATATTCTGAGCAGCTGCTGTTGCCCTCAATGCAGCGGCGTGACCTGCAGGCTGCCTTAATGTGGGAGCTGCAGCAGAGCGTTTCCTGGGCGGAAACAAGCTATAGTTATAGCTTTGAAACGAATGCTGTCGGTGAAGCAGATGAAAAGCAATATCAGGTGACGTATACGGCTTTGCCAGATACGTATCGAGCTGAGCTTGAGCAGATGTGCAGTAATTTGCTACTGAAGCTGCAGGGCATTTGGTTGGGAAAGGTAACGCTTGACGCAGCAGCGACAGCTTGGTTTGCCGGTAAGCCGTTGCCGCCGGTATACAGGCAGCAGCAAAAAAGCCTGAAAAGTGCAGCGGCCACTTTTGGCCGCTGGTTACCTAAGGTTAGTTGTGCTGTATTTGCTTTAGCGCTATTAGCATATGGCAGTGCCTTGGGAGGCTGTTATTTGGCGCAGCATAATTTGCAGAAGGTAGAACAGAAGCTTAAGCAGTATGAAGTGTGGGAGCAACATATTCAGGAAAGCGAAGCTATGGAACGCAGTTGTCAGCGCTTGGAAAAGCTGTTGGCTGCAGCGCCTAAGGCATCTAAAGAGGCTAATGGTGAAGTGGAGCGTATCTGCCGCCAGATGCTGCCTGGTTGCTGGCTTACTGCTTTGGAATATGGCGGTACGAAGAAGCATTTATTGTTGCAGGGAAGGGCAGTTGATGCATTAGCTTTGGAAAGCCTGGTTGAGCAGCTGCAAAAATGTGGCTTTTATAGCAGAGTGGAGCTGCTGCAATCACAGCAACAGGGAAATCCTATTGCTTATAAGCTCAAGCTGGAGCTGAAGGAGGGGAAGAAATGAAGCTGGGAGAAAAGACGGTTAATGTATTAGCCTGCGTAGCAATTTTAATCGCCATTGGCTTGCTAGCTAATGCATGGTCTCTGTGGACTGAACGCCAACTGGCGGTAGCAAAGGCAGATAAGCTGCAAACAAAGCTGACGCGGCAGCTGCGCTTTGCTAATGAGCATAGTGATTATAAAACGTATAAAACAAGACTGCTGGGTAAGCAGAATGATTTAGAGCAGAAGGTAGAGCAGCAGCTTAGCTTGAACATCGGGCTCCAGCGACTGCAAAAGCAGGCGCAGGCTCAGGGGCTTCAGCTGAGCAAGCTTCAGATAGAAGGGAAGCCTGTTGTCTTGCAGAATGGCTTACAAATGCAGACATTAAATGTTAGTGCTGTTGGTGAGTTTTATTCATTGCTGCGTTGGCTGCGACAAGTGGAACGCGATGGCTGCAAGGTAAAGGAGCTACGCTTACATAGTGACATGCAGGAAAAAGAAGTGCTGAAAATGGAACTTTCTCTAGAATTTCATGTCGCAAACTAATCCAATCAATTAGCCTACGCTAATTTTAACTTGACAAATTCATCTCGTTGTAAGATAATGTCATAGTAAAGTTAGACTAGGCTAATTTAATCTAATAGATAGCGCTAGCTAATAACGTAAAAGGGAGTTGCGTATGAAAAAATATATCTTACTCGTATTTGTTGTAATCATAGCCCTGGCAGGCTATTTCCTTCTGGCAAGAGGCCAACACAAGCTGGCAGCCAACGCTGCCGTAACTGTAACCGACAGCACCGGCGCGACGGTACACATCCCTGCTAAGCCGAAGCGTATCGTTTTCCTCAACGCCTCCAACCTGGAAATCTTCACCTCCATCGGTGGCAAGGCCGTCGGCAGACCTACCAGCAATTCATATCCCGATGACGTCAAGGAAAGCATTAAGGACATCCCCGAAGTAGGCATGATCCACGCGCCGAATCTGGAAAAAATCATGAGCCTGAAGCCTGATATGGTCGTAGGTACCAACGTACCCTTCCACGTAATGCTACGCAAGCCCTTGGAAATGGCCGGCGTACCGCTTTACCTGAACATGATAAACTCTTATGAGGACGTGCTGAAAAGCATAGACGACTTCGGCCGCTTTGCCGGCAGAGAAAAGGAAGCTGCCGCCAAGCGCGCGCAGATAGAAAAGGAATATGCCGCGCTGACACAGGACGTGCAGAAGGGCAAGGGAACGAAGGTGCTGATCATCTTCGGCTCGCCGGACAGCTTCAACATGTCCACCAAAAAGAGCTTCGGTGGTGACCTGGCAGAGCGTCTTGGTGCTGTGAACATTGCGGACAAGGCCGAAAACGTGAAGGACAGCAGCTACATTCCGCTGAGCATGGAATTCGTAGCCAAGGAAAATCCTGATGTGGTAATGCTCATTACCATGGGTGGCAGCAAGGAGATTTTAGAAAAGCTGCGCGCCAATATGCGTGACAACGCCATTTGGCATGACGTAAACGCCGTGAAGAATAACCGCGTGTACCAGCTGCCGCCGAGCCTTTTTACCGTTAACCCCGGCACGCACACGATTGATGCGATGAAGATTATGAAGGAATATATGTATGGAGAAGGTAAAAAATGAGTAATGATGCAAAGACAAAAGAAAAATTGCGCATAGCAGTGTTCTTCGGCTTATGTATCCTGCTCGTTGCAGGCATTTTCGTGAGCATCGGCAGCGGTACGGTGAGCCTTTCCGTGGGCGAAACATGGGCGGCGCTGCTGGGCGAGGCCGATGCTGATACAGACCGCATTGTGAACCTCATCCGCCTGCCCCGCACGATTGTTACAGTGCTGGTGGGTGCCAATCTGGCGCTGGCAGGCTGCAACCTGCAGGGCGTGCTGCATAATCCGCTGGCAGACCCGGGCATTATCGGCGTGAGCGCGGGCGCAGGTCTTTTTGCTATGGTTATAATGCTGCTTTTTCCGGAACAATCTGCTATGGTGCCTGTAGCAGCCTTTGTAGGTGCAGTGCTTTCCACAGGCATCGTCTTTTTCCTGGCGTGGGAAAAGGGCATCAACCCCTTGCGGATGATTCTGGCAGGCGTGGCGGTTGCCACCTTCTTCGGCGGCGGTATGGCGGCGCTGAACGTGTTTTACAGCGACAGAATCCAGGGCACGGTTATGTGGATGGCCGGCGGCTTTCAGGGACGCAGCTGGGGGCATGTGGAAATGCTTTTGCCTTATAGCGCAATCGGTATTATCGGCACCATCCTCTGCGCCCGCTCGCTGAACGCACTGCAGCTGGGCGATGAACTGGCAAAGAGTTTGGGCGTTCGCGTGATGCGCATGCGCACAATTTTAATCTTTCTTTCCGCGCTGCTGGCGGCAGTTTCCGTCAGCGTGGCAGGCATGCTGGGCTTTGTGGGCCTCATCGTGCCGCACATCATGCGCCTGTTAATCGGCAGCGACCACGAATACCTGCTGCCCTGTGCGGCGATTGCCGGCGGTGCGGTGGTAACACTGGCTGATACGGCGGCAAGAACGCTTTTCAGTCCGCTGGAAATCCCCGTGGGCATCTTCATGTCCTTCATCGGCGGTCCGTTCTTCTTGTATCTGCTGAAACGGAGGATGCGTTAAGCTATGAATATCCCGACATTACATACACAAAAAATCACCCTGCGCTACGGCGAGCACACGATAATCAGGGACCTGACGCTGGATATTTCCCGGCCGGAGATTGTGACGATTATCGGGCCGAACGGCAGCGGCAAATCAACGCTGCTGAAGGCGCTCTGCCGCCTGCTGGAGCCTGCGAGCGGTGCGGTTTATCTGGACAGCAAGGACATCAATAAAATGTCTACCGAAGAGGTGGCGCGCACGCTGGCAGTGATGGCGCAGAGTGCGAACGCTCCCGGCGGCACGACGGTGGAGGAGCTGGTGTGCTACGGACGCCTGCCGTACCGCAAGTTCTTTGACGGACTTAATCAGGAGGACCGCCTGGCGATTGAAGAGGCGCTGGATTTTACTGAGCTGGGACCGTTGCGTACGCGCCTGGTGCATACCCTGAGCGGTGGTGAACGTCAACGCGCGTGGTTAGCCATGGCGCTGGCGCAGAAGCCGAAGATTCTGTTGCTCGATGAGCCTACTACCTATCTTGATGTGCATCATCAGCTGGAGCTGATGGAGCTGGTTGTGCGATTGCATAACGAAATGGGCCTGACGGTTATCATGGTGCTGCACGATCTGAATCATGCGGCGCGCTACAGTGAGCGCCTGATTGCGCTGAAAAAGGGCACAATCATGGCAGACGGGCCTACGGACGAGGTGTTCACGCAGTCTGTGATTGAAGAGCTTTACGATGTGAAGGCTGTGATTATGCGTGTCGAGGCCAACGGGACGCAGTACCCCGTGTGCTTTCCGTATAGTGTAGAGGAGCATGATTAATGATGAATAAATTCATGAAAACAATCGCTCTTAGCATGGCAATGCTGTGCCTGGGCGCAGGTGCCGCAGGTGCGGCACAGTTCAGCGATGCGCAGAGCGGTAAAAATTTAACAGCAGCGCAGCTGGCAAGCAAGCTGCAAAAGTATGATGTTGTTTTCTTCGGCGAATTTCATGACCAAAGTGAAATACACCAATATGAATTAGAGCTTTTGAAGGCAATGTATAAGGCAAAAGGCGCGAAACTGGCCTTATCCATGGAAATGTTTGAGGTAGATAACCAAAGTAAGTTAAATAACTTTTTGGCAGATACTTTGAGCGAAGAAGATTTTCTCGCTACAAGCCGCCCCTGGCCTAACTACCGCACGGATTATGCTCCGCTGGTAAATTTTGCCAAAGAAAAGAAAATGCCCGTTATTGCCGCTAATGTACCCCGCTTTCTGGCGGCGCACGTAGCGAAAAATAATGGTACAACAGCTGGTATTGACGCGCAGTACGAAAAATGGCTGCCCAAGCATACCTATGCTCCCGAGGGCGCGTATAAGGATAAATTCTATGCGCAGATGAGCTCCCCGGCAGCTCCGATGAAGATGCCGCCGCAGCGCGTTTAGCAGCAGTTTATGCGGCGCAATGCCTGAAGGATGACAAAATGGCCGAGAGCATTGCTGCGTTTGCCGACGCACATCAGAATATGCAGATTTTGCATATCAACGGCTGCTTCCATTCCGACGCTCATCTGGGAACAGCGCAAAAGCTGGAAGCTTTGCGTCCAAATTTAAAGGTGGCTGTTATTACACCCTTGGAGCGCAAGCAAAAGGGCGCACAGCCTGCCGGTGATTTTGTCGTATGGTTCGACAGAAAATAATTTCTTCCGATATTTTTTACCCGTGGGTTAGCGTTTGCTGACTTCGTGGGTGTGAAATATACCATAAAAAACAAGTAGAAAAAAGAGGTGCATTATGAGAAATTTAAACAAAAAGAAGATAGCCTTGCTCACTGCCTGCGTTGTCAGCGCAGTCGGCCATATGGCATTTGCTGCTGAGGCAGATAATTATGATGAATACAGCGGTGCAGATTACGTTGTGACTGCGACGAAGACACAGCTGGAGAAAAAAGAGGTTCCGCAAAGCGTTGAGGTTATTACCCAAGAGGATATCAAAAATACTGCTGCTTATAACGTGCGCGATGCCTTGCGTTTTGCAACCAACATTGATGTACAAGAGGTTGGCATGACCGGCAATGTGGTTATGGTTCGCGGTATGGAAAGCAAGCACACGTTGATTTTGGTTGACGGTCGTCGTATGGCTGCCGAAAACACCGGTTCTACAATGAATGCCTATGAGCTGAGCCGTATCAATCTTGCAGATGTAGAACGCATTGAAGTTATTCGTGGCAATGGTTCTGCTTTGTATGGCAGCGATGCTATGGGTGGCGTAATAAACATCATTACTAAGAAAGCAAACAAAGAACACGCAAGCATCGGTGCTCATACCGGTACTAAAGAAATGGGTACAAACTTCTATTATTCTTCCGGTCGTCAAGGCAAAGTAAGTGTAAAAGCCAGCGGCGGTATTGAAGATGTCCGTAAAGAGGTTAGCGGCTATTACAATAAAACCAAAGGCTACGATACCAACAGCTCCAATATGTATGGACCTCGCCGTTTCTTAAATCTTGGCTTTGATTATGCCTTTGATGCTAACCGTGGTCTTGCTTTAGATTTGAATTTTATGCGTGAACAATTCACCAGTAATAGCAGTGAAGGCACTGACAAAGGTGTTTATAATTATGACAACAACCGTTCCGATTATGCTTTGACCTATTATGGCAAGGATAATAAAAACGATTATAATCTGCGTATGTATTACAATACATTGAAGAAAAGCAATGTAACAAATGAAAATAATGCTATTACCGATTTTGACCATACCTCGTATGATACTTTGGTGTTTGAAGGCAAAAACAGCATGAAGCTGAATGATAAAAACACTATGACTTATGGCGCTGAATGGACTACGACCAATATGCGTGGTACACGTTTCGGCGGTGGCGGTGATAACAAATACAGCGAAACCTTTGCCGGTATCACTAAAGCAGGTTCTGAAAAGGATGTAGATACTTACGCTGCTTATCTGCAGGATGAATGGAAAATTACTGATAAATGGCTGCTTATTCCTGCTGTGCGTTTTGATCACCACAATGCCTTCGGTAGTCATACATCTCCTAAAATCGGCACTACATATAGCTTTAGCGATAATAGCCGCGTTAAGGTTAACTATGGCAAGAGCTTCCGCGCACCGACAGTATATGAACTGTATTCTACCATGGATAAACGCATGGGAATGATGAATGTTCAGGTATTAGGCAATCCTGATTTAAAACCTGAGAAAGCAACTAATTTCGACATCGGTTTGGAAGCAGAGCAAGGTAAATGGTCCGGCAAATTGGGTTATTATCATAATGAAATTGATAATCTTATTGATTCCGATATGTTCTATCAAGGCTATGTTCCCGGTGTCGGCATGGTTATCAAGAGCAAATACTACAATGTAGGCGAAGCGGAAATCAGTGGTGCAGAAGCAGAGGTTGGTTACAATTTCAATGATAACTGGAATGTGAAGGCTACTTATAACTATTTGGATGCCAAGGATAAAACCACTAATGCTCGTCTGAATAACAGAGCAAGACAAAACGGCGTTGTCCAATTAAGTTATACTGATAATGCAGAATTGCCGTTTACCGCAACTTTGTGGTCTAAGTGGTATGTAGATTATCTGTACAAGGTTTCCCGCAATGTTAATACTTATACCTTTAACACTTTTAACTTTGTTGCAGACAAGCAAATTACAAAAAATCTGCATGTTTATGCCGGTGTAGACAATATCTTTGACAAGACCTTACCCTATGATGAAAATCATAGCTATACTATTGACGGCCGCACCTGGCGTGTCGGCGCAGAGATGACCTTTTAATTAAAGTTTTGATTCCATAATATACAGCATACTGCTCCTTTCTGTACTTTGGGGAGCAGTATGCACCTCCTGTAAAAGTACGACAGCATTTGTAGATTTGTGAGGAAAATATGCAGGCAATAACAGATTTGATAATGTACTTTCATAAGGGCGGACTGGTTATGTGGCCGTTGCTCGCCTGTTCTATAATTGTGATAGCAATCGCCATTGAGCGGTTTATATATTATAAGAGCGTGGACAGCGGCGCTGTCTTTGCCTCCCGCTATTGTGCTGCCGTGCGCAGTGGTGATTTTGCTGTGGCGACGGAGCTGGCGCGCAAGGGCAGCGGTCAGTGCGCGCAGATGCTTGCCGATGTGGCGGCAATTGCAGGCGGTAAGGCCGAAAAGAGCGCCTTCCTCGAAAGCCGTGCCGGTATTTTTATGGCGACGCTGCGCGATAAGCTGGATTACCTGGGCATTATCGTAACGATGTCCCCGCTTTTGGGACTGTTGGGAACCATCGTAGGCATGATCGGTGCCTTCAGCATTTTCAACGTGGAAACGGGTGCGCCGATGGCGATTACCGGCGGTATCGGTGAAGCACTGATTGCGACGGCGACAGGCTTGTGCGTGGCCATTCTTTCGCTGTGCGCGCATTCCTATTTCGCTCACCGTATGGACAATATGATTACGGATATGGAGCAGTGCTTCAGCGCGCTGTTGGAGGCTGAAACAAGGAGAGCAAGATCATGAAGCTGCGAGATGTGCGTAACAGGAAAACGCCGCCGCTGATGATTATCCCGATGATCGATATTATGTTCTTCCTGCTGGTCTTTTTTATGCTGAGCACGATGTATATGATTGACCTGAAAACGATTCCGGTGAAGCTGCCGCAGGCTAAAAATGCGGCGACGGATACCACGACAACCTTTGCCGTGACGATGAAGGCCGACGGCAGCATTTATCTGGGAGATACCCAAACGGATGCGGAGGCCTTGGCGCTGCAGGCAGGGCTGGAGCAGAAGAAGAACAAAAACTTTGCCGTGGTTATTCGTGCGGAAAAGGCGCTGGAGTACGGCGAGGTGATTAAGCTGGTAGATAAGCTGAAGGGCGCAGGCGTAGCACGCTTCGGCCTGGCGACGGATGGCGGTAAGTAACGATGAAGCAGATAGAAAAGCTGCAGGCGAAGGCACGTCAGCGCTTTGGCTTTTGCGGTTCACTGATAATACATTTTATATTGTTCGTCGCACTGGCGTTTTCCGGCGTCGTTGCCATGCAGCCGCCGGCTGCGGATGCTGATACCGTAGTGTTCTTTGATGCCGGAGGCGGAGGCGGCGGAGGCGGCGATGAAGCTGTCGCTGATGCTGCCGGCGAAGGCGAGGAAGAGCAGGTAGAAGACGTCGTGGAGGAAGAAATGATTACTTTGCCTGACGGCAAGATAGAGCATAAGCAGGTTGTGAAGCATGTAGTAAAGCATGTGCCTGCAGGTGCTAAAAAAGGCAGCGGTAGTGGCAGCGGCGGCGGTCACGGAACAGGACATGGCACCGGCACCGGTAGCGGTACGGGAGCAGGCAGCGGCAGTGGAAGCGGCGGCGGTCACGGTGCAGGACACGGCAGCGGCGTCGGCGATGGCGTTGGCCCCGGCATTGCACGCAATCCCAAGGTGCCTCCGCGCGTAGCCTCAACTGCGGCACCGTATTATCCGCCGGCGCTGCGTGATGCGGGAATCGGAGGGCGCGTTGTCGTGCGTGGCGTTGTAGGCATTGATGGGCGCGTAGAAAGCGCCGAAGTAGTGCGCTCCAGCGGCAACAGCACCTTGGACAACAACGCCCTCAGCGCCTTCTATAAATGGCGCTTCAGCCCCGCTAAAAACGACGTCGGCCAAAAAGTGCGCTGCTACTTCGTCCAAGGCTTCCCGTTTGTAATTGAATATAAATAAACGGCTTTATGATAAGCTGATTTCACTTACACTTCGCTTAAAGTTTCGTTATGCATGTTAGTCTAAACTTCGCTTAAACAAACAGCACACCAACCTAGGCGCTGCGCAGAATACACTTCGCTCAAATTTTCGTTGCGCTTGATAGTCAATCCTTCGCTCCGACAATTAGAACGTAACCCTTGGCGCTGCGCAGACTGGAACGGACGACGGGCTCGCCAGAACCACGATGTCAAGCGAACAGCGCTCGCAATGGACAGGCACAGAAATTTTTCGCTGGAGCGTTGACACAACCTGCGGACGTACGCCACGCAAAAATCAGCAACGTGAAAAATTTAGCGAATCCAGTCGCCGGAATCCAGCGAAGCAGCCGTTAAGGGCGTTTTTTGGATACTTTTTGCCGCCCCGGGCAAAAAGTATCATGGCAACGCAAGAGTAACGGAAGCACGTCAATTCATAAATAATAATAATAAAACCCACAAGGAGAAAAACATGAGAAAAATAGCAATCTACGGTAAAGGCGGCATCGGCAAATCCACCACCACCTCCAATTTATCCGCAGCGCTCGCATTAAAAGGCTACAAAGTAATGCAAGTAGGCTGCGACCCCAAAAGCGACAGCACCAAAAACCTCATGGAAGGCAAACGCATCCCCACAGTATTAGAACAACTGAAAGCAAAAGGCGAAGCCTTGAAACTGGAAGACATCGTCTTTGAAGGCTTCGGCGGCGTTCTGTGCGTAGAAGCCGGCGGCCCCACCCCCGGCATCGGCTGTGCAGGCCGCGGCATCATCTCCGCCTTCGAAAAGCTGGCCGAGCTGGAAGCCTTTGAAACCTATAAGCCTGACATCGTCATCTACGACGTCTTAGGCGACGTAGTCTGCGGCGGCTTTGCCATGCCCATTCGCGGAGGCTACGCACGCGAGGTATTCATCGTGTCCTCAGGCGAAATGATGGCCCTCTACGCAGCAAGCAACATCGCCCAGGCCATCAAAAACTTCGGCCGTCGCGGCTACGCACGCTTAAAGGGCATCATCCTCAACGCGAAAAACATTGAGAACGAGCAGGAGCTGGTAGCCAAGGCTGCCGCAGAAATCGGCACCGAGGTTGTGCAGTACGTACCGCGCAGCGGCGATATCCAAATCGCCGAAAATCAGGGTGGTACCGTCAGCGAATTTGTCAAGGACTCTCCGATGGTACAGGTATACAACGAATTAGCCGAGCGTGTGCTGGCTATGAGCGAAGACGAAGAAGAATAGGAGGCAATACATGGGCTTAAAGGAAGAAGCAATGTGGAAGATGGCTGAAAAAATGGGCATGCCCAAAAGCGCCATCGAAGCCATCAAGGCTAAGCAGAAAAACGGCGACAAGAGCGCTATGCCCGACATGGGCAAGATGATGAGCATGATGCAAGACATGAAGGGTGACAAGAAGGACGAAATGCGCAAAATGGCTGAGAAAATGGGGATGCCACCGCAGGCTGCAGGCATGGACGGCAACGAAATCTTAGGCCGTCTTAACCGCTTAAGCAAGGTGCAGACAATCAAGGACGTGCCCCAGCTCACAACAGCGCTGTTCCCCGGCACACACTGCCCGCTGATGGGCGCGGCGATGGTGGCAGGCGGTATCGACGATTGCCTGCTGGTAATTGTAGGCACGGACGAATGCAGCTATTACACCAAAAGCCTCACTATCAACGAGCGCTACGGCGGTATTGCGGGACGCTGTGTTTCCGTAGTACTCGACAGCCATGACGTAACCTTCGGCAGCACCGAAAGCATGCACAAGGCGTTCAAAGAAATTGTAGCGGAATATCAGCCGAAATGCGTGATGCTCGTAACCACCTGCGTAATTGAGGTAATCGGTGATGATTACGACGCCATTGCCGCAGAGCTGACAAAGCAGTACAGCATTCCGGTAATGGCGGTGCACACCGAGCACTTTAAGTGCGAGGATCACTTCCCCGGCTTGGAGCGTGCCATCACAGCTTGTGCCACAATGATGCAAAAGCAGGACTGCGACGGCAGCGTCAACGTTCTGGGCCAGCGCATGGGCAACTTTGCCGATACGGAGCTGCACGCATTTTTAGCGGCGGCAGGCGTCAAGCTGGGCGTGCAACTGCCCAGCGGCTGTACTGCCGAGGAAATCCGCCGTGCTCCCGCAGCAAAGGTAAACATTGTTGTGCATGATATCGCACTGCCCTTGGCGCAGGCTATGCAGGAGCAGTACGGCATTCCTTACGTTTACTTCAACCGCTTTGCCGCACCGGAAAAAATTCTGCAGGCCTATCAGCATCTGTTTAATTATCTGGAGCTGCCGCTGCCTGCGGAGATCGGCGCTAAGTTTGAGGAATGCAAGGAAATGGAGCAGAAGGTGCTGCCTGAAGTAAAGGGTGTGCCCTATATCTACGGCAATACGCAGTATGACTGCTTTGAGCTCAACAGCTATCTGTGCAGCCTGGGCCTGGTGCCGCAGCTGATTCAGAGCAATAAGCTGAGCGAGGCTAATTTTGCGGATATCAAAAGCATTCTGGCGCAAACCGACCCGTACATCTGCAAGGCGGCGAATATCGCACCGCTGCAATATGTTTACGACGTACTGCATCCGTGGTTCTACATGGGCCATGAATTCGGTGAGCGCCTGCGCCGTAAGGGCATCGCCCAACTGCACAGCGACCAGGCAGGCAAAATGCTGGGCTTTGAATGCAACACCTTCATGCTGCAGGCAGTAGCAAAGGCAGTCGCTGATGCGAAAAAATTCAGAGAGGAGGCCGGCCTGTGAGCTTAGTAAGATTTTTACCGACACCGTCGGACAGAATGGGAATTATCTGGAGCCTTTTGGCCGTACAGGGTGCTATCGTGCTGGAATACGGCCCCGCCGGAACCACACACTATAGCATGGGCTTATACGGAGGCCTGGGCCTGCGCTTTCAAAACCGTATGTTCACCACGCATATGAGCGAGGATGATGTTGTTATTGGTGACGTAACACGTCTGGAGGATGCAATTATCGAACTGGATAAAAACTATGCGCCGAAGGTTATCTTCGTCGTAGCCTCCTCCATAACTGCCGTCATCGGCACCGACATCAAGGGCGTGTGCCGTTATATGCAAAACGAGGTCAAGGCTAAGCTTGTGGCCTTCGAGCAGGGCGGCTTCCGCGGTGATTACAGCGTCGGTCTGGCCGAAACCTACAAGCTGCTGGTACGCAATCTGCCAAAGAAGGATGCAGCGCAGGAGGCAGGAGTGTATAACATCATCGGCGCCTCTGCGTGGCGCTACCGCATGGCCAGCGACATTTGGGAAGTGAAAAACCTGTTGGATGAAGCACTGGGACTGCGCTGCAACGCCTGCCTTTGCTGCGACACCAGCGTAGACGAGCTGCAGGCCATGGGCAAGGCACAGGTAAATATTGTGCTGGGCAACGAAGGCCTTGCTGCTGCCAAATACCTTGAAGAAAAATTCGGTACGCCTTATGTTTACGCCGTTCCCTACGGCTACAGCGGCACCGTAAGCTTTTTGGAGCAGGTAGGCGCAGCGGTTGGCAAAGCTCCTGAGCCAATGGTGCTGATGCGCATCAAAATGAAGGAAATGGGCATGTCCATGCTCAGCATGTTTGCCATGATGGGCGGCAGCAAGCCCAGACAGGCCGCAGTCAAGGGTGATTATGACCTGGTGCAGGGTGTTGGCGCTTTTCTGGAACAGGCAGGCATCACCGTGACGCACAAAATGTGCGCACACAGCCTGAAGGCCATCAGCGAACCGGCGGCAGACGTAGAAGCCTACACCGAGGAGGGCGAATGGCTGCAGGAAATCCGTGAGCTGCGCAACACGCTGCTTTTCGCAGACGATGTCGCACTTTCGCAGGCGGATGACAGCAATATGAAGGTGCTCGTCAGCGCACCGTTTATGAACGGCGTAGTGGCAACCCACCTGCCGTTTATGGGCGAAAAGGGTGCTGATTTCCTGCTGGAGCAGATTCAGGGTTATTATCAGAAATAAACGGTGGCAAAAAATTTTCAACGCCTTTTCATAAAAACTTCTCGTGTTACCTATTGCTAACCATTGGAAAACGTGCTACAATAAGCATGGAGTTAGCGACATCTAACCGAAAGGAGAAGGGCTATGAAGCTGTTTGGATTTACGTCGTTCGACGAGCTCTTGGCGTATAACTGCGCACCTGTATTGGCAGGCATAAAACCAGCGAATCTACTTTCACTGATGCCTGATGATGGTGAAGAAATAGACGCTCTGCTTGTGCAGTACAATGCTCAGTTCGCAGAGCGAGGAATAGTCTTCCGTCGTCTGTGCGCATGTACTAAGCGTGTGCTCGTTTTGGTCTATAATGAGGAGCAGCTGACGCAGGCACTGCGTAATCCCGGCTATCAGGCGTATCTTATTGCCGCAGGCTATGAAGCCGGAGCTTCTGCAGAAGCTTACCTGCATAGGCTTGAGCAGCGGCTGAATACGCAGAAGACCTTTCCGCATGAAATCGGTGTCTTCCTCGGCTATCCGCTCGAGGATATTCTGGGCTTTGTGCTCAACAAGGGAACGGACTGCAAGTACAGCGGCTATTGGAAGGTTTATGGCGATGTGCCTAAGGCACGCAGCATCTTTGCTGCCTATGAGCATTTTCGTGATATTATATTGCAAAAGCTGGCGACAGGCATGTCGCTCAAGGTAGCTGTGGCTACATTATAAGGAGGCAACTTGATTATGAAACAAATACCTGTAATTTTTTGGACTGGTACCGGTAATACACAAATGATGGCAGACGTTATTGCAGCAGCTATTAACGCTGCCGGTGCAGAGGCGGTAGTGAAAAATGTCAGCGAAATCACTGCTGACGAGGCAGCAGGCTATGCTGCTTTGGCGCTTGGCTGTCCGGCGATGGGCGCAGAGGTGCTGGAGGAATGCGAATTCGAGCCCTTCTTCACCGAGCTTGAAGGCAAGCTGGCAGGCAAAAAGGTAGCGCTCTTCGGCTCCTATGGCTGGGGCGGAAGCTATATGCAGGACTGGGAAGCACGCGTTAAGGACGCGGGTGCAGAGCTTGTGGCTGACGGCGTACTGGCGCTGGGTGCTCCCGATGACGAAGCAATGGCTAAGCTGGCGGAAGCAGGCAAGCTGCTTGCCGAATAAGGCTTAAGCAACACAAAAAAACTGCCTTTCAATTTTCGGAAAGGCAGTTTTTTAGTGAAGCGCTTGCGTTATAGCAATTGGCAAATAACTTGCTTGGCGATATTATTTAAGAACACATCCTATTGACCTTATACCTGCTATATGGTGTAGACTGTATCATCATAAAAGAAAGTATATAACGTCGCGGCAGCGTTTTACGCCAGGCACATCGGCAAAAGCTGCTGCCCGCGCTTTAAAATATATATGAATAGAGGATAGGAAAGCTTTATGTTCAAAACATTTATCAGCTATTATAAACCGTATAAGGGCATCCTGCTCTTTCTCGTGATAGGCTCGCTGCTGCGCGCACTGCTCGAGCTGTTCTTTCCCTATGTAGTGAAGCTGATGCTGGAACAGCAGCTGCCGCTTAAGAATCTGCCGCTGCTCCTTGAATGGTCGGCGGCACTGCTGGCCATGTATCTGGTAAACTTCGGCATGCATTTCGGCATCATCTATTGGGCGCAGGTCATGAGCTCCGCTATGGAACGCGATATGCGGCGCGACTTGTTCCGCCATCTGCAGAAGCTGTCCTTCGGCTTTTACGATAAAAACAAAAGTGGCCAGCTGCTTGCACGCCTTACCAGCGACCTGGGCGAAACTGCCGGACTCGCAGGCAATGCACCCAATGATATTATCGTCTGCGGGCTGACGATGGCCGGCACAATGGTTATTTTAATCTATATGAATCCTATGCTGGGCAGTCTGATCGCCTTCCTGCTTTTGCTGAAGGCAGTGCATACCGTTTTCGTCAACATGCGCATGAAAAAGGCCTTCTTTGCCAATCGTGTGGCAATGGGCGAGGTAACGGGCAAGGCTGCGGAAAGCATTAACGGCGTGCGTCTGATTAAAGCCTTCGCGGGCGAGCGCAGCGATATGGCGCAGTTTATGGAAAAGGCGGATGCTTATCTGACGGTATGTAAAAAATCCTTTAAAATAACCTCCTATTTCGTCGGCAGTATGATTTTCTTCAGCAACTTTATCAATGTGGCGATATTAGTCGTGGGCGGTCTGCTGATAAATCAGGGACTGATGAGCTTTGGTGAGCTGGTGGCCTTCTTCCTCTACGTGGGCCTGTTTATGAAGCCGCTGATGCAGCTTTTAGGCTTCATTCAGGTATATCAGCGCGGCATGGCAGGCTTCAAGCGTTTTTATGAGCTGCTGCAGGAAAAGCCCGAGATTACCGATGCACCGGATGCTAAAATTTGCCCGCTCTGCAAGGGGAACATCACCTTTGATAACGTCAGCTTTGCCTATGCTGACGGCAGACCTGTCATCCGCAACCTTTCGCTGAGCGTGGCAGCAGGTGAAACCGTGGCCTTTGTGGGCGCTACGGGAGCAGGCAAAACAACTATTGCCAGCCTTTTGCTGCGTTTTTACGAGCCGCAGAGCGGCAGAATTTTGCTGGACGGCTGCGATATCCGTGAATTTACGCAGGAATCGCTGCGCAGGCAAATCGATCTGGTGCAGCAGGATGTCTTTCTCTTCGGCGACAGCGTGCGCTATAACATAGCCTACGCTAAACCGGATGCGACAGCGGACGAGGTGCAGGCGGCAGCGAAGGCAGCGGCGGCCGATGAGTTCATTCAAAAGCTGCCTGCGGGCTATGACACCGAGGTGGGTGAGCGCGGCGTGAAGCTGAGCGGCGGCCAGAAGCAGCGTCTGGCGATTGCACGCGTATTCCTCAAAAATCCTCCGGTAGTAGTGCTGGATGAGGCTACAAGCGCGCTCGACAATATTACTGAGCAGCAGATACAAAAGGAGCTCGACGAGCTGGCGGTAGGACGCACCACGCTGATTATTGCGCACCGTCTTTCCACTATCCGTCATGCGGACAAGATAGTGGTGCTTGACGAGGGCGCTGTTGCGGAGTGCGGCAGCCATGAGGAGCTGCTGGCGCGCAAGGGGCGTTATTATGATTTGTATCAGAAGGAGTAAGGAAGAAGCTTGCAGCTGCAGGCGTACTGCAGAAGATAATAGAATAGTGCACACTTTTAAAGGATACACTGAGAATGCAGAAAACCCATGTCTTGCCGATTTCGGCGGGACATGGGTTTTCTTAGGTGTGCTTACTTCTTTCGTCCCCGAAAGAAGTAACAAGAAAGGGGCGCGCTTTGCGAAAGCGCGGGAAACAGTCGCTTTTTTGCTCGCACAAAAAAGCTTAGCAAAAAATGCTTTTAATAATAAGCTTAGTTCTGCGTACTTCCGCAAGCGACTATATATCGCAGTGAAAACATAAAAATTTTTCGTTGCAACGCGATATATAATTGCGATGCTCATGTTTTACACACCAAAAAACTGCCTGCTGAAATTTTCAGCAAGGCAGTTTTTAGTAAATCCTATAAATGTAACTCTATTCTGCTTTAACCTTAAACACAATCGCATACAGCACCGGCAGTACTACCAGCGTCAGCAGCGTTGCACCGGTCAGACCGCAGGCAATAGCCACAGCCATCGCATTCCAGAACTGGCTGGCGAACATAGGAATCAATCCCAGTACCGTAGTGAAGGCCGCCAGCATAATCGGACGGAAACGCACAATCGCCGATTCCGTAATCGCCTTGGCAGGCTCCATCCCGGCATCAAGATGCTGCTGAATCTGGTCAACCAGCACCATACTGTTACGGATAATAGTACCGGTGAGCGCCAAAATACCCAGCTCCGCCATGAAGCCCAAAGCGGAATTGAACAGCAGCAGGCCGAAGATAACGCCGATTATTCCCATCGGCGCCGTCAGCATAATAACCAGCAGCTTACGGATATCCTGCATCTGCATCATAATCAGAACGACAATCAGCAGCAGCATAAGCGGTATAGGCTTCATCAAATAATTCAAGGTATCGTTGCTATCCTCCAGCGAACCGCCGACCTCGATGCTCATGCCGGCAGGCAGCTCCTTGCGCAAAGGCTCCAGCTCCTTATACACCTGCTTGGTAACATCGTTGCCGGTAACGCCGTCAACAATACCGCCGTTGACGGTAATCGTAGGACGCAGGTTGCGGCGCCAGATGATATTATCCTCGCTGGTGTAATCCAGATGCGCAATTTGTGACAGCGGCACAGCGCCCTGGCTCGTAGGAATGGAAATAGTTTCCAGCTGCGAAATATCTGCGCGCTGGTCAGGCTGCAGGCGGAAAACGATACCAATCTGCTGGTCACCCTCCAGATAGGTTGCCACGGTATAACCGGATACCTGCGCCTGCAGAGCGTTGGCCACAGTCTGGCGTGTGAGCCCCATTTGCAGCAGCTTGTCATTGTCGACCTTCAGCTTAACGGCGTTGGTCTGCTCCAGCCAGTCAAGACGTGTCATGTTGATGTAGGGATTAGTAGCCATCACCTTGCGCACCTTCTGCGCATATTCCTTAACCTGCGCGTCGCTGTTGCCGCTGACGCGGATCATAACAGGATAGGGGGCAGGCGGACCGAGCGGAATCGAGCGGGAGTAGACGATAGCCTCCGGCAAATGCTCGGCAGCCAGCTCGCTGATGCGCTTCTCCAGCTTTTTGCGGTCCTCAACGCTTTTGGCCACAACTACAAGCTGTGCATAGTTATCACGCGGCTGTACCGGATCGATTACCAGCACAAAGCGCGGTGCGCTTTCGCCTACGTAGGTGGAAACATGGTCTAATTCTTTATCGTCCTTAATCAGATTCGTCAGCTTGCGTGCTGCGGCATCTGTAGTTTTAATCGAACTGCCCTCAGGCATATTAAGCTCTACCAAAAGCTCCGGACGTACGGAGGCGGGGAAAAATTCCTGGCTGACGAAGCGCAGCATGAACATGGAAAGTCCCAGCATCGCCAGCGTAATGCCGATAACAGTAATGCGGTGTCCCAACGCCCAGTGCAGCAGCTTGCGGAAAGCGCGGTAGAAGCTGTTGTCATAAGATTCCTGCTTGATAACAGTAGGGCGGATCCATTCATAGCCCAATACCGGTGCCAAGGTTGCGGAAACAAGCCAGGACAGCATCAGTGTTACGGTCATAACCGGGAAAAGGCTGTAGGCAAATTCCGAAGCACTGGCCTTGGAAAAGGCAATCGGCATGAAGCCGAGGCAGGTAATGGTGGTGCCTGTCAGCAGCGGCCAGGCGCAGGTTTTGAAGGCATAGGATGCTGCTTCCTTACGTGGCATGCCTTCGGACATTTTTACTTCCATCAGCTCAACAACGACGATGGCGTCATCGACGAGCATACCAAGGGAAACAACCAGTGCGCCCAAGGATACCTTATGCAAATCGATGCCCAAGGCAAACATGGCGCAGAAGGAGCCTAGCAAAATCAGCGGGATGCAGCAGGAAATTACGTAACCGCTGCGGCGTCCGAGTGTCATCAGGCTGACTACCAGCACGATGATAATCGCCTCATAAAGGCTTTCTGAGAATTCACTGATGGATTTTTTTACAACCTCAGGCTGGTTGGCAACCTGATTAAGCTCCAGTCCCAGCGGCAGCTCCTTTTGGATGCGGGCGATTTCCTTGCCCAGATTTTCGCCAAGCTTAATGTTATCGCCGCCGTCCTCCATAGAAAGAGCAATGCCGACTGCCGGCTTGCCGTTATAGTACATCATTGTTTCCGGCGGGTCTGCATAACCGCGGGTGATGGTTGCGATATCGCCCAGGCGGAAGACACGGCCGTTGGCATTGATGGGAATGGCAGCAATATTTTCCACGCTGTCGGGGCTGCCGGTAATGCGCAGGTAGGAGTTGGCTGTGTCGGCCTCAATCATACCGCTGGCATTGATTGAGGTCTGTGCCTTGATGGTGCTGGCGATGCTGTTGATATCCAGTCCCAGCTGTGCCAGCTTGGCAGTTTGCATCTGCACGAAGATTTTCTCCGGCTGCACGCCTACCAGCTCAACCTTTTTGACATCAGGCACGCTGAAGAAGTCAAGCTTAATTTTTTCGGCGTATTTACGCATATCCTCATAGGTATAGCCTTCACCGGTAATTGCGTAGATATTGCCGTAAACGTCATCAAAGCGGTCGTTATAAAACGGACCTACGGTACCCGAAGGCAAATCCTTCTTGCCGTCATTGACGATGTTACGCAGCTCCAGCCAGCGCTGGCGGACAGTGTTACCTGAAACCTCATCCTTAAGCGCTACCGTAATAACGCAGACACCGGGGCGCGAATAGCTGGTGATTTTCTTAACCTGCGGCAAGCTTTGAATCTGCTTTTCCAACGTATTGGTCAGATGCATCTCTACATCCTTGGCGCTGGCACCGGGCCAGGCTGCGGATATTACCATCTGCTTGACAGCAAAGCTGGGGTCCTCGCTGCGGCCGAGCGATTTAAAGGAAAACATACCCATAATCAGCACAAGCACAGCGAAGAAGTAAACTAACTGGCGATGGTTAATAGCCCATTCTGCCCAGTTGGCATGATGTTTTTCATTGTTTGACATCAGATATCACCGCCTTTGGTCAGACGCACCTGTTGGTTATCGACAAGCTTGCTGAGGCCGGCGGTTATCAGAATATCACCCTTGTTTAAGCCGCCTGCCAGACGCACGTTGTTGCCTACGTAGCCGGCAACCTTAACGTCCTGCAGCACAGCGCGGTTATTGCGTACTAGCCAGACCTGTGTCTTGCCGTTTACCTGATACAGTGCGGTAGCCGGGATAACCAGCTCGTCCGCTGCTGCCGCAGCGTCCTTAAAGCTTACCTTGGCAGTCATGCCGAGCTTCGCTGCTGCAGGCAGCTGCGGCACCGCAACGCGCACCTTATAGGTACGTGTAATACTGTCGGCAATAGGCGAATTTTCGCGGACAGTGCCTTTAGCAGTAACATCGGGAAGCGCCCAGAAGCTGATTTCTGCCTGCTGGCCGATGCTCAGCTTGACGTTTTCCGGCACATTAATCTGGATTTCACGCTCACCGCTGCGCACGATGGTGACCATCGGCGTACCTGCTGCCGTTACCTGACCTGCCTCGCCGGTGATGGCAGCTACAACGCCGTCGGCATCACTCGTCAGCTGCGTGTAGCTCAGCTGGTTGCCGCTGGCGTTGGCGTTGGCCTGTGCCTGACGCAGCGCAGCATTGGCTGCCTCTAGCTGGGTGTTGTATTGGTCGCGCGTTGCTTCGCTTACAGCACCGCCGGCATACAGCTTGTTAAAGCGTGCCGCATTGTCGGCTGCCAGCTTTTGGTTGGCAACTGCGGATGCCAGCTGCGCATTGGCTGCTTCTACGCTCTGGTTTACATCCTTCGGGTCAATGGTCATCAGAATCTGGCCGGCATGTACCCGGTCGCCTACGTTGACAAGACGGGAAGCGATTCTGCCGGCAGTCTGGAAGGCCAGCTGGCTTTCGTAGCGCCCGCGTACCTCGCCGGGATAGACGGTGGAGGAATCGATGATGCTTTCGCCAATCGTCATAGTCCGGACGATGGGGATGTAATTTGCCTCCTGCGGCTTATGCGTAATACTGCTGTAAAGCTGCCAGCCTGCGGCTGCAAGTACGACAACGGCAGCTCCAGCAACAAGCTTCTTCTTATCAGGAAGTTTGGGAAGTTTTTCCATAATAGACTGCATAATTCAACAGCTCCCTTGCAGAAAAGTTTTATCGTTGTAAAATTTTTAATCGTTCAATTAAATTATAGGTTGTAAAGAAGATAGCGTCAAGCAACAAAGTTGTAAACAAAAATAAAGCTGCCGGAAAGCAGCTTTATTCGAGAAATATATTTATTTTTTGCTAAGCGATGCAAGGTAGGTGTTGAGCGCCTGCAGCAGGTAATCAAGCTCTGCGCCGTTTTTAAAATTGCCCAGCTCGCAGATGTGGCTGTGCATCAGAAAGAAGAACATGATAATACCTTCCAGCGTGAAGGCAACGTGGGTTGCTTTGATATCTGCAACGATTTCGCCGCAGGCAATAGCCTCTTCAACCAGCTCCGTCATAAACTGATGGATGCGGTACAGCTTGCTGCGCACATAGTTTTCAAACATGGGCTGTGGTGTCAGCAGCTCGCGGTAAATCAGGTGAATGTTATAGGGGTTCTGCTGCTGCATTTCGGCAATGCCGTCTACATAGGTTCGTAGCTTGGTAAGCGGTGAACCTGGCTGCTGACGGATTTTGTCCTGCAGCTTCAGAAATTTTTCGGCCTCGGTATATAAAACCTCCTGATATAAATTCTTCTTGCCACCGAAATAATAGGAAATCAATGCGCTGTTGACGCCGCTGGCAACAGAAATCTGCTTGATGGACACGGCAGCAAAGCTGTCCATGGCAAACAGCTTGGTTGCGGCCTCAAGAATTTTATCAGCAGAGTTGAGATTAGGACTTTCATCTATCATATAATGTAATACCTCTTTGGAATAAATAATGTATGAATATATTATACACGATTTGAGCGCAGATGTAAGCTGATTTTGTTAAAAAAGTTGAATTGCGAAAATGTTATAACGAACATAAAAATTTTGTTCGTTAATCTGTTGGCTATGTGGTTGATTTCTGCTATAATAAAAAAATAACGGAGGTCACTATAAAAGAAATGAGTACATTAGCTATAGCTTTGATGATTGTCATAGCCTTGCTTTTGGCAGGTGTGATAATATTATTGATACAGGGACGCCCAAAGGCGGACATGACAGCGCAGCGGCTGGAGCTTTTGGAGCGCAGGCTGTCGGAAAGCATGTATGACCTGCGCGGTGAGCAGAGCACGCTGGCGCGGGCGGCACGCCTGGAAAACCAGGCGGCGAGCGACAGGCTGAGTGAGCAGATTGACAAGCGCGTGGCACGCCTGGCGGATATGACGGACCAGAACCTGGAGCGCATCCGCATGACTGTGGACGAGCGCCTTAATCAATCGCTGGAGCAGAAGTTTGCACAGGTCAACAAGTGCCTGGGCGAGGTGCACCAGTCATTGGGACAGATGCAGAGCCTTTCCTGCGGCGTGGATGAGCTGCGGCGCGTTCTTTCGAACGTCAAGGTGCGTGGCACCTGGGGCGAAATGCAGCTTGGCAATATCCTCAAGGATATTCTTGACCGTGCAAGATATGTAGAAAATGCGGAGGTGCGTCCGCACAGCGGCCTGCGCGTGGAATATGCCCTGCGTTTGCCGGGGCAGCGGGATCAGGAGGTACTGCTGCCGATTGACGCCAAGTTTCCGCTGGAGGATTACCAGCGCCTGCAGCAGGCACGTGAGGCCGGTGATACGCAGGCGGCGGATGCGGCGGCGAAGCAGCTGGAGCGACGCTTGAAGAGCGAAGCGAAGGATATCTGCGAAAAATATATCTGTCCGCCGTATTCAACGGATTTTGCCGTAATGTATCTGCCGAGCGAGGGCCTGTTTGCGGAGGCATTGGCTTTGCCGGGACTGGCCGAGGAGCTGCAGCTGAAGTTCAGAGTGTGTGTGGCGGGGCCGACGACGCTGGCAGCGCTGGTGAACAGCCTGCAGCTGGGTTTCCGCACGTTGGCGGTGCAGCAGCGTACTACCGAGGTCTGGCAGCTGCTGAACAAGGTGAAGCAGGAGCTTGCCGGCTTGGAAACAGCCCTTGATAAAACAGCCAAAAAGCTGGAGGAGGGGCAGAACGCTCTGCATACCACCAAGCGGTATACAGCACGCTTGCAGAAGCAACTGGATGCTGTGCAGCTGCTAGATGAGGAAAAGCATCATGACAAAGAATAATGAGCCTCATCCCTATAAAAAGCCGCCGCTGTGGGTGCAGATATTATTATGGGCCTACGGCTTTATGTGGCTGAATATGATTTTTGTTACGGGCTTAAACAGCCTGTATCTCGGTTATATAGATTATGACAGCGGCAGCATTGCCTTCGCCATGACCTGTGGCTTTTGGCTGATTTTCAAATATTTGCCGCGCTTGCTTTAAGAGGGGGAATTTATCATGGAGCAATGGGATATTTATGACAGTGAACGCCGTCTTACCGGACGGACAATGAAAAAGAATGACTGGATACTGCAGGACGGTGAATACCATCTGACAGTGCTTGGTGTTGTGCGTAACACCGACGGACGCTTTCTGATTACCAGACGTGTGCTGACGAAGGCCTGGGCTGCCGGCTGGTGGGAGGTTCCCGGCGGTGCGGTGCAGGCGGGCGAAAGCTCACGCGAGGCTGTAAACCGCGAGGTGTGGGAGGAAACAGGTCTTGATGTTTCTGCCTGCGCTGGCGGACCGGCGCTTACCTATCACCGCGAAAATCCGGGCGAGGGCGACAATTATTTCGTCGACTGCTATCTCTTTACGTTGCCTTTTGCACCGGAGCAGGTAAAAATTCGCCATAATGAGGCGCTGGAATATAAGCTGGCGACGTTAGAGGAAATTCAGGAGCTGGCGCGTCAGGGAATCTTTTTGCATTATGACAGCATTAAGGATGTTTTTGCAAAATAAAGCTATCTGCTGGCGTTTGCTGTTGAAAAAACACAGCCGGCGTGGTAAAATATTATGGTAAATGCTTAAATAAATATGGCAAAGAGAAAGTTTGGAGGAATTTACAATGTCAGGACATTCTAAATGGGCGAACATTAAACATAAAAAAGGCAAGGCTGACGCTCTGCGCGGCAAAATCACTACTAAAATCAGTCGCGAAATCACCATTGCTGTTCGTATGGGTGGTGCTGATCCTACCGGTAACATGAAGCTGAAGCTGGCTCTGTCCAAAGCTAAGGCTAACAATATCCCGAAAGACAACATTCAACGTGCAATCCAAAAGGGTGCAGGTGCTCTGGAAGGCCAAAGCTTCGAAGAGATTACCTATGAAGGCTACGGTCCTGCAGGCGTTGCTATGATGGTTAGCTGCCTGACCGATAACCGTAACCGTACTGCTGCTGATGTACGTCACGTATTTTCCAAGCATGGCGGCAACCTGGGTGCCAGCGGCTGTGTAAGCTACATGTTCAAACAAAAAGGTATCTTCGCAGTTAGCGCCGAAACCGGTGTTAGCGAAGACGATCTGATGATGATCGCTCTGGATGCCGGCGCTGAGGATATCAAGAGCAGCGAAGACGGCTTTGAAATCATCACCGATCCGGCTGCTTATGACGATGTAGAAAAGGCTTTGGCTGATAACAATATTGAAGTTGCAATGTCCGAAATCACCATGGTACCTGATACTATGGCTGAGCTGTCCGACGAGGATGCTGAAAAGGTTCAGAAGATGCTGGACGCATTGGATGATTGCGATGATGTACAAGACGTTTACACCAACGCTGACTTGCCGGAAGACGACGAGGAATAATATTATTATTACGAAGTAACTGCAATATGCGCGAAGCATAGTTGCAGAAAGGAAAGCAGGCAGTTGATGTCTGCTTTCTGTTTTTTGAGAGGTTTTTTATGCTGGTTTTAGGAATTGACCCCGGTACCGCCATCTGCGGTTATGGTTTGGTAGATATGACAGGCAACCGTCTGCGCCCGGTTTTTTACGGCTCGGTGCTGACGGATAAGGACATGCTGCCTGAGCTGAGGCTGAAGAAGATTTATGATGATATTTCGGATATTATCGACCACTTCAAGCCGGATTTGCTGAGTATTGAAAAGCTGTTTTTTAACCGCAACGTGACTACTGCGATTCCTGTAGGACAGGCACGCGGCGTTGTGCTTTTGGCTGCTGCCAACAAGGGACTGCCGGTGATGGAGTTTACGCCGATGCAGATTAAGCTGTCGGTAGTAGGCACAGGCAGTGCGACGAAGGAGCAGGTTATCTACATGGTGATGCATCTGCTCAATATCCGCGAAAAAATTAAACCGGACGATACGGCCGATGCGTTGGCAGCGGCCATCTGCGGTATTAACACTGCGTCTACGCGCAGATGGCAGGAGGGCAGATAAATGATTGGTTCATTGAAGGGCACTGTTGACAGCCTGGGCATCGATAACTGCATAATCGAAACGGCAGGCGGCGTAGGCTACCGTGTTTTCATGCCGGCAGCACAGCTGGCCCAACTGACGCAGGGCGCTGCTGTGCGCCTGCATATTCACACTGCAGTGCGTGAGGACGCCATTGTTCTTTATGGCTTTTTGAGCCAGAAATATTATGATCTGTTTGAGCTGCTGTTGACTATCAGCGGCGTAGGTCCCAAGATGGCCTTGGGCATTTTATCCGCAGTCAAGCCTGATGCCTTTTATCTGGCGGTGCAGAGCCGTGATATTAAGGTGCTGACCAAGCTGCCCGGTATCGGCAAAAAGACGGCGGAGCGTTTGCTGCTTGAATTGAAGGACAAGGTAGGCCCCGTGGCTGCCGAAAGCGCTGACAGCTTCGGCGAAGCAGTAGCTGCCGGTGGCAGCGGCGCCGTAGCGGAGGCAATCGAAGCACTTGCTTCCCTGGGCTACAGCAACAGCGAGATTATGCCCGTAATCAAGAAAATCGAAGGCGCAGAAACCAAGACGAGCGAGGAAATTCTGAAGCAGGCCTTAAGGCTGATGATGAAGTAATTTTTCGCAGATAAATCGTCTGGCGGTATTTGAGCCTGCAGCAGTAGGCTGCACAAGGCTTACTAGGAGGAACTTATGGAATTTGATGATAGAATTATTGCCGGGGCGGAACAGGAAGCAGATGGCTGGCAGTACAGCCTGCGTCCGCGTCTGTTAAATGAATATATAGGTCAGACGCAGGTCAAGGATAATCTGTCGATTTTCATTAAGGCTGCCGCTGCCCGCCACGAAGCGCTGGACCATGTGCTGCTGTTCGGGCCTCCGGGCCTTGGCAAAACTACGCTGGCCAACATTATTGCCAATGAGCTTAATGTCAACATCCGCGTTACCAGCGGACCGGCGATTGAACGTCAGGGAGATTTGGCAGCAATATTGACTAACCTTGGCGATAATGATGTACTTTTTATTGACGAAATCCACCGCTTGTCCAAGACCGTAGAGGAAATCCTGTATTCCGCTATGGAGGATTTTGCGTTAGATATTATTATCGGCAAAGGTCCTGCGGCGCGCAGTGTGCGTCTGGACCTGCCGCATTTTACGCTTATCGGTGCTACCACGCGCTTGGGTGCGATAGCAGCGCCTTTGCGTGACCGCTTCGGCGTACAGTGCTGCCTGGAATTTTACAAGCCGGAGGAGCTGCAGTTTATTATTACGCGTGCAGCGGAAATCCTTAATGTAAAAATCGACAAGGAAGGCGCTATGGAAATTGCCCGCCGCAGCAGAGGCACGCCGCGTATTGCAAACCGTCTGCTGAAGCGTGTGCGCGATTTTGCCCAAGTGCTGGGTGTGGAGGTTATCGACCGTCAGCTGGCAGATGAGGCGCTGGCCAAGCTGGAGGTTGACCGCTATGGCTTCGACCGCAACGATCGCAAAATCCTGACGACCATCGTCAAAACCTTCGGTGGCGGTCCTGTCGGCATCGAAACGATTGCTGCAGCCGTAAGCGAGGAAGCTTCAACCATTGAAGATGTAATCGAGCCTTATCTGATGCAGCAGGGAATGCTGAATCGCACCTCACGCGGACGTATGGCAACACGTGAAACCTATAGATATCTGGGAATGCCGTTTCCCGAAAATCAGTAAAGCAGCTTAGCTGCTCAGGAGGGAAAATGAAATTATTATTGCACGCCTGCTGCGGTCCCTGTGCCTGCTACCCTACGGAGCAGCTGACGACGGCGGGAACAGATTTTGATATTTTGTTTTTTAATCCTAACATTCATCCGTACAAGGAGTTCAAGCACAGGCTGAGCACCCTGCGGGAGTTTTGTGAGAAAAAGCGCTACAATCTTATTATCGACAAAAGCTATCCGATAGAGGAATGCATCCGCGGTATGCTGGCAGAGCCTACCGTGCGCTGTGCCTTCTGCTACCGTATGCGCCTGCGCTACGCAGCGCAGTTTGCCAAGGAAAACGGCTACGATGCCTTTTCTACCACGCTGCTCGTCAGTCCCTATCAGCGCCATGAGCTGATAAAAAAGGAGGCCGAAGTAGCAGCAGCGGAGTTCGGTATTCCGTTCTATTACGAGGATTTCCGCGTCGGCTACCAGCGCGGCGTGGATATCAGCCTGGAGCTGGGGCTGTATCGCCAGCAGTACTGCGGCTGTGTCTTCAGCGAGCGTGACCGCTACGAAATACGCAAAAAGCCCAAGGCGGAGGCAACGCAGGATAAGTTTGTGGTTGTTAGCAAAAATATCAAAATGGTGAACAGATAAAGGCTGCAAGCTATCGAGGAAAAGTATATGCTTAGAAAATTACTGATACTGTCTGTACTGTTATTTACTTTTATATTTGCCTCTGCTGCGGCAGCCGCCGAGCAAATCCGCATAGGAATTGTGGTGGGGCAGGCAACGGCAGAGCTGAGCTGTGAGGATGAATTCACAGTGCGTGATTCGGCGGGCAAAACGACTACGATGCCCAAGGGAAAATATTTCATCCATGTGCAGCAGGGAAAGCTTTTCTTTGATGATAACAATGAATTTGGTAATGAAGCGTTTGTTGCTGCGGCGGCAGGCAAGCGGTCACCGCAAATCAATAAACGCAGCTATAAGGGAGATTTTCAGCTTCGTGCTGAGCAGGGGGATAAGCTTTTGGTAGTCAACAGACTGCCTTTGGAGAATTATCTGGCGAGTGTGCTGCCTGCCAAAACGATGGTCGTATGGCCTGATGAGGTCATCAAGGCCCAGGCAGTTGCTGCCCGCAGCTATGCTATGCATAAAATGGAGCAGAGCAAAAATGCTTATGCTTTGCTGGCAACAGATAAGGAGCTGCCTTACGAAGGCACAGGCAAGCGCATCGAAAAGTCTGCTGTGACGAAGCTGATTCAGGCGACGAAGGGGCAGTATCTTGCTGATGCTTACGGACGTGCCATCGAAGCAGTAACCACCTCGAGCACTGGTGGCAGAACCGAAAGCGCTTTAAATCTTTGGGGAACTCCCGTCAGCTATCTGCAGTCGGTAGAGGATTACGACAGCGATAGTCCTGAATATACCTGGGAACGTCGCGTGTCACCGGCGTTTTTGGAAGGCTTGCTGGCGCAGCGTGGCTATGCTGCCGGCAAGCTGACAAGCATTCGCCTTTCCCCGCTCGATGATGCAGGTGTTGACAGAACGCCTACGGGACGGGTAAAATATATTATCCTCTCCGGTGAAGCTGCCACTGTAAAAATCAGCGGCGATGAGCTGGTTGAGCTGTTGGGATTGAACAGCGCTCTGTTTGAGCTGGAAACCGGCACACCGGTGCCGGAAACGCTCAAGGTGCCTATTGAAGATTATTATGGTATGGAAATTGGCAGCAAGGATATAGACATCAAGGTTAATGAGTCGAAAAAGCCTGTCTGGAAAAATTTAGTCCGTAGCTACCATCTTTTGGGAGGCGGCAAGGAGGAAAAAATAATTTTCCATGGCAAGGGCAAGGGCTCCGGCCTTGGCTTAAGTGCCTGGGGCGCACGCGGCCTGGCGAATGCTGATGCCAAAGCAACCTATAAAACGATTCTGGCACACTATTATCCTGGAGCTAAGCTTGTCCGTTAGCAGGAAGTTATGTCCTGCAATATATAAGAAAAGAGAGATATTTACATGTTAGTAACTGATTTTGATTATGAGCTGCCACAGGAGCTGATTGCTCAGCATCCTATGGAGCCACGTGACCATTCGCGTCTGCTGGTGGTTGACAAAAAAACTGGTGAAATTGAGCACAAGCATTTTTATGACCTGGTAAATTATCTTAAGCCCGGTGACGTGCTGGTGTTTAATGATACCCGCGTTATTCCTGCACGTTTGCATGGTACGAAGGATACCGGCGCTCATGTTGAGGTGTTTCTGCTGACTCGCAGAGATGCAACCGACTGGGAGGTTTTGGTACGCCCCGGCAAAAAGCTGCAGGTGGGTGCCAAGATTAACTTCAGCGATGAATTGAGCTGCGAGGTTATTGAGCACACTGATTTTGGCGGACGCGTTGTACGCTTTAAGTATGACGGTATCTTCGAAGAAATTCTTGACCGTCTGGGTGAAACTCCTCTGCCGCCGTATATTACGGCACCGCTGGAGGATAAGGAACGCTATCAGACTGTTTATAACCGTGAGCGCGGCAGTGCTGCCGCTCCGACTGCAGGCCTGCACTTTACCAAAGAGCTGCTGCAGAAAATCAAGGAAATCGGCTGCGAAGAGGTTTTTGTAACATTGCATGTAGGCCTTGGTACCTTCCGCCCCGTAAGCGAGGCGAAGATTGAAGACCACAAGATGCATAAGGAGTTCTACACCGTATCGCAGGAGGCTGCGGATGCAGTAAATAAGGCGAAGGCTGAAGGCCGCCGTATCATTGCGGTTGGTACTACGGCAGTACGCACCCTGGAGGCTGCAGGTGCTGACGGTCAGCTGCACGCCGGCAGCAGCTGGACGAATATCTTCATCTATCCCGGCTATAAATTCCGCCTGGTAGATGACCTCGTAACTAACTTCCATCTGCCGCAGAGCACGCTGCTGATGTTGGTAAGCACGCTGTCTACCCGTGAGATTATGCTGCAGACTTATAAGAAAGCGGTTGAAGAAAAATATCGCTTCTTCTCCTTTGGCGATGCCATGTTTATTACAGACCTCAATAAATAAGATTTTTTGCCTTCGCCGCAAAGCCGAAGGCGCTGATAAATATTTTTAGGAGTTGCATATGACTAAACACGCAGTAACCTACGAACTAATTAAAGAATGTCCGCGCAGCGGTGCACGTCTTGGCCGCTTGCATACGCCGCATGGTACCTTTGAAACTCCGATGTTTATGCCTGTCGGCACACAGGCAACGGTAAAAACTCTGGCACCGGAAGAGCTGTATGATATGGGCAGCCAGGTTATTTTGTCGAATACCTATCATCTGTTTTTGCGTCCCGGTCACGAGCTGGTGCGCAAGGCAGGCGGCTTGCATAAGTTTATGAATTATAAGCGCGGTATGCTTACCGACAGCGGTGGCTTTCAGGTATTCAGCCTGGGTGCAATGCGCAAAATCACCGAAGAGGGCGTAATGTTCCGTTCGCATATCGACGGCAGCAAGCAGTTCCTCTCGCCGGAGGTTTCTACTCAGGTGCAGGAGGCACTGGGCGCTGATATCGCGATGGCCTTTGATGAATGCATCCCGTATCCCGCTGATTTTGATTACGCTAAGCGTTCTACCGAGCGTACCACCCGTTGGGCCAAGCGCTGCCTGGAAACGCATACACGCGAGGACCAGTCCATGTTCGGTATCGTGCAGGGCGGTATGTATCCGGAGCTGCGCCGTATGAGCGTGCAGCAGCTGACAGAGCTGGACTTTGCCGGTTATGGTATCGGCGGTCTGTCCGTAGGTGAGCCTAAGCCGATGATGTACGATATTCTGTCGCAGACCACTGAGCTGATGCCGAAGGATAAGGCGCGTTACCTGATGGGCGTGGGTACTGCTGACTGCATTGTTGAAGCGGTAAACCTGGGCGTTGATATGTTTGACTGCGTCTTCCCGACACGCGTTGCCAGAAACGGCACCGCGATGACGCATACCGGCCGTCTGGTAGTACGCAACGCAACCTACGCTGAGGACTTCCGTCCGATTGAGGAAGGCTGTGACTGCTATGCTTGCCGTAACTTCAGCCGTGCTTATATCCGCCATCTGTTTAAGGCAGAGGAGATTTTCGGCCTGAGACTCTTGTCTATTCATAATCTGCATTTCCTGCTGCATTTCGCTAAGGAAATCCGTGAGGCAATCGCTAATGACTGCTTCCCTGAGTTCCGCGAAAGATTCTTAGAAAATTATCGTTGATAACAAGGATTTTTCCGATTTGCAGAGAATATATAAAAGTGGTATAAATAAACCAAACTATTGCATACTAAAAGGTTTGCAAGAGGAACCTGCAAATATGTCCGAATTTGCGGGAAGTGATAAAATGTGGAGGTGTTCAATATGCAAGGTGGAGATACAATGGCTTTGCTTAATTCTCTCTGGCCCTTCTTTTTAATGGGCGGCATATTCTATTTCATGCTGTGGAAACCCCAGAAAAAAGAGCAGCAGAAAAGACAGGATTTGTTAAATAGTCTTAAGGAAGGCGATGAAATCATTACCATTGGCGGTATCTATGGTAAGATTACGGCTATTTCTGAAAAACGCGTTAAGGTAGAGGTTGCTGAAGGCGTAGTAATCGAAATGGCACGCAATGCTGTCAGCGGTTTCCAAAACCCCGCTAAGAATTCCTGATGGTGATTGCAGAAGAAAAAGTTGAGCTGCGCAAGTATTTTAAAAGGCTGCGGTCACAATTGACCGCAGAGCAGGCTGCTGCCAGCAGCCTGCTGACTGCCCGTCAGATACTGGCCTGTGATGCATATCGCAAAGCGAGCTGCATCATGGGCTATTTGGCTTTTGGCAATGAGCTGTCTGTAGACCTGGTGTTGCAGCAGGCCCTGGCCGACGGCAAGACTGTTGCTGTGCCGCTGGTACAGTCGGCTACGGAGATGGCTCCTGTTCAGCTGGAAAGCATGCAGAACTTTGAGCTTGACCGTTACGGTATTCGCAGCGTCCGCCAGCCGGCGAAGCTGCTGCAGCCGCAGCAGCTTGACCTTATACTGGTGCCAGGAGTGGCCTTCGGCCGCGACGGCAGCAGACTGGGCATGGGCGCGGGCTATTACGACCGTTTTCTGCCTCAGGCAGAAAACGCTTTGCTCATGGGCATCGCTTACGATGCTTTTATTCAGCCGAATCTGCCGCGGGATGAATTTGACGTGCTTGTACAGCTTTTAGCAAGTGAAAGCGGGATTACCACTCTCAGTCCGCTTAGCTTATAAATTAAATCCAGTTAATCCAAAAAAATTTTAAGGAGGAAGTTATTTTGCGTTGGAATGAATTCGGGAAATTTCTGATTGTCGCTTTGGCGATTATCGGCGGTTTCTGCGTATACATCTCGCCTCTGGCTAATTCCATTAAACAGGGCTTGGATCTGCAAGGTGGTACTCATGTAGTTTTACAGGCTGTGGATACGCCGGAACTTAAGGTTGACGATGACGCTGTCAACCGCAGTGTAAAGGTTATTGAGCGTCGTGTAAATGAATTGGGCCTGACTGAGCCTGTTATCCAGCGTCAGGGCAAGGACCGTATTATCGTTGAGCTGCCGGGCGTAAAGGATCCGGAAAAGGCTATTGCTATGCTGGGCCGTACCGCTATGCTGCAGTTCAAAGATGAAAGCGGCAAGGTTGTCCTCACAGGCAGTGACCTGAAGGACGCTAAGGCACAGGTTTCCCAAGGCAATCAGGCTGTAGTTGGCCTGGAATTTAATGATGCAGGCGGCAAAAAATTTGCTGACCTTACTGCCCGCAATGTAGGTAAAAAAATCGCTATCGAGCTTGACGGCCAGGTGCTGACCGCTCCTGTAGTACAGGAAGCTATCACCGGCGGTCATGCACAGATTTCCGGCTCCCGTAACGTTGAGGAGGCCGAGCATCTGGCAATTCTGCTGCGCAGCGGCAGTCTGCCTGTTAAAATTGAAGTTATGGAAAACCGTACCGTTGGTCCTACCCTCGGTCAGGATTCCAAGGACAAGAGCGTTAAAGCCTTCAGTATCGGTATCATCGGCGTATTTGTCTTCATGCTGCTGTTCTACCGTCTGGCAGGCGTAGTTGCGGACATTGCTCTGCTGCTGTACGTAATGCTGCTGCTGTTGGTAATGCGTTATCTGGGTGCAACACTGACACTGCCCGGTATCGCAGGTATTATCCTGTCTGTCGGCATGGCGGTTGACGCCAACGTACTGATTTTTGAACGCTTCAAGGAAGAGGTTAAGCGTGGTAAAACTTTGCGCAGTGCGATGGATTCCGGCTTTGGCCGCGCTATCGTAACCATCCTTGACTCCAACCTTACTACAATCATGGCCGCAGCCGTACTGTTCTACCTGGGCACCGGTCCTATCAAGGGCTTTGCTGTTACCCTGGCACTTGGTACCTTGCTGAGTATGTTTACCGCAGTAACCGTTACCAAATTCCTGCTGCGCTTCCTGATTTACAGTAACATCACCAAGAGTCCCTTCCTGTTTGGTGCAAGAGCACCGAAAGCAAAAGAGGAGGTGGCTAAATAATGAAGTTATCTATTGTTAAGCGTTACAAAATTTTCTTCGCTATTACCATCACCTTCCTGATCATCGGTATCGGCTCCATGCTTTTCAAGGGCTTCAACCTGGGCATTGACTTTACCGGCGGCAGTATCATGGATTTGGAGTTTAAAAATCCTGTTACCGTTTCTCAGGTACGTGAGGTGCTCAAGGAAAAGGATCTGGGCAATGCTATTATCCAGCTGGAAAGCAGCGACAGCAATGCCAAGAGCTCTAAGGGCGTGCTGATCCGTACCGGCGTTATCAGCGACGAGCAGCGTCAGCTGGTAATGACTGATTTGAAGAGCAAGCTTGGTGATTTTGCTATTCAGCGTGTTGAAAACGTTGGTGCTACCGTTGGCGGCGAGCTGATTCAACAGGCTGTGATGGCTATTGTGCTTTCCTGGTTCCTGATGATTGCTTATATCACCATCCGTTTTGAATTCCGTTTTGCTCTGGCAGCGATTATCGCTTTGATTATCGACGTAATGGTAACCCTGAGCTATTTCTCCCTGTTCCATATGGAGCTGGATTCCTCCTTCGTTGCAGCTCTGCTGACGGTTGTAGGTTATTCTGTTAACGGTACCATCGTTATCTTCGACCGTATCCGTGAAAACCTGAAAATCCATCGCCGCAGCGAAAGCATGACGGAAATGGTTGACAACAGTATCTGGCAGACTATGGGACGCAGTATTTATACTGTTGGTACCTCTCTGTTTGCTGTTGTAGCTATCTTCATCTGGGGCGGTGAAACTATCCGCAACTTCTCCTTTGCGATGCTGGTAGGCTTCTCCAGTGGTGCTTATACCTCCACCTTCCTGGCAGGTCCGTTATGGATGATGCTGCGTAAGCTGAAGCCGGGCAGAGATTAAGATTAAAAATTATAGCCTGTGTGCATTCATACCAATGAATGCTGCAGGCTATTTTTTCTTGTTTTTACTACTGAAAAAGGCTACAATAGAAGGTATAATGATAAGCTGTTAACCAGCATGGCTGTCGTTTTTTAGCATATAGCCAGCACAGCGCTTCACATAATCTTTAGCCATAAGCAGGGAGAAGCACAATGATTTATGTATTGAAATTTATCGCAGCCTTTTTGCTGCCACCTGGTTTATTTGTTTTACTCGGAATAATCTTGAGTATTTATTTATGGCGTAAGCGCCAGCGCTTTGGTTGCGTAGCTTTTCGTTTAAGTGCTTGCCTGACGCTGCTGTTATATCTTAGCTGCACCTTAGTGGGTGCTAAGCTTTTGGGACAGCCCTTGGAAAACAGTTACAGTCAGCAGCAGCCTGCTGCTGCGCAGGTTATAGTTGTTCTTGGCGGCGGCAGTGTTGGCTCTGTGCCTGACGGCACGGAACGCGGCGGCCTGATGTCCGCCGGTGCGGCGCGTCTGCTGACGGCAGCGCGCCTGGCGAAGCAGCATTCGCTGCCGGTGCTCATCAGCGGCGGGCAGGTGTTCAGCGATGGCGCAAGCGAGGCGCTGGTCGCCGAGCGTATTCTGTTGCAGCTGGGGCTGCCGCAGGAGCAGATTATCGTCGAGACGAAGGCCAGAACAACGAAAGAAAATGCTGCCTATACTGCTGCAATTTGCCATGAGCGCGGCTATAAAAATGTACTACTGCTGACAAGCGCGCTGCACATGAGGCGCAGCATGCAGTTTTTTGATGAATACTTAGGCAAGCAGGGAATTAAGGTTGCCGCCTATCCCTGTGATTATACGCTCAACCCTAAGGGACAATTTAATCCGCGCTGGCTGGTACCGCAGCTGCAGGCCTTTGATATAACCTGCATGGCATTGCACGAATATGTGGGGATGGCAGGTGCCTTTTTGCAGCGCTAAGCTGCAGCAATATGCTGAAAGCAGTCGTTGTATTTGCATAAATTCCACCTTTTTTGTATAATAAGTAACAGATAGAAACAAATATTATTTTTGGGTGGGGTATATAATGAAAAAAATTCTATTTCTCGTTTGCCTGCTGCTTTGTCTGCTGCTTGCCGGCTGTGGACCGCAGGAAAAAAATACCGCCGGCAGCGGTAAGATTTTGTACACGGTAACAGATGCAACTGGTACCAAGCTGAGCTTCAGCGAAAAGCCGCAGCGTATTGTAAGCCTGAATGTATCTGCTGATGAAATTTTGCTGGACATGGTTGACAGCAAGCGCTTGGCAGCCTTGTCGATGCTGGCCGATGATCCCGGTATCTGCAGTGCCGGTGACAAGGTCAAATCCGTCAAGGGCAGAGCACAGGGAAGCAATCTGGAAAGCGTGCTGGCCATGCAGCCCGATCTTGTTATTATTCCGGATTATACCATGGAGCCGATTCAGGGACTGCGCAGTGCGGGACTGAAGGTTTATGTGTGCCATACGCCGAATAATGTGCAGGATATCTTCAAGTTTATCAAGGAAATCGGTTCTGCTGTTGGCGAGGAGGCCAGGGGCGAGGAGATGGCGAAAAATATGGAAACACAGCTGGAGGAAGTGCGCAAGCAGGCACTGCAGGTTGCAGGCGACAAGCCGCTTAATGTGCTGGCGCTGTCCTTTACCGGACCGCTGGGCATGAGGGGGACCTTCAGCGGACTGTGCTATTATGCAGGCGTACATAACGCGCTCGATGGCATGGATATTCCGTATCAGAGCAACCTGTCGGAGGAAAAAATGTTGGAGCTTAACCCGGAGCTGATTATTACGCCAAGCTGGGATTACAGTAAAAAAGGCGATCCGGAGCAATTTCGCCAGCGCATTTTAAAAAATCCGGCCTATAAGAGCATTAAGGCTGTAAAGAACGGCCGCGTGCAAAGTTTGCATGATAATTATTTATACAGTACTTCGCAATATACAGTTAAGGCGGTGCAGGAATTGGCACATGCCGCTTATGGAATTTAGTTAGGAGATGCAGTGGCAATGAGACTAGTCAAAACAATTGGTCTGACTCTTTTATTGGCAGCGGGAATGCAGCTTTGTGCTGCTGCCGAGCAGCAGGAAGCGTTTTATACAGGTGAAAAAATTAAGGGCTACGATAAGGGCAGCTTTGTAATTTTGGAGGCTGATGATATTAACTTCCGCAGTGCTGCCAAGGACGGTAATGTTTTGAAGGTGCTGCCGCACCATTCGCTGCTGCGTGTTATCAGTCAGAAGGGCGATTGGCTGCAGGCAGAATCAGATGGTGTGGATGGTTTTATCTATGCGCCCTATACTGTTGCCGGCAGCAGAGACGAGCTGACGCAGGAGGATTTTGCTCTTGGTTATGCTGCGCTCGGGAAGCAGTTTGATGAGCAGGAGGCCAAGGAGCGTCTTGGTGCTGTCAAGCAGGAGCAGGTAGATAAAAAGCGCAAACAGATTAAATACACCTACGAGGGTGCAGTAATCAGCGTTGCCCGCAAAAAACAGGCAGTAGAAGCAATCCGTGTGGTTGATCCCAAGTATATTACGATGCGCGGTGTGAGCATTGGCGATAGTGCCGGCAGAGCTGTAGGACAGTACGGAATGCCTGATGCTGTTGTTTATGCTGCAGATAATACGACGTATGAATACTTTTGGGAGGATGCTAAGGAGCAACCATTGCGTTTTGCTTTGGAGATTGATAAGCAGAGCCGCGTGACAGCCATTATTCTTGAAAAGCTGAAGGAAAAATAATAGTTTGCAGCTAAGCTTTGCAGGCAGCTGCAAACTGAGCCTGAGAAAAGTAAGTATACAATAAAAATCCTGCCTCGCAGGCAGGATTTTTTTATATTCTGGCAGAATTATAACAGTTATAATATATTAAATTTCCTATCGAAGGAGTTGAGTTGAATGCCTTTTTTGATCTTAGTTATTATTATTTGTATGTTAGTAGCATTGTTTGCCGTGCAGAACGCGGTAGCAGTGTCCTTGAACTTTGTTTTGTGGAGCTTTAGCACCTCCCTGGTGCTGGTAATACTTGGCTCATTTTTAATGGGCGTGCTTGTCGCCACCTGCTTTATGCTGACGATGAAGGCCAAGCATTACCTGAAGGATAAAAAGATGCGTGAGGAAATGCAGCAGCTGGAGGCTGAAAACAAACGCCTGCAGGAGCGTGTTGCTATGCTGCAGCACACCCAGTTGCTGCATAATGAGGCAGCACAGGCAGCTGCCAAGCAGGCAGAACCGGCTGCAGACAAGGCTGCTGCTGAAAGCGGTAGCCGCCAATGATGCACAAGGAACGAATTTGGGATATAAAGGAATATAATCAGCAAAAAGCGGCTTTTCTGGCGGAGGAGCTGGATATTTCGCCAATGGTCACGGGTATTTTGCTGGAGCGTGGATTGCAGGATGCTGATTCCATGCGCGACTTTTTGTATGGCAGCGCTACGCCCTTTCATGATCCATTTTTGCTGAAGGATATGCAACGCTCGGTTGAGCGTATAGAGCGGGCCTTGGCGGCAGGCGAGCAGATTACGGTTTACGGCGACTATGATGTAGACGGAATCAGTGCCTCATCTTTGCTGTATCTTTATTTGAAGCAGCGTGGTGCCATGGTTGCTACCTATATTCCGCAACGTAAAAGTGAGGGCTACGGCCTTAATGATGAAGCACTCAGGAGCATTGCCGAGAATGGGACAACGCTGATTATTACGGTGGACTGCGGCATCAGCGGCCTACGCGAGGTCGCTAATGCACCTAAGTCTCTTGATATCATTATCACCGACCATCATACTGTGCCCGAGGTTTTGCCTCCTGCTTACGCTATTATCAATGCTAAGCAGCGTGATTGCGGTTATCCCTTTAAGGAGCTGTGCGGCGTAGGCATTGCCTTTAAGCTGTGCCAGGCGTTGGAGCAGCGCGAGCCGGGAAGACTGCCCCAGTGGCAGGGGCTGACCGAGCTGACAGCGCTGGGAACGGTAGCAGATATTGTACCGCTGGTCGGCGAAAACCGAGAGCTGGTGCGCCGTGGCCTGAAGGCTATGGAAACAACGAAGCTGGTGGGACTGCGTGCCTTGATTAAGGCCAGCGGCTGTCCGGAAACGGGTATTGCTTCGGATAACATCGGCTTCGGTCTGGCACCGCGCCTGAACGCTGTGGGCAGGCTGGAGCATGCGCAGCTGGCGGTGGAGCTTTTAGTAACCGACGATAGCGTTAAGGCGGAGCAGATTGCCGCCGAGCTTAATCGCGAAAACACTTTGCGGCAGGAAATCAGCCGACAGATTATGGAAGAGGCGGAAGCGCAGTTAGCGCTGGAAAAGCATATAGATACGGCAATTGTGCTTGCTTCTGAGGGCTGGCATCAGGGCGTTATCGGTATTGTAGCGTCGCGCCTGGTAGACAAGTACCATTTGCCGACGATTTTGATAAGCCTGAATAATGGCGTTGCCAAGGGCAGCTGTCGCAGTATTCCGGCGCTTAACCTTTACGAGGCGATAGATGCCGAGCGTGATTTGCTGACGCAGTATGGCGGTCATCATCAGGCTGCCGGTCTGACGCTGCCGGCAGAGCTGCTGCCGGAATTTAAGCGCCGGTTTTGTGCGTACGTTGCGCAAAAGTTGCGTCCGGAAGATTATTTGCCGCATCAGGCGATAGACTGCGTGCTGAGCGGCAGCAGTGAAATAAGCATTAAGGATCTGCAGCAGCTGGCACTATTAGAGCCCTGCGGCTGTGAAAATAGCGCACCGGTTTTTGCCTTTCATCAGGCGCTGCTGCATAATCCGCGCGCTATGGGCAAGGAACGCAACCATCTGCAGTTTGTGTTGGACAAGGGTTATAATTCCTATCGATGCCTGATGTGGAATAATGCGTATTTGCTGCCTTACATGTTCGAGGGCATGGTGGCAGATGTGGCTTTTCAGCCGAAAATAAATGTCTGGAATAACGAAACGAGCGTGCAGCTGCAGGCTGTAAGCATTCATCAGCAAATGACGCTGGGGGATATGCGTCAGGCTGCTGATGATAAATGGCATTTGCTGCAGGACTTAGCTAAGGTGCATAATAAGGTGCTTGTCTATACTGAAGCCGGGCAGACCATACCGGCGGAGGCAGAGCAGGCAGTGGGGGCTTATCTGGAGCTTGCCTCCTACGAGGATGCTGGTGAGCTGAGTAATGTAAAGCTGCAGCAGGCTGACGAGATTGTGCTGCTGGATTTGCCAGCCTGTCCGCTGACGGATATCATGCACGAACTGCGGCTACAGGGTGCAAAGCATGTAACGCTATTGTTTAATCAGCTGGATTTAGAGGAGCATATGCAGCGGTTGGCATTGACGCATCCGGATAGGGATGCTATGATGTTGGCCTATAAGCTGGTGATGAATGCACTCAAAATGCGGACAACTGTGAGCATCAAAGAGCTTTTGTCTGCTCATGCGGAACAAATAAGTGAACAAGCTGTAAAAATTATGGAAGAGCTTGGCTTTATCCGCTATAATAATGGTATAATAGAAAAAGCTGCTATTAAACGCTGCTCGCTGGAGGATGCACCCCTATATGTAACCCTGCAGCAGGAAAGAGAGCGTTTGGAGCACATTTATAAAGAAAATTACCGCCTGAGTCAGCACGAGTTATTGCGCTGCTGATGAAGTGCAGATGGGAGTGGGGAGAATGCCCTCAACAAACGCAATAACCAATATTACTGATATAGATGAATTGTTTGCGCGTATAGAAGAATATCTTACGCCGGAGCAGGTGGCTTTCGTGCGCAAGGCCTACGAGCTGGCAGCCAAGGCGCATGCCAAACAGACACGTAAATCAGGTGAACCGTATATTATTCATCCGATTGGCGTTGTCAGCATTCTTGTAGGCTTGCAGATGGATGACAAAACACTGGCTGCTGCCTTCCTGCATGATGTGGTAGAGGATACGGATTACAAGCTCGATTATATCAAAGAGCAGTTCGGCACTGTGGTAGCAAATCTGGTAGATGGTGTTACCAAGCTGGGTAAAATTGAATATATTTCCAAGGAAGACCGCCAGATTGAAAACTACCGCAAAATGTTTTTGGCGATGGCACGCGATATCCGCGTTGTATTGATTAAGCTGGCCGACCGTCTGCACAATATGCGCACGATGAAGTATATGCCGGTGCATAAGCAGCAGTCTATTTCCCGGGAAACATTGGAAATTTATGCGCCGTTGGCACATCGTCTCGGTATCTATACCATTAAATGGGAGCTGGAGGATCTGGCCTTCCGTTACATGGAGCCGGACATTTATTATAATCTTGTTGAGCAGGTAAAAATTAAACGTCGTGAGCGCGAGGATATGATTAACGAGGCTATGACAACGTTGAAGGACGCTGTCGAGAAGGCCGGTATCCGTTGCGAGATTCAGGGCAGACCGAAAAACTTTTACAGCATTCATAAAAAAATGCTGCGTGACCATAAGCAGCTGAGCGAAATTTATGACCTGCTGGCGATTCGCGTGCTGGTAGACACTGTCAAGGACTGCTACGGTACGCTGGGTATCGTACACAGCATGTGGCGTCCTATTCCTGGCCGCTTCAAGGACTATGTCGCAGTGCCGAAATCCAATATGTATCAGTCCTTGCATACGACTGTGCTTTCCAGCGGTGGTCAGCCGCTGGAAATCCAAATCCGTACCTTTGAGATGCATCGCATCAGCGAATACGGTATCGCTGCGCATTGGCGTTACAAGGAAAGCGGCGGCAGCAAGCCTGCTGCCGGCGGTGACAAGGGCTTTGATGCTAAGCTGAGCTGGCTGCGTCAGCTGCTGGAATGGCACAAGGATATGAATGATTCGCGCGACTTTGTCAACACGGTCAAGATGGATATCTTTGCCGACGAGGTCTTCGTCTTTACGCCGCGCGGTGATGTTATCGACCTGCCTGTAGGCAGTGTGCCGATTGACTTCGCTTACCGCATCCATACGGACGTAGGCAACCGCTGCGTAGGTGCCAAGGTCAACGGACGCATTGTACCGCTTGACTACCAGCTGAAGAACGGCGATATCGTAGAGGTTATCACCTCTAAGCAGTCCAACGGCCCGAGCCGTGACTGGATTAATGTTGTCGGCTCTTCCGATACCCGCAACAAAATCAAAAGCTGGTTCAAGAAGGAACGCCGTGAGGAAAACATCGTCAAGGGCCGTGAAATGCTGGAGCGGGAGGTTAAACGCCTTGGCTACGAGCCTAAGGTGCTGATGTCTCCGGAAAAGCTGAAGGAAGCAGGCAGCAAAATCCGCATTGATACGGATGAAAATCTGCTGGCAACACTGGGATATGGCGGTGTTACACTGAACACTGTTATGTCCAAGCTGGTGGAAATCTATAAAAAAGAGCAGAAGCTGGAAACCACCAAGGATCTGGCGCAGGTGCTGGCAGAGCTGAAGCCGCGCAAGTCCAAGGCTAAGGCTAGCCACGGCATCCTCGTTAAGGGCGAGGAAGGCATCATGGTTAAGCTGGCGCGCTGCTGCAACCCGATTCCCGGCGACCCGGTTATCGGCTATATTACACGCGGCAGCGGCATTTCCGTACACCGTGCGGACTGCCCCAATATACTGACCAATAATCCCGAGGAGCAGCGTCGCTTAATTGAGGTTGCCTGGGATGTAGGTATTGATGATGTCTATAAGGTTAATATCGTGATTACGTCCATAGACAGAACAGGACTGATGAGCGATATTATGAATGTGACGAGCGAAACGAAGATTAATATTTTTTCGCTTGCATGTCATACAGATAAAAATAAAATTGCTACCATGCACATGGGACTTGATATCATGAGCCTGGAGCAGCTGGAATATTTCATGAACCGTATCCGCCGCATGAAGGGTGTTTATACTGTTGAACGCCTGATTTCTACGGCGAACGGCAGCGGAGGCAAAAAGAAATGAGGGCAGTTGTGCAGCGTGTAGACCGCGCCAGTGTTACTGTAGATGAAAAGATTACCGGCGAGGTGCAAAAGGGCCTGCTGGTGCTTTTGGGTGTGGCTGAGGGCGATACCGATAAGGATTTGGCTTATATTATCGACAAGGTTTGCGGTATGCGCATTTTTGAAGATGAGGCAGGCAAAATGAACCTGTCGGTGAAGGATGTAGGCGGTGCGATTTTGGCGGTTTCCCAGTTTACCCTGTGCGGTGACTGCCGCCACGGCAAGCGCCCGTCCTTTACGGCTGCTGCAGCGCCTGATGTGGCAAACGCCTATTATGAGCGCTTTGTCGAAGGCTGCCGTAATGCAGGGCTGCCAGTAGAAACAGGCATCTTCCGCGCGCATATGCTGGTAGAGCTGGTGAACAACGGTCCGGTAACTATTTTGCTGGACAGCACAAAGCTGTTATAATTATATTGTGCATAGATTTATCAACGGAGGTTGAAGAATGAAGATTTATCATGTTGAAGCAGGTATGCTTGCTACCAACTGTTACTTTGCTGTAAATGAAAACCTTGGCGAAGGAGTTATTTTTGATCCGGGCGGAGATTACCCGACCATCAAGAGAATGATTGAGCAGGCTAAGGCCAAGGTTGTCGCTATTGTGCTGACTCATGGTCACAGCGACCACATCGGTGCGCTGGCAGAGCTGCGCAAGGCTACCGGTGCGCCGGTGTATATCGGTGAGGATGATGCCGACTGCCTGACACAGCCGAACAGAAACTTATCTTTCTTTATCGGTGAAGAATTGAAAAATGAGCCTGCGGACCATCTTGTGCATGACGGTGATGTGCTGGAGCTGGCAGGCATGAAGTTTGAAGCCTTTGCTACGCCAGGACATACCAAGGGTGGCTTCTGCTATTACTACGCGCCGGGCAAGGTAGTTTTTGCCGGTGATACTATTTTCTGCGAATCTATCGGACGCACCGATTTGCCGGGAGGCAGCTATCGTGCTCTCATCCAGTCCATCAAAACGAAGCTGATGGTGCTTGATGACGATGTTAAGCTGCTGCCGGGCCACGGTCCTACTACTACCGTGGGCTGGGAGCGTCGCAGGAATCCTTTCCTGCAATAAAACATCATGCTGAAATATTGGCCTCAAATACGTAAAAGCACCTTTTTTAAGCTGGGTGTTGTTACGGCAATCTCTTATGTTTTATATTTAATGGCTGGCTTTTTACTGCCGCTGCTGCTGGCAGTAGGCCTGGCCTTTGCACTTTATCCGCTGGTTAATGCTATCGCGCAGGTGCGCATGGCGCACGGCATGATTAAGCTGTCACGCGTAGTGGCGATTATCCTGGCATTGCTGGCATTTTGTATCTTTATTTTTATGATTATCGGCTTCATCATTCTGCCGCTCTTCGGGCAGATGAACGAGTTCCTGCAAAAGCTGCCGGCGCTGGCCGCCAAATCCAATATTCAGGACTTGGACAGCATGCTGAAGGATCCGTCTACAATTCCGCTCTTGCCGTCCAATTTCAATATGCTGGTCAACGGCCTGTTGAACTGGGCGATGGGCTTTGTAGGAACGGTGCTGCGTAATCTTGTTCAGTCCAGCTTGGGAATTGTCCAGAGTCTGATAGGCCTGATTATCGTGCCCTTCCTTGCCTTTTATTTTCTTAAGGACTGGCGCGAGCTGCGTTCGATGGTGATTAATCTGTTCAACTATGATGCGCAGGAGAAGGCGGCGGAGGTTATTGATGAAATCGGCAGAACCATGAGCGCCTATGTGCGCGGTATGGGCAAGCTGAGCCTGATTTCCGGCTTCGTTATTACTATCGGCACGGCCTTTTTAGGCATAGACTTTCCGCTGGTGCTCGGCTTTTGGGCCATCCTTGCCGAAACGGTACCGGTAGTAGGCCCGCTGATGGGCGCTGTGCCTGCCGTGTTTATCGCCTATGGTCAGGCACCGGAGGCTGCCTTCCATGTAGCGCTTTTTTATCTGGTATATTATCAGCTGGATGCTAATTTTATTATGCCGAAGCTCATGGGACAGAAGATTGATTTGCATCCTGTAGTTTTGATTATCAGTCTGCTCATCGGTGCTAAGCTGTTCGGTATTCTGGGTATGGTTTTTGCCGTACCGGTAGCAGCAATCTACCGCGTGCTGTATAAGCAGCTGTGGCATGCCGGTGAAGGGCAGGAGAATTAAATGCAGTTTTTTTGCTTACGTAATACATTAGAGCTTGATATTACGCGGCCTGTGAGCGACATGGCCGCATTTTTTGGCTATCAGCCGGCGCCGTCTGCCGCGCTGACGCTGACGCTTGCGCGCGAGCGCGGCTGCGTCAGCGCCTGCCTGCAAAGCCAGGCGCAGCGCTTTGCAGCGAGCGAGCCTTGCAGCGAAGCTGCGGCGAGCGGCGAGGTAACGCGTTGCGTGAAGCTCGTTGTGCTGAAGGTTTTTGCTGAGCTTACAGACATGCAGCCAAAGCTGCCTTGGGGCATTCTTACAGGCGTGCGCCCGACGAAGCTGGCGCATAAGCTGTTGGACAGCGGTGTGGCGGCTGCGACTTTGCCGGAATATCTGAGCGAAAATTATTTGCTGCCAATGGCGCAGGGAAAGCTGCTTACGGATATTGCTCTGAAGCAGAAGCATATCCTTAGCGATAGTACACGCCTTACGGATACCGGTATCTATATCGGTGTGCCGTATTGTCCTTCGCGCTGCAGCTATTGCTCGTTTCCGGCGGGAATTGTGCCGCAGGACGAAGAATCTCAGCAAAACTTTGTAAATATGATTGAACAAGACCTGCAAAATGTGGTACAATTAATAGGTATGCATAGCTTACGTGTCAAATCACTTTATATTGGCGGTGGTACGCCCACGAGCCTCAGTGATAAGGTGTTTGCACGTCTGCTGCAGGCAGTGGAGCGAAGGCTGCTGCAAAGCGACTGCGAAGGCTTGCAGCATCTGCGCGAGTTCACGGTAGAGGCCGGTCGCCCGGACTGCTTCAGTGCGGCTAAGCTGGCGGCGATGGAGGCGGCGGGAGTGAACCGCATCAGCGTCAATCCGCAGAGCTTTCATGATAAAACACTGCAGATGATAGGCAGGCGTCATAGCGTAAGGGATTTTTACAATGCCTATGAGCTTGTGCGCAAAAGCAGGATTCCTGTTGTGAATGTGGATCTGATTATCGGTCTGCCGCAGGAAACGGAGCAGGAGATTGCATATTCTTTGGAGCAGGCAGTAAAGTTGGCGCCGGAGAATCTTACTGTGCATACGCTTACGCTGAAGCGCAGCGCACCGCTCTTTCAAAAGCAGGAGCAGGCAGTGCTGACTACGCAGGCAGCGGAAAAAATGGTGCAGCAGGCCGCTGAGATGGCTGCTGCGATAGGGTTAGAGCCTTACTATCTGTACCGCCAACATTATATGCTGGGGCATCTGGCAAACATCGGTTATGCCAAGCCCGGTACGGAAAGTATCTATAATATCCAGATGATGGAGGAACGTCATCCGGTGATTGGTGTGGGACCTGCATCTGCCAGCAAGGTGCCTTTGCCTGACGGACACCATCTGCATAAACTGAATATGCCGAAAAATGTGGCAGTGTATGGGGCGCGCCTGCAGGAGCTGGCAGAGCGTCGCCGTGATTTGTTTAATATAGAAGGCACAGACCTGTAATAGGCGCAAGTGCCGTTAGGAGAGGATAGACTATGCTGACAACAGCACCCAGAGGTACGAAGGATATTATGCCTTCCGACGTTAACGCATGGCGTTATCTGGAAGAAACTATGCGCAAAATTTGCGCACAATATGGCTACAAAGAAATCAGAACTCCTGTGTTTGAACATACAGAGCTGTTCCAACGCGGTATCGGTGATACCACCGACGTTGTTGAAAAGGAAATGTATACCTTTACCGACCGCGGTAACCGCAGCATTACCCTGCGTCCGGAAAACACCGCTAGTGCTGTCCGCGCTTATGTTGAGCATAAGCTGAGCAAGGATGACGCTGCCACGAAGTTCTATTACATCGGACCTATGTTCCGTTATGACCGTCCGCAGGCAGGCCGTCTGCGTGAATTCCACCAGTTCGGTGTGGAAGCTTTGGGCGTAACCGGTCCGAATGTCGATGCGGAAATCATTCTGCTGGCTGTGCAGGTACTGCAGAGCCTGGGCCTGAAGGATTTGAAGCTGAAAATCAATTCTGTAGGCTGCCCCAAATGCCGTCCGCAGCACAGAGAAAAGCTGCAGGCTTTCTTCAAGCCTAACTTCGACGAGCTGTGCAAGGATTGCCAAGGTCGTTTCGACCGCAATCCGCTGCGTCTTCTGGACTGCAAAAATCCGCACTGCCATGAGCTGGGCGAGGGCGCACCGAGCCTGGAGGAATGCCTGTGCGATGAATGCAAGGAACACTTTGAAGGCCTGAAGCAGCTGCTGACCGCTGCAGGTGTTGAATATGAGGTTGACCACAATCTTGTGCGCGGCCTTGATTATTATACAAAAACTGCTTTTGAAATCCAGTACGCTCCGCTGGGCGCACAAAGCGCTGTTTGCGGCGGCGGCCGTTACGACGGACTGGTACAGGAAATCAGCGGTGACGAAGCCCGCCCCGGCATCGGCTTTGCTATGGGTATGGAGCGCGTGCTGCTGGCTCTGGAAAAGCAGAATCTGCTGCCTGAATTTGATGAAAGCATTGACGCTTATGTTGTCTGCCCCAAGCAGGAAAACTTTGCGCTGGCCTTCAAAACCGCCATTGATCTGCGTCGCGCAGGCTTTAAGGTTGAATACGACTTTAACGGCCGCAGCATGAAGTCCCAGATGAAGCAGGCCAACAAATTCCAGGCTAAGCAAGTGTTAATATTTGGCGAGGATGAGCTCAGCCGTAATGCCGTTACCGTGCGTAACATGGCAACAAGCGAGCAACAGGAAATCGCTGTTAATGATATTATTAGTTATTTCAATACTTTATAAGTAGAGGTGCTAAAGATGATTAATGAAAAACGCAGCCATCATTGTGGTGTGCTGACTAAGGAGCAAGCTGGCGAACAGGTTGTACTGTGCGGCTGGGTTGCTAAACGACGTGACCACGGCGGATTGATTTTTATCGATTTGCGTGACCGCAGCGGTATCGTGCAGGTTGTTGCCGATCCCGAAAGCGCTGGCAGCAGCTTCAAAACTGCCGAAGACATCCGTAACGAATATGTTATCAAGGTAATTGGTAATGTACGCCTGCGTGATGAGGACACTATCAACGAAAACATTCCTACCGGTACCATCGAAGTACTGGCACATGATATCGAAGTGCTGAACGGTGCTAAAACTCCTCCGTTCTACATCAAAGACGGCATTGACACTGACGAGAACCTGCGTCTGAAATACCGTTATCTGGACCTGCGTCGTCCGGAAATGCAACGCAACCTGATTCTGCGTCATAAAGTTGCTAAGCTGATGCGTGACTATCTTGATGATAATCATTTCCTCGAGATTGAAACTCCGATGCTGTGCAAATCCACTCCGGAGGGTGCTCGTGACTACCTCGTTCCGAGCCGCGTAAACCCCGGCAAGTTCTATGCACTGCCGCAATCTCCGCAAATCTTCAAACAGCTGCTGATGGTAGCTGGTATGGAGCGTTATTTCCAAATCGCACGTTGCTTCCGTGATGAGGACCTGCGTGCCGATCGTCAGCCGGAATTCACCCAGCTGGATATGGAAATGTCCTTCATGGAAGTTGACGAAATCCTGGAGCTGATGGAAGGCTTAATCCACCACATCTTCAAGGGTGCTCTGGGCAAGGATATCCAGATTCCGTTCCAACGTCTGACCTGGGACGATGCTATGGATCGTTTCGGCAGCGATAAACCGGACCTGCGCTTCGGCATGGAGCTGAAAAATGTCAGCGAAGCTGTTCAAGGCTGCACCTTCCAGGTATTCAACAATGTTATCGCTAACGGCGGTCAGGTAAAATGCATCAACGTTAAGGGTTATGCAGATATTCCGCGTCGTCAGCTGGACGAGCTCGTTAAATTCTGCGGCATCTACGGTGCTAAGGGTATGGCTTGGCTGCAATTCCCGGCAGAAGGCGGTGTAAAATCCTCCATCGCTAAATTCTTCAGCGATGAAAACATTGAAGCAATCAAAAAAGCTGCTGAAGTTGAAGCAGGCGACCTGCTGCTCTTCGTTGCTGATAAACCGTCCGTAGTTGCTGCTTCTCTGGGCGCACTGCGTATCGAAATGGCTAAACGCCGTGGTCTGATTGATCCGGATAAGCTGGCCTTCACCTGGGTAGTTGACTTCCCGATGTTCGAGTACAACGAGGAAGAAAAACGTTATGTGGCAATGCACCATCCGTTCACCGCTCCGCGTGACGAAGACCTGCCGCTGCTTCTGACCAATCCCGGCAAGGTTTATGCTAAAGCTTATGATATGGTTCTGAACGGCACCGAAATCGGCGGCGGTTCCATCCGTATCCATCGCCGCGACGTACAGAAGAAGGTATTCGAAGCTATCGGCCTGTCCGATGAGGAAGCACAAGAGAAGTTTGGCTTCATGATGAACGCATTCGAATACGGTGCTCCGCCACACGGTGGTCTGGCATTCGGTCTTGATCGTCTGATCATGATTATGGCTCAGCGCGATTCTATCCGCGACGTAATTGCTTTCCCGAAAACTCAGAGCGCATCTGACCTGATGACTCAGGCTCCTAACGATGTTGATGAAAAACAGCTGCGTGAGCTGCACATCAAAACCAGCCTGCTGATGAAGAAGGACAAAGAAGACAAATAAGCACTTTAGTCCGCTTCTGTCAAGTGGATAACGCAAAATAAATATTCAAAAATTTTTAATGGAAGCGTTGAAAAACGCTTCCATTTTTGGTATTATATGTATGTCGATAGAAGTTAAAGACAATTGAAGAATACTTGTTAATTATACCCCTGCGATGTTCGTTACATTGCTCCACAGGTTTTGAGCCAACACTCTAACCTAGGGAGCCTGATACTCCTTCTTTCAAAAACATGCCTCCTTTGAGTGGACGTTTGCGATTGGTAGGGAAGGCACCCACCTGCACATGCAGGTTCAAAACACGGAGCTGGACGGCATTGTGGGGATTAATTTTTGCCAAAAATCAATGTATTGCGTTTTGCAATACATTGATGCTATAATGAGTGTGAAAGGTGGGATTTCTATGGTAGCCAAAAGTGCAAATGTAAGTGTAAGAGTTGAGCCTGATATTAAAGCTCAGGCAGAGGCAATCTTAGAACAATTAGGTATTTCTGCATCATCGTTTATTAACATGACTTATAGGCAGGTTATCCTGAAACGTGGTATACCTTTTGCTGTTACCATACCGCATAGCTTGCCGACACGCTATTCTATGAGTGATGAAGAATTTGAGCAAATGATTAGTGCCAGCTTGGAGCAGGCTAAAAGAGGAGAGAGTATTCCTTTTGGAGAAGCAATGGATAAGCTTATGCGAGGTCTGTAGCTAATGGAAAAACAGTACAGAGTTAATATTACGCATGATGCTTATAGGCAGATGGAAACAATCAGAGATTATATAGCTTATGAGCTGATGTCACCGAAAGCTGCCAAAAATCTTTTGGCGACTTTTGGAAAAGAAATTTTGCTTTTACAGTGGACTCCTGGTATGTATGCTTTAGTTGAGGAAGCAAATTGCAGAAAAAAAGGTGTGCGTAGGTTTCCTGTGAAGAATTTCCTGGTTTATTATTGGATTGATGAAGATAATAAATTAGTGAATGTAATCGCAGTTATTTATGTCAGAAGAGATCAGCTCAAGCAATTAGAGAATCTGGATTTGGAATAAAATAGAGAGTGACGATCATGGAAAATCTATTCGGTAATTTATTTGAAACTGAAAAGCGACAGACGAAGCCTTTGGCCGACCGCATGCGTCCCGAACGCCTCAGCGACTTTGTAGGGCAGGAGAGCGCCGTAGGCGCAGGCAGTCCGCTGCGCCGCATGATTGAGCGTGATGTGCTGCAGTCCGTACTTTTTTACGGACCTCCGGGAACAGGCAAAACAACGCTGGCGAAGGTCATCGCGCATGTCACCGGCGAAAAGTTCGAAGCAATCAACGCCGTTTCCAGCGGTGTACCCGAGCTGCGCAAGCTCATCGCCAAGGCGCAGGAGGACAGACGCAACGGACGCGGCCGTACTATCGTGTTTATCGACGAGATTCATCGCTTCAACAAGGCGCAGCAGGATGTTCTGCTTCCCTATGTGGAAAACGGCACGATAGTGCTCATCGGTGCTACTACCGAAAACCCTTTCTTCGAAATCAATTCGCCGCTGCTTTCGCGCATGAAGGTGGTGCGCCTGGAAAAACTGCAGGCACCGCAGATTCAGCAGATTTTGGAGCGTGCGATTGCCGACACGGAGCGTGGTTTTGGCAACAGCTTTAAGGCGGAGCCTGAGGCGCTGAGGATTATTGCCGATTTTGCGGCAGGCGATGCCCGCAGCGCGCTGAACATTCTGGAACAGGCTGAGTTCATGCTGCCGGAGGAGGGCGAGCGTGTGCTGACGGTGGCAACGCTGCGCAGCGTTATTGGTACAGCGCTGCAGCGTTACGATAAAAAGGGCGACCAGCATTACGATATCATCAGCGCCTTTATCAAGAGCATGCGCGGCGGTGATGCGGATGCGGCGCTGCATTATCTGGCGCGTATGATTGAGGGCGGCGAGGACGTGCGCTTTGTGGCGCGTCGCGTCGTTATCTGCGCGGCGGAGGATGTGGGCCTGGCGGATCCGCAGGCGCTGGTGGTAGCCAACGCTGCAGCGCAGGCTGCGGATTTTGTAGGCTGGCCTGAGGCGCAGATACCGTTGGCGGAGGCTGTGTGCTATATCGCCAACGCACCCAAGAGCAACACTGCCTATATGGGCATTGCCAAGGCGCGCGCGGATGTGCGTAACCGTAACTGCGGCAGCGTGCCCAAGCACTTGCGTGATGCGCATTATCCAGGTGCCGCCAAGCTGGGACATGGCATAGATTACAAGTATCCGCACAATTTCCCCGGAGGCTGGGTGGAGCAGCAGTATCTGCCGGATGAGCTGGTGGGAACGCGCTATTACATTCCCAGCGGTCACGGTCAGGACAAGGGGCGCAGACAAAAATAGCATAATTAGAAATTTAAGCTATACAGCTAAAATTTGCAGAAATTATTTGTGACGCAATCTAGCATTTTTTCTGTTAGTAGTGTATACTATACCTATATTATAGACTATTGTATTAGACAGAAAGGGTGTGAAGATCATAGCTTTAAGCAACAGGCAGAAGCAAATTGCTGAAATTGTACGTCTGGACGGACCTATTACCGGCGAGCATATAGCCGAAAGGCTGAATGTAACCCGCGCTGCCTTACGCAGTGATCTGGCAATCCTTGTTATGGGCGGTATTCTTGATGCGAGACCGAAGGTTGGTTATTTTTATACCGGTAAAAATACTTTGGGTATGCTGATGGAAGAAATTTCTGCTATTACTGTGCAGGATCTGCAGTCGGTACCGGTAGCGATTAAACATGACAAGAGCGCCTACGAAGCAGTTGTTACCATGTTTCTGGAGGATGTCGGAACGGTGTTCGTGCTGGATGAGGAAGGCATGCTGAACGGCATTTTATCGCGAAAGGATTTACTGAAGGCTGCTATCAATAATAATGATTTGCGTGATATTCCCGTGGTCATGGTAATGACGCCGATTTCCAAAATCATCGTGGCTACACCTGATGAGCCTGCCGCTTCGGCAGCACGCAGACTGATTGACAATGAAATCGACTGTCTGCCGGTAGTAAAAATCATTGATGAAAAGAAGCGCATGTATCAGGTGCTGGGACGTATTACAAAAACTAATTTTACTCGTCTGCTGGTAGATCTGGCTGAGGGTAAGGGGGGTAATTATCATACTAACGAAGCTTAATCCGGTTATTTATGCTGTATCTGACTCTATTGGTGAAACTGCGGAATCCGTAGTTAAGGCAACCACCAGTCAGTTCGTAGAAGAAAAATTTGATGTTATCCGTGTTCCTTACGTAAAGGACAAGGAACAGATTGATAAAATTGTAGAAGAGGCTGCAGCTAATCATGCGGTTATCTGCTATACAATCGTATCGCCGGAGCTGCGCGAGCATATGGCGGACAAGGCTATGAGCAGTGATGTTGAGGTAGTTGACGTTTTGGGACCGATGCTTAAATCCATCGAAAAGTCTACAGGTCTGCTGCCGAAAAATCAGGCCGGCCTGATTCATTCTTTGGACCACGAATACTTCAAGCGTGTTGAGGCTGTGGAATTTGCCGTTAAATACGACGATGGCAAAAATCCTCTGGGCCTGTTGAAGGCGGACGTTGTTATTATCGGCGTTTCTCGTACCTCCAAAACTCCGCTGAGTATGTATCTGGCACATAAGCAGATTAAGGTTGCCAACGTGCCGCTGGTACCGGAGCTGGCTCCGCCCGAGGAGCTCTTTAAGGTGCCGCCGTATAAGATTATCGGTCTGTTGATTGATCCGTTCAAACTGAACGAAATCCGCAGCGAGCGTCTGAAAACCATGGGCCTGTCCGATACTGCGACCTATGCCGATATGAAGCGTATTGATGACGAGCTGGCTTACGCTAAGGGCATTATGCGCCGTCTGCACTGCCAGATTATCAACGTTTCCAACCGTGCGATTGAAGAAACCGCCGGCATTATCATGGAGTATGTGCGCAAGAACAAGGAACGCCATCACGAAAACTAAATTAGTGTAGCTCTGAGCTGCTGTTGCAGTGAGTCAGAAAAATAAACGGCCATTGGCAGCAAAGCGTCTGTCGGTGGCCGTTTTTGGATAAAGAGGATTGAAGGAGGTTGCCTTAGTGCACAGATACGTTTTTCATATTCCCTGCGCTGTTTATGAAAGCGGTGCTTTAAAGCCTGCTCCGTGGCAGCAGGTGATATACGATTTCGCTGAGGTGCTATATAAGCATACGGACGGCTTTTTCGTGCAGGATGCCGTGGGCTATTATAAGGGACGCAGCTATGCGGAAAAGCTACTGGTGGCTTATATTGATGCCGATGTAACAGATGATTTTGTGCGCATTGCCCGTGTTTTGCAGCAGGAATGCTATGCCTACGAGCGTGACGGTGAGCTTTTTATAGCTAAGTGATGCCTGCGCGTTCAACGGATTGCGTTTTTATGCAGCCTCAGAACATCGATAATGCCAATATAATATTTTCCTTCTAAATGTAGAAGATGTTTTAGGCATAAATCCTTTAGAAAACGTGAGAACAACAGTTAGAAGAAAGGCGAAAAAAGTATAAATATAGCAATTAGTTTTGGAGGTGCACAAAATGTCTAAATTATTGGGGACATTAAGTTCTTTATTCATATTGTATGCAGCTACTATGACATCAATAGGTACGAATACAATAGTTTATTTAGTTATATTTGCACCGTTTGCATTGATGCTCTTATACTCTTTATGGTTTACTAAGCCTTGGAATGAGAAAACAAAAAAATAACTTCAAACAATCTTTATGACATTACTTAGTTTAACCAGATAGAAATTATTTGATACCTTAAAGATAGATTTCGTGTGCGGTTAGAAGAATAGATAAACAGCTAACTAGTTGTCACTTTCTGATTCCTGTTATATTGTGACCAAGATAGTGACACAGGCTTGTGTAAAACTGCATGATATTGAGCAGAGTGGCTCTTTTGTGCTATAATATATTATTATGATTTAGATTTAGAGGTGCAAAAAACTATGGCACGCTTTGCTGTAAAGACATTAGAATTTGATAAAGTAAAAAATATGCTGGCCTCCAAGGCCGCAACCTTTTTGGGCAAGCAGGCAATAATTTCCCTGCAGATTGAAAGTGAATTCAGTAAGGTTAAGCGCCTGCAGGAGGAAACTGCGGAAGCGCTGCGCATTCTGGATGAAGGCAGACGTTTCCCCTTCGGCGGTGCGTTCAATATTACGGCTGACGTGAAGCGCGCGGAGCTTGGCAGCGTGCTGGAGCCGGAGGAGCTGCAGCATATCCAGACAACGGTGCAGGCCTTTGCTTCGATGAAGGATTTCACTGCGGAAAATGCGGAAACAGCGCCTAATCTGGCTGAATATGGAGCGGAGCTTACACAGTTCGGCCGTCTGGAAAAGCAGATTGGCAGTGCGATTGATGAGCATGGCGAAATCAAGGACAACGCTTCGCCGAAGCTTGGCGGTCTGCGTACTGCGATTCAGATTGCCAAAAACCGCGTGAAGGAAAAGCTCGACAGCATTCTGCATGACCCCAATAACCAGAAGTATTTCATGGATAACATCGTAACGATGCGCGGCGACCGTTACGTTATCCCTGTAAAGCAGGAATATAAGATGAACTTCCCCGGCATTGTGCATGACCAGAGCGGTACGGGTGCAACGCTGTTTATCGAGCCGCTGGCTGTTGTCAACCTGAACAATGATATCAAGCGTTATGTAGCAGAGGAGCACGAGGAAATCGAGCGTATTCTGCGTCAGCTCACGCAGAACGTGGGCGCGGAGGCGAAGGCGCTGCTGGCTTCGCTGGAAATCTTTACTACGCTGGACGTTATCTGTGCCAGAGCTTTGCTGGCGCAGGAGCAGCATGCGGTACGCCCGATGCTGGTGCTGTCCGGCGGTGTAGAAATTACGCAGGGACGTCACCCGCTGCTGCCGAAGGATACGGTGGTGCCTTTGGACGTACAGCTGGGCGATAAATTCACCATGCTGCTGATTACCGGCCCTAACACCGGCGGTAAAACTGTAGCACTGAAGGCTGTAGGCCTCTTTGCGCTGATGGCGCAGATCGGTCTGTTTATCCCCGCAAGCAGTGCAAAAATGCCGGTGTTCCGCGCAGTTTATGCGGATATCGGTGATGAACAGAGCATTGAGCAGAGCCTGTCAACCTTCTCTGCCCATATGACGAATTTAATCAGCATTTTAAACGAGGTTAAAGCAGGAGATTTGGTGCTGATTGACGAAATCTGTGCCGGTACGGACCCGAACGAGGGCGCTGCGCTGGCTATGGCGATGCTGGAGCACCTGCATGAGCAGGGCGTGCTGACGATGGTAACAACCCACTACAGCGAGCTGAAAACCTTTGCCTACGGTCACGAGGGCATGGAAAACGCCAGTGTGGAGTTTGACCCCGTATCACTGCGTCCTACCTATCGCTTGCTGATGGGCGTGCCGGGAAGCAGTAATGCCTTCAATATCAGCCGCCGTCTGGGCCTGGCTGAGGATATTATCAAAAATGCCGGTGAGCTGCTGAACCAGGAGCATGTGCATATGGAAAATGTACTGCAGGAGCTGGACAGCGAGCGTCGCCGTTATGAAAGCGGCAGCAAGGAGATCGAGGACCTGCGCCGTGAAAGCGAGCAGCTGCGCAACGCGCTGGCTTATTCCAAGAGCGAGTTTGAGCGCCGCAAGAATGAAATGTTGCGCAAGGCGCGTGAGCAGGCGGATGAAATCTACCGCCGCAGCCGCCGTGAATCCGAAGCAGTGCTGAAGGAGCTGCGCTCCATGAAGGCTGACTTCGATACGAAGCGCTTAGAGCAGGCGGCCGAAGAGGCGCGCAAGAAGCTCAACAAAACGCTGAGCGAGGAGGCACCGCTGCCGGAGGGCGCACCGTTATCTGCCAAGACGGCGAAGAAGGGCCTGAATGTCTTTGTCGTTTCCTTAGGGAAGAACGGCATTATTACCGATGTCAATGGCAATGATGTAACAGTGCAGGTTGGTATCCTGAAAATGACTGTGCCGGCAAAAAAATGTCTGCTGACCAAGGCACAGCCTGCGCATACCGATGCTGCGCCTAAAAAGCGCAAGGGCTTCAGCAAGAATGCTGCTGCCAATTACGCACACCAGATGTTTATTGCCAAATCGGGCAGTGCCAAACAGGAAATTGATTTGCGCGGGATGACGCTGGATGAAGCAATTCCCGTTGTAGATAAAGCTATTGATGATGCGCTGATTGCCGGTATCGGCCAGCTGCGCCTCATCCATGGCAAGGGAACCGGTGCCTTGCGCGCCGGACTGACAGCGTATCTGTCGACCAACCGCTTTGTCAAAAAGCTGGAAACGGCGGCGCTGGAGGCCGGTGGCAGTGGCGCTACGGTAATTGATTTGTAATTTTGAAAGGAGTAGTTAACTATGACTATGAGTATTGCTGCAAAACACGCTAAGGGCAAATCTGCCCAAGATAAAATTTTCGGTGCTAATGCTGCTGCAGTGGCAGCTGCTGCCAAATACGGCAAGGATGCCGTTACCAACGCTACCATCGGCGCTATTCTGGACGAGGATGAAAAGCTCGTCTGCCTGCCGACTGTAGAAGAGGTTTTCCGCGGTCTTTCCACTAACGAAATGATTGCTTACGCACCTATCAGCGGTCTGCCTGAATATCTGGACTGCGTACTGACTGCTGCCTTCGGCAACTCCCGTCCGGAAGGCTACATTGCCGCAGTTGCAACCGCAGGCGGCACCGGTGCTATCCACCATGCTATCTGGAACTACACCGACAACGGTGATACCGTGCTCTGCTCCGACTGGTACTGGGGCGCTTACAAGGTGCTGTGCCAGGATATGGGCCGCAATTTCACCACCTATAAAATGCTGGACGAAAACAATAAGTTCAACCTGCCTGCTTTGAAGGAAAAGGTTGACGAGCTGCTTGCTAAGCAGGATAACCTGCTGTATCTGCTGAACACTCCGGCGCACAATCCTACCGGCTACAGCCTGAGCAGTGAGGATATGGACGGCGTGCTGGCACTGCTGAAGGAAGCTGCCGTACCAGGCAAAAACATCGTTTTCTTCCTGGACGTTGCATACATTGATTATGCCGGCGAAAAAGAAGAAGTACGCAAAATCTTTAAAAAGCTTTCCGGCCTGCCTGCCAACATTCTCTGCATCGTTGGCTACAGCATGTCCAAAGGCTTCACCATGTACGGTCAGCGTACCGGCGCTATGATCGGCGTTTCTTCTGACAAGAGCGTTATTGACGAGTTCGCTGCTATCAACCAATACACTAGCCGTGCAACCTGGTCCAACATCAACCGTCCGGCTATGCGCACTCTGGCAACCATTTACAGCGATCCCGAGCTGCTGGCCAAGGTTTGCGCTGAGCGTGATTACTATTATCAGATGATTAAGGCCCGTGCTGACCTGTTCACTAAGGAAGCAGAAGAATGCGGCCTGCCGATGCTGCCGTATGTAGCAGGCTTCTTCCTGTCTATCCCCGCTAAAAACCCGGACGCAATCTGCGAAAAGCTGCACGAGGACAATATTTTTGCAGTTCCTTTGGCTGCAGGCGTACGTATCGCTGTTTGCGCTGTACCGCTGAAGAAGATCAAGGGTATGGCTGCTAAGGTCAACGCTGCAATGCAAGCCGTTGGCGAATAAAATGCTTAAGCTGCAGTTGTCCAATGGACAAATTATCGAAGTAGAGGAGGGCAGCACACTGCTGCCCCTAGCTAAACGCTTTAGTGCAAAATATGCTTCTCCCATCGTTATGGGACTCTATAACGGTGAGGAATGTGACCTGCAGCGTCCGTTGACTGCTGACGGCACAGTTGATTTTGTCGAGGTCAACAATTCTACAGGCATGCGTGTTTATGTGCGCACGCTGCTGTTCATGCTGATTGCAGCAACCAAAAAGCTTTATCCTGATGTGCATCTGGAGGTGCGCAACTCTCTGGGAAGCGCACTCTACTGCAAGGATAACAGCGAGCGCAAGCTCACTGCTGAGGATATCCGCAGCATCGAAGATTATATGCACAAAATGGTGGAACGCAAGGAGCCTGTCAAGCTGCTTCGTCTGGCAAAATCAGATGCTATTGATATGGCCTGTGCCAACTGCAGTGATGACAATCTGGCGCTATTGGCCCAGGTACCTGATGACACTGTGCTGACGATTAACATTTTGGAGGGCGTTCCCGGTTATCTCTTCGGTCCCATGTGCCCGGATGCCGGCTATGTGCCTTACTTTGAGCTGCTGCCGTATGCTGATGGTGTAATTATCAATTACCCTGATGACGGCAACTGGACGGTGCTGCCGCCTTTTGTAGACCAGGCGCGCCTCAATGATACTTATCAGGAGGCAGAAGAATGGTCTGCCATGATTCATTGCAATACTGTGGGCAAGCTCAATAAAATTATTGATTTAGGCTATGCCGAAAAGATTATTCAGGTAGCGGAAGCGCTGCATGAAAAGAAGCTGGCTAATATTGCCGATATCCTGGCAAATCACCATGAGCTGAAGCTGGTGCTGATTGCAGGTCCGTCCTCTTCCGGCAAGACCTCTACGGCACAGCGTCTGAGCATCCAGATGGCAGTCAACGGCCTGCGTCCGATTGCCATTTCTATGGATGACTATTATAAAAACCGTGTAGATTCGCCGCGCAAGGCTGACGGCAGCTATGACTTTGAATGCCTGGAGGCTATCGACCTGGAGCTGTTCAACGATCATCTGCAGCGTTTGCTGGCAGGTGAAAAAGTGAAAATGCCCAAGTACAATTTCCGCACCGGCTGCCGTGAATATCGCGGTAACGAGCTGCAGCTGCAGGAAAATTCCGTGCTGGTTATCGAAGGCATCCACGGCCTGAATGAGAAGCTGACACCGTCCGTACCGGCGGAACATAAAATAAAAATTTATGTCAGTGCGCTCACACCGATGTCCTTTGATGAGTACAACCGTATCCGTACCACCGATATGCGTCTGCTGCGCCGTATGGTGCGCGACAGCCAGTTCCGTTCGCATGATGCGGAAACTACGCTGAAAACCTGGTCCGACGTGCGTGAGGGTGAAGAAAAATACATCTTCCCGTATCAAGGCAGTGCTGATATTATTTTCAACACCACGCTGATTTACGAATTAGCTGTGCTGAAAAAATATGCGGAGCCGCTGCTGCGTGCTGTACCGCAGTCCGCAGGCATGGCCTACACTACTGCGCGCCGTCTGCTGAACATTTTAAGCTACGTTAAGCCGTTGGAGGATGAGGTTATTCCTAATAACTCTATCCTGCGTGAATTTATCGGCGGCAGCGTGTTTAAGGATGCACTGTAATTGTAAAAACAAAATAATGTTGTCATAGACCTGCTGCCCAAGCCGTGGCAGCAGGCAGACGCAAAAAAGCTGTTGTACGTTTGCTTGCGTACAACAGCTTTTGTGTTAGCGGTAAAAATTATTTGCGGAACATTTTATCGAAGCGCTCCAGCAGACCTGCCTTGAAGCAAAGCACCAGGCCGCCGACAGCGCCGACTGCTGCCTGCAGAATCTGGTAGGGTAGCTTAATGTAAGCGTAATGCGGTGTGCTGTAAATAAAAGCACGTCCCAGAGAATAGCCCACAACCATGATAACAGCGCCTAAAATTACGCCGAGGGCAGCGCCTTTGAAGCTTACCTTGCCACCGCGGTGTGCCAAGAGGCAGATAACTACCGCCTGAATGCCGTGAGTAACCAGAGAAACGAACATCGGTGTTGGGTAGAAGAATAAGTCGCCTAAGAAGGCACCAACGCCGCCAACAATGAAGGCTGCTTTAGGATCGTCCAGCAGAATTGCTGCCGTGCAGATGATAACATCATTAAGATATAAATGACCGCCCGGTACCGGCAGACCGAAGGAGCTCATCATAATGTTGAGCGCCATAAACAGTGCGGTGATACAGATTGCCAGGGTGGCATTACTTTTTTGTGCTTTACGTTCTATATGTTCCATATAAACATTCCCCTCTTTATAAGATGATAAAGACTATTATATCGTTGTTTGGCTATAATAATATTGCCAGAACAGAAAAATTATCTATGGCCAGATTAGCCGGGGAATTTCTTTCGCTAATTCTTCATAAAATTTTTGGTAGAATAAAGCAGGTATTTTTGGTATAATTATTGAATAGAGTATAGGAATAAGTAAAAAATGGGAGGTCGCTATCGTGACAGAACTTAAGAAATTCAAACGTGTAGTTTTAAAGCTTAGTGGTGAAGCCCTGGCCGGTGAAAAAGGCTTTGGCATTGATCCGACAGTAGTATATGCCTTGGCTAAGCAAATCAAGGCTGTAGTTGAGACAGGGGTAGAGGTTGCTATCGTTAACGGCGGCGGTAACTTCTGGCGCGGACTCAGCGGCAGCAACAAAGGCATGGACCGTGCTACTGCTGACTACATGGGAATGCTGGCAACCGTTATCAACTCTTTGGCGTTGCAGGATGCATTGGAAAACTTAGAGGTTCCGACCCGTGTGCAGACCGCTATTGAAATGCGTCAGATTGCAGAACCCTACATTCGTCGCCGTGCTATCCGCCATATGGAAAAAGCTAGAGTCGTTATTTTTGCCGCAGGTACCGGTAACCCCTATTTCTCCACCGATACCACCGCTGCTCTGCGTGCTGCAGAAATCGAAGCAGATGCTATCTTGATGGCTAAAAAAGGCGTAGATGGTGTTTATGACAGCGACCCGGCAGTTAATCCGGATGCGAAAAAATTTGATGAGCTGCCTTACATCGAGGTTATCAAACGTCATCTCAGCGTAATGGATTCCACTGCAATCAGCCTGTGCATGGATAACAACATTCCTATTGTAGTATTTAATATTGATGAACCGGGTAACATTCTGCGTGCTGCTGCAGGCGAAAAAATTGGTACCCTGGTAGGAGGTAAGGAATAATGGCAACAGTTAATGAAATTATCAGCGGTATCGAGAGCAAGATGGAAAAATCCGTTGCTGCTCTGCGTGTAGATCTGGCAAGCCTGCGTGCTGGCCGTGCAACTCCCTCTCTGCTGGAGAAGGTTATGGTTGATTACTACGGTTCCCCGACACCTGTAACTCAGGTGGCAAGCGTAACCGTACCGGAACCGCGTATGATTGTTATTCAACCCTGGGAGAAAAACATCCTGAAGGACATCGAAAAAGCAATTATGAAATCTGACCTCGGCCTGAACCCGAACAGCGACGGCATCTGCATTCGTCTGAACCTGCCGCAGCTGACCGAAGAACGCCGTAAGGATCTGGTTAAGGTTGTACATAAAAAAGCTGAGGAATACCGTGTTGTAGTCCGCAACCTGCGCCGTGATGCCAACGATGCTATCAAAAAGACCGAAAAGGCTAAGGAAATTACCGAGGACGAGGCTAAGAAGGGTACAGAAAAGGTACAGAAGCTGACAGATAAGGTTATGAAGGAAATCGACACTGCAGCTGCTAACAAAGAAAAAGAAGTAATGGAAGTATAATGGAAATTCCACAGGTTTTGGCACTGCCTCTGGATGAGGCTGCCCGTCGCCTGGAGGCCGCAGGCTGCACCTATGAGGTGCAGCCTCTGCTGCCGCCGCGTGCAAGCGAGGCAGACTTTGAAGGGCGCGAGGTGCGCAGATATGTAGTAAGACAACAGCAGTTGTCTGCTAATAGATTAGCTCTTACCATTGTGTATAGATAAGGAAGGAGGTGCGACGAATGGCTCTGAAAATTGATAAGGATTCTTGCGTAGGCTGCGGTACTTGTGCTGCTACCTGCCCCGTTGGCGCTATTACTGAAGTTGACGGTAAATATGAAATCGGTGAAGACTGCGTAGAATGCGGCGCTTGCGCTGCTAGCTGCCCGGTTGGCGCTATTGAGTAATTCAAGACTGCAATGCAAAATCAGGAAGGCGGCCTCCCGCAAGGGGGAGGCTCGCCTCTTCTTTAATCAGGGAAAAAAGTAAGGAAAACTAAAAGCAAGTTACAAATTTTAGCGAAGGGCTTGATGCTTGTGTTTAGAGGCTTGTTTCAAACAAAAAATAAGACTAAGAATAATATCGTAATGCATACTGAGGACTTGGATATGCAGAATATTCCTCAGCATATTGCAATTATTATGGACGGCAACGGTCGCTGGGCTAAGGCTCAGGGCAAGGTGCGTACCTTTGGCCATCAGGCCGGAGCAGAAACACTGAAAACTATTGTCAGAGCAGCTGATAAGCTGGGAGTTAAGGTTATCAGTGCTTATGCATTTTCAACCGAAAACTGGAAGCGTCCGGTGACGGAAGTAAACTTCATCATGGAGCTTTTGAGCCGTTATCTGACCAACGAAATTGATGAATTTAACGAAAATAACGTACAGGTGCGTTTTATCGGCTCGCGTAAAGGTCTGCCTGAGATTGTACAGCAGAAGATGGACCACGCAATCGAGGCAACGAAAAACAACACCGGTATTATTTTGAATTTGGCTATAAACTACGGCGGACAGGCAGAAATCCTGCATGCTGTGCGTACCATTGCAGCAGAAGTTGCCAACGGTACTCTTGCCGTAGACGATATAGATAATAATGTGATCGAAAACCATTTGTATACCAAGGGCCTGCCTGCGCCGGATCTGCTTATCCGTCCGGGCGGTGATTTGCGTATCAGCAACTTTTTGCTCTGGCAGATTGCTTATGCGGAAATCTGGACAACTAAGGTGTACTGGCCGGAGTTCACGCCGGATCATCTGGTGGAGGCGATTTTGGCTTATCAAGGGCGCGAGCGCCGTTTCGGCGGCCTGGTCAGCCAGTAAGACGCCATATACGTCGTCAGGGCTCCTAGCAGTACGAGTATGTACGGCGTCGTCGCCCTTCCTCGTCTCTGGCATCTTCCTGGCTGCCTGGAGGAAATAGGAAAGACGCCATATACTTCATCAGGGCTCAAATAAATTAATCTAATAACTCAAAGAAGGATGTATTTTAACTATGTTAACACGTATTATTACCGGTGTAATCGGTATTGTGGCAGCAGTCGGCATTATCACCAAGGGTGGCATGCTTTTTAATGCGGCTGTTGCTGTTTTGGCTGCTGTTGCCTGGTACGAATACCACAAGATGGTGGAGAACAAGGGCTATCATGCCTACACGCTGACCGGTGGCGTTGGCGCACTGCTGATGGTGCTGGTTGCCGGTGCAGGCTATTATTTTGAGCTGGAGGGCGTTTATACGCTGGCATTTATTTTGATGCTGACAGCGCTGTTCTTCATTTTCAGTACAATTGAGGGCCTGTGGCTGCATTGCAACCGAGGTGAGCAGCATTGGGCAGAGAACAGTGCGCTTACTGCCTGGGGCATGCTGTATTGCGGCCTTTTGTTTGCGCACATTATTTTGTTGCGCTCCTTTGACGGCGGTCCGCATATCGACTTGGGCTTCCGTGTATTTGAATACGGAGAAATCTGCCTGTGGATTGTGCTTTTGGGCACTTGGGCCAGCGATACCTTTGCATATTTCTTCGGCCGTGCCTTCGGCAAGACGCCGTTCTGCAGCGTCAGCCCGAAGAAATCCTTTGAGGGCGCTGTCAGCGGCTTTGTCGGCTGCTTTGTGACCGTACTGTTTCTGTGCATTATCTGCTTAGGCATTGCTTTGTGGCATGCTGTGGCAGTGGCGCTGGCGGTGGCAATTTTTGCTCCGGTTGGCGATTTGATCGAATCCATTGTCAAACGCAGCTTTGATATTAAGGACTCCGGTAAGATTTTCCCCGGTCACGGCGGTGTGCTGGACCGTTTCGACAGCCTGCTGTTTACGGCACCGGTTGTGTATTATCTGCTGATGATTATCAGCGCTTTATCTATGTTTCAAGAATAGAGGATAGCAAATGAAGAATATTTCTATTTTGGGCAGTACAGGCTCTATCGGTCGTCAGACGTTGGAGGTTGCTGCTGCCAATCCTGAAAAGCTGAAGGTACGCGCGTTGGCTGCGCATAAAAGCGATGAGCTTTTAGAACAGCAGATTAAGCAGTTTGAGCCTGATATTGCCGTTTTAACGGATAAGGATGCTGCTAAACGCTTGGCTAACCGCTACCACGGCAAGACAGAAATTTTAGCCGGGGAGGAGGGTCTTCTGGCTGCCGCTACCTACGAGGGAGCGGATACAGTGCTCGGTTCTATGGTAGGCTATGCCGGGCTGCGCCCGACGTTGGCTGCTATTGCCTGCGGTAAAAATATTGCGCTGGCAAATAAGGAAACACTTGTTGCTGCCGGCAGCATTGTTATGGAAGCCGTGCGTAAGCACGGTGTAAGCCTGACTCCTGTTGACAGTGAGCACAGTGCTATTTTCCAATCTCTGCGCGGCGGTACGGAAAAGGAAGTCAAACGCCTGATTATTACGGCGAGCGGCGGTCCCTTCCGCGGTAAAAAACGCAGTGAGCTGGAAAATGTCACCCTGGCGCAATGCCTCAATCATCCCAACTGGAGCATGGGGCAGAAGGTTACGCTCGATTCCTCTACATTGGCCAATAAGGGCCTGGAGGTTATGGAGGCACATTGGCTGTTTGATATGCCCTATGATAAAATTGCGGTTGTTGTGCATCCGCAGAGCATCGTACACAGCTTGGTAGAATTCTGCGACGGCAGTGTGATTGCTCAGCTGGGTGTGCCTGATATGCGTCTGCCGATTCAGTTCGCTTTGAGCTGGCCGGAACGCTACAACTATAGCTTTGAACAGCTTGATCTTGTTGCTGCGGGTAATCTTACCTTTGAAGCACCTGATTTAGAAGCATTTCCTTCCTTGAAGATTGCTATTGACTGCGGTAAGGCTGGCGGCACTCTGCCCTGTGCCTTCAATGCTGCCAACGAGGAGGCTGTATATGCCTTTTTGGCAGGCAAAATTAAATATCTGGATATCCCTTATATCACTGCTACGGTTACAGCGCAGCATAACAATGTTCTGCGTCCGCAGCTGGAGGATATTGAAGCAACGGATGCCTGGGCGCGTGCTGCAGCCCAAGGGGTTATTGCTAAATTATAGACTGAAGGCCGGCAGGATTAGCCGACTATCGTAAGGAGGTAAAATGCTTACAATATTAGCCGCTGTTTTTGTTTTTGGTGTGCTGGTTACGGTACACGAATTCGGTCATTTTATTACGGCAAAGCTCACAGGTATGCGTGTTGATGAATTTGCCATCGGCTTCGGTCCTAAGCTGTATCAGCAAAAGGACGGCGATACCTTGTATAGCCTGAGAGCTATTCCGCTGGGTGGCTATAATAAAATCGCAGGTATGGATCCTGATGATCCGCCTGAACCCGGAACCTTTAAATCTAAGCCGATTCCCTCTAGAATGCTGGTTATTCTGGCAGGTGCGCTGATGAATTTTCTGTTGCCTATTATTCTTTTCAGCGGTATTTTTATGCTGGAGGGCAGGCAGGAGCTGGTGAATGAGCCAATCCTGGGTACTGTTGTAGACGGCATGGCTGCGGAAAAAGCGGGACTGCGTAACGGCGACCGCATTCTGACGATTAACAATAAGCCTGTTGCTACCTGGACGGAGGTTGTTACCAATTTGCGTGCGAGCGGAACTAATCCGGTAACGCTGACTGCAGAAAGCCAGGGAGCTGTAAAAAGCTACACTATGACTCCTGTATTCGATAAGGAGGCAGGTCGTCCCTTAATCGGCATCAGCCCTAAGTTCAACAAGGTCAGCCTTGGTTTCTTCGGCTCCATTAAGGAAGGCTGCGTATATACCAAAAATATTATTGTTTCTATGCTTAATGGTCTGTACAAGATTGTTTCCGGTAAAGCTCCGGCTGAGGTTGCCGGTCCTATCGGCGTGGCGCAGATGGCCGGTCAGGTGGCAGAAAAAGGACTGCTGCCGTTGATTACCTTTGTTGCTTTTCTGAGCATTAACCTGGGCGTTATCAACCTGCTGCCGCTGCCGGCACTGGACGGCGGACATTTTGTACTGTTGCTGTTGGAGGGCCTGCGCGGTAAACCGCTCGGCAGCAAGGCTATGACTAACATCCAGATGGTTGGTATTGCGCTGATTTTAGCGCTGACAGTGTTTTCCACCTTTAAGGATATAACACGTTAAGAGGTGAATGAAAGTGATAGAACGTAGAAAAACCCGCCAGCTGCACGTAGGCAGCGTGGCCGTGGGCGGCGATGCTCCGATTGCCGTTCAGTCTATGACTAACACACATACAGACGATGCTGCTGCAACCTTGGAGCAGATTCAGCGTCTGGCAGATGCAGGCTGCGATATTATCCGCTGTGCTGTGCCTGATATGGCAGCGGCGGAGGGCCTGAAAACTATTTGTAAGGAAAGTCCGATTCCTGTCATTGCTGATATTCATTTTGATTATAAGCTGGCTTTGGCAGCGATTGAAGCAGGCGTTGACGGCCTGCGCTTAAACCCCGGTAATATCGGCGGCGAAGAGAAGGTGCGCGCTGTGGTAGAAGCAGCGAAGGAACGCAACATTCCTATCCGCATCGGTGTCAACGCCGGCTCCCTGCCGAAGGATTTGCTGGAAAAATACGGTCATCCCACCGCGGAGGCTCTTGTAGAGGCTGCTTGGCGCCACGTCCGCATCCTTGAAGCGATGGATTACCGTAACATTAAGATTTCGCTCAAGGCGCATGATGTGCCGCTGACACTGGAGGCCTATCGTCTGATGGCAGCGCAGTGTGATTATCCGTTGCATGTCGGCATTACGGAGGCAGGCACTGTCAATAGCGGTATTATCAAATCCGCAGTAGGCATCGGTACGCTGCTTGCTGAGGGCATCGGCGATACTATCCGCGTTTCTCTGACCGGTGACCCGGTGAACGAGGTGCGTGTGGCCTATGACATTCTGAAATCCCTTGGTCTGCGTGAGCACGGACCGACCTTAATCAGCTGCCCGACCTGCGGACGCACCCGCATCAGTTTGGAAAAGCTGGCGCTGGAGGTTGAACGCCGTCTGGCAGATATTGAAGAACCCATTACGGTTGCCGTTATGGGCTGTGTGGTCAATGGACCTGGCGAAGCACGTGAGGCCGACGTCGGTATTGCCGGCGGCATAGGCGAGGGACTTGTATTCCGCAAGGGCGAAATCCTGCGTAAGGTGCCCGAAGAGCAGCTTGTAAGCGAGCTTTTTGCTGAAATAGATAAAATTTTACTTGAGAGGAAGGTATCCCGTTAATGAAAGTTTCTAAAATGTATGCACCCACTCTGCGTGAGGTTCCGTCCGAGGCTGAAATCCCGAGCCATCAGCTGCTGCTGCGTGCCGGTTTTATGCGTAAATCCACCAATGGCATGTACACCTATCTGCCGCTGGCTTGGCGTGTTATTAAAAAAATCGAAAATATTATTCGTGAAGAGATGGACCATGCAGGCTGCCAGGAAATCATGATGCCGATTATGCAGCCGGCAGAAATTTGGAAGGAAAGTGGCCGTTGGGACGCTTATGGCGCAGAAATGGTACGCTTGAAGGATCGTCATGGCCATGAATACTGCCTTGGTCCTACTCACGAGGAAATGGTTACTACCCTGGTTAAGAACGATGTACGTTCCTACCGTCAGCTGCCGCTGAACCTGTATCAGATTCAGGATAAATTCCGTGACGAACGTCGTCCGCGCTTCGGCCTGATGCGCAGCCGTGACTTCATTATGAAGGATGGCTATTCCTTCGACCGTGATGAAGCAGGTCTGGACGTTTCCTATAAGGCAATGTATGATGCTTATGACAAAATCTTTACCCGCTGCGGTCTGAACTTCCGTCCGGTAGAAGCAGACAGCGGTGCTATCGGCGGTACTGGCAGCCATGAGTTCATGGTGCTGGCAGACAGCGGTGAAGCAGAAATTACCTACTGCACCAAATGTGATTACGCTGCTGATATCGAAAAGGCAGAGCTGTATCCGATAGAAGCTCCGGCAGAAGAAATGCAGGAGCTGAGCGAGGTTGAAACTCCGAACTGCAAGACTATTGCCGACGTTTGCGCTTTCCTCAACGCTCCGATTGAAAAATCCGTAAAGGCTGTTGCTTACCAATGCGAAAAAGGCCTGGTACTGTGCTTTGTTCGCGGTGACCACGAGGTTAACGAAACCAAAGTACAAAACACTGTAGGCGCAGTTGAGCTGGAAATGGCTGAGGCAGAGCTGCTGGCTAAGGCTGGCACTGTCGGCGGTTACATGGGCCCTGTAGGCCTTGACCCCGAAAAGGTTATTATCGTTTGCGATGCAACCGTTATGAATATGCACAATGTTTGCTGTGGTGCTAACCATGAAGGCTTCCACTACATCAACGCTAACCCGGGCCGTGACTTCACTCCGACCTACGTTGCCGATATCCGTCTGATGGCTGAAGGCGACCCCTGCCCGCACTGCGGCGCTCCGATTGCTAAGGCTCGCGGCATTGAAGCAGGTCAGGTATTCAAGCTGCACACCAAATACAGCGCAGCCATGAAATGCACCTATCTGGATGAAAACGGCAAGGAACAGCCGATGGTAATGGGCTGCTACGGTATCGGCGTTGGCCGTACTATGGCTGCCTGCGTTGAACAGAGCCATGATGCTGACGGCATGATCTGGCCTGTTGCTATTGCTCCGTATGAAGTACTTGTTGTACCTGTAAACGTAAAGGACGAAGCATCCTTCGCTAAGGCTGAGGAAATCTATAACGAGCTGCACAAAGCAGGCGTTGAGGTTGTTATCGACGACCGCAAGGAGCGTCCGGGCGTAAAATTCAAGGACGCAGATCTGATCGGCTATCCGCTGCGCGTAGTTGTAGGTCCTAAGACTCTGCAGACCGGCGAGCTGGAAGTAAAAGTTCGTAAGACCGGCGAAGTAAGCATGCTGCCGTTGGAGGGTGATTATATCACTGCTATCAGGGAGATGCTGCAAAAGCTGTAAAAATAACGCAGTTCCCGTGTCTGCGCCCGGCGCAGACGGAGGGAACGGAAGCTGTGAGGTGATACTGGCATGGATTTAATTAATACTTCTTTTTTGCATAACAAAGAGGTTGTTATGGTTATCAGGCTGGTTGTTGCCGCAATTCTCGGCGGTATTGTCGGTATAGAAAGAGGCAGCGGCGACCGCCCTGCCGGTTTCCGCACGCATATTCTTGTGTGCGTAGGCTCGGCGCTGTTTATGCTCGTTTCGCTTTACGGCTTTGATGATGTCTATCCTCAGACTACCAAGCTGGAGGAGGATATCGGTCAGCGTCGCGACTCGGCGCGTATTGCTGCTCAGGTTGTCAGTGGCATAGGCTTTCTCGGTGCAGGTACTATTCTGCATGAGGGACTCACTATCCGCGGCCTGACAACTGCTGCCAGCCTGTGGATGGTTTCTGCAATCGGCCTTGCTGCCGGCAGCGGTATGTACTTCCTCAGCAGTGTGGCGACCATTATCACCATGATAACTCTTGTTACCTTCCATACCTGGGAAAAACGCTTCGCTGCCAACAGCCGCAGCGACCGCCAGTTTGTCCGCATCATTACTACCAATCGCTCCGGTGCCATTACCGATGTTACCGGTTATCTGTCGCTCAACGGTGTACAGGTAAAATCACTGAACGTAAAGCGCGATAAGGAAAAGAATCGCCTGGTGCTGGAGGTTTATCTGAAGCTTGGCAAGACTGCGCCCGATGGTGGAGATTTGGTAAGAGGGTTGCAGGGGATTGAGGGTGTAGTAGGCGTCGAGAACATGCGATAAGCAAGATAAGCTATAGCACGCCATCTGCGTTGTTGCGTCGCCTCGACGTACTAAAAGTACGCCGTCGGCTTCGCGCCTAGCATCTGACGCACTCTAGCTTATCTCAGGAAAAAAGAAAGATAGCACGCCATCTGCGTTGTTGCGTCGCCTCGACGTACTAAAAGTACGCCGTCGGCATCTGCGCCTAGCATCTGACGCACTCTAGCTTATCTCAAAAAGCAGAGGAAGATAGCACGCCATTTGCGTTGTTGCGTCGCCTCGACGTACTAAAAGTACGCCGTCGGCATCCGCGCCTAGCATCTGACGCACTCTAGCTTATCTCAAAAAGCAGAGGAAGATAGCACGCCATCATAATCCAACAACTTCTCCCGTCATTATTAGGAAAGGATTTAATGTGAATAAAAAATATTGCCTGATTCCTGATGAAGAAAAATTTTATAGTTTTTTGGCTTCGCTGACCTTTTCCCCGGTGGAACTGATGCAGCTGAAGCTGATGCATATTAATCAGATTTGTGTAGACGAGTCTGCCTGTCAGTGGGAGGTGCACTTTAGCTGTGCCGCCCATCTTACCGGCGGCTTGATTCAGAAGGCGGCGCAGCAGCTTGCAGCCGCTTTTTCTTTGCAAAGCGTAGATATGATTTGCGACGGCGATGGCTCCAAATGCCAGATGATGCAGCGTGAGCCACAGGCAGAGGTAGAAATTACCGATTGCACTGGTGAACCGCTGCCGGAGGAGATTCCTCTGCCGCCGGAGCCGCCTGATATTGATATCGGCGAAACTCTGCCGCCGGAGCCTCCCTGCGAAGTTTCCTACAACAATCCGGAGGAGGATCCGGAGTATCTGCAGGCAATGGCTGCCTTATACGGTGAAAAGAAGGCAGACGGCCAGCTGTGGGGCAAAAAAATCAAGGGTACACCGCGTAAGCTGGATACTGTTACCGAGGAAGAGCGCAATGTTGTTATCGAAGGTACCTTTGTCAAAAGTCTGGATAAGGACGGTGCGCTGCAGACCTTTATTGATAAGGAAACGCGCGTCGGTTCCATTGTGCTGACCTTTAACGTGAGCGATGATACCGGCGGTATTTTCGTCAAGCTGCGTTTTGACAAGCGTGATGGCGGTGACCCACGCAAGGAATGCAATGAGTTTAAAAATTTGCTGAAGCCCGGTATGCGCCTGCGTCTGCAGGGTGATGTTGCCCCCGACCGCTTTGCCTTTGACGAGATGTGCATGGTGCCGCGTGGCATTATGAAGCTCGATGCCAAGGAGGAGCGCATGGATAATGCGGAGATTAAGAGGGTTGAGCTGCATTGCCATACGAAGATGAGTAAGCTTGATGGCCTGACACCGATGGAGGGCCTTGTAAAGCAGGCTATCCGTTGGGGCCACAAGGCTTTGGCGATTACCGATCATGGTGTAGTGCAGGCCTTTCCGTTCTGCTTTGATGCGGCGGAGGGCAGTGATCTGAAGCTGATTTTCGGCATGGAGGGTTATCTTATCAGCGACCGCCAGACGAAGGATGATGCTGTTGATACGGAAAATCCTGATGCTGCGACTAAGGGCAAGAGCAAAATCAGCAGTCACCATATTATTATTCTGGCGAAGAATGAAATCGGTCTGCGTAATCTGTACCAGCTCGTTACTATCAGTCATCTGCGTTATCTGAATAAGCGTCCGTTGCTGCCGCGCGCTGTTATCGAGGAGCATCGCGAGGGCCTTATTCTCGGCTCGGCCTGCGAGGCGGGCGAGCTTTACCGTGCGGTGCGCTTAGGTGCGAGCGATGAGGAGCTGGAGGAAATTGCCGGCTTTTATGATTATCTGGAAATCCAGCCTACGGGCAATAACCAGTTCCTGGTGCGTGAAAATTACTGTACGGAGGAGGATTTGCGGGAGCATAACCGCAAAATCTACGAGCTGGGCAAGCGCTTGGGCAAGTTGACGGTGGCAACCTGCGACGTGCATTTCCTCAATCCTGAGGATGCGCAGCTGCGTGCGATTCTGCAGGCCGGTCAGGGTTATAAGGATGCTGATTTGCAGCCGCCGCTGTACTTGCACACTACGGAGGAGATGCTCGAGGAGTTCTCTTATCTGGGCAATGAGGCAGCCTACGAGGTTGTTGTTACTAATACCAATAAGATTGCGGATATGATTGAACGCATTAAGCCTGTTCCCGACCGCGACCAGCTGTATTCGCCTTCTATTCCCGGTGCGGAAGATGCCGTACGTGATTTGTCCTATGCTAAGGCGCATGAATGGTACGGCGAAAAGCTGCCGCAGATTGTTGAGGACCGCTTGAAGATGGAGCTGGACGCTATTATCGGCCACGGTTTCTCCGTATTGTATTATATTGCGCATAAGCTGGTTAAGCATTCTATCGACCGCGGTTACTTGGTAGGCTCGCGTGGCAGCGTAGGCTCGTCCTTTGTTGCTACGATGCTGGATATTACCGAGGTAAATGCGCTGAAGCCGCATTACCGCTGTCCGCATTGCCGTCACAGCGAATTCTTTATGAACAATGAGGTCGACAGCGGCTTTGACCTGCCGCCGAAGGATTGTCCCGAATGCGGCACGAGGATGCTGCGCGACGGTCACGATATCCCGTTTGCAGTTTTCCTGGGCTTCCATGGTGACAAGGTTCCTGATATTGATTTGAACTTCTCCGGTGGTATTGATCCCGATGATCCGTCTGCTATGTCCGACCAGAGCGTGGCGCACAAGTACACCGAGGAGCTTTTCGGCCGCGACAATGTTTGCCGCGCCGGTACGATTGCTACTATCGCCAACAAAACGGCGATAGGCTTTATCAGAAAATATTACGAGAGCAAGAATCTGCATGTGCATCCGGCGCATGTGGCTGCGCTGGTTGAAGGCTTTGCCGGCATCAAGCGCACTACGGGCCAGCATCCCGGCGGCATCATGGTTGTACCGCGTAATATGGATATCCATTATATTACGCCGATGAACCGTCCTGCCGATGATAAGGATGGCACTACGATTACTACTCACTATGATTATCACAGCATCAATGACCGTCTGGTTAAGCTGGATATTCTGGGCCACGATGATCCGATGGTTCTGAAGATGCTGGAAAAATATCTGCAGGAGGATGTGGATCCTAACTTTGATCCCAAGAAGATTCCTGTGGGAGATGAAGAAACAATGCGTATCTTCCAGGATACGTCTTCGCTCGGTGTTACGCCGGAGCAGATTGACAGTGCTGTAGGCACCTTCGGTATCCCTGAATGCGGTACCAAGTTTGTACGTCAGATGATCAGCGATGTACAGCCGAAGAAGTTCAGTGAGGTTGTGCGTGTATCAGGTTATTCGCATGGTACGGACGTATGGCTGAACAATGCGCAGGATTTGATTAAGGAAGGCAAGCCTGTTGCCGAAACTATCTCCACGCGTGATGACGTTATGACGCACCTGATTTCCAAGGGCGTGGAGCCAAGTCTGGCGTTTAAGACGATGGAGCACGTGCGTAAGGGTAAGGCGGCGAAAAAAGGTCTGGAGCCGAAGATGCTGGAGGCTATGCGCGCAGTGAATATTCCCGAATGGTACATCAAGTCCTGCGAAAAGGTACAGTATCTGTTCCCAAAGGCGCATGCTGTTGCGTACGTTCTGATGGCGTACCGCATTGCTTATTGCAAGGTGCATTACCCTAAGGAGTTTTATGCAGCGTACTTTACGGTACGTGCCAAGGATTTTGATTATACCCATGTTTCCAAGGGTAAGGCTTATGTGAAGAATTTCATCAAGAATGTTTACCAGCAGGGCTTTAAGGCTTCGCCACTGGATAAAACAACGGTTACTTATCTGGAGCTGGTGAATGAGATGCTGGAGCGCGGTCTGAGCTTTGATAAGATGGATTTATACAAGTCGGACCCGATTAAATTCCTGGTTACGGAAAACGGCCTGCGTCCGCCTTTGGCTGCCTTGGGCGGTGTAGGTGAAAACGCTGCCAAGAGCATTGCGGCTGCCAGGGATATTAACAGACCGTTTATCTCCCAGGAGGATTTGCGCTTGCGCTCGGGCGTCAATAAGAGCGTTATCGAAAAGCTGGCAGACATGGGCGTTTTGGGCGATTTGCCGGAAAATAACCAGATTGATTTGTTTGCCTGAGATAGGAGAATCATATGCAAAAAATAATTTTGGCCTATAATTTTACGCCTGAGCGTTTGCAGGCGCTGAAGCTGATCTGCATGATGCTGCGCACGCAGCTGCGCGCCGTGGCGCGCGAGGAGCTGCTGCAGCCTGTCGGCTATCTAGCAGGCTTGCCAGAGGTGGCGTCTGTCAGTGAGGCTTACAGCGGTGACGAAGGGCAGGAGGAAATGCTGCTCATGTGCGGCTTCAGCCGTCAGGATCTGGACAGACTGCTGGCTGCCATAAAAAAGGGCAAGCTGCGTCAGGTGGCGCTTAAGGCGATGCTGACACCCACCAACTGCACCTGGAGCGGCCTGCAGCTTTTGCAGGAGCTTAGCCAGGAGCATGCTTATATGCATGGCAAAAATGCGGGTAAATAAGCAAAATTGCCGCTTTCGGTAGTTTTACTGGCGTTAAAGCGCTTTCTCTGATATAATTAGGCATGATAAACTTTAGCTACATTTAGGAGGATAATAATAATGGCAAAAGATAGTTCCTTTGACGTTGTTTCCCAAGTTGATATGCAGGAGATGGATAACGCTGTTAATCAGGTTAAAAAAGAGATTGACCAGCGTTATGATTTCCGCGGCAGCAATGCTTCCATCGAGCTCGGTGAGAAGGAAGTAAAAATTGCAGCTGAGGACGAATACAAGCTGGGCGCAATTTTAGATATGCTGCGCCAAAAAATGGCTAAACGCGGTATTCCTCTGCGTTGCCTGGTTCCGGGCAAGATTGAGCCTGCTGCTAAAGGCACTGTACGTCAATCTCTGGAAATCCAACAGGGTATTTCTAAGGAGAACGGCAAAAAAATCGTAGCAGCTATCAAGGCTTCCAAGCTGAAGGTAACTGCTCAGATTCAGGACGACCAGGTACGTGTTGCAGGTGCGAAGAAGGATGACCTGCAGGCTGTTATCCAGCTGCTGAAGGCTGGCGATTTTGGCGTAGACCTGCAATTCATCAACATGCGCTAAGCATTCGTCCACGGTCAGGAAAGAGTGGAGCAAATGACAGAAGACAAAGACTTTGACAAAAGTAAAATCAATGAGAACGAGCTGCGTAAGTATGCTTACAACTACAGCGAGGAGAATTTACTGCACAAGATCAGTAAGTTTGGTGCTCATATAGGACTGGAGCTGCTGTATAAGGTTGCTCAGCTGTGGTGCGTACTGCAAAAGCCGGAGGTTCCTGCGAAGGATAAGGCGTTGATTATGGGCGCCTTGGGCTATTTGATTTCTCCGTTGGATTTTATTCCGGATTTGACGCCGGTGCTTGGTTATAGTGATGATCTTGTGGCAATTACCTTTGCGCTGCTGAAGGTGCAGGGTTATATTGATGATGAGGTCAAGGCTGAGGCGAAGGCATTGTTGACGAAGGTTTTTGGTGAGGATGCTGTTGCGAAGCTTTGAGTGCTTTGGACTAAGAGGCGCTGCCGGAAGGCAGCGCTTTTTCTTTTTCCCACGTAACCTTACGCTGATGCGAAGGATTTAATGCAGTGCTTAGTGTGAAGGGAGGAATGCTTGCATTCATGTCGCAAAAAAGATTTGCTAGAGCAAAAGAGAAGATAATTGATAATTTACTTATGATTCGACGCAGAATATTGCTTATTTCATGTAATATATGAAACAAAACAATATATAATATAATTTTTGAAAAGTAAATAAAGAATAAATGACAATAATTAATGGACAGAAATTCTTGACTATATAACATCATGGGTGTTATAATGAAAACAGTAAATGATATAAAGATTCAATAGGGAAAAAGAGAAAAATAAAACAAAATAATGTTGAAACATTATATCGATTGCTGCTTTGGGTATGAAAAAATTTAAAAACATATTAAACAAATAGGGAAGCATGGTGAAAATCCTGCACTGTACCGCAATTGTATTAGGGAGTGCTTCCATCATATAAGCATATTGTCATAGCTTATACCTTTCGCACAGGGATGAGGGCATGAAGATCTTGAGTCAAAGCGCTATTTGTTTGAGATATCCATTATACCTGCGATTTACAGGCGGATGAGAATTGTTTTAGTGTGCCTTTGTAAAGAAGGGGGAAATGGATTCAAAATGAAGTATAAGGGTTTAAAGCTCAGTTTAACGCATTTTCAGAGCTTGGATGAGCAGTTTGTAGTAATACCGCGGGATTATCTGCTTGCAATTATAGAGGAACTTTTAAGATTGCGGCGGCGTGATGGAGCAGGGGCACAGCATGGTAGAATGAACGCTATACACAGCAATAGTTTAAAAACAAAATCGTAAATTTTCAATATATTACATATAATCATGTACTTCAGCACGCCAAATAGCTTAGCTTACCTGCACAGGAGACCGTGAAGTCGGATTGCAGTTGAAGACATATAAAATTAATCTGATGACTTAATTTTATTATGGGACTATTATGCCCATTTTAAAATTAAGTCTTTTTTTATAAGCTTATAATAAATTTCCAGGTTAAGGGGGAGATGTAAGTGAAAAATATTAATGGCCAAAATATTTTAGCTGCAGCAATTGCTATATCTCTGGGATGTTGCTATGCTGACTTTCTGCCTGTTGCCTATGCGGAAGCAAATGAGTCCGCACAGGCAGCAAGCAATGGGGCTGATGATCCGTCTATGGACTTCAGCCTTGAAACTATGACGGTAGAAGCAAAACGTCCCGATTGGGAAAGTAAGCTTTCTCCTGGCACGGTGAATATTGTGCGCCCTGATGACTTCAAGGGTGAGCAGAAATCATTGCCTGACTTGCTTTTAACAGTGCCAGGCGTGCATGTGCGTGAGGTAAACGGCAAGGGACAGTATACAACGGTGACGATGCGTGGTTCTACTGCGGCGCAGGTCGGCGTTTTTATTGACGGTGTATTAGCTAACCTTGGCGGTGACACTGCTGTCGACCTTTCGACAATTCCTGTAAAAAACGTAGAGCGTATTGAGGTTTACCGCGGTTATATTCCCAGCCGTTTTGGCGGTACCTTCATGGGCGGTGTTATCAACATTGTTACGAAAAAACCGGAAACAACCAATGTATCCTTAGAGGTTGGCAAAAGCTCTTATGGCGGCAAAAGAGGCTCTATGGAGATTACAGCTCCTCTGGGAGATGGTTCATTAATGGTTGGCACTAACTACGAATCAAGTGACGGTGATTTCAAATATAAGAATTATGCTGCGGAAAGGTATATACCTAGTATAAAAACTTATATTGCTGAAAATGAAAAAGAAATAGTAGAGTTTAATAATAATAATATAGATATGCTCAATGGCACTTTAATAAAGCTTTCAGATGAGCAAGTAGAATATTTTAAAGCAAATAATGATGCATGGGAAGCGTATGTTAAAAATGAAGGAGAAAATAGCTTAAGTAATTCTATTTATGAAAATCGTTATAATTTTGCAAAACAAGATATAGGCAAGACGAATTTTTACAAAATAGAACAACAGCTAGTTGATCAAGGTATTCAGCAAAAATATTTTGATGCTGGATATGATAATAATGATTGGTTTTCTGGTGTGGAAAATGACTGGAATGGAAATAACTTTGGTCCTGGAATTATAACTCCAGAAATAAAAGATGAAATAATCAAAAATTATGGTGATAGCATTGTTCAAGGCAATATAAATGAATGGACAAATAAAGTTAATCCGGAGAATAGTCCTAGTATAGAAGCTTATGCACAAAAAGTTAAAGAATGGAAGCAAAAATTAAAAGAAGCGCAAAATGCAACCAGATATAGAAAATATAATGATTATGAAAAATCTAGTACTATAGTTAAATGGCAAAATGCTGATTGGATGATTAAGGGAACGTACAATAAATTGGAAAGGCATTTGCCGGACAGCGTATGGGGCGGAGATGTAAAGGGTGCATTTGCCAGCAATGGAGTAGATTTATATGACAAATTTTATTATGATAGCCGAAAGCAAAAACAAGAGAACATGGGACTTATGTTGCAGAACCGCCAGGAAAGAGGCAAGCTGGAATGGGGTTGGATGATTGATTATGAATATCAAGATAAAAAATATAATGCAGAACATATATTGATAGAAAACTTCAATCCTGGGCAGGATTGGGAATTAGCAAATACCCCACTACGTGCATGGAGTAGATATAAGTCCAATAAGTATACAGCACAGATTGATGGCGGTTATAAGTTGAATGATAATAATATGCTTGATTTCCTTATCAATTATTCTAATGAGAGAATGAAAATCAAAGGGTCAAATATGGATAAGGTTTTAAGTAAAGAAAATGAGAATTCCCTGGCATCGCAAATACGTAATAAATATGATCAGAAACTGTTTAACATCCAAATTCAAGATTCTATTACTCTGGATAAGGCTGGTAGTTGGATTTTGACGCCAAGTTTACGGTACAACCAATCCCAAATTATTGGTTATAGTGATGGTAAACGTTTTGGAGATGGTTATTTTGGATGGATACATCCTAAAGATTCACAAACAAACAGCAAAACTACTTGGCAGTTGGCGTTAAAAAAAGAATTTAATGACAATTTAACTGTGCGCATGACAGGTGGTACATATTACCGGTTACTTAATATGGCAGAAATTGCCGGTGATGGAGCTGGCATATTGCCTACTCCTGCAGACCATAACGGGAAAGGGGCGATATTCCCTGTTCCTGAGGAAGGAAAGCAGTTTGATGTTAGTGCCATTATGCATAATAAGCTTTTAGGAGCTGATAATTCTACTACGATAACTTATTTTTGGCGTGATTCTACCAATATGTTGCAATTAGAGCGCGCTGGTAAGGATTATTGGTGTTATTATAACGATAACAAAGGGAAAGCTACTGGTTTGGAATTACAAAGTAGCTTTAAATGGGATAAATTTGATTTAGATTTGCAGTTAACATATGTTAACAGTAAATCTTATAGCCAATATACTGCTAATGGTAACAATCATGGCTATAGCAGTGTATGGTCAACATACCAACCTGAGTGGGAAGGAAATCTTCGTATAACCTATAGACCTTCTGATAAGTTTTCTATGTTTGCTGAAGGACACTACACTGACGAATATTTTACAAGCAGAGGTAAAGCTAGTAGTGGAGATATTTCCCCTTACTTGTCAGGAATGCCGGTAGCAGAATTATTTGTTATGAACAGTGGCTTGAAATGGATGCCACAGAAGAATTGGCAGGTAACTGTTGGCTGCAACGATATTTTTAATCATGGACCCAGAGCAAAAATATTGAGCAATATAACTAATATACCAGATGGTTACATAAATCCGGAATTTCCGACACAAGGAAGAACTTATTACGTAACTGCAAGGTACCAGTTCTAAGGAGATGAATAAATATGCGTAAAATGAGCAATGTAAAGAAAGCTGCAATTTTAGCATCGGTTTTGGGTGGTTGTGTATTTGCAGGTAGCGCTATGGCGGCTAACCTTTTGGTTACAGTACCTTCTAATTATGGCAGCAGCAATATGGCTGTTATTACAGGTTCGCGTGTTACGGATAGTATAGACGCTGAACCGAACAGGGCTGTTATGACATCTTTGAATAGAGATCCGGCTGCTTATAGTTTTGTAATGGATGGTAAAAATAAGTTTATTTTACGGCAATATACTTATGATACAATAGATTTACTTCCTATGATATTAGTTGACGCTGACACGGATTGGCCGAAAGATGGTTATATATCCGGAACAATCTCAAAAGGGGCTAATCCCCATGCGGCAGCTGGTCATAATGGGTATGTTTATACAGGTGATTATGACTTAGGAACTATTGCGGTCGCTAAGGTAACAAACAATGCATTAGTTGAGGATGTAAGTAAAACAAGATATTTATTAGATGATATTAATAAGTATTGTGAAGGAGATTTAGATGTTAGCGAAGGAGCATGGACTCATGGCGAATCTTTATTAGTAAAAGGTAATCAGTTATTTGCTGTAGTTAGTGTTAATGCGACAGGCGGAAATACTAGCTATTCCTCTGGCTATTTGTTGCAATATGATATTCAGGCTGATGGTAGCTTGAAATTTGTTTCTTTTACTAGAACAGGGCGCAATACAGATACAGTAAAATTAAATAGCTACAATAATTTATTAATCAACACTGCCATTGGAGGTATGCAGAATTACGGATATGGAAACAACGGTTCAAACGTTACTATTGGCGTATTGAATGGCGGTAAACTAAATGATAAGAATGAAGTCAATGCTTCTATTGTACCTGAAAATATTAAAAAATTTAAATTGGATTTTAGAGATATTTGTGTTTGGCCAAATGGTACGGCGTATATCCTTGCTTACAATCTCGATGGATCAGGACGGGGTGGCAGTACCTTCAATATTTATAAAACCACAGTGGCAAATTTGAATTCAACAACACCTAAGGATTGGGAGATTGTTGTTCAGGATAAAACTGATGGCGGTGGTAATACTGGTGTAAAAACAGGTTGGTTTAACAAAATTTTTGCAGAGTATTATACCAAGCGTTTGTGGGGCGAATTTGGCGATAATATTGTGGTTTACCTTGATGGTGACAACAATCCCAGCTATACATGGTCAGCTTATAATTTAGCCGGTAACAGTGATTACCATACTTTTAACTCTGTAACGCAATTAGCTGGTGATGATGTTGTTGGTGGCCTGGCTTTATTAACTAAGTCGCTGGAAGAAGGGCTTACAACACCTTCGGCAACAACTAGTACAATTATAAATATTAATGCTAATGTTAAAACGGCAGATTATCAAAACAGAATTACAGGAACTACAAGCGATACTATATATTCCGATATTACCCCAGATAATAGCAATTATACATTTGAAGGGGATAAAACTATTTCATTGAATGAAGTAGCTTGGAAAAATCAGGCTGATTTAAGCAATAATATTCTGGCCGCTATTTATGCGCATGACGGCAATGATATTACTGTCAATGCCGGCAGCAATACTTTGCAGCTGCAGGTACAGAACAGCATTGCTACACCTGTCGGTGTTTATGCCGGCAATGGCAAGAACGTTACTATTAATGCAGACAAGCTGAATATTATTACCATTGGTGCTGTAGATGGCAATTCTTTGAATAACGCAATTATGAATGATGCAGGCAAGTCAGCTGCCAGTAAGATTACTGTTAATGGTGACGTTAATATTTCAATGAGCGGCGGCTACGGCGGTAATGGCGTTGCTATACAGAAGACAGACCGTTGGGGCGAAGCAAGCTATGCTTCTGATGTTACCAACACAATTACAATTAACGGCAATCTGACTGTAAAGGGCACTGACAGCGAAACCTGGGGTATTCCTATAAATGCTGATAATGTGTTATCGCGTTTTAACAATGCCGGTATTCTTACACAGGTAGAAAACAGCCGTGTAGATGTCAGCGGTACTGCCGATATGGATGTGTATGGCAATGGCATTACAACGAATGCTAAGAACAGTACAGTTTCTATTGGCGGTGGCGAGATTAATGTGCCGAAGGGCATGAATTATGGCTACTATGCTTTGGGTGCATATCAGGGAACCATTAACGTCAACACTAGTAAGGACGGCGCAACAGCCGGCAATAACAGCGTTAAGCTGGGCGGTGATATTTTTGCTTTGTCAACCGGTACGGTTAATGTAGCGTTGACTACAGGTGATTCCTATCTGCGGGGCATTGTGGATAATGGCGGTACGGTCAATATGTGGCTGCAAAATGGTGCAAGCTGGATAAACCAGGCCAATAATACCCGCTATGCACAGGATAATGAAGATGTCGGCAGCAATGGAGCAAGCCATATCAGCAAACTTACAGGTGGCAGTGCAGGTGCTGCAGGCGTTATTTTCCAGAAGAGTGGCAGCAAGGATATAACCATAGATAAATACAGCGGTAATACTATGGTTATTTATGAGCATGATAACAATAATCCGGAAAATATTCTGGGTGGCAATTTTACGGTGAAGACTGCTGAAAATGGCTCCGCTGTAGTTTTGCGTACTGATAGCAGCGGTGTAAATACTTCTTCTGAAGCAACTGTCAATAAGGTTCTCGACGCTTTGGCCAACAAGCTTTATTATACAGATTATGTCAGCGGCAGCAGAAATCTGGATGGACAGGTACAGATTGCCGAAGGTCTGACAGCGGCTTCTGCAGCTCAATATATTGGAAATATTGAATATAGCAGTACTAGTGGACAAGGACGCTTAGGTGAAAAAGTTACAACGCAATTAGAAGTTCCCAAAGGAGATAATGTTGAAAATAATAAAAACTTCCTTGTGGAAAATGATAGTTGGCATGGCAATAACAGCGGCGATAAAGTTAATCTGACACTGAAGGATAAAGCGAGCTGGACTGGTGATAACAGTGGCAGCAATATGGTGGTTAAAGCATCAGATTCCACCTGGACTGGTGATAATAAGGGTGAGGGATTAAACGTAACGCTGAATACATCAAGTTGGGAAGGGAATAATGAAGGCGGTACGGCTGTTATTGAGCTTAAAAATAAATCTAATTGGAGCGGAGATAATAGTGGTAATAACGCAAATATTGTAATAGATGATTCAACGTGGAATGGAGAGAATATTGGCAAAGATGCTATTATAACTGTTCGTAACAATGGTTCTTGGAATAAAGACGTAAAAATTAATAACACTAAGTTAACAGTAGATAGTGCAAGCTATAATGGACACATAGTTAGCGATAGTAATACTATTAATGTGCAGAATTCGGCTCAATGGTCTGGTAACGTTAGTGGAAAGAATAATACTATTACGATACAGGATGCCAAATGGAGCGGTAATAATAGTGGGGATAATAGTACCATTGATCTGTTAGATGCAAAATGGAATGGTAATAGTTTCGGAAAGGACACCAAGGTTGCAATTAACTCTGGCAGTGTATGGGAGGGTTATAATAGTGGCGCAGGCTTTGATTTAAAAATGGCTAGCGGCAGTACTTGGGTTATAACTGCTGATTCTGTGGTAGAAAATCTTAGCAGTAATCTTGGACGAGCTGGTGGGACTAATCCAACCATTGATATGACTAATAGTGCAGCGAATGCTACTGTTGGTAATTATAATGGCAACTTTACTTTGCTGTATAAGCACGATTATACTAATCCTTCACAATTACAAGGAGGAAGCTTTACCATCAATAAAGCTATCGACGGGAGTACTATCACTTTGTTGACGGATAGTAGTGGGATTAAGCTTAACGACGAGGATAGTGTAAATGATACGCTCAATGCTTTGGCTAATAAGTTATATTATCAAGAAGCAATAGAAGGAAAACAAAATTTATCTGGTTCGGTGAAGATTGTGGAAAGCCTGACTGCACCTGAAATTAGTAAGCAGGCTGGCAGTATCATCTACAATAGTACAAATGGACAGGGCATGTTGGACGCGAACAGTGTAGCACCAGGCTTCACTTATCCTAAAATGCAGGATAAATTTGTGTTTAATACAACTCTGACCGGTGATTATAAAACGGATAAAGAGTACAGGCAGCATGGTGTGCTTACGGCTGATAATAACAAATATGAGTTTCCACTAGATCCATCAACTAGTTCTTTACATGAAAAAACAACTATTGTACCTGAAAATGGTAATGCGATTTCTGTAAACCATGATACAACAATATGTTTGGGAAGAACTTATGATTTGTATCTAAATGCGCAGAAAGCTCCTAATATTATTGTTAATAATGCTAAATTAAATATACGTGATGCCGGTACCGTTTATACCGGTAGAGATGAGATACATACATATGACTACAAGACACGTAACGAATATCAACCGGGAGTCATAGTAAATAATGGTTCTTTGAAAATAGAAGGTAATTTAGCAGCATATGGAAAAGTTGATGATGCTACGCCTGTTATAACTATCAATGGTAAAGATTCATCGGTGGAAATAACAAAAAGCTTAAGTATAGCGGCTGGTAGGGTTGTGCAATATGGCGATAAAGAAGATTTTAGTAATAAAGCGGAGGTAGCAGTATTAGCTGATGGAGGAAAGCTTCTTGTAAAATCTGGTGTAAATATTTCTGGCAGTTTACATGCAACCAATGAAGGCAACATTGAATTACGCGGTGGAGCCTACATGACTGTGATGGGGGATTTAATCGCAGATAAGAATGCTAAAATTAAACTAGTTAGCAATCAAGGGATTGTAGATTTAGATAGTAATGTTTCGACAGATGATACTGGTGAAGTGATATTAGATTTTGCGAAGAGTAGCTTGTTGAAAAATAAGTGGAAAGGCGATAATAATGGTAATACCCAATTAGTTATGGAGAATGGCGAGTGGCGAGGCAATAACAATGGTAATATTACAGCTAGCCTTGCCAATAGCTCAACTTGGACCGGTGCCAATAACGGCGCTAATGCAACGGTTAACTTGACCGACAGCAGCTGGAGCGGTGATAACAGCGGTGCAGGCTTGAGCCTGACTGCCAACAACAGCAAGTGGAACGGCAGCACAAGTGCAGCAGGAAGCGCAACGCTGACGAACGGCAGCATCTGGACCGGCGCAAGCACTAGCGCAGACTTTGCTCTTACGCTGAACGGCAGCACCTGGAATAACAGTGGCGCCAGCAGCCTGAAGAGCTTTAATGCTACCAACGGCATAGTTGATATGACTAACGCTGCAGCCAGCGTAACCATCGGTAGCTACAGCGGTGACGCAACTGTCATCTACAAGCACAACAGCAGCAATCCTGCTGAAGTACACGGCGGTAACTTTACCGTTAACAAGGCAGCAGCCAACAGCAAGATTACCATGCTGACGGATAACACCGGCGTAGATACTACGGATGAGGATAAGATTAACGAAGCACTGGATGCACTGGCAGGCAAGCTGTTCTACACTGGTGCAATTGGTGGTGCAGAAAATAACCTGAACGGCACTGTGAAGATAGCCGAAGGCCTGACAGCAGCTTCTGTTGCTAAGCAGACAGCAGGTATTGTCTATGACAAGACGACCGGTCAGGGCAGTGCGGACCACAAGACTGTAACGCCGGGACCTGTATATCCGACCGAACAGGACAGAACAGCCTTTGTAACAAGCATTACCGGTGAACATCTGACTGATAAGGAATACCGTAAGGCCGGCGTACTCTCCAACACAGTAGATAACAATATCTACAACTTCACGAAAGACGCAACCACGATTACCACCGACAGCAGTGCAATTACTACAGCCAAAGATACAACCTTGAAGCTGAACAACAACGATATGACTATTACTGCCAACAGCGGTGACGGTATCGCAACAACAGGCGGTACGCTGACAGTTCAGAATGCAGGCAACTTTACTGTAACAGGCGATAAAGCAATCAATGCCAATAACAGCAAGGTAGAGATCACTGCAGTGAATGCAACGCTGAACGGTGACGTAAGCACAAATAATGTCGTAAATATTAAGGCAACGAAGGCTGCGAAGGTCAACGGTGCAGTAAATGCTAACGGCGCAAACAGCAGCGTAAGCATTAACGGAACAGCAAGCGCAGCAATTAGCGGTGCAGTAAGTGCTGACGGCGCAAATGCGGCAGTAACGATTGATTCTGCAGATACCACCATTGGCAGTGGTATTATTGCTAACGGCAAGGGTGCGAAGGTTACAGCTAAGAACCTCAGCAAGCTAGACGGAGATGTTACAACAGATGCCGACGGCAGCGTAGAGCTGAACTTCAAGGAAGGCGCAAGCTGGACTGGTGACAACAGCGGTAACACTACCATGAGCCTGAGCAAGGGCAGCTGGAACGGAGCGAATACCGGCAAGCTGAACGCAACGCTGACGAACGGCACAAGCTGGACAGGCGACAGCAGTGGTGCAGGTAGCACAATTAAGCTGGCTGCTTCTAGCTGGAGCGGTATGAACAGCGGTGCAAATGCAAATGTAACTTTGACCAATGGCGCAAGCTGGAGCAAAGGCAATACCGCAGACGGAGTAACAGTAAAGGCAGATAAATCCACCTGGACAGGAGCTAACGGCGGTGCAAATACTAACATTACTTTGACCAACGCAACCACTTGGACCGGTGCCAATAACGGCGCTAATGCAACGGTTAACTTGACCGACAGTAGCTGGAGCGGAGATAACAGCGGCGCAGGCTTGAGCCTGACTGCCAATAACAGCAAGTGGAACGGCAGCACGAGTGCTGCAGGCAGTGCAACTTTGACAAACGGCAGTATCTGGAACGGTGCAAGCACTAGCGCAGACTTCAGCCTGACACTTAACGGCAGCACCTGGAACAATAGCGGCGCCAGCAGCCTGAAGAGCTTCAATGCTACTAACGGCATAGTTGATATGACTAACGCTGCAGCAAGCGTAACCATCGGCAGCTACAGCGGTGACGCAACTGTCATCTATAAGCATAACAGCAGTGATCCGGGCGAAGTATACGGCGGTAACTTTACTGTTACTAAGGCAGCGGCCAATAGCAAGATTACCATGCTGACGGATAACACCGGCGTAGATACTACGGATGAGGATAAGATTAACGAAGCATTGGATGCACTGGCAGGCAAGCTGTTCTACCTGGGAGCAATAGGCGGAGCAGAAAGCAACCTGAACGGTACTGTGAAGATAGCCGAAGGCCTGACAGCAACCTCTGTTGCTAAGCAGACCGCAGGTATTGTCTATGACAAGACGACCGGTCAGGGCAGTGCGGACCACAAGACTGTAACGCCGGGACCTGTATATCCAACAGAACAGGACAGAACAGCCTTTGTAACGAGCATTACCGGTGAACATCTGACTGATAAGGAATACCGTAAGGCCGGCGTACTCTCCAACACCGTCGATAATAATATCTATAACTTCACGAAAGACGCAACCACGATTACTACCGACAGCAGTGCAATTACTACAGCTAAGGATACAACCTTGAAGCTGAACAACCACGATCTGACGATTACTGCCAACGGCGGTGACGGTATCGCAACAAGCGGTGGTAAGCTGACAGTTCAGAATGCAGGCAGCCTGACAGTAAGTGGTGCGAAAGCAATCAACGCTAACAACAGCAAGGTGAATATCACTGCAGTTAACGCAACGCTGAATGGTGACGTAACTACAAATAATGCTGTAAATATTAAGGCAACGAAGGCTGCGAAGGTCAACGGCGCAGTAAATGCTAACGGCGCAAACAGCAGCGTAAGCATTAACGGAACAGCAAGCGCAGCAATTAGCGGTGCAGTAAGTGCTGACGGCGCAAATGCGGCAGTAACGATTGATTCTGCAGATACCACCATTGGCAGTGGTATTATTGCTAACGGCAAGGGTGCGAAGGTTACAGCTAAGAACCTCAGCAAGCTAGACGGAGATGTTACAACAGATGCCGACGGCAGCGTAGAGCTGAACTTCAAGGAAGGCGCAAGCTGGACTGGTGACAACAGCGGTAACACTACCATGAGCCTGAGCAAGGGCAGCTGGAACGGAGCGAATACCGGCAAGCTGAACGCAACGCTGACGAACGGCACAAGCTGGACAGGCGACAGCAGTGGTGCAGGTAGCACAATTAAGCTGGCTGCTTCTAGCTGGAGCGGTATGAACAGCGGTGCAAATGCAAATGTAACTTTGACCAATGGCGCAAGCTGGAGCAAAGGCAATACCGCAGACGGAGTAACAGTAAAGGCAGATAAATCCACCTGGACAGGAGCTAACGGCGGTGCAAATACTAACATTACTTTGACCAACGCAACCACTTGGACCGGTGCCAATAACGGCGCTAATGCAACGGTTAACTTGACCGACAGTAGCTGGAGCGGAGATAACAGCGGCGCAGGCTTGAGCCTGACTGCCAATAACAGCAAGTGGAACGGCAGCACAAGTGCAGCAGGAAGCGCAACGCTGACGAACGGCAGCATCTGGACCGGCGCAAGCACTAGCGCAGACTTTGCTCTTACGCTGAACGGCAGCACCTGGAATAACAGTGGCGCCAGCAGCCTGAAGAGCTTTAATGCTACCAACGGCATAGTTGATATGACTAACGCTGCAGCCAGCGTAACCATCGGTAGCTACAGCGGTGACGCAACTGTCATCTACAAGCACAACAGCAGCAATCCTGCTGAAGTACACGGCGGTAACTTTACCGTTAACAAGGCAGCAGCCAACAGCAA
>NZ_CAKPTG010000005.1 GCF_934190775.1 uncultured Phascolarctobacterium sp.
AAGGTGAACATTAAGCGCACCTGCGTCATAGGCATTTTTGATTAGTTCTAATATTGCAGATTCATCATTAGTAAAGTTATTTTCACCTAACAAATACGCTATCGTCTTGTCTTCTATTACATATTTAAGCTGCTCCATGGACTTATTCCTCCTTGAAGTAATAATCGTTTATATCTTTGCATGTAATCCTTATAGATTTTCCATTTACACTTAAACCTCTACTTGTAATATATTCAAAAAAAGATTTGTCTTCAAGAATTTCTTTAGCTTTATTCAAAGGATACTCTTCATTATTCGCTATAATATAAATCCCAGAATAAGGTACAGTATCTCTATCTAAATTGTATATTTCCACTCTATTTGTTATAACTGTAGATATTATTAATTTCTCTTGATTTATATTCCTTAACGCCTGCGAACGCCCATATTCATACCATTCAGCACTTTTATCTGAATTTCGTTTTAATAAATCTTTGTTATAATTCAACAAATGCGCATATGTATTAGGAAAACGATTTTTAAAATCGTTTTCATCATAATGCTGTAAATCTCCTTGTTCACTAAAATAATAAGGAAATATAATATATGTATGTTTCTGATTTCTTAGCAAGCGAGGCGTTGCCCCTCTTCTTAGACATGCAGATTCAATATTACCTGATTCTTCTATTACAAATGCTTCATTTAATAGAGTAGCAACAGAACTAGAAGCATTGTATCTATCACCAAATCTGATCATTTTGACAGAAGAACTCTCTTTTTCTTGTGCTTTAAACTCCCATTTATCACCTAAAGATTTTTTAGAAATTACAAAATGTTTATTTTGGGTAACATTCAAGTATTTTACTGCCGTTTTCGATGAATTATTTTTAAATAAAAATATACTGCTAGTCGTAAGTGTATCTTTAAACAAAGACTGGTCAGGATACTCTAAAATAATTTCTATACCTTTTACTAACATTTTTCGTAATTCATTAGCAAATACATTTTTATAAATATTACTAGGAACTAATTGTACCATTTTTCCACTTTTAGAAAGTAGCTTAATACCTTTTTCTAAAAATGCATAACAATAATCGAATTTTCCCTTTTGACAACAAGAAAAATTCCTTTTGATATAATCTCTGTTTTTGCTATCTATATAGCGATATGATATATATGGTGGATTTCCAATAACAAAATCAAACTTTATTTCTGTCTCCCATTTTAAGGTATCTCGGCAGAATAATGACCAATTAACGGAAGGAATTCCATACTTTTCAATCAAGCAATTTAAATCGTCGACACATTTTTTATACAATTCAATATCAATTTCTATACCATAAATATCTGCAGATAATCCTTTTGAAATTTCCTCGTTTGTTATTTTCTTTTTAAATGCATCATCTATATATCTTTTTACAACTTCCTTGATAATGTTTCCATTACCAAAAGAATACTCTAGAATTTTTTTCCCGAATAGATTCTCCTTATAATCTGCTAAATCAAGCATTTTTTTTACTTCATTTTGAGAAGTAAACTTCTGACATTTTTGTTTGTTGCTTTCATGGTTTATGATTGAATTCATATCATCCCTCGTATATCTATGTTGGATTTTTATTTTGCATAGTCAATATATTACAATATACGTAATATATCAACCATACTATTTCTGCAAGACACTCTCATATTCCATAAATTCTACAAAGCGGAATTCATCTAATAACCATGAAAGTGTGTACTTTCATTATATCACTACAATATTTCTTTTACAATCAAACTAGCATAGGTATTATTTAATCCTAATATGCCTTTATTATTTTCGCTCAATGAGTGAATAACTCCTAAAGTATTAGGACAAAAGCCTCCAATAACGACTACTGCTATCTATTACCTTCCGTCATATATTTTATATTGATGGTTCATGTACGCACATCTCAACCATATTATTTAGCGCTTGCCATCCGGCAAGCGCTTTTTCTATTGCACGATATTTAACTCTAAGTTGCTCCCCTTACCCTTTTCTCCAGACCATCTTATTAACCACACCTGTGTAGCTTTGGATAATCTTCACAACCTTAGTAGATACGTTCTCATCTACATAATCAGGCACCGGCAGTCCGTCATCGCCATCAAGGTTCATCTGCACCGCCGTATCTACAGCCTGCAGCAAGCTTTTTTCGTCAATGCCTGCGAGCACAAAGCAACCTTTGTCCAGCGCTTCCGGGCGCTCCGTAGAGGTACGGATGCACACCGCCGGGAAGGGATGTCCCACACTGGTGAAGAAGCTGCTTTCCTCCGGCAGTGTACCGGAATCAGATACTACAGCAAAGGCGTTCATCTGCAGGCAGTTGTAATCATGGAAGCCTAAGGGCTCATGCTGAATTACGCGCTTGTCCAGTACGAAGCCGCTGGCTGCCAGACGGTTACGGGAACGAGGATGGCAGGAGTACAGAATCGGCATATCATATTTTTCTGCCATTTTGTTAATTGCGGTGAACAGCGAAGTAAAGTTCTTTTCTGTATCTATGTTTTCCTCACGGTGCGCGGAAAGCAGGATATATTTACCCTTTTCCAATCCCAGACGTGTATGGATATCAGATGCTTCAATCTTCGCCAGATTCATATGCAGCACCTCAGCCATAGGGGAACCGGTAACGTAGGTACGCTCCTTCGGCAGTCCTGTATCTGCCAGATAACGACGCGCGTGCTCAGAATAGGCCATGTTAACATCGGAGATGATATCTACAATGCGGCGGTTTGTTTCCTCCGGCAGGCACTCGTCCTTGCAGCGGTTGCCTGCTTCCATATGGAAGATGGGGATATGCAGGCGCTTGGCACCGATAACAGAAAGGCAGCTGTTGGTGTCGCCCAAAACAAGCACTGCGTCCGGTTTTATTGCTACCATCAGCTTGTAGGATTCAGCGATAATATTGCCCATGGTCTCGCCCAAATCGCTGCCTACGGCGTTCAGATACACTTCAGGATCTGCCAGCTCCAAATCATGGAAGAAGACGCCGTTCAGTGTATAATCATAATTTTGTCCTGTATGTGCCAGGATTACATCAAAATATTTGCGTGTTTTTTTAATAACTGCAGCCAGACGAATGATTTCCGGTCTGGTGCCTACGATAATCAAAAGCTTAAGCTTGCCGTTGTTTTGAAAGCTTACCTTGCTATAATCACTCATGCTTTGCCTCTACTTTCTCGCCAAAGGTATCAGGATGCTGCGGATCAAACTGTTCGTTGGCCCACATTACTGTTACAAGGTTTTCTGTCTGTGACAGGTTGATGATGTTGTGCGTAAAGCCAGGCAGCATTTGTACTGCCTGTATCTTGTCACCGCTGACTTCGTATTCGCGGATTTCGTCCGAACCGATGCGGCGCTCCTGAATCAGGCCATGGCCTGCGACAACGATGAAGAATTCCCACTTGGAGTTATGCCAGTGCTCGCCCTTGGTAATCCCCGGTTTGGAAATGTTGACGGAAAACTGACCACAGTTCAGCGTTTTCAGCAGCTCGGTAAAGCTGCCGCGTTCGTCCTTGTTCATCTTCAGGTCGAAGATGGTCTTTTCTGCCGGCAAATAGGAAAGATAGGTGGAATACAGCTTTTTGGCGAAGCTGTTGTAGGGAATTTCCGGCATAACAAGGCTTTGCGGCTGTGCTTTGAACAAATCCAGCAGCTCTACAATCTCGCCAAGTGTTACCTTATGCGTTGTCGGCGCATAGCAGTAGCGTCCGTCTGCTGCTGCCTGCGCTGCGAGGCCGTCATAATTGCAGCGATGTGCTTTGCCCTCCAGTGCGTCCAGCATTTCTTCTACCAAATCGTCGATATATAAAAGCTCCAGCTCTACATTGGGATCGTTGACCTGAATCGGCAGGTCGTTGGCGATGTTGTTGCAGAAGGTGGCAATTACGGAATTATAGTTTGGTCTGCACCATTTGCCAAAAAGATTGGGGAAGCGGTATACAAGCACCTGCGCCCCTGTTTCCTTGGCATAGGCAAAGAACAGCTCCTCGCCTGCCAGCTTGGATTTACCGTAGTCGGATTCACCGTAGCGTCCTATGAGTGTTGCCTGAATAGAGCTTGCCAGCATTACCGGGCAGGTATTGCCGTGCTTTTTGAGTGTATCCAGCAACGTGGAGGCAAAGCCAAAGTTTCCCTGCATGAATTCGCTCTGGTCCTTGGGACGATTTACGCCAGCCAGGTTAAAGACGAAGTCTGCCTGTGCGCAGTATTTGTCCAGCTCCTGCTGTGTGGAGGTAATATCATATTCATAAATTTCATCTATCTGCAGTGCAGGACGTGTACGGTTTTTGCCCTGCTGGATGTTTTTGAGATTGGCTACAAGGTTTTGCCCAACAAAGCCTTTAGCGCCCGTTACAAGTATTTTCATTTGCCTGCCCCCCGCTTAATAATGACGAATACCCTTAAGCTCTTCTTGTACGTAGTCGGTAGTAAGAATCTTTTTCACGGTACCTGCAACATCAAGACGTGTAGTGTTGTGGCTGGTGTAGGATTCATCTGCCATGGTGTGTACCTGTCCCTTGACTACGAATTTATCATAGTTCAGGTCGCGGCTGTCTGCTGCTACGCGGAAGTAGTTACCCATATCTTCACTGCGCAGGCGTTCTTCGCGAGTCATCAGTGTTTCATACAACTTTTCGCCATGGCGTGTGCCGATGATGTTGGTGCCAGTGTCGCCAAACAATTCCTGCACTGCCTTAGCCAGGTCGCCAATGGTAGATGCATCTGCCTTTTGGATAAAAAGGTCGCCGGGGTTGGCATGTTCAAAGGCAAATTTTACCAGGTCTACTGCTTCATCAAGGTTCATCAGGAAGCGTGTCATATCAGGATCAGTGATGGTAATAGGGTTGCCTGCATGAATTTGGTCAATGAACAGAGGAATAACGCTGCCGCGGCTACACATTACGTTGCCATAGCGGGTACAGCAGATTACAGTGCCGCCACGTTCAGCAGCTACGCGGGCATTGGCATAGATTACGTGCTCCATCATGGCCTTGGAAATGCCCATGGCGTTGATGGGATAAGCAGCTTTATCAGTAGAAAGGCAGACTACGCGCTTTACGCCAGCTTCGATGGCTGCGTGCAGCATGTTGTCGGTGCCTTCTACGTTGGTTTTTACGGCCTGCATGGGGAAGAATTCGCAGCTTGGTACCTGCTTGAGTGCTGCTGCATGGAAGATGTAGTCAACACCGGGCATAGCATCGCGGATGCTGCGGTAGTCGCGCACGTCACCTACGTAAAATTTTACTTTTTTTGCTGTATCGGGATGCGTTGCCTGCAGGCTGTGACGCATGTCGTCCTGTTTCTTCTCATCGCGGGAGAAGATGCGGATTTCACCGATATCGGTCTCCAAAAAATGTTTCAGCACCGTGTTGCCAAAGGAACCGGTGCCACCAGTAATCATCAATGTTGCTCCAGAAAATGCGGTCATGTATGAACCCTCCTAGTTTTTATCTTTTCTCTTTTATACTCACAGCGTTGTCCCATTGGGAATATCGCTGTCATCTGCTACGTTTACGTTGTTGCTGATGCTTACATTGCTGCCTATACGTACTCGCTTGCCTACATGTGCCAGCGCGCGTACTACGGAGTTGGTGTAAATCAGCGCATAATCATCTACAAAGGCGTCATTGTGTACCTCTACACCGGGGTTCAGCAGCACGCCATCACCAACGCGCCCGCCATTTTGTACTACGACGTTGTTTAAAAGCACGCAGCCACAGCCTATTTGGGCATGCGGACTGATGTAAACGCTGCTGCAGATAATGTTGGGAAAGCTGTAGCCAAGTGCTTTGGCCTTGCGGTAAAGCTCCTCGTGCAGCTTGTTGTTGCCAATGGTCACTATAAGCTGGTCAAAGCCGGCCTCGTCATGCAGGCGCTGCAAATCGCTGCTGCCGCCTACTACCTCCACGCCATCGACTACTGCACCAACTGCCTGGCCATCGTCGACAAAGGCGCAGTCAAACTGCCTGCTGGCGTGCTCCAGCGTCACGCGGCCAAAGCCGCCGGCGCCTACTATAAGAAGTTTGGATGCCAATAAATCTCACCTCATCAAATGCAAAATTTGCACTCTGTTTCGCAAAGTTAATTTTGTCTCTCGCTTTTAATATCGTTTAGTAAACCAGACACTTTGATGCAACAAAATTTTAATTAAATTATAATTAAAGTATGCACTTGTATGTATCTCTCAGTGATTGGTTTAACGCTTGCTATATACAAAAGTATATAAGTATCTCATCTCTTATACAATAGCCATGCCGTGCTATTGGCTATTTTTTCTAAACTTGTATATCCATTACATCCTATAATCGGAAGTAACGAAATTTTTACAAAAATTTTCTTTAAACTAACGGCTACTTGTATCGGTGAGTAATTTGTAATTATATTCCCTCTGCTATTAAATATTAAGTTAATGCGAACCTTTTGTTTATCAAATACATTCCAAAATTGATTTATATCGAATCCTGGATTTTGATCTAATACCAATTTACTCAAATTAAGTAAATTGTTTTTATCTTCCTCACTCATGCCTGCTGGCATAGATTTAGCAAGTGATGACAGCAAACTATTTAGATCAATCTTTCCATAATTACTGTTAATTCCATTTTTTATAAACTCAAACTCTAAATTATTTATAGCTTGTTGTACTAATAAAAGACTTTTTTTCTGTAACTCTTTAGCAAACATTTGTTGTTCTTGTATTTCTAAAGCATAACTATAAAATTGATTAATAGCTGTAAAGCTATTGCCATCCATGCTATTAACAAAATAATGCTTATATTTATTCCAATAATTGGTTTCCAAAATAGGTACCGATTCATAAAAAGACACTGAATCAATCCCACCTTCAGTTATATATCCTGAAATCTCTCTTATTCTTTCTGTTAATTCATTTATTTGTAATACTATTAAAGAAGCAGCTTCTTTTCTCTTTTGACCTTCTTGTAAATAATAGACTAAAAGAGCAACCAACCCAACTAATGTAGGCAATATTTGAGGCAATTTTTCAATAAACTTTTCAATAAATTTTTCTACCATTGTATTCCACCTCACTATACAAGTACTCAAAGCGCACTACAAACTATAAAATATTAAACATGCTTGTGAATAATTGCTATCTAGCTTATATGGGTATATTATATTCATCGCTATCAAATAACCTCTCACGAATAAATTCTAACCCTCGCTCCTCTGTAATTTTATATTCTATAATTCTTGAATCAGTACTCTTTTTTCTTCTTGTTTGATAAAACTCAACCAAAATCTGACTTTCATCATGATTAATCTTGTAATATACTCCCAATTTATATTTATAAGGGTATAGGCTTGTGAGCAAACTTAGTCTATTTTTATCTCTTTCTTTTGCGTCACCCCTAGCTGTACTCTTTTTCATTTCAATAGCTAGCAAATTATCAGGATTTTCCTCGCTACGATTATGCACAATAATATCAGTAAAAATATGCTTAGGAGTACGTTTTTCATCAGGTAACCGTTTAACTTTATTGGTAGCCTTTTTTATTACCCTATTGAATTCAATATCAGCATAATAGTTATTGCAATCGTTTTTCTCCAATTACTTATTAAGCTCGTGCATCAAAGCACCTGTATATGATACACTAAAAGTACCTCAAAAAAGCATCAGAATTCCCTAATATTAGCAAGGGAATTTCCCTAAAAAAAGCGGGAGAGCTTGCACTCTGGTCTAATTCCCTGTAACCATTATACTACTTTATTGATAGCATATTAAAGGCATATCCTGAAATAAGGTATCTTCTTTTGTGTAGGTGTCTAAAAAATAGGCACTACACTAATTCAAAATATCCTTGACAAATGGTACTGTTTAATATTTTTATTTTTTAACATACTTTACTAGCATTTTTGCTAATATCAATGTCAAAGTATCTACTCCTAATAAGAATTTTACTATCTCAGAAAATCTTTCTGGATAATTGCCAAACAGAAGCCAACAACTTAATGAATTAGCTAGGATAAACACAAATATTGCACCCACATAATACCAAAAACCAATACCAAACTTATTCTCCTCTACTGAACTATTTTCATCTTCAATCGTAACCAAAAATTTCTTTTTCATTGTTATAAATCCACCTTGTCTTCTTTATTTTCAACTAAGCACTGATAAGTCCTTATCACATCTATCACTTCCATATTTTTATATCTTACAAATTTACATCCAAATATAAAAGCGAAAATGCTATACAATCCGCATTGCACATAATATTGTTCATAAGTAGTATCAAATTTTCCCATATTACAAAATACTACAAGAGTAACTAACAGAGCTAAAAACATCCAGCTTATGTTTCTACTCAAGCCATATATCGCATCTTTCTTCTTACTGGTACGTCCATAGCCTTTATAAGAAACATATCTCTTGCAGTGTTGGTAAAAAGCTGCTGATTTTAACTTAACGTCATAGATATCTCCAGCAACTATTGTTTTAAAATCAAAATCTAATTTGTAAGGATACTTATCTCCGCATTTCGTAGTATTCATTAATTCAAACCAAGTTTCACGCTCTTTTTGATTGCTGTTTGACATATCATATAATAAAAATGTATTCTCTGCTTCAGAATTACCATCACCAAAACATTTAGGAAGCTGCTCCTCAATAGCGCTGTCAATAACATTCAAGATTCCTCTAAATCCGGTAGAGTAAATTTCAGAGAAAATATGTCCTACTTCATGAATAAAACTACCAAATATATAAATTACAACTATGATATAAATATAAAAGAAGTATTGTAGATTTGTAGCATTTGGTGTTACACCAACATGCCTTATTATCTCGTTAAAGCAGTTTAGACTGTTATTTATATGATCGAAAATGTAAAAGATACCTATAGCGAAAATTCCAGGACAAATAACTCCTAGAAAATCATATATTCCGAACTCTTCAAGCCATTTGTCCATTTAATCACCCTTTTAGAAAAAATAAATTTATGTTTTTAAGTTTAGCTTAACTCCATCTGTAAGCGTAACACTTTTATCATTATATGTAGGGAAAAGAATATCTCTCGTTGTTTTTAATGAAAAGAAAAAAATTCTAAGTGCTGAAGACTCAAACATGCAAATACAAAAAATCCATATCAAACAGTAATATATGATTGGTTCTCAATGAGCTAAACTTATAAATTTTTTATTACACCAAATCATCTGTGCAATGCAATAAGGCATCATTGAAATAATATTTGCTACTACAATAGCTATATAACTGTTAACCATGTATGAAAGTAAATATGCTAAAGGAATATACATAACGGCCCCAAGAGTCATATAGATCGATTGAATTCTTAACTCACAAAGACCATTTGAATAACTAGCTAAAACTGTTCGTAAACTCATAACAATTCCTGATACTGAAAAAACAGCAGCATAAATATAATTTACAGTAATAGATTTTTCACCAAGCCATAAATCAAAAAATAACTGTAATGGACAAATAGCAATAAACTCCATAAAGGCAATCACTATTATCAATTTCATGCTTTTTTTATAGCAATTTTTAATCCAAATCCAGTCATCCTCTGCTTTAGCTTTTGTTATAGTTGACCAAAGAGAGGTTGTTAAGAGCATCACAGCAGTCATTGGCAAATTGAATATTTTACTATATATCTGATATTCAACAACTGCGGAATTATTGACAAAAACAGCAATTAAATAACTATTGGTGTTATCTATAATCATCGCTATTAGCTGAAGCCATAAAAATGCTGCTCCAATTTTCAGTATCTCAATTGCATAGCTCATTTTGAAGCAAGAAATAGATGGTGCTGCCTTAGGGATTTTCTTAACAAACACAAAAACTGTTGCTATCACTAACGGCAAATTAACTGCAAGCAAATAAACAATAGCTAAATTAGTGATATTATTATTATTGCCTAGAATATTACTGATTACTACGTAGATAAGCATAATTGAATTTGTAAGCAGATTCATTAAGCCAGGTACAAAAGCTTCTTGTAATGCATATAAAACGGAAGTAACTAAACGTAATATAAATTGCAAAATTATAGATGCTAACAAAATTTGCACTGCATCTGCCATAATTTCTGATGATATAACATTAGTAGAAATATTAAATACTCGGTTCCAGCTTACAAAATCACCAGCAAATCTTACCATTAAGAAAATAAGAGATCCGACTATGGTCAAGAAAATATATGACGAAGAAATATATTTTTTTGCTTTATCCCAGTCTTTGTCATTAATAGCATAAACCAAATTGTTTCTTAGCCCATTTCCAATTCCCATATCGCAGTTCAGGATCCAAGCCAGAACCGAAAGTAAAGTAAACCATACTCCAAGTATTTCATTATTATCAAAAAAATGCATATACGCCGGAGTAGTAAAAAGCGCAATAAATAAGGAACCACCTTTCACAACTACTGAAATCAACGTATTTCTAATGACAATACTAGTATTATCTTTTTTCTTTAATTTATCTATTATTCTCATTCTGCACCACATTAATCAAATCTTTTAGAGCTTTACCGCAATTCACATCTAATTTTTTCAAATGCTCACGCGGATTAAAATTATCATTGATATCTATTTTCATAATTGCATTTGCAATTTCTTGAGGAGATTGCTTGTTATAGTAATTAATTAAAGACCCCACATCAGATTTTTCTACTGCTGGAATGCGAGCAGACAAAACTCTCAACCCATTCGCTAAATAAACCAGTATTTTCGATGGAAATGATGTTTCTACATATTTCGCATCAGGAATCTGCGTACATAAGCCTATATGACACTTTTGTAAAAAGGTTATATACTCTTCTCCCGACTTCAATCCATCATAAGTTAGCGTACACTTAGCTTTTTTTTGAACTCTATCTATCAATGCTAATAGTTCTTTTTTTTGCTTTTCTGTTCCAAATCCTAAAATATGTATATGATAATTTGAAGGCAAAAATTCAGCAGTAGCAGCAGCAGCAGCAGCTCCACCTTTTGTTGTATCAAACGTTCCTGCATATATACAATGAATTTTGTTATCATTAAAGGAAACTGATTTATCTACTTCTGTCTTGTATGTTCCGTTAATAACAATATAAGGTCTATTTTGCGGTATTTCATGCAAAAGATTTTTGACAGCCAATATAAAACCATCAGCTATATCAATAACTCTTTTTTCACATAAAGCTAAACTTTCACTACATTCTACTACGTCTTGGTATATTTCTTCTAATTCCAATATAAGTTTAAAGCCTTTTTTCTGCTTCATATCGACTATTAACTTAGAAATGTATAAAGAATGGTATACTACTACAACATCAGCTGAACATAGCGTATCAAGAAATTTTTTTAATTGGTGTAATCTGAAATACTTATGCAAAGTAGGAAAAAGCCTATATGGTTTTCCAAAAGTTGTCCAAACAGTATAGGAGCCATTTTCATAGCATTTTACAGTTTGTGAATGCTTAATTGTAAATTCATGACTTCCTGTTTCTGATAAAGTTATTACCTCGAATTCAAAGTCAGCATCAGCAAGTTTTTCAATAACATAATTACTTTTTTGTAAAGCAGCAGGACTGGATTCAAGATTAAAACTCTCTAAGCCTTTATAAGTTCCAAATGTAATATAATAAATTGCCATTTCAGAAGTCCCCTCTCATTATATTATTGGAATATACGTGCCAAATCTATTTGCCTCAAAGAAATACGCCAACAAAAGCAATATACTTAAATAATAAGCTAAAATTCTATACCGCTTTCGCTTAATAGACAATATTGCTGCAGGATATATACAAATTGAAACAATGCTAAAATACATGCTAACACGAAACATTTCTGCTATAACGGAAGATAAAGCTTGCATTGCTACACCTATAGCCATTAAAGAATATAAAAATCCATAGTCTTTATCTTTTTCAATCAAAGCATCATAGAAATAGTAAGATACAATGGCAAACATCATCTGAATAATAAATCCAGACCAATTCAATGAAACATCTGTTGTTGCATAATTTGCTAAAGATTTATTCCATGATAATACATTTATCATCCCTCTAAAAAATGTTTCGCCCAATATAGACAATAAAATTGATAATACAGTAAGCTGAATAAACCTCACTCTTCCGATTTTTAATTTAAACAAATAAATTATTGGTGCAAGTAAAAACACCCAAGCAGAAGAGTGAAATAATCCTGCTATGCAAATTAAGCTAACTGGTTTATAGATCTTTGAATTCCCTAACAATTGCGTTAGTGCAATTAAGCATATAGACATTGCCACAGTCTGCCTTAGTCCAGTAAAAGCAAACTGTAACCATGGCAATGCTACAAACATCATAAAGCTTATGATAATTGCTTTCGCTTTTTTTTCCACAAAATATGTTGTAGAAATAATATAACTTGCTGTTACAAACATCAAAAAAAACTGGAATGATATATTGAAATCTGTAAAAGCCTTCATCAACATATAGAAAAAACCATCTTTAGTTGCTCCCTGCATATAGAGGTTAAAAATATCAGTATAAGCAACCTGAGGAACATAATATAAGTACTCATTCATATACGAATATAGATCTGAACCAAATGATATGCTTCTCAATCCAGCAAATATTATTAAAATAAATGCGCTCCCCCATATAGGAATAAAATTTCCCTGTTTAATTTTCCCATAAAACGATGAGAAAAACATAACCAAAAACAACGAAATACTTGCATAAATCATAAAATCCTCCGTTTTACTATTTTATAACTAGTGGTTTAGCTGAATATTTGGGTTTCATTTACGATAGATTCTTAATGTCTTCGGCAAAATTTTCTTTTATTGTCCTATCATCATGCAGCTTAATAGCGCTTCTCCTAGATTTTTCCGCATATACCTTTAAAATATTTTTGTCTTTTAGAATATCTCTTATTCTGTTTTCTATTTCTTCCGCATTTGTAGCAACTATTGCGTTATCATACTTCTTAAAATATTCGATAGACGCTATACCAGCACATCCTAATGCCATTATACATTTATTCATTGCAAGATAATCTATGATTTTAGTAGAAAAAGATAACCTTACTTCTAAAGCTTCTATATAATTTAAGGATTCAGCATGTACTAAGACATCTGCTTCATTTTGAACTGCATACACCTCTGATGCTGGAATTCTCCCTTTCCACACTACTAATTCATCAAAATTAAAGCTCTTTTTCATCTTATTTGTAAGCAAAGAGGCACTATAAATACTCAATCTAGCCACAATTTTTTCTTTGTTTAATTTCCTTATAACGTCACCTAATTTTGCTAAAGTTTTCCAGCGACCACAAATTAAATTTCCGGTATACACAAATTCGATAATATCTTTAAGATTATGGACGCTATTTTCAGGAATTTTAGTTATATCTACACCCTTTTGCAATAATTTACATTCACAATTGAGGCTTCTACTATATTCTTCAACTTGTTGCTCCGATATACAATAATTTAAACTAGCAATTGCCGTTATCTTGCGTATCCACTTTCTTTGAATATACCTGTAAAGCCAAAATAAAGGTGAAAAGTTTATATGTTTATATGAATAATCATCATCTGCATGAAACAAGACTATTTTCGCATTAGGTAAAACAGAATGCACAAACTCAAGCACCTTACACGTATACCAACAAGGAAATACCGGCATAAATATAATGTCTGGTGAAGCATCAGCTAAAAATCTTCTTAGTTCTTCATTCTTCCAATTATCTATTCCCCAAATAAATTCTCTTACAAACCAAGGAAAGTAAAAAGGTAATTGATGAACTAACGAATTCATATGCTGTTCAAGTTCTTCCAAATTATTTTTTCCATTGGTATTTGCTTTTCTTATTTTTCCACCACAGGTTCCTTTAGTGAAAATAGAATGTAGAATTTGATTTTCTGTAATTTGATAAAAATTATCACATATAGATTCTTTCGGAATATCATTCCTCAAGTATAGATTATAAAATGTACTATTATTAAATTTTGAAAAAATGTTAGATAAAGTATTACCTACATTATTACTATTATCCCAACTTGCTCTTGTAATCGCCAATATTTTCATCATCTTGTTCTTACCTGTTTTTGAGAAATTTAGCAGGTACTCCTCCCACAATTGTATTAGGTGATACATATTTGTTGACTAAAGCATTAGCGCCCACAATAGCACCACTATCTATTAAAACACCTCCAAGAATTGTACATTTAGCACCTATCCAAATATTGTCTTTAATTATTACCTTCAAAGGTGTAGTTCCTTGATATTTTATTGGTTCATCATGTCTATCATAATTATGAGTCACTGACATTATTGTAGTACCATGAGCAATGGAAACATCACTGCCTATCTCTACTCCGCCATAACATTCTATATAACACATTTGATTAATACTCACATTATCTCCCACCACTAGATTTTGGGGATTTAATATAAAACAACCTTCTTCAATTGCAACATTTCTGCCAATTTTTTTCGCTATGCTTTTCAATAGAATATATCTTATAGCTAAGCCATAATAGCCTTGAGAATATCTCTCGCCAGAGAACAAATATATACGGATTTTTAAAGGAAATATTTTCATTATAAGAGAAAATATATTCGTTAGAAACCCAAAATAATAAAATAGTCTACGCCCATTCATGAATAGTTACCAAGCAAATGCTCTTTTATCCTTTCTTTATATAATAATTATGTTCTCCTTTTATTATTTAAATCTTCTTAACTAGCAGTTAGCTTTATAAATTCATCAAATAATATTCCACACTGCTTCTCCCATGTATACTCTTTACTAATTTCAAAAGCTCTCCTGCCAAGTGCTTCTCTTAATTCTGGACTATCAATTAAAGCTTTTAACATATCAGCAGTATTCTTAGAATCATGAACATTAAATAAAAGTCCTCCTTCACCTAAAATCTCAGGCATACAAGACTCATTATTACACAAGATGGTGGCACCTCGAACCATTGCCTCCATTACCCCAAAGCCAGATGTTTCTATAGAACTAGCATAAATAAATATATCTGACTTATCTATCATATTTTTAATATATTCATGACTAACCCATGAATATAAAACTATCTCTTTTTTCAAACCTAAACTTAGAATAGCGCTTTTTAATTTTTCTTCATAATATTGAGGTCCATTACCTACCAGATGTAGCTTAAATCTATAGCCTTGCTCTTTTAATAGCTTCAGTCCTTTTAGCAATTCTATATGATTCTTGTAAGGAAATATAGTAGAAATATATAATAGGTTTATCTCATTAACTAGCTTGTTTTTTGAAATAAATTTATGCATTCTTTCGCTATCTAAAACTCCATATTTAGCTACTATACCTTTTTTAAAAGTTAATCCATTATCTATAGCCTGCTGCTTTGAATATCCACTTTCAAAAACTACCGCATCAGCATTTTTATATGAACGTAAAGCAAAATGTCTTTGAAGCAACAAAGATAATGTCGTTTTTGTCAGCCCCTGTCTCTTTAATTGCTTTAAATCTACAAATAATTGGTTATGCATACCTACAACATTAATATATTTTTCTGTTCCTTTGTATATTATATTGCTCATATGGAAGATAATATCAGGATTTATTTCATCTATTATTTCTATTATTTTTTTACTGTAAGCTTTGTTAAGTACACATTCCTTAAGCCCCATTTTGCAGGAATTCTCACGAATTACAGTTATATTATCAGATAATTTTCCTTTAATAGTTTCGAAAAAACCTTCTGTACAAAGAAGGAAAATCTTATCATAAGGCCTTGTATAGCAAGCCGATAAAAACCCTTTTATACATCCTCTTAAACCACCACTTCCACCATTACCAGCATAAACAAGGACTTTCATGAAATATAATACTCCTTTCACGGCACTAACATTCAAATTAATTATTTGCCTCAGGTTCATCGCAATTTCAATAGTATAGGATTTAAACAGCTCTATATACTATTTTTTCTAGAATGATATTCTACTACTCTTTTTTGAATATAAATGGTTTCCGGAGGTATTACACCTTTAACTACACTTCCTGCTCCAATGACACAATTATCACCAATTGTTACTCCTCGAAGAATAATGCAGTTAGCACCAATCCAAACATTTTCACCAATATTTATAGGAGATGTTCTAAATTCTTTTTCTTTAATCGATTTACCATGAAAATCATGATCGTGATCATAGAACAAAACACCAGGCCCTATTTCGCATCCATTTCCTATATTAATCTCATCATGTGCGACAACTAAACAATTATAATTAAAAGAAACATCATCACCAATTTTAATCTTAGCTCCCTTTCTTGCTTTGATTCGTGTACCAGTATGGGCACGAACCTTACTTCCTAATGATATAATTGCCTCAGAAGATATACTTACATCAGTTGCAGGAGAGAAACGTTGAATCCCGCTAAAACTAAAGCGCTTACCATATCTAAGTTTCATAAATATAAATCTAATCTCTGTTGTTGCTACTGAAATTAAATTTTTCATAAAATCATTCACTGCAAAATCCTGCCTATCTCTTCCACGTAAATATTGCTAACTATTTCTCTATCAAACTCCCTTTCCATCTTTTCTCTAGCAGCTTTGCCCATTTTAACCTTATCTTCATAAGGAAGTTCAATAAATTTCTTAATTGCTGCCACCATTGAGTTAACATTTTTGACTTCAAATAAAAAACCTGTCTTCCCATCATCGATACCATCCCTTACACCTGGAATATCAGAACCGATGCATGGTCTACCCATAGCACTATGTTCTAAAACAACATTCGTCATACCTTCATAATAACTGGGGTGAATTACTGCATGAGCAGTCTCAATATATGGCTTCATATCCAATTTTATACCACCATATTCAACAATTCCCTTCTGCTCTAAAGCTTTAACTTTAGCCCTGTATGAATCATCATCATAATCACCATAAAGAATAAAACGCGTATCTGGATATTGCTTTTTTATAATTTCTGCGCAAGCTAAAAATTCATTAATACCCTTAATATCAACTATTCTTGCAACATAGTTAAAAACCAAAGGTTTACGTTTTTCTGGATATGGTTTAAACTCGAACTGCTTTAAATTAACACCAGAACCAGGAATATCACGATAATGCACTTTTCCTGCAAGCAAGTTATTTATAATCTCTTTTTCATAAGTGTTCTGATACATCATGCAGCTTGCTTTACGCCACCCCATCCAATATAAAAACTTCATAAATTTATCAAACAAACCGCTTGTTTCCATAAGTCCAGCATTATTTACAATGTAGGGGATGTTCATAATACCACAAACAAAACCTCCATAAACCGAAGGTTTTGTAGTATATGTCAACACTATATCTGGTGTTTCTGACGCAAAGATTTTTCTATAAGAAAGCATTAAATTAAAATCATTTATGATACTTTTTCCTCTACGATCAATTTCTAAATCAATAAATCTACAACCCTTAGCCGTAAAATAATCTATCTTCTTTCCATAGGGACACACAAGGATAATCTCATTACCCATTTCTTTTAATTTTAAAATAAGCTCACTTCGAAAATTGTAAAAGTTATTATCCTTAGGTGATATCAACATAACCTTTTTTTTGGAAAACATAATTTATCCCTTTCTAAATCACCAATTTATAAGCTCTCCACTTGCATCTGTAAAAGTCTCTAAATATCTTCTTTTTAACCTTGTGCCATACTTAATATCTACACTCGGTAACTCTTCACCCATTAAACGCTTAACCTGTAGATATGGCAAATTTAAGCCACCTGCAGCAAAAATTGAAACGGTAGCATCTATTCTTGGATTAATCTCTAAAAGTCTGCAACTGCCATCTTCTGCAAATTTAAAATCAATACCAATATTTCCATCTAAGCCAAGCTTTTCAACTACAGCCTCAGCAATGCTGTATGCTTCGTCGTTTTTCTCAAGTATAGATTCTTGAGTTATGCTCATCACCATAACAGGATTTCTTCTTCCTGCCATATACAATACTTTGCCATTTTCTGCAACTAAATCAACATCGTACTCATCACCAGATAAATACTCCATTACCATGAGCTCCGGAAAAATTTCTGCTTCTTCTAGTGTTTTCTTCATATCATCATAAGAAATATAAAAAGAATCCGGTTTTTCGTGCGCAAATATTTCATACTTTGATTTGCTATCATCAATAATACGAACCCCTCGCGCACCACTGCTTTCAGTTAGTTTCACACAAACTGGCTGGTCTGGATAACCTATTTTTCTAATCGAAGAATCAAAATCATCTATTGAATTTATTATTGAATATCTTGATACCGGTATCCCATGCGCACTCATAAATTCAAAAAGTCTCAATTTATTATTAGCAATATATAAGCTATCATTACGCGTCATAGAAACCTTAACGCCAGCTTCATCAAAACGCTTAATGTTTTCCAACAGCACTGGCAATTCAGCAGACATTTGCGGCACAAAAATATCAACATGATCCTTCTTACATATATCAAGCAATACATCTACATACTTAGAATCTTTAGCTGCAGGTACAGTGTAAAATTTGTCTACTAAAAATTTATTAGTAGGATCATTGCTCATATCTCCACCGATGACAGTGATTTCACGCTCTCCATTATCCTTAAAGCACTTTATAATCCCGGGTGCAAACTGCGAACCACTTGCACTCATCATCACAGTAATAGGTTTCAACATTATTGCGCCTCCACAGCTACAAATTCATACGGAGCAAAAATATCCTCTAAAGTTTGCTCTCTTTTAATACAGCTAACATTATCTTTCAACAACATATAAATAGGAATATCCGGATGAATAAAAGGAGGTTTATCAACAATGGAGTAACCACCAACATTATAAATTTCAACAATATCGCCTATTCCTAAGTTGCCATTATATCCAGAATAAATCACATCTTGTTCCAAGCATGTATAACCCACAAAGTCTACATCTTGATAGTTTTTGTCATTATTTACGTTTATGACCTTCATAGGTACCTTTTTCAAGCCACAAATTTCGCCTACATTATGAAAACTGCCATCTAGTAAAGCAAAATTCTTCCCTCGAATCTCCTTAATATCCAATACTTTCATAAATACATGAAAATATTTTGATACAATTGTTGTTCCAGGTTCCGTTATAAGCATAGGCTTTATCAGCTTATCGGAATAAAATTTCTGCATTTCCCAAGCAACAACATTAGCGTAATCGTCAAAACTAGGTGTATCACCAAACTGCTCCTGTAATTCAGGATCGAGCTTTCCATACATTCCACTACCTAAATCAATATATTGCAGATTGTACAAGTTATGCTTCTCAACCAACTTCAACATACCAATGATTCTATTCTTCCAAGAGTCAAGACCTCTTGCGCGGCTAATATGGAAATGAAGTCCTCTCACTTGCAGATTAGGTGTTTTATCCACTATCGATAGTGCATTTTGAAAATCACCATTTTCACTATCCAAGCCAAACCTTGAATGAAGGCCATTACCTATATCAAAGTTAACCCTTATGCCAATCTCTAATTTTTTATCAGGATTATTCTCAGCAATAAAGTAAACCTGTTCCAACTCCCTAAAATTATCAATATTAAGAAGTCCACCATTTAAAAGGCAATGCTCTAACAGACTTCCTTTTCCCGGTCCATTGTAAACAATTTTTTGTGGAGCATATCCTATTTTCAGAGCTAACGAATACTCCATATCTGATACAACTTCCGCATATCCTCCAAGGCTTTTTACCAAACTACAAACAGCAGGTGTGTAATTAGTTTTAAAGGAATAAGCTATTTGGTAATTCTCATATACTGCTTTCATCGAGTTTTCTAAGTCCTTATAGTTCTTAATAAACTCATCTGCATAAAACATATAATATGGTGTTTTTAATTCTTTGCTACTCATCTTTATGCTCCACTAGTAATCAATTAATTTCAATCCCCATTGCAGCCCATTTAGCTTTTTCCTCAGGGGTAAAATTTTTTCCAGCACGGTATTTATTTAACATAGGTCTATCATCAGCGCCATAATTATGCTGCATTCTTTTATATAAAATAATAAAAGTATAAAACAAAACTTTTACATCCAGTGCCAAGGAAACGTTTTCAGCATAATATACTTCATATTTGAGCTGAGTTTCCCAATCGCATTGGCACTCACCACATAAACTATCTGGTGGCAATAAGCCGCCTCTCACTTTGTGTGCTTTTCTTTCTTCCTCGTTATAATACGGAAGATAAAATTTTGGTTGAGGACGAGGTCCTATAATAGACATATCGCCTTTCAATATAGAGAACAATTCAGGCAGTTCATCTAACGACGTAGAGCGCAATGCAATGCCAAACTTTGTTAAACGCTTCTCTTCACTTAAAAGCTCTCCATTTTTGTCTCTCTCATTTGTCATAGACCTAAATTTGTAAAGTCTAAATATTTTTTCATCCTTACCAATACGCTCCTGAGAAAACAACACTGGTCTGCCCATGCCACGCCATACCATCAAAGATAAAACTATATATAGAGGTGACAATAAAATAATGCCTGCCAATGACAAAACAATGTCGAGAAATCTTTTAAAAAAACATCTATACAAACAAATCACTCCACTATTCTTCTCAACACGCTCTCAAACGCTTCTGCATACTTGCAACCAGACTGCGCACCTCTATAAGCCGCAAGGCCTTCCAATGCTTCATTAGAACGCGGATGCGGATATGCACGCATAACTCCCTTGTATGCAGCCAAAGCCTTAAGCTTGACATCTAAACCATCTCTACCAACTTCGAAATAGGTATTAGCTCTGAAATCATTTGCGGACGAATCAATGGACCATTCTGTAGAAGAAGGAACTTCCATATATAAGAGTTCCTTCAATCCCGGCACATCATCCCTCCTTTGGAACAGTCTGCATGCAGCCTGAGCAGCATAAGACGTCATAACATGATCATTATTAGTATCGGCAGGATGATGCGTAATAATAGCGTCCGCCTTAAAATCCATAATGCATTTCTCGATAAACTGCACCAGCTCAAGATGCGGTACTGTGTTCATCTTGATATTCGGGAAGTCTGCATGATAGGTCTTCGTTACGCCTAAAATGTCCAGCGCTTCCTTTTCATCTTCAGCCAAGCTGGAAGATAAATCCTTACGCGCTGCAGCCTGACTTACCATAATAGCAACAGCAACCTTGTTCCCCTGTTTAATCAGCTTATGAATCGTTGCACCAGCTCCTAAAACTTCATCGTCAGGATGCGCAACTACTACCAAATAATTCATGTTACAACCTTCTTTGCTTAATAATTAACTTAATATCCTTTCACAACCTGCCCAGCCTCAAGCTTCGTTTCCTTTGCTACAAAGCTACCAGCCTTGCAAATTGCTCCTGCATTAACATGCACACAATCTTCCAAAACTACATCATGGTCAACAATAGCACCTACAGAAATAATGCAACCAACGCCAACTCTGCTGTTCGCATTGACAATTGCCTTTGGCTCTACCACTGCTCCCTTGCCTATAACCGCTGTTTTGCTAATATAGGCTGTTGGATGAAGCAACACAGGTATTTCATAGCCCTCTTGCTCTAACCTTTGCAGTAATTCATTGCGGAACTTATTATTGCCAATACCTACAAAAGCAGCTTGATACTCTTGCACAAAGCTTTTTGAATTGGCAATCTTGCCAATCGCTTCAACACTGTTATCATCAAGAAAAGCTATCTTGTCATATCCAAGCGCTTCAGCGACCTCTTTAACAACTTGGCCATGACCGCCAGCTCCGATAATTAGTAAGCTTTTAGACATGTCTCTTACCTCTATTCTACAACCTTCGCATTCTGCATCTCCGCCGCCTGCGCAGCCTTGCAGTTAACCTCTTCCGGCGTTTTGTACGTCGGCACAACCCTGCGCATCGCAGCACGCACTGTTTCATCATCGTTGGAGCGGATAGCCTCACGCAGAATTTCTAAGCGCTCCCGCAAGTCCTCCATGCTGATCGGCTCGTCCTTCTCAATAAAGATCAGGTCATTATCTGTCTTGCGCAGCGTTTCACTCTTCACCAGCAGCTCCTCATAAAGCTTTTCACCGGGGCGCAGGCCTGTCTCGATAATATCAATATCGCGGAAAGGCTCCAGCCCGCTAAGCTTAATCATATTCACCGCCAGGTCATAAATCTTAATCGGTTGGCCCATATCCAGCACAAACAGCTCGCCGTTCTTGGCAATTGCACCACTGTGCAGCACCAGCTGGCTGGCCTCCGGAATCGTCATAAAATAGCGGATAATGCGCTTATCCGTCAGCGTAATCGGTCCGCCATTGGCTATCTGGCGTTTGAACAGCGGAATAACACTGCCTGCGCTGCCCAGCACATTGCCAAAGCGCGTATCGCTGAAGACAACGCTGCTGCCGCTGGCACTGTGCGCCCTGGCGATAATCTCGCACATACGCTTGGTCGCACCCATGATATTCGTGGGGTTGACCGCCTTATCTGTGGAAACCATCATAAAGCGCTGCGCACCATATTCCTCGCACAGCTTAATCACATTCAGCGTACCAAAAACATTGTTTTCCACCGCCTCAATGCAGTTCTTTTCCATCAAAGGAACATGCTTATGCGCAGCAGCATGCACCACAATCTGGGGGTGGTATTTCTCCATAATCCTGCGCATGGAACCCTCGTTACAGATATTGGCAATCTCCGCCTTAAAATCCAGCTCCTTGCCATAAAGCAAACGCAACTCCTGTTGCAGGTCATAAACGCCGTTCTCATAAATATCCAGCGCTACAATCTGCTTCGGTGCCATCTTCGCCAGCTGGCGGCACAGCTCGCTGCCGATACTGCCACCACCACCGGTTACCAAAATCACCTTATCCTTATAGTAGCTTTCCACCAGCTCGTTATTTACCACAATAGGCTGGCGGAACAGCAATTCGTCAATATCAAACTCACGCAGCATACGCTTGCCGCTCTTGGCAATATCTGCCACGGAAAAATCATAAACCTTAACCTTGTAGCCTGCCTTACGATAGAAGTTAAACAAAAGCTCCTTCTGCGTATTCACAATATTGGTGATGGCAAAAACAATCTCCTGCACGCCCATTTCCTTAATATCGTCCAGGGTGTCCTCGCCTTCAGCGTAAATTGGCAGGCCCATAATCTCGCGTCCCACCTTGTGCATATCCTGGTCGATAAAGCAAACCGGCACATATGGAGCACTGTCATTGCTCAGCAGCTCGTCCGCCAGGGCTGCGCCCAGGCGGCCTGCGCCAAGCACCGCTACGCGGATACGCTTGTTTTCATTGCGGCGCTCCTTGATAACCGTCTCACCGGCACACAGCACCAAAAGCCAGCGCAGGAACTCACCCTTCTTGTCCTTGCGCACGCCATAACGGTAACAATAGCGGTACATCAGGCGGATGCCCACAGCACCCAGCAAATTCAGCAGGATGATAATCAGCCAGCTTTTGCTTTCCATATGTTCCAGGCCACAAATATGCTTCAGTGGGAAGTAAAACAGCAGCGCAACCAAATCCGTAGCAAACAGGCGCATATACACGCCCACGCCGCCATAGCGGATTACCATATGGTAAACATTGCCCACGATACGGCAAAACAGCAGGCAGATAAGCGATGCTACAATCGTCGCCACAAACTGTGTCACCGTCTTGGCGTTAGTGCCATAAGAGCTCACCATAAAGGCAACCACCAGCAGGAAAATTACGCTGTCATAAGCCATCAGCAGCCATCTTATTCTAATTCTCTTGCCAACTTCATTAATACTCATCATAAAAACATATCACAAACACTTTCTTTAAAACACATCAATTAACAAAACAACGCAAATCAAAAAGTCCGCCCCTTAGCTTACTTTCCTTTTACTTCCCAGCGTCCCCCCCCAGATGAACTTTTGCTTCCATAATAATAGTAATAGCCATAACCATAGCCATGGTGCTCACTGCGCACCTTGTTCAGCACAACGCCCAAAATATTGGCACCGGCATGTAGCAGCTGGTTCTTCACATCGCGCGCCAGGTCAACCTTCACCTCGCCGCTGTCAATAACCAGCACCACGCCGTCCACCATAGCGCCCAAAATCAGTGCATCCGCAACCGGCAGCACCGGCGGCAGGTCAATCAGCACATAATCATAAACCTCTCTGGCCTCCTGCAGCAGCTCCCGCATACGCTCGCTGCCCAGCAGCTCGCTCGGGTTCGGCGGAATCACGCCGCTTGTCAACGCATACAGGTTATCCACCTTCGTAGCCTGCACTGCAGCGCTCAGCGGAGTGCCCATGCTGATGCAGCTGGAAAGCCCCAGCTTATTGGAAAGGCCAAAATTCTTGTGCACAGTCGGGTTACGCATATCGCAATCCAAAAGCAGCACGCTCTTGCCTGCCTGCGTCAGCACCACCGCCAGGTTAGCAACAGTCATGCTCTTGCCCTCGTTCGGTGTGCAGCTGGTAACAGCCAGCGTCTTCAGCTCCTTACCGGCCTGCGCAAACTGGATACTGGTGCGGATAACACGGTATGCCTCCGTCGCCGGGTTCTTCAAATCATTATGAGCAATCAGGTTTAAGCCTTCCATATTTTCCTCCACATTCTCACTGCCAGGCCAGGTTTTTTATCCTTCTCCTGCATATTCTTCTGCAAGTCCTCCAAATCAGGTACATTGCCCAAAACCGGCAAATCCAGATATTGTGCCACATCATCGGCAGTCTTGATCGTTCTGTTGAGCAGCTCGCGCACCACTACAAAGCCACTGCTTGCCAAAATGCCCAGCAGTGCTGCCAAAAGCAATGTCATCGCCTTACGCGGCTTCACAGGGGCTTCCGGCAGCGTGCCGCTGTCCACCACCTGCACCTCGGTAGCAACGCTTGCTTCCGCAACCTTGGCCTCCTCCAGGCGTTTGGCCAGCATAACGTAAATCTCGTTAGCCACCGTCACATCACGCAGCAGACCAACAAACTGCTGCTCCTTATCGGAAAGCTCCTTTAAGCCGTTCTTGTTTTCGCCGTCAATCTGCGCCAGCTTGGCCAGGTTGCTTTGTGCCACGCTCGCCTCCGCCTCGCTGCTGAACTTGCTGGCCAGCAGCTGCTGGTGTACCGGGTTATCACTGGGAGCCTGCAAAGCGGCAACCTTGTTAATCTCGTTCTGGATTTTAGCCTTCAGGCCGGCAATCTCCTGGTTCACCTGCTGCACCTTCGGGTGGTTGGCAGTATATTTATCCATATAGCTGATACGCTCGCCCTCCAGCTCTGCCAGCTTCGCATTATAGCTCTGAATCGTCTTGTTATCCGCAATGGAAACAGCCTCGCCCTGCAGCTGGCCGTTCGCCGCTGCCAGGCGCGCATTGGCAGTTGCCAGCGCCACCTTGTTTTCCGCGCTCAGCTTATCCACCATGCTCATCTTCTCGCTCGCCAGCTTCACAGCATCATCAGGAGCAATAATATCATTTTTCTTCTTATAATCCGTCAGCTTATCTTCCGCAGTCTGCAGCTCATTTTTGGCAGCCACAGCACGCTCCTCCAAAAAGCCACGGGTAGCCTTCTGCTGGTCACGTGAAAGGTCCGTCAAACGCTTCAAAAAGCCGTCCACAATCAGCTTATTAGCCTCTTGTGCCTTTTCCGGCGTATTTGCACGCACCGTCAGCTGCATAATTTCGGTATCCTTAAAAGGCGCGGTAGTAATGCGTCCCTTCACATAAGCATCATAAGCAGGATACTTGCCTTCTTTATTAGGCTGCTCCGTCTTTTGGATTACGGGTTCTACAACACTGCGGCTCTTCAAAATCTCCGCATAGGTATTCATCAGCTGGGTGTTGGCCATCGCATTACCCATCGGCATGGATTCCAAAAGGCTGGTACCAATGCCCTTAGGCTGCTTAACGCGCAGCAAAGCCTGCGATTCATAAACCGGAGTTGCTGTAGCCAGGTACACGCCTGCTGCCACCACAAAAACACCGGTAACGCGGGCGATATTGCCTGCATTGCGCTTCAAAATATTGGCTATCTCCAGCAGGTCTATAGTAATCTCTTCGTCATTATGTAAATCCTTACTCACATCTATTCTCCTCAATCATCGTTTTTAATTTCGTTGATATAATATGCACCGGTCAGGAAAGGCATAATATCCTTGCTGAAGATAACCTTATGGTTGCTGGTCAGATACAGGCAGTCGCCCTCATGCAGCTCCAGGTTTGCGCTCTGGTCAGCCTTTCTCAAATAATTGTTGATGTTCAGCTGCTGCACCTCGGTAGAACCGGCACGCACCAAAAAGACATTCCTCTTGGCAGATTTTTCAGTAAAGCCTTCCGCCTTAGCCAGTGCATCCAGCACGCGGTGGCTCTTTTCCAGCTCAAACAGGCCCGGGCGCTTAACCTCGCCCAGCACATACACACGCGTAGTACCCAGCTTCACCACATTCACACTGATCTGCGGCTTCACCAGGTAATAACCAAAGCGGCTCACCAGCTCCTCACGGAACTGCGTCACAGTCTTGCCCGTAACATCCACATCGCCAATCAGCGGGAACGACACCTTGCCGTCGGGGCGCACCACATACGGCGAATTCTGTGTATTACCCGCCAGCGTACTCAAATCCTCGTGACCATATACCACAACCTGCAGCACATCGCCAGGGCACATCACATAATCCTGCGCCTGTGCAGCGCTGCCTGTCCCTAAAGCCAGCGCCAATGCCAATACTACTAATGACTTTTTCATTTTATACTCCTTAATAAAAATTTTTAAACAAAAAAAAAAAAAAACGGTATATTTATTATTTAAATAACCTGTTCCACCATCTAGATTTCTTTTCCTTTGCAATTAACTGCTGCGGTGCCTTAACTTCCAAAGGAGTGCCAGCAATAATCCTCTGCGGATTAATCTGCGTCAGCTGCTGCAGTGTGGCCTCTCCGGCCAGCTCCCTTATTACAGCAGCACCGGCGCGCATATCCGTATCGCGCCCGCTGTCCCTGTGCGCATCACTGCCCACAAAATCCACCAGATTGTTAGCCAAAAGCAGCTTCGCCGCCTGCTCGGCCTGCACGCCAAAATGCCCTGCAAAGCTGCCAATATTGCATTGCAGCAGCAAGCCCTCACGTCGCCAACGAAGTAGCAGGTCCGGCTTCGCCATTAACTCAGTATAACGCTCCGGATGTGCTAAAATCGGCACAACCCCCTTCAACCGCAGCTCATACCAAAAATCATCAGCATAATTCGGTATGAAATACATAGGTAACTCCACAAGGATATAACTGGTCTGCGCTGTAGCAAAATTTTCACCATTCAGGCAAAAACTGCCATTCTCAGCAATAATATCCAGCAAATCCCAATCCATAAACACCTCACAGCCGGAATAAATTGCCAACGGCAAATTGTGCTCACTCGCCAAAGCGCGCAGTTTTTCTGCCCCAACTAAAAAATCTTGCCAAGCAGGATGGTTGGCAGCCTGCAGCAAATGCGACGTTGCAAAAATAGAAGTCGTACCGGAAGCCACAGCCTTCTGCAGCATTCTAAGGCTCATCGCCTCGTCCTTGCTGCCGTCATCTATTCCAAAAATAATGTGGGAATGAATATCGATCAAGAGAAATCTTACCTTTGTTTATACTAGAGCCTGATTTTATTTTACGTAATACTAATGTACAAAAATAAGAAGAATCAAACTCAGTTACATTTAAGAATATTGTACTACTTTGAAGTTTTGGAGTCAATCAGTTCAAATAAGATTTTTTACTGTATACATTAGACAACGCACCGTTTTATCCGCTGTTTTTTCAAGTATGCTTTATATGATATTATTTTATTTCATGCATTCAGTACTAGCAGTCTACATTATTAATATAACAGATAAAGTCAAAAATATTCTAAAATGCTGGTTAGGTTTTTGTAAAATATCGGAGAAATTCTTCGCGGTTCGCAGCCCCCTTCCGTCGAGATGCGCTCGGCAGTATCGCGAGGTGGCACAACCCTCAGTCATCGCCTGCGGCGATGCCAGCTCCCTGACGCTAAGACCCAGTTTGTCGCAAGCTTGCGCTGCGAGAAACTGTTGGTCGTGCTAATGTCGCTTTGCGACGGCAGGGAGCATATAAAAGTTAATCAGATTTGTGAAGTTTAGCCTTCCGCAGGTCTGATATATCTTCCCTGAAAGGGAAGGTGGCTGCGAGCTTTGCGAGCAGACGGAAGGGTTGCAACGCGATATATCAATTGTGACACCTTCTCTCCGCCCCCTTCCGCCTCGCTTCGCTCGGCACCTTCCCCAAGGGGCAGGCAAGAAAGCTAGACGAGCAATTAACATATCGTGTAAGGAATAGCAATTTTAGCAAATGAGTGCTTGGAACCATAGAAGCAAGGGTACGTAACTTTCTCTTACCGTCTGACAAATTTTACCGAAGCTTCGTCCTGGTTCCGCACGAAATTTGCGTTGTGCCCCATGGCACGGGAAAATTGCTACTGACTGGAACGATATTTAATTGCGACACCACCCAGTCCCCTCTCCGCCCCCTTCCGCCTCGCTTCGCTCGGCACCTTCCCCAAGGGGCAGGCAAGACTACACACCAAAAGCCGCCTTCGCAGGCGGCTTTTTTGCTGTAAAAAACAATATCTAATTCGTCTTCAACTCAACTCTCTTATTGGCAAACGCAATACCGTATTTGTGTATAACACTTACACCCAGTGAACGCAACTCAGTATCATACTTCTTTTCTTCAATCTGGTCGAACGCAACCTGCGCCAGCTTGCTCAAAGCACCATCATCGTCCTTTGCTTCACCTGCTTTTATTTCAATAATAATCCCTGGCATACCTGCGTTTTTAGGAATAAGCTGAATATCATATCTGCCAGTTCCACTTTCTCTATTGGAGCGGATAAAGTGAGTATATTCAAAGATAGTTATAAGTCCCAGCATAAGGCCATGATAATAGCTTTCCCTAAGCCCGTCATAATAGCTGATTGTCTGCATCATAAATCTTCCCAGCGTCTCTTTGATGACAGCACTATCCTTATTTAATAAAGCGTCTCTTAAATCCGTTACCGTCATATCACCGACTTCCGCTATCAGCAGACTAATAATTTCCTTACGATAGATCGTGCGTATCTCCTTATTGGGAATATTGAGCCGACATAAATGCTCACCGTCTTCGTTAAGAGTCATTTCCGTTGCCTTCAAGTAACCTGTCATCAGAAGAAAACCAAGAATATCTGTCTGAGGCCCCTTAAGTTCAGGATAAATTATATTCGTTTTAATTACAGAGCTTACCTGCCCGTTTTCTTTAAGCAATTCATGAAGATTCCTGTAAGTTGCTTCATTGTACTTCTTCAGTATTTCATGAATAATAGTATTCTCCGAAGTCTGGCTCCAATACGGGATAGCCTTGCAGCTGCTTGTTATATAATTAATCACCGACCACGGATTATAGATTTCAGTGCTGCCGAACCTATAGCCATCATACCAGCTTTTGATTTCTGCCAGCTTTTCAGTTACATTATAATACTGCGTTATAGTCTTGACCTCACCCTCAGTGAATCCAAAATAACCACTAAAAGTATCATCAAGTACAGAATCAACGCGGATATTATTCAACCCGCTGAAGATGCTTTCTTTAGCGACACGCAGGATACCCGTCATAATGCTCATAGTTATATAAGGATTATCCTTCAAAGCAGCCGAAAAGAAATTTCTGATAAACTCAATAGCTTCATTATAGTAATTATTGACGAAGCCTTCCTGGATAGGAGTATCGTACTCGTCAATGATTATCACAGGAGCCTTTTTGTAATGCTGATAAAGCATTCTGCTGAGAATCTGCAGGCTGAGCATATAATCTGCTTTATTAGCATTTTTATTGACTATTTTTTCGTGAAAATCCTTGTCTTGTTGGGATATCTCATTACCAGCCTGCAATTCCGGGTGTCTTGCATACTCGGAGCTGATAATCATTTTCAACAGCTCATATGCTGTTTCCCAATCTTGCGCCTTTATATCCTTCAGCGACAAAAAGATAACAGGATATTGACCTTGCTGCTGCCTATAGCTTTCGCCCTGCTGCCAGATTGCTTTATCCTTGAAATAGCTGCTGGTATCTGCGTCTGTTTTCTCAAAGAAAGTACGGAGCATATCCATGTTCAAGGTCTTGCCAAAACGCCTCGGACGCGTAAAAAGAATGTTGCTCACCTTTTCATCAAGCAGGTCCTTTATAAGCAACGTCTTGTCGACATAATAATTTTCCCGGCAGATTCTTTTGAAGTCAGTAGTGCCGACAGGCAGCGGCAGTCTTGTCTGTTGCATGAGAATTCCCCTTTCTTTGCTTCTTCCTATATTATAACATCTTTTAGCGCCTGCGACCATTTCCCCTGTCGATATAATTCTACACGCCTTCTGTAATACTCCTGGCTGCATAACATAAAAATACCCCCAATACCATGCATCTGGTATCGGGGGCAAACATCAAGCCCATAACCTCACGACGTTCTTTATTAATTCACACTAAAAAGGCACGGGCATCCACCCCAAAGCCTTCAATAAGCATCCAGCCCATTGCGCGCACCACCAACAACACGCACATTGCTCACATTAAACGCCGCCTTCAGCACCGGCAAATACTTGCCAATCAGCTCCGTGCGCACACGCTCATCACCAGCGACAAGCAAAAGTGCATCCTCGCCCAGGTTAATATTCAGCAGCGGGCTGATCAGGCGCGCAAACGCAGGCGCAGACATTGCCTTCTTCAAAGCAGTCAGCCCTGGCATAACCTGCGGCTTTTCCTTAGCCATGCGCACCTCCAGCGCCTCAAACGGCACCTCAAACAGCTTATCATTGCTTGCGCCCACAAAGCTTTCATTCAAAGAACCGCTAACGCCAACAAAATCTTCTGCCATGATAAAAACCTCCTTCATATATACACACGCGAGGCCAACGCCCCGTTCATAATAAAAACTTCTGCTAATATGAATTTAGCACAAAATGGATTGCTTGTCAAAAAATACATAGTAAAATTATTGCTCATCACCTTCGCTGTACCTGCCAGCCCCTTATGTACATGCTAAAAGCTTTACCTATTTACTATTAAATATGGCAAATACCGCAAAAGCATAGAGCGTTTATAGGCTTTAATTCATAGATATTTCACAAAAAGTTTACTTGTCATTAACAATATACCCTAGTATTCTATTAAGTAAGTGAATTAAGTAACTAAAGTAAGTAAGTTTATTAGGGAAAACTTATCATGACTTTATTAGGGTATTTATGAAAATAAGGGAGGAATACAAACATTATGGGAAATTATTTACACCAACGGAGCAAAAGCCTGCTGGCTTTTGCTGTCGGGCTGACCATTTTATCTTCATCCTTCGCAGGAGAAGTAAATGCAGCCGAATACTACTACAATGGTTGGGATATGGCCAATGATGACACCACTACATGGGATGAGGAAACCCAAACCGCAACATTAAATGCGGACAGAAGCATCTATCGCACCTTTGCCTACTCTAGTTCCTTTGGATTGCCTACTCAACCAGGAGCTCAATTTGCATCTTTAGGAACCACTTTATATACAAACTCAGGCTGGCAATGGAATTCGTATAATGTAGCCGGTGCAACAAAAAGCGAAAAACTTACGCTCTACGGCGATATCATCGCTACACAAACCAAAAAATTATCAGTCCATGACCTTGATACACTGAAAATCACAAACGGCACCTACGGTTTAGAAGCTAACGAAGGCAACAAAACTAATGGCGGCCTGTACCTCAATAACATCAAAAACGTTGATATCTCCGGCACCGTCAGCGCTATCTACAGTGATGTTAGAGGCAAAGTAGATCTCACTGACATCGGTACCCTGAATCTTACAAGCAACATCAATCGCGTTTCAGAATATGAAGGATACCTCACTGCAACCGAAGACAATACCATCACCTGCGACTATGGCAGCATCATTAACATCAACGCGACAAACACAACAATCACCTCAACTGGGCGCGCTATCCTTGCCACCGCACGCAGCGTAGACAATATAAATACACTAGAGGATGGTAGCTGGGAAACCAATACTCCTTGGCCTCAAGTCAACATCAACAGCAACACCCTCACCATTGCTGCTGCCACCAGCGGTCCAACTGCTGCTGCCGTTTACAGTGATACAAGTGCCATCGTCAACCTTGGCAGTGCTGATAATAAAATTAAAACTCTCAAATTCGATCAATACCAAGACGAACAAGGCAAAAAAAACTACGCTAACATGAACCTATACAGTAGCTCCTATATCTACGAGGAGAAAGAGACCAGCCGCTACAACAGATACAGCGCCACCATCGCTGACGGCAAAACAGCTGATAACTACATCCTGCATAAATCGCAAATCAATGTCTATGCTGAAAATGCCGAATTCAACGCCAACACGAACGCTATCAATGCCCACAACAAAGCATTGATCAACGTAAAGGCTGACACCGCCGTCATCAACAGCAATTACGGCAACGTTGCCACAGTAGCTGCCAGCGCCGGTGCTACCGTAAACATCGAAGGCAATGACCTGGCCATCACCAACAAAAATACCAACTACCTCAAAAATGCTCAGGTAGTAGAAAAAGAAGACGCAAAGATTGCTATTGGCAGCGGCGGCATTATCAATCCCTCTCGCCCGGACCTGGTAGAAGAGTATGATGGCACTGCCGTCAATGCCGGTAACATTGACATTAAGGCCAATAACCAGCTTGTCATCAACGGCAACATTGTTATCAAAGCCAATCCGGATGCTGCAACAGGCAATAGCATCAGCATCAACAAGGATAACACCACCGCGCTGGTCAACATTACTGGCGACATCTACACCGACAAAGGCAACGAGGTATATCTCACCCTGGGCGATGGCAGTGCTGCAAGCCAGGCAAGCAACGCTACCGGCAGACAGGCTGGCCGCTCCACGCTGACCGGTAAAATTTTAGACAAAGCCTCCACCGCTACTGACTTCAGCTTCAGTGATACCAGCTTTTCGGAAAAAGGCACCAACCTCAAGATGAAGGACGCTACCTGGAATGTCACTGCAGACAGTGAAGTGGCAAACGTAGAAATGGCTGGCAACAGCATCATTGACCTCACACAGCACAATGAAGCTGCAACTGTAGACATGGCTGGTAGCAGCACCATCGGCCGCACGCATGACCATGATTTCCAAAAGCTCAAAATCAACAAACTTAGCGGCAGCGGCACCATCAAACTGGATTACGACGACAGCCAAAGCAGCACCGACGGTTCTACCGCCGACAAGCTGTTCATCAATAACCACAACGGCACGCATTGCCTGTACCTCAACGAGGTGAACGGCGCAACTTCCCTGACTGGCAACGCTGAAGGTACCGTATTGGTGAGCGTAGTCAACGAAAGCGGCGACTTCAAGGCTGCCTCCGATGACAACCTCACCTGGAACATCTACGAGTTAAATAAGAAGGAAAGTACTACAACAGGCTACACCACCGACTGGTATCTGGCGAAGAATACCAACCCCACACCTCCTCCCAAAGGCCCCACCCGCGACGAGGCTGGCACCATCAAGGCCCACAATATGAACTACTACCTGTGGCGTGACCAAAGCGAGCGTCTCACCAAGCGCCTGGGCATCACCTGCTTTGACGAAGAACGCGCAGGCGTGTGGACCAGGATGAGCAATTCTGATATCAGCGGCAGCGGTATTTACGGCAGCGACGCCAAGGTCAAAACCTACACCATCGGCTACGACTTCAAGCATAATTCGGACGAACACCTGACTGCGGCAAACGCTAAAAAAACACGTGACTTCAGCGGCCTCGCCTTCACCTATATCAAAGGCAGCAGCAGCATGGATGGCTACAAGGTCAGCGACGCGCTGCAGGTTGCCGGTGGTCGCAGTGACATCCGCGGCGGCGCCCTCACTGCCTACCATACGCACACCTCACAATCCGGCTCCTACGCTGACTATGTTCTCCGCTACAGCTCTTACGACAACGACTTCAAGCTGGACGGCGTCAATGGCAGCGCCAAAAGTCACGGCCTGCAGGCAAGTGCGGAATATGGCCACCGCCTGGAAAACAACCATGGTCTTTTTGTAACACCCAACGCTCAGTTTACGCTGGGACGCTTGTACAACAAAGCCTTCACCACCTCCAATGGCGTACATGTAGCAAGTGACCATCTGAACAGCGCCATCCTCAGCATGGGCGTGGACGTTGGCCAAAATATCGGCGACCAAAGCCAGGTTTATGCCAAGGTGCGCTACAACACCGAGCTTGGCGACCGCGTCAGCGCTGCCTTCTACAAGGGTGTTAAGAGCGACTTCTGCAATGGCGACAGCAACGGCAGCTGGTGGGAATACGGCCTGGGCTTTGATATCAAGGCTGGCCACGCCAGCCATCTCTTCATGGACGCTGAACGCGCTAGCGGCAGCGGCTTCAGCAAGGACTGGTCCTGGCGTATCGGCGCACGCTTCGACTTCTAAGCGCCAACCTTTTTAAAACAGCCTATCCGCTACGCTAAGCATAGCTTCTGCTGACAGGTAAACTATTAGCGAACCACCTGAAAATATCATAACTGCATAAACACAAAAAAACTGACGAAGCAAAATTGCCTCGTCAGTTTATTTTTATACGTAATATTCAGCGCTAAGCTTATTTCACCATAGCAGCAACAATATCAAAGGCAGCAGCAAGTGCCTCATCAACCTTAGCTACGTCCTTAGCACCAGCCTGTGCCATATCCGGACGGCCACCGCCGCCGCCGCCGCACAGCTTAGCAACAGCCTTAACGATATTGCCCGCATGTACGCCTTTAGCAACTGCATCCTTAGTAGCCATGGTCAGAATGCTTACCTTCTCGCCCATAACAGCAGCCAGCACAACAACGCCGCCCACCTTATCGCGCATCTGGTCACCCAGATTACGCAGAGCGTCAACGCTGTCAGCATTAACCTTCTGCACCAGCACAGGAACGCCGTTAGCATCCTTAATTTGGTCAGCAACATTGCTTACCTGAGCCTTAGCAATTTCTGCAGCCAGCTCTTCAGCCTTCTTCTGAGCAGCCTTCAGCTCGCATTGCAGAGCCTCCAGACGAGTCGGAACGTCGCAGCAGCGGCATTTCAGCTCAGCAGCCAGACCGTTTACCATTGCCTCGGTAGCATTTACATGAGCCACAGCACCATGACCGGTAACAGCCTCAATACGGCGCACGCCTGCACCGCTGGAGCCTTCGCTCACGATTTTGAACATACCGATTTGTGCAGTATTGCTTACATGGCTGCCACCGCAGAACTCCATGGAGAAGTCCGGCACGGTAACAACGCGAACGATGTTGCCATACTTTTCGCCGAAGAGAGCGGTTGCCCCCTTCTTCTTAGCTTCCTCAATCGGCAGCTCTTCAATATTAACAGCCTTGCCAGCCAGTACCTGCTCGTTGACAATAGCCTCAACCTCCTTCAGCTCCTCAGCAGTAACCTGAGAGAAGTGGGAGAAGTCAAAGCGCAGACGATCCGGACCAACATAGCTGCCGGCCTGGTTAACATGAGCACCCAGCACCTGCTTAAGAGCAGCATGCAGCAGATGGGTTGCGGTATGGTTACGCGCGATATCCATCTTGCGAGCCTTGTCTACAGCAAAGGTAACAGCGTCGCCTACAGCAACAGTGCCTTCGGTTACGGAACCGATCATAATAACAGCGCCATCAGGCAGCTTCTTGGTAACATTTACAGCGATAACGCCGGTCGGAGCGGTAATAGTACCGATATCGCCCAGCTGGCCGCCGCCCTCAGCATGGAAAGCGGTAACGTCGCAGATAACAGCAACATCAGTGCCGTCAGCAGCGTTTTCAATCGGCTGTGCGTCATGCGCAGGATACATTTTTACAATCTTAGCTTCGGTTGCAGCTTCGTCAACCTTCAGCTCAGCAACATTGATGCCGCTGGTGTTATAAACAACCGGACGGCCTTCTTTATCGTTGCGTGCTTCACGCGCCATTTTACGCTGAACCTCCAGCGCAGCGTCGAAGCCTTCTTTATCCATAGTCATGCCTGCTTCTTCCAGGATTTCTTCAGTGAGTTCCCAAGGGAAGCCAAAGGTATCATTAAGCTTGAAAGCAGTTGCACCGTCGAGCACGGTTTTGTTTTCAGCCTTCAGCTTTTCAATCTCCTCGTTCAGCAGCTCGCAGCCCTGTTTCAGAGTGCGCAGGAAGCTGGTTTCTTCCATTTCCACAACCTTTTTGATGAAGTCAGCCTTCTCTACCAGGTTGGGGTAAGCGTGACCGAACATGCCGATAACAACATCAACAGCACCGGTCAGGAACATCTCGTTGATGCCCAGCAGGCGAGCGTGACGGATAGCACGACGCAGGATGCGGCGCAGTACATAGCCACGGCCTTCGTTGGACGGAAGAATGCCATCGCCGATCATAAAGGTCATGCTGCGTACATGGTCAGCGATAACCTTCAGGGATACGTCGTTAGCCTTGTCCTTGCCATATTCAACATTGGCAATCTTAGCTGCATATTCAATAATCGGGAAAATCAGGTCAGTTTCAAAGTTGGACGGCTTGCCTTGAACAACACTTGCCAGACGCTCTAAGCCGGCGCCGGTATCGATGTTCTTGTTTTTCAGCGGCGGGTAGGTGCCATCAGGCATCTGGTTGAACTGGGTGAATACCAGGTTCCAGATTTCCAGGAAGCGGTCGCAGTCACAGCCGGGGCCGCAGGTCGGTTTGCCGCAGCCGCGTTCAGGACCGAGGTCGATGTGGATTTCGGAGTCAGGGCCGCACGGACCGCTGCCAATCTCCCACCAGTTATCAGCCAGGCGTACAATACGGTCTTCAGGAACACCTACAACATTGTGCCAGATATCAAAAGCTTCATCATCCTCAGTGTGGATGGTGATGTACAGCTTGTCGGCAGGCAGGCCAAGCTCCTCGGTCAGGAACTCCCAGCTCCAGGGGATAACCTCTTTTTTGAAGTAATCGCCAAAGGAGAAGTTGCCCAGCATTTCAAAATAGGTATGGTGGCGCGCAGTGCGGCCAACGTTTTCAATATCACCGGTACGCACGCATTTTTGGCAGGTGGTGATACGAGTAGCAGGCGGTTTCATTTTGCCGGTGAAAAACGGCTTGAACGGTGCCATGCCAGCACCGATAATCAGCAGAGTCGGGTCATCCTGAGGAATCAGGGAAGCACTCGGAAGCATAAGGTGGCCTCTATCTTGGAAAAATTTCAAAAACTTTTCGCGGATTTCGTTACCAGTCATGTATTTCATAGTAGTTCATTCGCTCCTTCGAAAAATAATACTGCATTACTGCGGAAAATGCCGCAGCAAACAAAGATTGCATATAAAAAAATTATATAATTTTTACCTGTGAATGTCAATAAGCGCAAGCAATTGAGAGCGCCTGCTTGGCAGAAAAAACGGAGCAGCAAGTGCATTTTTTGTTTCAGAAAAGCTAATGCTGCAACCGCTATCTGCAGCTACAGCATTATACATAAGCTTATTTGGTTATATATAGGCAAATTCTTCTAAGCTATTTCTTCAATAGCACACAGGAAATCACTGCGAACCTCTTCGTTAGGTATATAAGCCTTTTGCTCCTGCTGCTCATATGCCAAATAGCCCAAATGAATCAGCGACGTCATAACATCATGCTTATTCTTAAAGGTCACCATATCATTTTGATATGAATTAGTGCGCACCAAAACAGCATCACCGGAAAGCATGGTAACAATATCCGTTTTAAGTCCATCAAAATTCATATTAATTAACGGAATGATGGATTCATACGTGCCAGTCTGTGACCAATAGCTCTGAAAGGTTCCCCGCAGCATTACGCCTACCACCGCTCTGGGGTTATACACATGATAGCCGCCAAGCTGATAACCATCATACCAACGCTTTACCTCCGCAAAATCCTTGTGATATTTCTCACACAAACCCCGCACCTCGCTCTCCGTAAAGCCAATATACGGAGCAAGAACGCCGGAATCAAGCATAGTATATTCATCAAAGTTGTTCAGCGCAGATTGCGTTTTGAATTTTTTTATCGGCAGAATGCCTGTCATAAAAGCTAAGGCTATATAGCGTGTCGGCTCAATGCCCTTAAAAAGGTTGCGTAAAAAATCAATATACTCTTCCTGCGCAATTTTATTCGTGCTCTCGTCACGAATCAGCACGTCCCATTCATCAACAATAATCACAAAACGATTACCAGTCGCATCGCTGATATAAGCCAAAGCACTGGAAACCTTGGTCACCTTTTCCGGTATATATGCGCCATAGGCCTCACGCAGCTCCTCCATAAGCACCTGCGAAATAAATCCTACAGTCTTTTCTGCACCGCCTGCCTCCTTGCAGCACCATTGCACATCAAAATGGATAACGTCATATTTATTGAGCTGCTTTTGATACGCAGGACTTTTTTCGATAGCCAGTCCGGCAAAAAGCTCCTGCGAATTGCAGCCCTTGCTATAATAGGCAGCCAGCATATTAGCTGTAATTGATTTACCAAAACGGCGTGGGCGACTGTTACAGATAAAGGCCTGCTGCGTCCCCAAAACCTTGTTGGTAAATTCTATGAGCCCGGTTTTATCAACGTAAATTTCCGAATCTATCGCCGTTTGAAAGGCTCTGTTATCAGGATTAAGAAATAAGCCCATTTCCATTACCTCCTCCGTTTTGACTAATCTCCTATATAGCATTATAGCACAAAGCTATATTATCGTACACCGCAACTATAAGCATCGAGTTATGTATTTTTCAGAAACGAAGCCGCCCTTAATCCTGCTCGTCCAGCTCATACAGGCGCTTGTAAATGCCGCCAAGGGCCATAAGCTCCTTATGCGTGCCGATTTCCGCAATTTCACCGTTATGCAGCACCACAATTCTGTCAGCATTGATAATCGTCGACAGACGATGTGCGATAATCAGCGTCGTGCGGCTTTCAGCCAGCTTATCCAAAGACTTCTGAATCTGCTTTTCCGTTTTGGTATCAAGTGCACTTGTCGCTTCGTCAAACACCATCACCGGCGGGTTCTTCAAAAAGGCACGGGCAATAGCAATACGCTGCTTCTGGCCGCCGCTGAGCTTCACGCCACGCTCGCCAACCTTGGTTTCGTAGCCTTCAGGCAGCGCGCTGATAAAGTCGTCTGCCGCCGCCAGCTTGGCAGCCTGCTCAATCTCCTGCTCGCTTGCCTTAATCTTGCCATATGCAATATTAAAGTTAACAGAATCGCTGAAGAGGAAAACATCCTGCTGCACCAGGCCGACATGGTTACGCAGATAGCTCTGTTTATATTCTTTGATATCCACGCCATCAAGCAGCACTCTGCCCTGCGTCGGCTCGTAAAAGCGCAACAAAAGACTCGCCAGCGTCGTCTTGCCTGCACCCGTAGCACCCACAAAGGCCACCTTTTCACCGGGAGCGATGTCCAGATCAAAATGCTTCAGCACCGGCTTATCCTCCAGATAGCCAAAGGTTACATTCTCAAAGGTAATGCGGCCCTTGATCTCGCCTGCGGCAATCGCACCGGGCGCATCGTCAATCTCCACCTTATGCTGCATCATCTCATTAAAGCGGTGATAGCCAGCCATACCGCGCTGGTACATTTCCGTAAACATCAGCAGACGGAAAACAGGCTTCATAAAGATGTTGACATAAAGGAAGAAGGCAACAAAATCACTAAGCGCCAGCTGGTTATTGGCAACCATCATACCACCGCAAACCAAAACTACCAGATTGGTTGCGTTGGTAAAAAAGGTAATAGTTCCTGAAAAATATGAAAGTATCGCAAATGATTCGGTACGCACACGCAAAAGCTCATTACTCTTGCGCATAAAGCGCTCCAGCTCCAGCTGTTCATTAGCAAAGGCCTTTACCAGGCGGATACCGCTCAGAGCCTCCTCTGCCTGCGCGGAAACCTCACCGGATTTTTCACGGCTGCGGCGGAAGGCACGCTTCATCTTTCTGTTGACGAAAACGGAATGCACCGCCTTAATAATCAGCATAGCACCGATAATAGAGCCAAGATACGGATTCAGATACAGCATCATGAAAATAGTACCCAGCATACTGATAGTGCAGACCAGCAGGTCATTAGGTCCTTTAAATGTCAGCTCGCTGATTTCCACGATATCGCTTGTAATGCGCGATAGCAGCTGTCCTGTGCGGGCATTATCAAAAAAGCGGAAGGACATTTTTTCCATATGTCCGAACAAATCGCGACGCATATCGTTCTCAATGCCGGAGCTCATCACATGACCATAATAGTTGATAGCAAAAAGCAGGCCAAAGTTTACCACATACAGTACTACCAGTATGCCTGCCCAGCAAAACAGCTCGTCAAGATTCTTCTGAGGAATTTCGACGTTGAGCATCTGTCTTACAATATAAGGAAAGACCAGCTCCATCAAGGCTGAGAAGCATGAGCCCATCAGCACCAAAAGCAAAATCAGCTTATAGGGCTTATAATAATGAATTATTTTTTGCAACATTTACTTTGCTCCTCCTGCGTTATTTTTCCAGATATGTAAACGGTAAGCACCTATAATCTTGCCATCGGGAGTCAGCGCCGGCGCTTCCACGCCTGCCAGCCACTGTCCGTCAGGTGAAATACCAATCGCCTGGCAAGGTCCTTCGGTCGGGAAATAGCTGTACTTTTTACCTGTTTCCAGGTCCAGCACCAGCGCCCCATGCGCCTTGTAATTGTGCGTGCGCACGTTGCGCCCCACCGCGCAGGCCGCCAGCCTGCCGGCGAAGGCTATTTCCTCCATCGTACCGTCTGCCATATACTGATAGCGGAAGGTACCGTCTGTATTGAATACAAAAATACTGTTGTTGCTCGGATGCTCTACCGGCGTTGGCAATTGCCAGTTTTCACGGTTAAAGGTGTTAATCGTGGTAAAGAGCACGCCGTAGGGTGTTACAAAGCCGTCGCGGCCGCTGGCGTTGACATAAGCGCCGTCAACCTCCTGCGGCTTGGAGATGGAACGCATCCAAAGCGTTCTGCCTGCTTCATCAAACAGCATGCCGCGTCCGTCACTGGCAGCAGCTGCCAGATATTTACCGTCCGCACTGAAGTTAGGACTACCGCGCATAACTGTGTTGTCAAAGGGCGGAATCTGCGGTACCTTCGTCGAATTAAGCAGCTCGCCGGTCTTTTTATCGAGGAAGTACATCGTATCCTTATACTTCATATCCTCGCGGTAATCGTAGGCCGAGGTAGAAAAAACAGCTCTGCCGTTGGTATCATTGACATCGCACCAGTTTATCCAACTGTCGATAATCTCATTCTTGGGGAACAGCCACAGCAGTTTTCCTTCCTCATTTACCGCCAGCATTTTGGCATTATAGCCTCTGCTGCCGTCCTTGCGCATCAAAAAGCGGTAAGCGTTGGCATAGACGTTGTTTTCCTTATCGACTGCGATATGCACCACAGAAGGATAGGAACGCTGCGAAGCATCGGAGCCGACGAAATCAGCACTCTTATACTGCCAGCGGATATCGCCTGTATGCACATCAACGGCGTAAAGCCTGCCCTCCGCGCTCTGCTCGCCTACTATCGCCAGCTTGCCGTCCGGTGTCAGGCACAGTGCAATCAGCTTACCTATGCCAAGGGAGCGCTTCCATTTCTGACCTCCTTCGTTGTCAAAAAGGAAAAGCTCGCCGCGCTCCGTTCCGACAATCCAGCCTTCTTCCTCAGCAGCGTAGCGCACCACTGCCTTCGTAAAGCCCATGCGGTCATAATTCTGTGTCGGGATATCACCCAGATAGACGCTCACGCCGGAGCCGTCGTTATTAACATGAAACTGGTTCCATGGCGTTCTGCTGCCGGTAATCCAGTACAGTGCGCACCAGGAAAGCAGCAGCAGCACAAGTGCCAGCCAGCCTTTAAGCTTATTCATAGATACAGCACCGTCCAATCATAGATTTGGCGGAAAACGCCAAAGTAGAAGCCCTGCTCCGACAGCAGGTAAATAATTTTACTGCCAACAACTGCCACCACTACTGCAAGCAGCAGCAGGCAGCTTACCTTTTCGCGTGCGTCCCATTGTTGGCGTCGCTTTGCAGCGCCGCCTGCAAAAAAGCCGCGGCTCACAACCGAAAGTGCAAGCGTCTGCGCGCGCCTCAGGCAGCGCGCCAACAAAGGCTTGGCGATATACGGCAAATGACGCAGCACAGCAGTGCGTCCGCTCTGGCTGTCACTGCGCAGCTGCAGCGCTGTGATGACCTCACCTGTTTCGGCTGCCAGCACCGGCAAAAAGCGAATCGCCGTCACCAGCATGAACGCCATCTGCGGCGGCAGGCGCCAGGCCAGCAATGCCTGCAGCAGCTGCCGCGGGTCACTCGTCCAGCAGACCAAAAGTCCCAGTGCCAGCATGCTGGCACTGCGCAAGCCCTGCACCGCACCGTACAGAATGCCCTCGCGGTAGATGAAAAGTCCGCCCGTCAGCTGGCCGATGAAGCCTGCCTCCGGAGCAATCAGCACCAACAGCGGTGTACGCGGCGTCTGCGCAAAAAACAGTGCCTGGCTGAACATGGAGCCCCACAGACCCAAGAGCAGCAGTATCGCCATCACCTTCCATTTGTAAATGGAAGTTTTCGCTGCCAGATGCAGTAATAAGGTAAACGTAAATAAAATAAAGAGTGTCCGCGGATTATCTACGGTAATCATCAGAATAGCAAAGAGGAAAAGGAACAGCAGCTTAGTACGCCCGTTAAGCTTCTGCGCCCAACCGGCAGCATCAGTGCCTTCCCACAGTTGTCTTACGGACATAACGCTTCACCCCCTCTACCGTGATGCAGGGAGGAAGCCCCGCCTGCTCGCACACCGGCAGCAACGCTGACGGAGTAAGACCGCCGGCCTCCACCAGCTCCTTATTGCTCAAAACATCTTCTGTCGTGCCGTCGGCAATTATCTGCCCCGCACACAGCACAATTACGCGGTCGGCAACCTGCGCCGCCAGCTCCATATCATGCGTACAGATGAAGATACTGCCCCCCTGCTCCTTATAAGCCAAAAGCAAACGGCGGATTTCCGCCAGACTCTGTTCATCCTGTCCTGTCGTAGGCTCGTCCAAAAGCAGCAGCGCCGGCTTCTTCGCCAGCATCGCGCCCAAAACAACACGCAAACGTTGCCCTTTGCTCAGCGCCAGCGGAAAATCATCGGCATATTCCGCCAGATTCATATGCTCTAAGAGTTGCTGCAGCTCCTGCTGCGTAATCGTGTGATTCTTCCAGCACAGCTCCTCGCGCACCGTATCCGCCAGCAGCATCAAATCAGGCTCCTGCCGCAGATAGCCGATTTTTCCCAGTTGCTTGTCGACCGGTTTTCCCTGCAGCAGCATGCTTCCCTGCTGCGTCTGTGTCAGGCCGCCCAAAAGGTTCATCAGCGTACTTTTGCCGGCGCCGTTGAAGCCCATAATCGCTGTAATCTGCCCCCGATAAAGCGTAAACTGCAAATTCTTCAGCGTTGGCTCCTTACTGCCGGGATAGGTGTAATACAAATTGCGCGCTTCAAGAAGAGGCTGCTGTTGCCCTGCAGGCTTGGCCTGCTCAGCAGCTGCTGCAGGCTCGCATTCGCTGCGCAGCATCTGCACTATTTTTTCCTTGTCTGTCGTCAGCTCCGAAAGCTGCAGTGCGCGGCACAGCTTTACTGTCTGCGGTTCACGCAAGCCCAAATCCGTGCGCCCTGTCATCGCCTTCCAGGCATCTTTAACAAGACCGTCATAAACAATACGTCCGTCCTGCATTACTGCCAGACGCGAAAAATATTTGCAAAGCTCGTTTACACGATGCTCAATCATCAAAATGGCAATGCCTGCCTCGCGGTTGAGGCGCACCAAAAGCTGCATAAAGCTCTGCACGCCCTGCGGATTCATCTGGCTGACAGGCTCATCTAAAATCAAAAGTCCCGGCCTGGTAACGAGAATCGAAGCCAACGCCAAGCGCTGCCTCTGACCGCCGCTCAGCTTGTGGATGCTGTAATCCTCAAAACCGCCCAAGCCTACCAGCTGCAGCGTTTCGCTCACCTTGCGCGCGATAACCTCCAGCTCCTCGCCCTGGTTTTCCAGCGCAAAGCCAACCTCATCCGCTACCGTCATCGCAAAAAGCTGGTCATCAGGCGACTGGTACACAGTACCCACCAGCTGGCCTGTTTTTTCCGGCGGCCATTTGCTGATATCCTCGCCCTGCAGGTAAATTGCTCCCTGCAGCTCGCCACGCTCCTCGCTGCCCAACAGACCGCTGATAGCTTTAATCAACGTCGACTTGCCGCAGCCGCTGCGACCTGCCAAAAGCAACATTTCACCGTCTGCCAGCGTCAGGTTGATATTTTTTAAGGTAAATTGCTTCCTTGAGGGATAGCGATAAGATAAATTGTCTATTTTCAGCATCTCTATTCCCCCATAACCTGCTGCAGCTTGCTGCCCGTCTTAGCACCCAGCCAGGCGCCGATGCTGCTATATACAAGGCCGTTGACCAGCATATACAGCGCCAAATACCAGTCTGCGTAATACAGACGATAGAAGAACATCATCTGCTCCATGTTGACGAAGGTGACAAGTGCGTCGCCCACGCCCATCAGCAGGCAGATAAACAGCATATAACCCTTGCCCAGCTCCTGCCTGCGGTAGAAGCCGGAAAGATACAGCAGCGTTTCCAAAATTGCTACGTTGACACACATGCTCAACAGTCCTAACGGCGTAAAGTGTCCGAACATCAGACCGGAAAGCATATATTTGACAAAATACATCAGAGTCAGCACGCCCGGCGCACGGAACAGCACCAACAGCGCCACTACCAGCAAATACAGCAGCATGCCGCTCAGAATGCCTGTAAGCAAACCGGAGAAAGGCCCTAAGAATACATGCAGCAAATCACCGATCAGCGTTGTCGGTAACGTAATACCACCAAAGGCCAGCGCCGCAAAAAGCGACACCGTAATAGCACCGCGCGCCCCGATGCGGTAAATGCAGCCCTTCAGCTTGTAGCTGCAGGCCAGCACTGCCAGCAGGCAGATGAAGGAAAAGCCTACTGCCAAAAGTCCCAGATTATGCTTCTTGGCGATTGTCAGCGGAACCTCCTGTACCTTTTCCTGCCCGTTGCCGCTTACGGTCACACGCAGACTGTAATCGCCCTCCAGAACGGTAAAATAATCTACATATAACGGAATAATAAAGGCCTGAGTTTTCTTGCCGTCCAGCGAAATCAGCGCCGTAGTTTCGTTAACGCTGCCGGTTTCACCGGCCCAGCCATGCTCGGAATCCTCATTGTTTTTGCCCGCGGTGCAAAGACCAGGCATAACCTTGCCCGTCTTCTTATCAATCAGCTCCGCCTTAAATTTCAGCAGACGTACATCGCGCTGCGGATTGCGCATATCCAGCACCAGAAAAGTAGCAGGGTGGTTAAACACGGCCGACCAGTTCGTCGCACCGTCGCCCGTCATGCGGTTGCGGAAGCCTTCGAGCGTAGTATCACGGATAAAAACCACGCCTTCTGCCGCGCGGTCATCCTTATTGCCCAAATTATCTACCGGCAGCGTCACGCTCTGGATATACCAGTTAAACTTGCTGCGGTCCAGCTTCTTCCCCTGCGTCGGTTCCGCAGCTACCGCTGCTGCCGCCGCCGGCTCATAACTGAAGCTCAGCTCCTTGCGCTCATGCCAGCCGTCGCCGCTGACCTCCACCGTCAGCTGCTTTGCGCCACGTGCTAAATCTGCCTGCGGCTGAATATAAAGCAAATCAAAGCTCTGTCCGAAATCAGCCGGCAGCACCCAATCTGCCTCCGCCGTCTGGCGGCCGTCAGCGCTTCCCAAACGCCATTTGTCATTAGCAAGCGCCTTAAAGCCTTCTGGCAAAATTACGCGCAGATGCGCCTGCTGCTCATGCGGCACATCAAAGCTGCTGATATTAATAAATAAAGGCATCGTGCTGCCGCCGTGCACTACATGCGCGGCACTCTTATCCAGATTGTAGGGGTACACTGTCTCCAGCTTCACGCCTGCAAAGGCCTGCTGTGCGAGGCACAGCAACGCCAGCAGGATATATAAGATTCTCATACTTCACCTATTCGCAGCAAATCTTTTTCAGCAATGCTGCATCCTTCTCTTTGCTGGCCTCATCTACGCGCGTTGTAATCTCCAGGTTATTGTTCAGCGGATTGCGGCTTACGGCAATATCAGCCGCATATGCTCTGCTAAGCAAAGCTTCCGTAAATACGCGCTCCGGCGTATCGTCTGCCAACAGCTTTCCCTCGCCCAAAAGCAGGATACGGCTGCAGTATTTCGCTGCCAGATTCAGCTCATGCACAACCATCAGCACCGTCTTGCCCATCAGCGCCAGCTCACGCGCAAAGCGGAATATTTCCTCCTGGTAAACCATATCCAGACCGGTAGTAGGCTCATCGAGGAACAGCACCGGCGTCTGCTGCGCCAAAACCTTCGCCAACAGGATACGCTGCTTCTGACCGCCGGAAACCTCCGTCACCGGCTTTTCCGCCAGCTCACGCGTACCGGTATATTCCATGCAGTCCAGCGCCAGACGCTTGTCGTCCTCGCTTTCGCGTTCCCACCATTTCAGGTAAGGGTAGCGTCCCGCCATAACAATATCCTGGCCTGTATAGCCAAAGCCAACCTCTACCTGCTGCTGCAGATAGGCTACCTCGCGCGCCAAATCTCTGTCAGTATATTCCTCCATCGGCTTATCAAAAAACAAAACCTCACCGCTCTGCTTCGGCAGCATACCGCGGATAGTCTTTAACAGCGTACTCTTGCCGGCACCGTTACAGCCGATAATACCCACGAGCTCGCCCTTGCCGATCGTGAAGCTGGCGTCGCTGATAACACAGCGGCTGCCATAGCCTATAGATAAATGATTAACACTCAATACTGCTTCTGACATACATACACCTCATGCTCATACTTCATCATAAAATTCAAATAAATTTAAGTATACTATACTTTACTCAATCCTATATATTATACCACACCCATGCAGGCTCTACAATAAATCACATCCTGCATCTCATGCAATTAGGAACTTCTTGGCAAATAATATAAGAATAAAAAAGCATGAACCACGGCAATAGTTCATGCTTAAATAAACTAACGGAAATCAACCTTCAGATGCTGTCTTTCCGGCATCCGTTGATATTTATATTTAGGATAGCCAACCATCAGTGTGCCTACAATTTTGTGCTTCGGCGGCACGGCAACCAGCTCCAGCAGCGGCTGATAGCCTGCAATACCGCAGGATTGGATAAAGCCGGCAATTGTCGTACCCAAGCCAATAGTCGGAGCAAACAGCTCTGCGTAAGCCCAGCTTTGCTCTGCGTTGCTCACACCGGTAATATTCAGACGGCGCGCCAGCGCAAAAATCAGGCAAGGAGCATTACGCGCGATGATATCCTGTCCACGCTCACGGTAAGCGCGCAGCACTACCTGAAAATAACGTTTGTTTTCGGTGCCTGCCGCAACCTCGTCCTCCATCCAGTTGGCAACAGCATCAGCAATTGCGCGGATCTGCTCCTTATCGCGGATAACGATGTAATACAAGCCCTGCGAATTGCCGGCAGTCGGCGCATAGCGTGCCACATCCAGCATGCGGGTAAGCTCTTCGTCAGTCGGTGCCTGCGGCTTAAAGTTGCGCACACTGCGGCGCATACGCAAAAATTCATAAGCCACCTCCGGCGTCGGCAAAGGCATCGTCACCGGGCGTTGCTCCGCCAGCGGCGTATACTTATTATCCAGGGCACCTACGGGGCAGATAGCAACGCACTGGCCGCAGCTCATGCAGCCACGGTCAAAATTGCACTCCGGTCCGTTTTCACCCATCGAAAGAATGCAGGAAGGACAGCATTCTACGCAAATGCCGCAACGCAGGCATTTTTCCTGATTAACTGTTAACAAATCCATAACGTCACCTCACAGTGCATTATCGGTATAGTGAATGTATTCTAGTCCACTAAAATCTGCCTTATAATGACCATTGCGCATAGGCGTACCCATGAGCTTTTTGTCATCAGGCAGACCGTCTACATTTACCAGACCGATAGAAGCAGTAGCGCAAAGAGCGCCAAGCTGTGTTGCTACACGCATAGCATAAGCCTTGTCCGCTTCACCGACAACACCCTTATGCGGGTACATTGCCGTCGCTGCGACGATAACCGTCAGGATTTTGCCACTCAGGGCAAAAATATGCGGCACAGTATTCATATCAGTCTGCATAAAATCAATTTTAAAATTATGACTTTCCAGCCAGGGAACGAAAGCCTGCAAGCCAAGCTCGTGAATTTCCTGCTCTGTTAAAAGTTGCTGCTCCAAAATATTCTTCTCCTGTAAACTTTTTCGTAAAGCTGTATCCCGGTGTATTACACCAAAAGCGATAAAATGCTGTCAACTGCGTCAAGGGGTGATGACGCACTGTTTTTATTTAAGAGCTATGACTCTTACAGCGTTTTCTTTAGAAAGCTCTGGCGACGGAGAGGCGTCTTACACCGCTTTCTTTAGAGAGCGCCTAGAAGATGTCAGATACGAGGAAGGGCGACGACGGCGTATACCCTTATACTCCTAGGAGCCCTGACGACGTAGATGACGTCTTCTAGGCGCTCTCCCCTAGTTTATTCTTCGCCGAGAACCAAAACCTCCGGCTCAAGATGCACACCATGCGCCGCAAACACCTTATCCTGCACATCGCAGATAAGCTGCAGCACATCTGCCGCTGTAGCACCGCCAATGTTCACCACAAAACCGGCATGCTTTTCAGAAACCTGCGCCCCGCCGACAGTATAGCCCTTCAGACCGGTCTGGTCAATCAGCGTACCGGCGAAATATCCGGGAGGACGCTTGAACATACTGCCTGCACTTGGCAGCTCCAACGGCTGCTTAGTGATGCGGCGGTTACTGAAATCAGCCATCTTATCGGCAATAGCCTGCTTATCGCCTGCAGTCAGGCGTACAGTCACCGAAGTAACAATTTTACCGCTGCCCTGCAGCGCAGTATGGCGATAGCCAAAATCAAGAGCTGCAGCAGGCAGCTCGCTGATTGTGCCGTCAAGCTCCATCACGCGCACGCTGGTAACAACCTTGGCCATCTCGCCATCATAAGCACCGGCGTTCATATAAACAGCACCGCCAATGCTTCCGGGAATGCCCACAGCAAACTCCATGCCGCTCAGGCCCAGCTCTGCAGCCTTGCGGGAAGCAGCAGCCAAAGAAACACCGCTGCCAAAGGTCAGGTTGCAGCCATCAGCAGCAACGTCATTGAGCATATTGCCCAGCTTGATAACCAGGCCGCGGATGCCCTTATCGCGCACCAGCAGGTTAGAACCATTGCCAATCAGCGTAACCGGCACCTTTGCCTCACAGGCACGCTGCAGCAGCTGCTGCAGCTCCTGCTCGCTCTGCGGCATAGCCATCAGGTCAGCAGGACCGCCAATGCGGAAGGATGTATGCTTCGCCATCGGCTCCTGCACCAGCAAAGGCTTAGCAGTACAGCCTGCGAAAATCTCCTGCAACGTCATTATTTATCTCCCATTGCCTCTTTAACAACGTCCTGAATAGTATTAGTAACGTCCATCAGCATCATCTGGAAACGAATCAACGCATTCAGATACTGCATAGCATCACTGTTCAGATTCAAAATACCCTGCAGCTTCTCCAGCTTATCCATAGCAGCAGCATCCGGAGTCTTACCCTGATGCTTAGCAAACTCAACCTCCTGAGCAGCCATCAGATACTCATTAACCATTTTCTTGGTATCCGGATCCTTCTCCAGAACAACAGCAGCTTCCTTCAGTTTTTTGTACTCGTGGCTCTCGCGCATAGCCTTAGCCAGATCATTTGCATTATCATAAACGTTCATAACTAAACACCTCACTAATAATATATTTTTACACTAACGTAAGAAACAAACATAGAAAAATACTACACATCAACACAGGGACACTTATACAACCACTACAGCACGCCAACGCAAGCAAGTGATATATCGTGCAGCGAATATAAATTTTAGCAAATGAGTGTCTGGAAACACAGAAACAAGGCAACCGAACCCTAAAGGTTACCCTCGAACAAGATCGGCGCCGCACGTTTCGTCTTGCTTCCACACGAAATTTGCGTCCGTCAACTCGCTTCTGCAAACCTCTCAGGAAAACTTAACCCAGCAAGCGATTGACGGAAAATTTCTCTGAGCGGAACGACATATCGCTTGCGACGCTATTACTAGTTACCTTACTACTAGTTACTTACATTCAAATGGGCGAACTTAGAGCAGTCGCCAAACTCAAAATGCCACCACTCCATCTCAATCCCCTTGAATCCCTGCAGCTCCATCTCCTCGCGCAGCAAACTGCGCAGATAGCGCTCGCGCGACGTACCGCCAGCATAGCTGGCGTACTGTCGCAGTGACGGCTCATCAAAGCCGGAGCCCATATCCAGCTCCTCGCCGCTCTCCAGGCTATACAAGCCCACATCAACAGCATTACCGGTATTATGCACGCTTCCCTTAACCTCCGGATCCTCCAGCATATCCTTCTTGCCCTCCGGCAAAGCCAGATTAGCCAGCTTACTCACCGACCAGGGACGATACGCATCCCACAGCACCAGGCCGTAACCGTAAGGTGCCAAGCGCTGCTGCACCTTGCCTAAAGCAGCTGCAGCCTCTTTAGAAACAAAGAGCTTCGGCGTAGTATAAAGCGGTGCACCAAACAGGTTATCACTACCGGCGTAAACAGAATTAACCTTCACACCGGCAACAGAAGCAGCATCAACCAGCTGCGCCTGCTCCCCTGCTGCCAAGGCCGCAGGAACAGCTGCCTTCGCAGCCTCCTCGCGTAGCTTAGCCCATTCCTCAGCACTGCGCTCCTCCAGACGGAAAGGCTTCGCCCTTTCCCCCTGCGTCGTACCAAAAAAGTAACGGCTGTACGTATTACCACCAACGCGACACGAAATACCATAGCCATCACTGTCACGTTCAAAACGCACACTGGCCTCAGTATTACTCATCGGACCGGACTCCTGCAGCGTATAGGAATCAAAATGCACCTTGCTCAGCGGATAAAGATTAGCCGCAGCAAAAGACCTGTCCTCCTGCGCAGTACGGTATAACAGCTCCAGACGGCCATTATTCTCACGGATAAGAATATTTTCGCCATTGCCATAATAAAAACCAAGAATATACTTAATATCCTTCGGCGCATCATTAGGTACAGCAGCCAGAGCAAGCTCCGCTCCCGTCTGGACATAGAAAAGCAGACCGGCCGCCAGGCCGGCCAGCAAATTTCGATAATTCACTATTGAATCAGCTCCTTGCGTACATCAGCTAAAGCATTAAGCCTGCTACGTACTCTCGCAACATCTGCCAGATCGATTTCGCAGGAAACAACCTCCTCCTGCATCCCTGCCTCAGCAAGAATCCTGCCGCTGGGCGCAACCACCATCGAATGACCGTAAAACGGCGCACCCTTAAAGCTGCCCGCACAATTTACCGCTACCACAAAGGTGTGGTTTTCGGCAGCACGTGCCTGTGCCAGCAAGCGCCAGATATCTCCCCGCGCTTCAGGCCACTCAGCCGGGCAGAAAATGAGCTGTGCCCCCTGCAAAGCCAGGTGACGGAAAAGCTCGGGGAAACGTAAATCGTAACAGATAGTCGAGCCGCAGCACAGACCGTCTAATGTAAAGGCATTGAAATTATTGCCGGGAGCAAAGAAATCACCCTCATTGAAAAGGCCAAAAAGATGCACCTTATCATAAAGATTAACAATTTCACCATTCTTATCAATAGCCGCAGAGGTATTATAAACCTTGCCATCAGCATGACGCATCGGCACTGAGCCTGCGAGGATTGCGCACTGCTCGCTGCGCGCCAGCTCCGCTAGCTGCGCCAGCACAGGCGAAGCCTGCGGTTCAGCATCCTGCTCCAGGTGTCCCAGGCTATAGCCTGTTGTCCACACCTCGGGCAGCACCAGTAAATCATGCTCCTTGGCAGCATCCGCTGCCAGCTGCAGACCATGGGCCACATTGGCCGCCTTATTCTTTTCCAGAACCTCCAGCTGCAGCAGGGCTATTTTCATAATACGCGCTCCTTAGGCATCATATTATTGCTGTTCAGACGACCAAGGAAGAATTTCTCCAGCTTGCGGGTGCAACGGGTAATAAAATGCTCCTTACCGCCTAAGGATTCAACAAAGACTACAGGATGACCGGCAACCTTAGCGCCTAAAACGTCGGTCAACAGCTGATCACCGATAAAAAGAATCTTACCGCCGCCCATAGCTTTAGTAATCTGCTTGTAAGCCATAGGCAAAGGCTTAGCGGCACGCATAATGGTGCCAAGACCAGTCTGACGGGTGATACCCTTAATGCGGTCACCACCATTATTGGAAATCAATGCCACATTGATACCCATCTGATGCAGCTGACGAATCCAGGTCATAGCACGAGGGCCTACCAGGTTCTTGTCGCGCGGCAGCAAGGTATTGTCAATATCAACAACAATTTTGGTGTAGCCATTGCGCTTCAGCCATTTTGCGGAAATGTCAAATAAACTTTTTACTCTGTAATCGGGGCAAACATACTTTAAAATCATACTACCTTATCCTTTGGAAATTTTATTTCAAACGTGGTACCAGAACCACATTTGCTGATAACCTCGGCACTGGCGCCGTGTACGCGAATAATTTCTTTGGCAATAGCAAGCCCCAGTCCCGTTCCCGGAACACTGCGGCAATGCGATTTTTCCACCTTGTAAAAGCGTTCCCAGATAAACGGAATATCCTCCTCCGGGATGCCCTTGCCCTGGTCAGCAACTGTTACAAGCACGCTACCATCGTCAAGCTTATTCGCACCTACTGATACAGTACCATTTTCTGGCGAATATTTCAAGGCATTATCGCACAAAATCATAATTAACTGTACCATTTGGTCTCCATCGCCCAAAATTTTGATATTATCGTCGGCATGAACACTAATTGTAACATTATTCTTCACGCAGCGCACCGATAATTTTTCGGCGACATTACGGATGATACCGGCCAGCGGCAGCTCATCCATGTTGCTTACAGTCAGCGGGTCGCTGGACTCCAGTCTGCTGATATCCAGCAGCTCGCGTACCATGCGCTCCAGGCGGACTGTTTCTTCATTTATCAGGCCACGGTAACGCTGAATCAGATCAGTATCCGTTACCATACCGTCACAGATTGCCTCATTGTAGCCACGGATAATTGTAATCGGCGTCCGCAGCTCATGCGATACATTAGCCACAAAATCACGGCGGATTTTTTCCGTCCGCTCCATCTTGGCAATGTAATCACCCAAATCCTTGCCTAAAGAATTGAGCGCATTCCCCAGCTCGGCAATTTCATCATCACCATGCACCTCCAGCCTGCGGGAATAATCTCCCGAAGCCATCGCCTGCGCATTGTCCTTCATATCCAGCACCGGCCGGATAATGAGGCCTGACAGACGCTTAACCAAAAACAAACTGAAAATAATGGCAATGATACCTACAATCATAATATAAATGTAAACATTTCGCAAGAATTTTTCGAAACCGCTCAAGGGCTCAATCATCAAAATAGCGCCTGTGTGCCCGTTACCAAAGGTATAAGGAACACCAACCAGGATCACCTGCTCCTTGTAATACGGATGATAAATCTGCGATTTGAAGGACTTCCCGGCATAAACATCATTTAGTATCACCTTAATGCGATACGATAAATTACTGCTCTTCATATCCTGATCCAGTTTTCTGACGCTCTCCTGCAATACCTGCCTGGAGGGTGCGCCATACCTGAGAAATTCCTTCATATTGGCATTTTCTCCGGTCTCCTTAACGGACTCAAAACTAGAGGCCGCCAAAAGCTCGTAATTATCATCAAACAGCCAGATGCGTGCGCCAACCAGCTTATCTACAGCTAAAATATATCGGTAAAGCATATCGCGGTCCTGCAGACGGATGAAGGCTTCAATCGTTTCCCCCATCTCATCTCCCTTTTCGGCCAGCTCCTGCTCCTTAATCTGGAAAAAGTAGTCAGCAATCAGGTACGATATGCCTGCTGTAATCCCCACAACGACGATAATTATGATAGTCATAAAACTATACATCAAGCGTGTGCTTAGGGATTTTTTCATAATTTAGTTGTCCTTTAGCTCAAATTTGTAGCCTACACCCCAGATAGTCGTAATATCCCATTTGGAATCAGGCGGAATGTTCAGCTTCTGTCTGATGCGCTTGATATGCGTATCAACAGTACGGGTATCACCATAATAGGAATAGCCCCAGATGGTTTCCAGCAGCTGGTTGCGGCTAAAGGCCTTGCCAGGGTTAGATGCCAGGCACCACAAAAGCTCCATTTCCTTAGTTGTAAAGGTCATTTTGTTGCCGAAGGCTGTTACCTGATATTGGTCCATATCGATAATCAGACCAGGATAAGTGATGCGCGATACCTCGCCCTTCTTCTCCTGGGTGCCTGCACGACGCAGCACAGCCTTCACGCGGGCCACAACCTCACGCGAATTAAACGGCTTGGTGATATAGTCATCAGCGCCGATTTCCAGGCCGGCGATGCGGTCATCATCATCGTCCTTAGCGGTAACCATGATAATCGGCAGGTCCGACATCTTGCGTACCTGCTTGCAAACCTCAATGCCATCGAGGACGGGCATCATAATATCCAGCAGCAAAATATCCGGCTTTTCGGACTGCACCTTCAAAATTGCGGCAGCACCATCTTCAGCTTCAATAACCTCAAAGCCTTCCTTCTCAAAATATATGCGCAAAATCTCGCGAATCTGCGCCTCATCATCAGCAATTAATATTTTCTGTTTTGCCATAATCATCACTCCTGCCTTCAAACTGACTCATGTCATTTATTTATCACAGCAAATGACAGAGTCCTACAAGATGTTACTATAATTATAGCACAAATACTTGCTTTCTTAGTATGCTTTCACAAAAGATTTACATATATATACTGTTTTTATCATCAATACAAAGCAAAATGCTTTATTTATCACAGAAAATGCTTATACCTTATGCTTGAAGCAGTATTAAACAGGCTTAAAGTCTTCCAGAAGCTTTTTGCGCTCACGCCACTCGGGCAAATAGCGTTCGACAATCGCATGGAAGCGTGGTGAATGATTAGCCTCCTGTAAATGTGCCAGCTCATGCACCACGATGTATTCCAGACACTCCTCGGGCCAGCAGGCCAGCAGCGTATTCAAATTGATACTGCCCGTGCGCACGTTGCAGGAGCCCCAGCGCGTTTTCATGCGATGCACCTTGAGACCAGTGGGCTGCACGCCCATTTTCTTCGCCCAGACTGCCATCAGCTGCGCCCCCTTGTAGAGCACTTCCTGCTTATAGAAGAATTCCACAAAAGCACACCGGGCTTCCTCGCTCAGCTCACTGCGGTAATAAAAGCAGACAGCTTCGTCCTCCACCTCATAGGTACCGTGCTTTTTGCCGCTTAGCAAAAAGCGCGCCGGCAAACGCTTGCCCCACAGCCACACATGCTGCCCGTCAAAGGGCAGCTCGCCCATGCTGTACTTCTTCTCCTGCTTTTGCTGCGCCTGCAGCACCAGCTGCAGCTTTTGGCGCAGCCACTGCTCCTTGCTCTCCAGGAATTGCTGTACCTCGCTTACGCTCATCCCTACAGGAGCAGTAAGAAAGATGCCGCCATTCTCTTTGATACGCAGCGTAATATTTTTGACCAGCTTAAACTGTAAGTTTATCGTCATACCGTGCAGCTTCAACGCTGTTTGGCGTATTATTTTGCTGCTCACAGCTTGTCTACCAGGATATTGCGTCCCAGCATGCGGTTGAACTCCCAGGCACTCTTGCCCTCATGCACATCAAACTGGTTCATTACAGCGTTGATTTCGTCAGCGTAATGTACCACAAAGGCTTCACGCGTAGCGCAGGCTACCGGCGAACCCTTTTCGTTATCGCCATGGTGCGCCAGCAGAATGTGCTGCAGCTGCTCCAGACGAGACGCAGGCAGACGCAGCTTAGCCGCTGCCTCCTGCACCATCATGCAGCTCATGGTAATGTGTCCGAGCAAACGGCCTTCACTGGTATAAGGAAAGCCTATTTCCGCAGAAATCTCACGGATTTTGCCGATATCGTGCAGCAGAGCGCCAGCAATAACAAGGTCCTTGTCTACGCCCTCAATCTGCTCCGCCATGGCCACTGCCAGGCCGGTAACATCAATAGAATGCTGCAGCAGGCCGCCCAGATAAGCATGATGCATGCGCATGCCTGCGGGATTGGTCACAAAGCGCTCATAGGTAGCACCGCTGAAGATAGTCTCCAGCAGCATACGTAATCCCGGAGTACGCACTGCCTTGATATAATTTGTCAGCTTAGTTTTATAAGCCTCTACATCAAAATCACCCTGTGGCAGCAAATTGCTGATATCGTCCTGCGGCAGCAGGTTTTCCAGACGCTGCACAATCACCTGCAGCGACATATCGTTATTAAATTTGTTGATGTCGACGTTGCCGCCCATCATAAAGGCTGTCGGTCCCTCCAGCTCACGCAGCTTGTCTACCAGCACTGCATCAAAGCAGATAAAAGCAATGCGTCCGCTGTTATCCTCCAGCATACCACGGGCAAATACACCGCCGTTAGAGGAATTACCTACCTTCTGTACTCTTACTAAAACTGCCTGGCATACCTTAGTGCCGGCCTTAAAATCCTTAATCATTTTTTCATCACCTGTTTTCTATATATGCTTCAGCAGCAGTGTTTCGCGTGCTACCTGAATTGCCACGTCCCAATGCTTTTCCGTAAAGCGCAACGATAATCTGTCAGCCAAATCGTCCAGCACTGGCAGCTCCGTCGGCTGATGGCCTGCATCGATAATGTTCAGACCGCTGAAAACAGCCTGCTGTGCCTCATGGTACTTCACATCACCCGTCACCAGCGTGTCCGCCCCCTGCGCCAACGCCAGCCCGATCAAATCGGCACCGGCACCGCCACAGACGGCAACACGCTTAACCTTGCATCCCGCATCGCCTATGGTAAGATAATCAGCCTGCAAAGCCTTTTTGACAAAGAGTGCAAAATCCTGCAGCTTAGCCGGCTTTTCCAGCTCGCCAATGCGTCCCAGTCCGCTTACTGTATCCAGTACGTCAGGCTCCAGCAAACGCAATCTTTTGGCAAGCACGCTGTTGACACCATTCGCCACGCAGTCCAGGTTCGTATGCGCGCTGTAAACAGCAACACCATTTTCTGCCAGCTGCAGCAAAAGCTTCTGCTGCCAGTCAGCGTCCGTCATATTGCCCAGCTTGTGAAAAATTGCCGGATGATGCGTAATCAGCATATCAGCCTTTTTCGTCAAGGCCTGCGTCACCGTTTCTTGTGTCATATCCAGCGCCAGAAGCAGCTTGCGCACAGGCTTATGGCGCCTGCCCAGCATCAGGCCGACGTTATCCCAGGATTCTGCCAGCTCCGGCGGCGCCATCTCCTCCAGCAGGTTGATGATATCATTTACTGTCACTACACTTGCCATTTTGCAGCACCTCCAGTTCTGCTTTCAACGCTTCGATTTCCTTATACTTTTCGCTCGCGCGTGCGCGCTCGCTGCGTCCCATGTTCTCCAGCAGCTGTCTGCAACTAGCAAGCTGGCGTGCCAGCTGTTTACCCAGCAGCGGGTGCTTCTGTGCGAGCAGCAGCGGTCCTACAACGCACTCTGCCGCACTGTAAGCAGGCGCAGAGCCGCGCTTAGCGGCGATAATCTCGTAAAAATGCGGAGCATCCTCCACCAGCTCCTCGGCAGCCAGCTGCCAGCCGTGGCTGCACAGCCACGCGCGCAGTGATGCAGCGCCTGCCATTGGCTGCAGCACCAAAAGCTCTGCGCTCTGTGCTACCTCCATATCGTCCTCCAGAATGCTGATAATGGTAGAAGCGCCCATGCCGGCAATAGCAATGCAGTCTGCTTCACCGGGGCTCAGCACCTTCAGGCCGCTGCCCTGGCGCACATCTACATGCTCATGCTGGCCAAACTGCGCCACGGTAGTGCGCGCAGCCTGGCAGGGGCCTGCGGCAATATCACCGGCAATTGCCCGGGAAATTCTTTGCTTTTCCAGCAGCCAAACCGGCAAATACGCGTGGTCTGTACCGATGTCCGCCAGCACACAGCCCTGCGGCACCAGGTTGGCAATAGTTTCTAATCGTCTGTCAATATGCATTGCGTCCCTCCTGAAACTGCTCTAAAGATATTATCCTTTTCAATCGTGACAAGTGCAGCCTGCAGCATATGTCTATGCATAATGCCAGTGCCTATAATAACACATGACGCTGCCCTGTCCGCAAATACTCTAATGTTATATTATAACACAAATCAACGAATATAGAAAACCAGTCTGCCAAATGACGCGGCCCGCTAACGCCGCAACAACCGTAACATAAACAAAAGCCCCCGCATTTCTGCAGAGGCCGTGATTGGCATTCAAAGCTCAGTTTTTCAGTTCGTTCTTTACCACAAACATTACCCATTGGGCGATATTTGTGGAATGGTCGGCAATGCGCTCCACATATTTGGCAATCATCAGATAGTCAACATATTGGGGTACATATTGCGGTTTTTGCTGCATAACAGTAGTCAGATGCTGACGCATTTCGGCAAAATAATTGTCTACCTCATCATCGGTAGCAATAACCTTATTGGCCAGCTCCAAATCATTTTCGCTGATTGCGCTGATGCTGTCGTACACCATCTGGCGCATAACCTGCAGCATAGCCATAAAGTTATCTGGCAGCGGCACAGGCTCCTTTTCAATCAGCTTCAAGGTGTATTGGCTGATGTCGCTGCAATGGTCGGCAATGCGCTCCATATCGCCCACCAGCTTCAGGCAGCTGGCAATCTCGCGCCAGTCTGTTGCTACCGGAGTTTGTGTAAGCACCAGCTCCAGGCATTGCTTTTCGATATTTACTTCACTGTTGTCAAAATTATCATCGTCGCTGATTATCTGCTGCGCTAAAGCTGCATCCTTCTGCTCCAGGTTGGCAATAACCTTGTCCAGGGTATCCTCCAGATTTACACCCATCACGCGCACACTGTTGAGCAGCTGCTTCAGCTCCTCGTTGAATTTATTACGTGTCATTTTATTATTCCTTTCTCAACAAATTTAAATGCAAGGTAAGCAGCGATACATGAGAGGCTCCCCTTTGGGGGGAGCTGGCGCCCACAGGGCGACTGAGAGGGGACTGCACTTATTAGCATTTCGACAGTATACCTTACTTTGTCCCCCAGGAGAGCCTTTCCGTGTCGCATTTACGTGCCTCTCCTTGCATCAACCGAATCTGCCGGTAATATACTCTTCTGTCTTAGGATTAGACGGATTAGCAAACAGCTGCTTCGTTTCGTTGAACTCAATCAGCTCGCCCAAAAGGAAGAAGGCTGTTTTGTCAGAAATACGTGCAGCCTGCTGCATATTATGCGTAACAATAACAATGGTGTAATCCTTTTTCAGCTCCAGAGCCAAATCCTCAATCTTCATCGTAGAAATCGGGTCCAGCGCACTGGTAGGCTCGTCCATGAGGATAACCTCCGGCTGCACGGCCAGGGTACGCGCAATACACAAGCGCTGCTGCTGGCCGCCGCTCAGGCCCAATGCACTCTTGCTCAGTCTGTCCTTCAGCTCATCCCAAATGGCAGCCTGACGCAGACTGCGCTCCACAATCTCGTCCAGCTCGCTCTTTTTCGTCACGCCATGGATACGCGGACCGTAAGCAACGTTATCATAAATGCTTTTCGGGAAGGGGTTAGGCTGTTGGAAGACCATACCTACACGGTGACGCAGGCTGATGGGGTCAATCTCCGCAAAAATATCCTTGCCATCCAGCGCAATGCTGCCTTCAATGCGCACACCCTCCTCCAGGTCGTTCATTCTGTTCAGTGTCTTTAAAAAGGTGGATTTGCCGCAGCCGGAAGGGCCGATAAGCGCGCTAATCTCCTTTTCCTTAATATCAAGATTTATTTTTTTCAACGCTTGGAATTGGCCGTAATACAAATCCAGATCCTGCACTAAAAATTTAGTTGCAGCGTTATCATTTGTCATTTTCTGCTACCTCCGGTTTTTGTGTCTAAATAAGTGCTCAGGTAACGTGCGCCCAGGCTAAAGGACAGCACCAGCAGCATTAATATTGCTGAAGAAAGGTTGGCCATCTGCGCCGCATTCGCAGCCAACGCCTCGGTACGCGATGCCCAGATGTGCAGCGCCAGCGTTTCGCCCGGACGGAAGGGGTTCAGCGGGCAGGTCGGCGACAGCAGGTTCCAGCTGTTCCAGTTTATATCCGTGCTCATGCCTGCGGTATACAGCAGCGCTGCCGCTTCACCGAAGCCACGGCCAGCAGCCAGAATCACACCCGTCATAATACGCGGCAGGCACGCCGGCAGCAGCACCTTGTAAATAGTCTGCCACAGCGTTGCGCCCATGGCCAGGCTGCCACGCTTATAGCCCTGCGGCAGTGATTTGAAGGCATCCTCCGTGACCGTCATAATCAGCGGAATGCTGAGGATAGAAACTGCCAGCGCACCGCTGAACAGGTTCCACTGCGAGCCGGTCATTACGATAAATACCAGGTAACCGAACAAACCGACAACAATCGAAGGCAGTGAGGACATCGTTTCGATACACATGCGCAGGAACTTAGTAAACTTGCCCTGCTTAGCATATTCGGCCATATAGATGCCGGCAGCGACACCCAGAGGAACGCTCACAAGCAGCGACAGGAAAACCAGATAAATAGTATTGAAGAACAAATTACCGATGCCGCTGCCCTCAAAGGATATCAGGCTCCAGCTGAAATCCTTGAAGCCGTTGATGATAACATACAGAGCAAAGGCTACGAGCAACAGGATAAAGAAGCCTGCTACGCAATAAAACACCGCTGTCATCAGCTTATCAATAAACTTTGCACGCGCTATACCGTCGTTCATGCCTGCTTCCCTCCTTTAGCAGTTAAAAAGTGGATGGCAAAGATGCAGGCAAGGGAGATGATAAACAGCAGCAACGCCATCGTCCACAAGGCAATGTTGTATTCACTGCCCTCCATTGCACCGCCCATATCTGCCGCAATCGCCGCCGTCAGATTGTTGGTCGGAGCAAGCAGCGAGCTCGGAAAGGCGCGCATCTTGCCGATAACCATCGCTACAGCCAGCGCTTCGCCGAAGGCACGCGCCAGGCCCAGGATTACTGCCGTCATCAGACCGGTGGCTGCCGCAGGCACTACCACCTTGGCAATAGTCTGCCAACGCGTTGCGCCCAAGCCATAGGAAGCAGCGCGGTAGCTTTTAGGGATGCTGCGCAGTGCATCTGCTGCCAGACTGGTGATAGTCGGGAAAATCATCACCGCCAGCACAATGCCTGCCGCCAGCACGGAAAAGCCGAAGCGCAGGTTAAAAATGTTTTTAATCAGCGGTACCAAAATTGTCAGGCCGATCCAGCCGTAAACTACGGAAGGAATGCCGACAAAAATTTCCACAGCCGGTTGGACAAAGCGCTTGCCCAGCTCCGGCGAAATCTCCGTCATAAAAATTGCGGTTGCCAGGCTGAACGGTGTAGCAATCGCCAGCGCCAACGCGCAGGTAATAACAGAACCGAAGATGAAGATGGCTGCGCCAACACTGCCGCCGCCCTCAGCACTGTCACTCGGCTCCCAATCTGCTGAAAAAAGAAACTCGCTGATGCTGTGATTATATGTAGTGAATGTGCCTAAGCCCTTGTAGCATAAAAAAGCACCAATAGCTATGGTCAAAACAATAAGCGCCAGACCGCAGCCGGTAATAATATATCGCCACAACGCATCCTGCCTATAAGCATTTGTTGTAACCTGTTGCATAAACTATTCTCCTCTGATGTAACTCGTGAATATATTTGTCTTTTTAAAGCTAAAGGCTATGCAAAGGCTCGCAGCTGATAACTTACCAGCTCCTGCCCGGCACAGCCTTGATCTTTATTCTAAAGGGGATGAGAAGAGCGGTAAGACGCATCTCTTGGCGTATGCTGTCTTCCTGCTTCTCGTTTAGATGGAAGCGTAATAATTTTAATGACTCATGTTATGACGCAGATGTGTCCTTAGCCGAAGTCCGATGTTATCTCTTTACCTGCATCTTAGCAGTAACACCATAACCCTGTTTTTCAATTTCCTTACCATAATCAGCAGAGAGGATGAAGTCCAGGAATGCTTTTACAGCGCCGGTAGCTTCGCCTTTAGTATACATGTGCTCATAACCCCATACAGGATATTTGCCGTTGTAGGTGTTGTCCAGAGTAGGCTCTACACCGTCGATTGCTACGGTTGCAACGTCTTTGTTATTTACGAGGTAGGACAGGGCAACATAACCGATAGCGCCTTTGTTATCCTTTACGCTTTGCAGCAGAGTGCCGGAGTCATCAGTCTCCAGAGATTTGTTGGTTGCTTCTTTAGCACCGCCCAGAGCGAACTCCTGGAAGAGAGCGCGGGTACCGCTGGTAGCAGGACGGGTAATCAGAACGATAGGCTCATCCGGACCGCCAACCTGTTTCCAGTTGGTTACCTTAGCGGTGAAGATGTCAGTCAGCTGAGCCTTGGTCAGGCTTTTTACTTTAGCTGCCAGGTCTTTGTTGATAACCGGAGCCATGGTAACTACGCAAACCTTGTGGTCTACAAGTCCTTTGGCAACTTCGGGTTTCAGCTTGCTTTCTGCCGGTACGTCAGAGTTACCGATGTTAACGCTGCCGTCTGCAACCTGTTTCAGACCGGTGCCGCTGCCGCCACCGTTAAGGGTGATGGAAACATCCGGGTTAATAGCTTTGAATTTGCTTGCTGCATCCTTTGCCAACGGCAGAAGTGCGGAAGAACCGCTGCCGGTTACACTGCCGGTAACCTTGCTGCCTGCTTTGTTATCAGCAGCCTTGTTATCACTGCCGCAGCCCAGAGCACCGAGTGCTACCATAGCTGCCAGACCTAAACATGCGACTTTTTTCAATTTCATAATATATTTCCTCCTTCAACCATCGTCTAAAAATTTATTTCCGATAAGGTCTGCGCCTTATCAGTAGGGTTCGTGGTTTATGATGCTAGTATAATATATCATTGTTAAGGAAGTATTATGCTGATGTTAAGAGCATGTTAAATAGCAAAAAATGCGCAGAAAAAAGCACCTGCTTATAATTTTGCTGATAAACAGGTGCCTGTACATACGATATTCTTTGTTTTTTAGGTACTACCCTTTTAGCTTACGCAGTTAGCTTGGAAGCCAGCTCGCGCACCTCTGCTTCTGTAAGCTTAGAGTGACGGACAGTGAACTCGATACTCATACCGTCAGCCAGTAAGCCTTGGGCAAGCTCTATTCTGTTTGCCTGCTCTTTTTCTTCAGCTTTTTTCGCTGCTTCTTTCGCCAATGCTTCAGCTTTTCTTGCGGCATATTCTTCAATTACGTCAGTCATTTTTTCTTCAACTGCCTTCGCTGCTGCTTCGGCCTTTCTTGCAGCATATTCCTCAATTACATCAGTCATTTTTTCTTCGCCCTCCTTGCTGTATTTCAAAAACTCCATGCGCTCGGCAAATTCATGATAATGCAGATTCTTTGGCTCTGTGCAATATAAATCCTGCATCAGTTTACCAAGCGCTGTATCATCTCGACGCTGGCTGTTGACATAGATAATGCGCGAACCATCTTCAAAGCATTTCGCATTTTCATCGATTCTGCGCCTGATATTATACAGCGGCAAATTATCGTGCAAGACATCGTTTTCTGTGATAAAAATTACGTAGGTATCCGGCAGCTCTTCATAAAGCTTACCAGGCTGTAGGAAGTGAGTATCAAGAATACTACTGTAAAATCTGGCGCGTCTTGCAGGTGCGCCCTCATCGCTTCTTTGTACCTCTACGTTAAAATAACGTCCTTGGCTATCCTGCGCTAAAATATCCAGTTGCGAAGAATGTCCGTAGATGTTTTGAATAAAGCTCTGTATTCTGACATTTCTCACCTTAATTTTATCATCTCCCAAGATAACACGCAAGAAAACCTGTGCTGCTTTTTTGTTGTCATCAAGCATAAAATTCATAAACCTGTTGTTCATCATGCAAAGGCTGCGGATGACCTGCTTGATTTCGCTATCTTGACTTCCTTCGTTTGTTTGCATTACTTCAGCTCCCTTCTGAACAAAAAACGCCTTATGTACTACTCAAATAATACATAAGGCGTTCTAAATGACGCTGCGACGACCATACTCCAGGCAGGCGTGCAAAAATCTTATGGGTTTATTTTATCTGATTTTTCAGATTTTGTCAAGAGAAAAGATTTTGTTAGTTTTTCCCTTAAAAACATGGTGATTTTAAGGGAAAAAGCAAACTTATAAGGGAAAAGCACCTGCTACCAGTTGCCTGATAAGCAGGTGCTTTGAAATTTAGGTTAGAGTGTCTTACTTGTCCTCTTCGAGGATAATTCCACCTTTTAGATTTCTCACTTCGCGAAGCATGTAAAAAATCTGGTGTCTTACTTGTCCTCTTCGAGGATAATTCGACATTCAGTTTCTCGCGGCGCTACGCTTGCGACAAACTGTGTCTCATTTACCAGTTCTGCCACGTTTGGTGAACGGTACGCCTTTAGCGCACAGCGGGCAGGTTGCCGGATCAAAGGTTTCTACGTTCAGGTGCAGCAGAGCTTCGGTGCGAACGCCAAAGTCTACCTTGCCGCCGCTGCGGTCAACCAGCAGGCCAACGCCTACGAGCTCGCCGCCATGCTCTTTAACTACTTCCATAACCTCTTTAACGCTGCCGCCGGTGGTTACGATGTCTTCAACAACCAGTACGCGGGTGCCTGCCGGGATTTGGAAGCCACGACGCAGAGTCATTTTGCCGTTTTCACGCTCGGTGAAGATAGCGCGGGTGCCCAGAGCCTTGCCAACCTCATGAGCCAGCAGAATGCCGCCGGTCATCGGGCCAACTACCAGTTCAACATTGTCGTTTTCATAACGACGTGCGATTTCCTGGCACAGGCGCTCGGTATATTTAGGATGCTGCAGTACGTTGAATTTTTCAACATACATAGGGCTGTGCAGACCGCTGGTCAGCAAAAAGTGACCATGGAGAACTGCTTCAGTTTCCTCGAGCATTTTCATAACATCTTTTTCTTCTAAAACTGCCATTTGCTTACACTCCTTTAATCTCTTCTACAATTGCCAATGCTGCTGCCTGTCTTGCTTCAGCCTTAGTAATAGGTCTGCCTACTACAATGTGGCTGCTGCCGTTTTGCAGAGCGCCTGCCGGTGTTGCTACGCGCTTCTGGTCATCCAGAGAGCTGCCCGCAGGACGTACGCCCGGGGTAACAATCAAAAACTCAGGACCGCAAGCCTCGCGGATTGCTGCAGCTTCCTTAGGAGAAGCAACAACACCGTCCATGCCTGCTTCCTTCGCCAGCTTAGCCAGGCTGATAACCTGCTCGGCAATGGTATTTTTATAATTTAAATCAGCAAACTGTTCATCATCCATGCTGGTAAGAATGGTTACAGCAATCAGCTTCGATGCCGGACGGCCAGCTGCCTCAGCAGCCTCATGCACAGCCTTCACAGCCTCTGCCATCATCTTTTTGCCACCGACAGCATGAACGTTCATCATGTCTGCACCCAAATCGCTGAGTACAGTAAGTGCATGAGCAACAGTGTTAGGAATATCCTGCAGCTTAAGGTCCAGGAAAACATGCTTGCCATGTTCCTTTAAGAAGCGGATGATTTCGCTGCCTACTGCATAATAAAGCTCCATGCCAACCTTGTAGTAGCTTACTGCGTCACCCAATTCAACAACACAAGCCTTAGCCTGTTCCAAGGTAGGAAAGTCGAGTGCGACTATTAATCTATCATCATGTTGCATGAGAAAATCTCCCTTATATCATACTTTATAGACGCTGGAGAATAATGTTATACAGCGTCGTTATTCAGCTTCGTTAAATAATGGCATGCTTTTTTTGCCTTCAGGCAATGCCAGGCCGACAATTTCGGAAATGTTCTGCGCGTTGTGTCTGTCCAGATATGCCAGCATACCATGGGCAATGGTTTCAGCGATATCAGGCTGTACAAAGTTTGCAGTGCCTACTGCTACCGCACTTGCGCCTGCCAGCATGAACTCAATTGCATCTTCAGCACACATAATGCCGCCCATGCCGATGATGGGGATATGCACAGCCTGCGCTACCTGGTAAACCAGGCGCACTGCTACCGGACGTACAGCAGGACCGCTGAGACCGCCGGTTACATTGCCGAGCACAGGACGCTGACGCTCAATATCAATCTTGGTACCGAGCAGCGTGTTAATCATGGAAATTGCATCTGCACCTGCTGCCTCTACAGCCTTGGCCATTACCACGATATCAGTTACGTTAGGAGAAAGCTTGGCGATAACCATTTTGCTGGTGTTGGCCTTAACCGCACGTACAACCTCAGCAGCTGCCTCCGGCACAGTGCCGAAAACAATGCCGCCCTCTTTGACGTTCGGACAGGAGATGTTGATTTCTACAGCATCAACACCATCTACGTCCAGCTTTTTGGCAACAGCGCCGTATTCCTCGGGAGAATGGCCGTAGATGTTGACAATAACAGGAACATTATATTTTTTCAGCTCAGGCAGAGTGTGCTCCAAGAAGTACTCGCTGCCGGGGTTTTCCAGACCGATGCAGTTCAGCATGCCGGACGGGGTTTCTACTGCACGCTGGCCCTTATTGCCTGCTGCAGGCTCTAAGGATGTACCCTTTACGGTAACAGCTCCAACCTTTTCCAGGTCGAGAAAATCGGTAAATTCCAGGCCAAAGCCAAAGGTGCCGGAGCCGGTAGTAACAGGTGTAGCCATCTTCACACCGGCAATATCAACTGCCAGGCGACCATCATACAATGCTTTTACCATTCTCCTACCTCCTCTGCCCAGAATACCGGGCCGTCCTTGCAGACCTTAATGCGTTTACCGATGCCTTCGCAGGCACAGGACAGGCACGCACCCAGACCGCAGGCCATGTATTTTTCCAGAGATACCTGACATTTTACGCCAGCCTCTAAGCAGGCATTAGCAACTGCGCGCATCATCGGTACAGGACCGCAAACGTATACGCAGTCATAGCCGCCCTCTTTCAACAGCTGCGGCAGCAGGGCCATTACGGTGCCCTTGGTGCCGACACTGCCATCATCGGTGGTCAGGTAAATATTTTTGCTGAGGCTTTCATAAAGCTTGGTCCAGAACAATTCCTCGGCACTGCGGCCGCCCATCAGGATATCGGTATTGCCTTCACCGAAGCCCTCTGCCAAAAACAGCAGCGGTGCCAGGCCCAGACCGCCGCCGACCAGCAGCGGTTTCTTGGCGCTCATATCAAAGCCGTGTCCCAGCGGGCCGACGATGCTCAGCTCGTCGCCGCTGCAAACGTCAGCCAGAATATGAGTGGCTTCACCGATGATGCGATAGATCATGGTGATAGTGCCCTCAGCCTTGTTAACTCCTGCTACGCCGAAGGGACGGCGCAGCAGCGGAGCAGTATTCTTGCACACCTTCACGTTGACGAACTGTCCGGGGACAGCCTCGGCAGCGATTTCCGGTGCATAAACATTTATTAATTTTGTCGTACTATTTAAAACTCGTTGACCAATTACCTTGGCACTCGCAATAGTTTTAGACATAATCAATCCTCCCAGGTCAGGTCCTGCAGAGCGGTAACGCGTACAACGCTGCGACGACGCATTGCGCTCATAACGTTCAGCAGCTCGCGTGCAGTATCCATAGAGGTCAGACAGGCAATTGCATGCTCTACGGTAGAACGGCGGATCTTGAAGCCGTCACGTTCAGCGTCACGGCCATGGTTGGTGGTGTTGATAACCATACCGATGCGGCCGCTCTTGATATCATCAATAAGGTTCGGATGACCTTCGCTTACTTTGGTAGCAACCTCAACAGTTACACCGTATTGCTGCAGATATTCTGCAGTACCGTCGGTTGCGATAACGGTGTAGCCCAGCTCTTCAAAGCCGCGGGCAATAGCAACTGCCTCAGGCTTATCCATATCAGCAACGGTAATCAGGATTGCACCCTCGTGAGGTACATTGATACCGGAAGCGATGCAGGCCTTATACAGCGCACGGCTGTACTGGTAGTCACAGGCCATAACCTCACCGGTGGATTTCATTTCAGGTCCAAGGGTGATATCAACATTGCTCATCTTGTTGAAGCTGAATACAGGAGCTTTAACAGCATAGTAGTCCGGGAAGAAGCGCAGACCTGCTTGCAGTCCCTGCTCTTTGAGGCTCATGCCCATTGCGCATCTGGTAGCAACGTCTACCATGGAGATGCCGGTAATCTTGCTCAGGAACGGTACAGTTCTGGAGGAACGCGGGTTAACCTCGATTACATATACATGCTCGTCACGAACGATGTACTGAATGTTGATCATGCCCTTAACTTCCAGGCCCAGAGCCATCTTGTTGGTGTATTCGATAATGGTACGGATAACACTTTCGCTCAGGCTACGCGGCGGATATACGGCAATGGAGTCACCGCTATGTACGCCTGCACGTTCAACGTGTTCCATAATGCCGGGGATTAATACTTCCTTGCCGTCGCAGATAGCGTCAACCTCTACCTCAGTACCCTGCAGGTAATGGTCAACCAGTACCGGATGCTCGTGAGAAGCCTTAACAGCATAGGTCATGTAATTGCGCAGCTCGTCATCGTTATAAACGATTTCCATAGCACGGCCGCCCAGTACGTAGGAAGGACGAACCATGGTCGGGTAGCCAACCTTGTGGGCAGCAACCAGCGCACCCTCGGTATCGAATACGGTGTGGCCTTGCGGACGCGGGATATCGCAGCTTGTCAGCAGCTCGTCAAAGCGTTCACGGTCCTCAGCGCGGTCGATGCTGTCAACGGAGGAGCCCAGAATCTTCACGCCTGCGCGGGAGAGCGGGCCTGCCAGGTTGATAGCGGTCTGACCACCGAATTGAACGATTACGCCTTCCGGTTTTTCTTTGTCGATAACGTTGAGTACATCCTCAACAGTCAGCGGCTCGAAGTACAGTTTATCGGAAATATCGAAGTCTGTGGAAACGGTTTCCGGGTTGTTGTTGATGATAATGGTTTCATAGCCCATTTCCTTCAACGCCCATACGCAGTGTACGGAGCAGTAGTCGAATTCTACGCCCTGACCGATACGGATAGGACCGGAGCCGAGTACAACTACTCTCTTTCTGTCGCTTACTTCAACCTCATCCTCGGTTTCGTAGCAGGAATAGTAGTACGGAGTTGCAGCTTCAAATTCCGCAGCGCAGGTATCAACCATTTTGTAGGTCGGCAGAATGCCGTTAGCCTTACGCATATCGCGGATTTCGAACTCAGTCTTGCCTACGCGTTTACCGATAACAGCATCGGCAAAGCCCATTCTCTTAGCCTTACGCAGCAGGCTCGGAGTCAGCTCGTGAGTTTCCAGAGCTTTTTCCATTTTAATGATGTTTTGGATTTTGGAGAGGAACCACAGGTCAATCTTGGTGATGTCGTGAATCTCTTCCAGAGTAATGCCGCGGCGGATAGCCTCAGCAACAACGAAGCAGCGCTCGTCGTCAATGCGTTTGATGCGGTCATGAATTTCTTCATCGCTCAAAGCCTTCAGCTCAGGCATTTCCAGATGGTTGAGGCCGATTTCCAGGCAACGAACCGCTTTCAGCATGGAAGCTTCAAAGCTGCGCTCAATTGCCATAACCTCACCGGTAGCCTTCATCTGAGTTCCCAGGGTGCGGTCAGCGGTTACGAATTTATCGAACGGCCAACGCGGGAATTTCAGTACGATATAGTCAATGGTAGGCTCGAAGCAAGCCTTAGTCTTTTTGGTAACAGCGTTTTCGATTTCGTCCAGGTTGTAGCCAACAGCAATTTTGCTGGTAACCTTAGCAATCGGATAACCGGTAGCTTTGGAAGCCAGTGCGGAAGAACGGCTTACACGCGGGTTAACTTCGATTACATAGTAGTTTTCGGAGTACGGGTCGAGAGCCAGCTGTACGTTACAGCCGCCAACTACGCCCAGCTCACGCACGATATCGATAGAAGCCTGACGCAGCAGCTGTACTTCTTTATCGCTCAGAGTCTGTGCCGGAGCCACAACGATGGAGTCGCCGGTGTGTACGCCAACAGGATCCAGGTTTTCCATAGAGCAGACGGTGATGCAGTTATCAGCAGCGTCGCGGATTACTTCGTATTCGATTTCCTTCCAGCCGGCGATGCTGCGTTCAATCAGGCATTGGCCGATGGGGCTGTAGCCCAGGCCCTTTTGCACGATATCAATCAGCTCTTCCTCGTTTTCAGCAATGCCGCCGCCGGTACCGCCGAGGGTATAAGCAGGACGGACAATCAGCGGATAGCCGATTTCCTTGCCGAAGTCGCAAGCAGCCTCAATGGTTTCTACAATGGTGCTTTCAGGAATCGGCTGATGGATTTTCTCCATAGTTTCCTTGAACATTTCGCGGTCTTCGCCACGTTTGATTGCGCTGATCTGAGTGCCCAGCAGACGAACATTGTACTTGTCCAAAATGCCTTGCTCTTCCAGCTTCATAGCCATGTTCAGACCAACCTGACCACCAAGAGTTGCCAGCAGGGAATCAGGACGCTCGCGTTTAATAATTTTTTCAATGAATTCAACGCTGATAGGTTCAACATATACACGGTCAGCCACATGCACATCAGTCATAATGGTTGCAGGGTTACTGTTAATCAGTACAACCTCCAGGCCTTCCTCCTTCAGAGCACGGCAGGCCTGGGTGCCTGCGTAGTCAAACTCTGCTGCCTGACCGATAATAATAGGGCCGGAGCCGATAACGAGAACCTTTTTAATATCTTTAAGTTTCGGCATAATTAACGACCCTCCATCATATCAACAAAATGTTTAAACAAATAATCATGATCACCAGGGCCGGGGCAGGCTTCCGGATGATATTGAACGGTAAAGGTAGGATGCTTGGTGTATTCCAAGCCTTCGATAGTACCGTCGTTCATGGAAATATGGCTGATGTTGATGCCCTTGCCTTCCAGAGATTTTTCATCTACAGCATAGCCGTGATTTTGGGCGCTGATGTAGATACGGCCGGTTGCCAGGTATTTTACTGGTTGGTTGATACCGCGATGGCCGAATTTCATTTTATAGGTATCAGCGCCGTTAGCCAAAGCCATGAGCTGATGACCGAGGCAGATACCGAAAATCGGTTTCTTGCCGATTAATTTCTTAATGTTTTCAATAACCTCAGGCAAATCCTTCGGGTCGCCAGGGCCATTGGACAGGAAGATGCCGTCCGGATCGCATGCCAGTACCTCTTCTGCGGTAGCGGAAGCAGGGAACACTGTCAAGCGGCAGCCAAAGGCTTCAATGGATTTCAGGATATTGCGTTTAATACCGAAGTCCATAACAGCTACATGCAGCTTGCCCTCACCCATGGTGTAAACCTCGGGAGTGGTAACCTGCTCAACCTGGTTGCATACTGCCGGTAAAGCCAGCAGCTTCTGTACTTCATCATCAGGCATTTCTGCCGGAACGATTACGCCCTGCAGTACGCCGTGATTACGGATTTTACGGGTGATAGCACGTGTATCTACACCTGCTAAGGTCGGGATATCCTGTTCAATCAGGAAGTCCTCCAGGCTCTGTTCATTGCGCCAGTTGCTGGGGCAATCGCACAGCTCGCCGATAACGAAGCCCTGGAAGAAGCATTGCTTACCTTGGTTAAACAGCGGGTTGCAGCCATAGTTGCCTACCAGAGGATAGGTCATTACAACAATCTGACCGCAGAAGGACGGGTCGGTCAAGGTCTCCTGGTAACCGCTCATGCCGGTGGTGAATACAACCTCACCTACAGCATTGCGCTTGCCACCATACAGAGTACCTTCAAAAACGCTGCCGTCTTTTAAAACTAATTTTCCTTTTCTTACTTTTTCGTGCATACTACACCATTCCTCATTACAAAATTACCGTGCAGCATAGTGGCAACAGCCTTGCCGGTGCAAGCCTTGCCTTCGTACGGGGTGAATTTGCCGCGGGTATAGAATTTGGAGCTGTCAACAGTCCATTTTTTATTTAAGTCCATAATAGTGATATCAGCAACACTGCCTTCTTTCAGAGTACCGCCGGCCAGCTTGAACAGCTTAGCAGGCTCGCAGCTCATTTTGCTGATAATAGTATTCAAATCAAATACATGGGTGTGATATAAGTCAGTCAGCATTACTGCCAGAGATGTTTCCAGACCGCAGAAGCCGTTCGGAGCATAACGGAATTCAACATCCTTTTCTTCCGGTGCGTGCGGGGAGTGGTCGGTAACGATTGCGTCAACAGTGCCGTCTAAAACAGCCTCACGCATAGCCTGTACGTGGTCTGCACTGCGCAGCGGCGGGTTAACGCGGGTTGCGGAATTATAATCTGCGCAAGCCTCATCAGTCAGAGTCAGATGATGTACGGTTACTTCACTGGTAACATTTACGCCGCGTTTTTTAGCCTGGCGGATGATATCGATAGCACCCTTGGAGGCAACGTGGCAGATGTGTACATGTGCGCCGGTGTATTCAGCGATGATGCAGTCACGTGCAACAGCGATATCCTCGCTGATTGCCGGTACGCCCGGTACGCCGATACGTGCGGAAACAACGCCTTCATGCATGTAGCCTTCGGAATCCAGTTCAGGATCAATTGCATGGCACAGCAAAGGTTTGTCAAAAGCGGTTACATATTTGGCAGCCAGCACCATCAGGCGGGAGCTCTTTACATAGTGGCCGTCATCAGAGAAGCCCATAGCACCTTTTTCTGCCATGTCGCCCATTTCTGCCAGCTCTTCGCCCTTTTCGCCCTTGCTGATTGCGCCGATAACCTCAACGTTAGCGTAGCTTTCCTCGCGAGCGCGTTCTTTGATACCGCTTACTACGATGGAGGTATCGATAACAGGCTTGGTATTAGGCATGCAGGCAACGGTGGTTACACCGCCGGCAGCAGCAGCCTTGGTACCGCTGATAATATCTTCCTTAGCTTCCAGGCCGGGCTCACGCATATGAGTGTGTACGTCAATCAGACCGGGAGTTACTACGAGGCCGGTTGCATCAAAAACCTCGTCAGCTGCTTCGGCAATATCCTTGCCCAAAGCTTTAATTTTGCCATCCTCAACGAGGATATCCATTACAGCATCTAATTTTTGGCTGGGGTCTACTACCCTGCCGTTTTTAATCAACGTTTTCAATGTGTTTACCTCCTGTCAAAGTCAAGAATAAGAGTGCCATACGTACAGCTACGCCGTTTTGTACCTCAGTACGGATTGCGGCGTTATCGCAGTAACCAACCTCCCAGGAGATTTCCAGGCCACGGTTCATCGGGCCGGGATGCAGCACGGTTACGTCAGGCTTAGCCAGCTTCAGGCGGTTTTCGTTAATACCGAAGATACGTGCATATTCACGCGGAGACGGGAACAGGCCCTTTTGCTGACGTTCCAGCTGAATACGCAGGATATCGATTACGTCAGCACCTTCGATTGCTTCTTCAACGCGTTTGTGTACAGTAACGCCCAGAGAAGCGATGTCGTGCGGCAGCAGAGTCATAGGACCTGCAACGTGTACCTCAGCGCCCATTTTGGTCCAGGCAGCAATATTGGTGCGGGCAACACGGCTGTAGAGAATATCGCCGATAATTGCCATTTTCAAGCCCTTCAGGTTTTTACCCTGCTCACGGATAGTAAACATATCCAGGAAGCCTTGAGAAGGATGTGCGTGTGCGCCATCGCCGGCGTTGATGATTACAGGGTCTGCAACCTTAGCAGCATAAGCTGCAGCTCCTTCAATGGGGTGACGCATAACAATCGCATCGCAAGCCATGGATTGTACAGTCAGGATGGTGTCGCGCAGGCATTCACCTTTGACAACACTGGAGGAGGATGTAGTGATGTTTACTACATCGGCTCCCAGATATTTGCCTGCCAGCTCGAAGGATGTACGGGTACGTGTACTGGGCTCATAGAACAGATTGATGATAGATTTACCGCGCAGTGAGGGCACCTTTTTGATATCCCTCTTCATAATCTTCTTCATTTCCTCAGCTGTTTTCAAAACCAGCTCGATTTCCTCAACGCTGAGGCTTTCCAGATCCAGTATATCTCTGCCACCCAGAGATACATTTGATTTAGCCATTAGCTTTACCTCCTGTTTTTTATAATAAAATTGCATAATAAAAGGCCTTCTCGTCCCATGATGGTGCAAAAAGGCCTTAGGTTTCATAATAACTTATACCTTGCAGTCTCACAGGACCAATTTAAAGGTGCAAATTGATTGTATATATTTTACACCTTAATGAAGAATACGTCAAATATTTCGAGGTAAAATCTTGGCAGGAATTTTTCAAGTATAGTATAATAAAGAAGATTAAAAAATTGCGAGGTAATTATGCGAAACACTATTATAGATAATCTGCGTGGCATCTGCATGCTTGGCGTCATCGGTATTCATATCGGCAGCCTGGCACTGGCCCCCAATAACTTTACTCTTTACTTATTACTGGAGATTTTAAGCCGTTACAGCGTCCCCTCCTTTTTCTTTATCTCCGGCTACGGCCTGGCCTGTACAGATAAAGGTCTTTTAAGCGGCAGCCAACTGAACTATATCGACTTTATGAAGAAGCGTCTGCGGGGAGCAGGCCTGCCCTACCTCAGCTGGTCGCTTTTTTACATGCTTTACTTCTGGCTGATTCTGCCACCGGGCTTCGTCAGCTGGAATCCGCTGCATGTGGCCTTCGTTCTATTCTTCGGCCTAGGCTGCTACCATTTGTATTTTATGGTCATCCTGCTGTGGTTTTATGCAAGCTATCCGCTTTGGCGCCGGCTTCTGCGTATAATTATACACCAAAGCATACCGTTTATGCTAGTGCTTTTATTCATTTTCCAGCTGGCGTTTAACTGGTGGACAACGCATCCCGGCTTGAATACAGCGGCTTGGAGCGTTATAGCTAAAAATTTCTTTGATTATCGCCTCAACTATCTCCCCTTGCATTATTTGCTTATTTTTATGAGCGGTGGCCTGGCAGCCTGCTACTGGCAAAAATTCATCGCCCTCCTGCGCAGATACAGCGCCATGGTATGCATGATTTTTGCTGCAAGCGTGGCCTGGGACGTGCAAAGCTGTTACGAGGCAGTTACGGTCAAAGGCTACACGCTGATTGATCTGGCCAATACCTATCACCAGCTCAGCCCGCAGGGACTCTGCTACACCGTAGGCTCGCTGCTCTTCTTCTGCCTGGCACTGGATTGGCTGGAGCGCAAGGCGCAGTCAAGGGCACAAACAGAGGCTCCCAATGCACTGCAATCTATCCCTCAAGCAGCATCGCATACAGAGACTCCCCTTGTCGTCGCAAGCGACATTAGCACGACCAACAGCTTGTCGCCGCGCAAGCTCACGACAAGCTGGGTCTTAGCGTCGGGGAGCTGTCACCGCAAGGTGACTGAGAGGGGTTCCCTCGCTAGCCTTCTCTACAAGGCCATCAGCATTCTCTCCGCCTACTCCATGCTCATCTACTTTGTGCATCCGTTGCTTTTGGACTGGCTCAGCAGCGCCTACAACCATTTCGGCATCATCATGACCGTTAAGAAGGTAGCACTTTCCTACGTGCTGCTGGTGCTCGGCTCACTGGCTCTCAGCATTCTGCTGACGAAAGCATTTGAAAAATGCAGTACCTTAAAGCTGCTGTTTACCGGCAAGCGCTGAATTCAATACAAAGCAAAAAGACGTTGCGTGCTTTTCAGCACACAACGTCTAATTTTTTTCTTTTAAAAATTACAGCTGAGCCTTCATTAATTTCTTATATACCTCAACGCCCGGCTGGTCAAATGCATCCACATCCGCCAGCTCGCCCTCGTAGGCAATCGTCAGCATCAAAAAGTACATCAGCTGACCAAGATAATATTCATTAAGCTTCGGCAGCGTAAAGCGCGCATTATAACGGTTATCACCCGTCAGCGCCGCTTCATTGGCATTCAGCGCCGCCTTGAGCGCCTTCGCCATATCCAGGCCCTCGTATTTATCGAAGAACGGTACATCCGCAAAGGGATTGTGCAAAACTGCCTCAACCTCAGGATTAGCAACCTCCAGGAACTGCACCACCTTATTCAGACGACCGTCCTGATGCTGCTGCGTCTGCGCATGCATGTCCGTCGTGCCGACCGCAACAATCGGCGTTCTACCGTAGTAAACTATCTCACCCTCACGGTTGCGGCGCTTGCCCAACGATTCCGCCAACAGCTGCACGTACCATTCGCTCAACGATTTCAGGCGCATGCTGTACGGCATGAACACCTCAATATCGCGTCCACGCTCATAGGCCATGAATTTCAGTAAAGCATTGAGCAGTGCCGGGTTCTCCGCAGGCTCCGCCTGTTGGCAATAGATATCCATATCACGCGCACCGCGCAAAAACTCCTCGATATCACCGCCAAGAGCGGCCATCGTCACGAGTCCCGGGTCAGTCATAATGCAGAAGCGTCCGCCGATGCCCTCCTTGATATCAAAGCGCTCCCAGCCAAATTTCTCCGCCAGCTGCAGCAGCGGCGCAGTTTCCACCGGAGCCTTTAAATCGGTAACTACCGTGCAGTCAAGGTCGATATCAGCATTTTGAGACAAATTAGCATAAAAATACGTAAAGGCCGAAATAGTTTCCAACGTCGTGCCGGATTTAGAAATCGGCACCAGCATAATCTTCAGCTTTTTGCCTTCCTGCGCACTTACTCCAGCCATACGGCGCATCTTGAACAGCAGCGAATTACAGTCCACCGGGTCAAGATTGTTGCCGGAAAAATAAATGCAGGGCTGGCCTTGGCGCAGTGTCGCACTGGTGTTCCAATGATAACCGCCAAAGGCATCAAACAAAACCTTATTGCCCAGGTAGGAGCCACCAACACCCAAAAAGATCACAACATCCTTGCTGCGCAAATGCTTGCTGTAGCGCATCAGCTTAATAATCGACTGCTCTGTATTGGGGTTGCCGTCAGCAATATATGGCATCCGCGGAAAGTAAACATGCTCCGGCGTGCCATCCTTAGATAAATGATTCTTGGAAAAACCGGTACTTCGCAGCTCGCACACAGCCTTTTCGGCTGCGGCTCCCTGCTGCTGCAGTGCCTGCTCCACTTCCTGCGCTTGCAGTCTGCCCGCTCCAACCATATTGTTGAAGTCAAAAACAATACCGCTGGGCATAACAATTTTATATTCCAAAATATACACTCCCAAATATTAGTTGCACCTATAATATGCTATTGTACATATGTTATTATAGCATATTCATATAGTAAATTCCATAGACTATAAGAGCAAGTAATATTTCATCGCAAACAATACTGAAGCTTTATTTTACCTCTACCAGCTCAATATGGAAGTTCAATTCCTTACCAGCCATTTCATGGTTAGCATCAAAGGTGATGTTGTTATCATCCTTTTCAGTTACCAGTACAGGTACCGGCTGACCAAATTGGTTCTGCAGATAAACTCTCTGGCCGACGGTCAGGTTTTCGGAACCCGGCAGCTGGGCAATCGGCATGGTGAAGATAGCCTTCGGGTCAGCCTCGCCATATGCTTCTGCCGGCAGCAGATGGATATCAACCTCAGCACCAACCTCCAGGTCAGCAACAGCTGCGTCAAAGCCTTTGATCATCTGGCCTGCGCCGCAAACAAATTCCAGCGGCTCGCCACGGTCATAGGAAGAGTCAAATTGCTTGCCATCATTAAAGGTACCTTTATAGTGTACGCGACAGGTTTTTCCTACATTACGTCCGGTTAATTCATTGCTCATTATTAATTCACCTCATAAAAATATTTGATATATAGCTGGCATAAGCGTATATCAGTCACAATTATCTATATTATACTATATATTGCTCCTTATTTCACCTCAAAAAAAACGGCAGCCGGTTAAATTCCGACTGCCATCATATTTCAGACTAAGCGCAGCAGCGCTTTTATTCACCTTCCTGCAGAAAGATACTGCCTCATCAGGCCCTTAAAGCCCTGCTTTTTGAAGTCCTTCAACGGTAAAAACTCAATTTCAACACTGTGATTAGCGTATTCAGACCTCATTTCATTGAACTCCTCCACCGTCATATCTGTTTCCTGCGAAGCATCTGCCTCGCTTCTGCAGGTCATGTTGCGGTAAACGCCAAGGCCGTCATCCTTCGGCCAGGTAAAATAAAGCTCATAGCATCCGAGGTTGCCGTCAGGCTGCAAATACTCCACAGCAAGCACCTGATGCGAAATGCCGGTGCCGCCTCGTGTCACCAGGTTGTCATTCGCCATAAGCTGCAGGCTGCTGCGGCTCCAGCCCTCCGCAACGTATTTCACTCTGCCGTCCGCAAAGGTGTAAATCGCATAAATCTCCTTACCGTAATGCCCCACGCCGCGTTTTTGGCTAATCCAACCGATAAGCAGCTCCGGAACACCGTCGCTGCTGATATCCTGCAGCGTGTAGCCAAGCTGCTGCAGGGCTGCCTCCCGGCTGGCGAAATCCCGCACCTCATAGATGCCGGTTGTACCCTGCTCAGGCAGGTTATCACTATTACCATTGGCGATAAATTCATAAACGCTGTCTACAACCTTTGCATATTCCTGCTCATAGGCCGGCGCTGCTTTGGCAGCAGCCTCCGCCTTAGGCAAATCCATCTGCGGCAATACGGCATTTTTTTCTGTGCCGTAACCGGCAAATGCCGCCAGAAGCATTGCCAGGCACATGCTCTTAAACAGCTTCCGCTTCATTACGCCACCTCCTGTCAAAAGATGTTTCAGCAAAAAATTGCTTTGTCCTTTACTTTGCCTAATGAACGTCATGCTCGCAGTAAATAATTTCCGAAATCACATCTTTAGAATCCAATTTCACATAAAAGCTCTTGTGCAGGAATTTTTGCCCTCTTGCGTTATAGGCATATTTCAACCAGCCGATCATATAATGCGTATCAGAACGGCCTCCGCCAATATAATCATCCTCCCAGCCGTTCATTTTCAGGTAACCGTCCAAACGAATCTGGCTGTCAGTATTAAGCAGCTGGCCGACAGCATAGCCTGCCATCATGCCATGAAGCTTATTGATTTTCACCTCACTAACTCTGTTTTTTGACGAATCTATATAGAACAAGCGCGGTCCGACCTGCATCTTTTTATCGGCATAGGAGATAGTATCATCAGTATTCTTTTCCACACGCCCCAAGTAATAGGCATTTGAAGCAAAAATTTCCGGATCCATAATCCAATCTGCTTCGAGGGCAGCATTAAAACGTCCTGCCGCGCTGGCAGCTTGCGTGGTTGTATCAAGATATTTGCTTGCCATAAAACCAACATGCCCCTTTTCAGTAGTACCAAGAAGCCATTTGTATTCACTGTTTACTACATCCACAACTCTGCTTACATAAAATTTATCTCCTCTTTGCAGCATGGTGATAACAGCACAGTCAGTATTAGGCTGTGTTCTGACATTAACATCAGTTGCGTTGCAATATACCTCCAGCGGCCAGCCGGGATAAGACCTGAGCTCGTTGGCTAAATAATCTGTGTTAACTTCAGCAAAGGCAGTGTTGGCAAATATTGCCAGTCCAAGCGCTGCGCTTAAGAATAATTTCTTTTGCATATCAATCCCTCCACTTCCTGCCATCTGCGTTACGGGCAGTTGTTTTCCTGATTATATTTTAGCGTAAAAATAAGAAAAGCGCCCCACCCGAATGCGCGAATTCGGGTAGGGCGAGTGGAAATTTTTTTGTGGGAGGAAGGTATGTTTTTATGCCTCATCAAACTCCTGCAAGCGTTTCAACCATATATTATCTCTATTATCCCATAATCCCCCGAAAACTTTCTTCCCCCAAGTGCTATTTTCAACAATTCAGTGTATAATTAAAGCATAAATAATTTCAGAAACGGAGAATCCTCACATGAACTGCTTACTGATTAAAAACGCGGATGTCTATGCTCCGCAGCCCCTCGGAATCGTCGACCTCCTGATCATCAACGACAAAATCGCCAAAATAGGCCAACAGCTCACCGCACCGCAAGGCTTAGACTGCCAAATTCTTGACGCCCAAAAGCGCAAGGTAGTCCCCGGTTACGTTGACCAGCACGTGCATATTATCGGCGGCGGCGGTGAATCCGGTCCCTACAGCCGTACTCCGGAAATCAACCTCAGCGAGCTGACAAAGGTTGGCATTACTACCGTAGTAGGCGTTTTAGGTACAGACGGCACCTCCAGACACAACGAAAGCCTGCTGGCGAAGGCCAGAGGCCTGACGCATGAAGGCATCACCGCGTACATGCTCACCGGCTCTTACGAAATCCCCCTGCATAACATGACCGGTGATGTGCGCCGCGATATCATCCTGATTAACGAATGCCTTGGCATCGGCGAGGTTGCTTTATCCGACCACAGAAGCTCGCAGCCTACTCGCGCGGAGCTGGAAAAGGTGCTTACGCAGGCTCGCCTGGGCGGTATGCTTTCCGGCAAAGCCGGCGTTGTGCAGTTCCACATGGGCGTAGGCAAGCGTGGCATGGATGTCTTGTTGGCGATTGTACGCGAAACAGAAATCCCCACACGTCATTTTATCCCCACCCACGTCAACCGTGCCTTCCATCTTTTTGAACAGGCCAAGGAATTTGCCCGCTTAGGCGGTTATGTAGATATCACCTCCGGCATCAGGGAGCAGGACGGCTTCCCCGCCTGCGTGAAGCCCAGTGATGCCATCAAAATTCTTTACGAAGAGGGCGTGCCGATGGACAAAGTCACCATGAGCTCGGATGCCAACGGCTGCATGAGCGTAACGCTTCCGGACGGCAGGCAAAAGCAGCTTGCTGTATCGCCGGATTCCTTCCAGGAGGAGGTTAAGGATGCTCTGCTTGCAGGCGTTCCTACGGATGTTGTAGCAAAGGTTGTCAGCAGTAATCCTGCGCAGGCGAACGGCTTATATCCGCAAAAGGGCTGCCTGCAGCCTGACAGTGATGCTGACCTGATTATTTACAGTGACACCTATGACATAGATACTGTAATTGCCAAAGGTCAAATCATGGTGGCAGCAGGTGAAGCGCTTGTAAAAGGTACTTTTGAAAAATAAAAAGGGTAAGTTGTAAAAAAGGATTCCGCCAGACTACCTGCATCAGGTAAGCTGCGGAATCCTTAAATTTTTTTGGGGAACTATGGTATTAGAAGCTTATATCCTCTCTGCCATAACCCTGCACCTTTTCTTATAAAAGGCAATGCCATACGCCCAAATATCCTCACGTCCCTCATCACGCAAATATTCGTCATAATGGCGCTCATGTATCTGCTGCAAAGCTTTCGCGCACGCGCCGTCCAGCTCCGTAATCCCGCTAACGCTCTTCAGCTCAATAACAAGTCCGGCATCAGGATCATCGGTTTCTACTATTATATCAGCAAAGCCATCGCCTGCTTCCCTATTAGAACGCACCAGCCACTCAGCATTACCGATAAGCAAGCCTGCCAAAAATAAGTGATAGCTGTTTTCCCTATCCTTTGCTTGTCCCTTGATATCAAAAAGGCTGATAGTATTACTCAAAGTCTTGTTTAAGTATCTTTCTGCTGCCTTGGCAGCACCTTTTGCTAAAGCCTGCCAAAAAAGCTCCAGCTGCTCCGTATTGGCAAAAACAGTGCGCTTAAACCAATCCTGTATTTGCAGCTTATAAACCTCTCTAACCTCCGCGTTAGGGATAACAAGCTTATAAGCACCATCCTCTGTCATGCCTGCCTGAGTCAGATAACCAGTCGTAAACAAAACGCTCCAAAGATTCTCGATATTATTATCAATCTCATCATAGGTCAAATCAAGACGCAAATGCTTTTCTATCTGCTCACCTGCAACAAGACGCTCCAGTTCATCCCTTGTGGATTTATCTGCCTTATCCACAAAACGCTTCACTAAAGCATTGCTACTGGTGTTAATCCAGTAAGCCTGCGGCTTTGCCTGAGCATCATAGCGTAGCAAATCCACGTAATTGATTACATCCCAAGGGCAATATACATCGGCATCGCCAAAGCGGTAACCGTCATACCATTCCTTGATTTCCGGTAAATGCTCCTCCAAATGATAGGCAGCAAGCAGCTGGCTCACCTCATCTTCAGTAAAACCAAACTGTTCATCAAAACGCGGATCAGTTATAGAAAGCACCTTAAAATTATTCATGCCGGTGAAAATGCTTTCCTTCGATACGCGCAGACAGCCTGTCAAAACAGCAAACTTCAAAAAAGGATTGCTTTTTAACGCATTGCCAAATATGCCTCTGAGCAGCGTAACCATTTCTCGGTAATAGCCATTTTGAAAGGCCTTATCCAAAGGAACATCGTATTCATCAATAAGAAGGATAGCCTGCTTATCATAATGCTTACACAAAAGTCCTGACAGCTTTTGCAAAGAGGTGACAAGGATTTTTTCATCCATAGTGCATATTCCCTCACGCATAGCAATCAGCGCACGGTATTCATCCTTATCCTTTTCGGTAAGCTTGTCACTAGCAAGCAAAAAAGCGAAGCGTCTGGCTTCATTGGCAACTATGTTAGTAAATGCATAGCTTGCTTGCTCAAAGCTCTCGCCGTCAACTCCCTTGAGCGAAATAAACAGCACAGGGAATTTTCCAAGATACTGCTCGCAAAGCGGCTGCTTTTCAGCTATATAAAGTCCATCAAACAGAGTTCTGTCCGTACCTATTTCAAAAAAGCACTTGAGCATGCTCATATTTAAAGTCTTGCCGAAGCGACGCGGTCTTGTAAACAGATTTACTGCGCCCCAGTTCTCCAAAAGCTGCTCAACAAGCCTTGTTTTATCAACATAATAAAATTCACTTTTGCGGATTTCTTCAAAGCTGTCTATGCCTACAGGCAGCTTTAATTGCTTAGTCATTATATAACACGCTCCCTTCTGAAGCTGTTCGGGAAGTATTGAAAGGATGTCTTCATATTCTGTTTTAACCATATATTCTCATCTTCATAGCGCATTTCAATGCTGTCCTATTGGTCACCCACAGAGGTAACATAGGTCAGATATTCCGCTGCGATGAAACGGATGGTTATTTCGGCTTTGTCTTTTAGCAAGTAAAAAGCACCCTTTTTACTTTATCATTATATCCAACCCTTCTTCTTAAACTCCTCAATTCGAGCTAAGTCTTCCTCTGAAGGTAATTCTGCCTTATCTTCGTCGACAGGAATATTTAAATATTCGTTGTTCCATCTATTTAAAATCTTAACTACCTCATCCGATACACGAATGTCTCGCTTCATGATAGAGTCCACATTCCAATCCATTACATCCGAAGTTCCCATAGCATTTGTGATTCCAATCTTAGAAGTAGCATACTCTTTTTTCTTCTTCTTGAAATAGCCATTGCCTGCAACAATATTCAACTTCTTTTCAAATGGCAGCTTGTTGCCTATGTGCTCTATTTTCTCCTTTATCGTTGAATCCGACTCTTTTGGAAAGTAGTTGGTCTGCCACTTCTGTGGGAAGATATGCTCAATCTCCCATTTTGCAGGAAGCAAATCATCTTGATGCTCATAGGCAAGCGTCTTTAAAAGCATACGCACTGTATTACGATTAGGATTCTGAATATATGGTTCCAGCTGGGGCATATCAATAACCTTAAACTCAAATGCAGGTACAATCGAAACAACAATTGCAGAATTCAATTTCAAGATATCTGGTTTTACAGCATTGATTGTAGGTGTCATCAAATACTTTGTCATCAGCTCCATAAGTAACTTATTCAAGAACAAAGCAAATCTTTTTTCAAAATTCACCTCATTTCTGTAGCAAACGTAGTAAATGACAACCGGATATTTCCAGAACTCATTTGGATATGAAGTCAATGTATCAAGTGTCTGCCTAATTTTTTTGTTTTTAGACCAATCTTCACCTTCTAGCTCTTCACCCTTGTTTACAACCTTCCACAGATTCAAAATCACAAAAAGGGTATCTAAAAGTTCTGGCTTATATAAACGTTCAAATTTATTGGCTGCGTAATACTTTCTAACGCCAGGAGTAGTAGTCTTAGTATCCTTGTCCAGTGCCCGGTAATAAAACATATTGTAGTAGAAAAGCTGTTGTATACTTTCATTCGCATCTGTAGCTTGCTCATCTAACTCTTTCCAACGCTCTATAAATGCCTTTTTGGCATCCTGTTCAAGTTGGTTGTAAATCTTCGCTTTGAAAATATCCGCATCTGATAAAGGAAGACCTCTATCATTTAATGTTGAGAAAATCGTCAACGCAGTATCCTGAGTGTCAGCTTTAATCGGAAGCAAGATAGCTTGGTTCAAAAGAGCATATATAAACTGGTAAACCATCAAAGGATTCTCTTTAGAATGCTTATCAAACAACTCTTGGAAATATCGATAATTCTTCGAATAATTGTCTTTCGCATTTTCATCAGCATTTCCAGTCTCCAAAATAGAACGTAAGATTTCATTACCATCGTTATTTACAACACGTGAATTTAAAAGAATGTTCTTGAAATCCACCGTTCCAGTGAGTTTATTGGTACGCCAGATTGTAGGCTCAATCTTTCCAATAAAATTGTTGGCCTCTGCTGTTCTCTCAGATGTTGCTGTTGCAACAAGTTTTGTATAAATAGCACGCAATAACAGAAAAAGTGATGTGATACGCTGCTGCCCATCAATTATTTCCTGCTCACCATTTTCATTTTCGTAAGAAACTACACTTCCCAAAAAATAGGAACTCTCTCTTTCTGTTCCACCACTTATAGCAGTAAACTCCCATAAATCCTCAAAGAGAGTTTCTACCTGTTCGACAGTCCAAGCATAAGGACGCTGGTATTCTGGTATAACAAACGGCTTTGATTTTCCGCTACCTAGAAGTGTCTCCACGCTTTGCTTATTAACTTCTATTGTTGTTGGCATATCATCTGCCTCCCTATAATATCTATCCTACTGACCACAAACTACCAAAACGCTTAATTTTTTTTATTTGTGTTTGCTTTTTCGTTTTCAAAAGGTCTATTCAAAAGGAGTATTTCAATTATTTTTCATACTGCTAATTCTGTACTTTAGTCAACAGCACCACAATTTCAGCAGTTCACCGTCCCCAATCATGCTTCGCTTTCGCTCGCATTCTTGGACGGCTAACACATAGCGCACACCAGCTGCTCACCGCGTCGCTCAGCTCCTAGTGAGCAGGGTGACGCACTCAACATGGCTCGTCATCGGGAACATATCCACCGGCTGCGCCACAATCGCCTTATATCCATGCTGCTCCATAAACGCCAGATCACGCGCCAAGGACGCAGTATTGCAGGACACATAAACAACGCGCTCAGGCTGCACATCCGCAATCGCCGCCAGCACCTTCTGCTCGCAGCCCGCACGCGGAGGATCAACTACCACAACATCCGGACGTACGCCGCCGGCCAGCAGCTTCGGCAGCTCTACCGCCGCATCACCGCAGATAAATTCCGCATTAGCGCATTTATTCTCTTCAGCATTCTTCTTCGCATTCTCAATCGCAGGCGCCACAATCTCAATACCATAAACCTGTTTAGCGTGACGCGCAAGATACAACGAAATCGTACCCGTACCGCAATAAACGTCCACTACGGTTTCCCTGCCGCTCAGCGCCGCAAACTCCAATGCCTTATTATACAGCTTTTCTGCCTGCTCGCTGTTCACCTGGAAGAAGGCCTGCGCGGAAATATGGAAGCTCAGGCTGCCCAGGCTGTCCTTAATCGATTCCGGTCCGTACAGCACACGCGTCTTGCTGCCCATGACCACGTTCGTCTGCTTTTTATTAATATTCTGCACTACGCTCACAAGGCCCGGAACATGGCGCTTCAGCCATTCAATTAGCACGCCGCGGTGCGGAATGTCATAGCCGGAGGTAATGATAACCGCCATCACCTCGCCGCTGTGCACGCCCACGCGTCCCATAATATGGCGCACGATTCCCTTGCCTGTCTTTTCGTCATAAGCGCTGATGTTATAATGCTGCATCCAGGTGCGCACCGTTTTCATAATCGCATTGTTCGCTTCCTTGGAAATCATGCAGGCATCCGTATCTACAACGCTGTGCGTTGCCGTTGCATAGCAGCCTATCTGCAGCACGCCTTCGGCATCCGCTGCCGCCGGGAACTGCATCTTGTTGCGGTAGCTCCATGGCTCCGCCGCCCCCAACACCGGCAATGCCTCCAACTCCAGATGTCCGATTCTGGTAAGCGCATCCTGCACCTGCTGACGCTTGCACGCCAGCTGTCCCTTATAGCTCAAATGCTGCAGCTGGCAGCCGCCGCATTCCTTGTACACCGGGCACGCAGGCTCCACACGCTCGGCAGACGCTTTGACAATCTCCTCCAGTGCACCAACTGCATAGCTTTTCTTTACCAAGGTAATTTTTACGCGCACCTCTTCCTCAGGCAGTGCTCCCTTAACGAAAACCGTAAAGCCCTCGTACTTGCCTACGCCCTCACCGCTGCTGCCAAGACCATTAATCGTTAATGTAATATTATCACCCTGTTTTACGGGAATTATCTGCTTCATATATTTCCACCTGACCTTTTCGATTTTATTGCATATATATCTAATTATATCACAAAAACAGTCTGCAAAGAAACAGCAGCACACTAAGATAATGCTATGCATCAATACAAACGCTTATCTTACGTCCTAAATAACGCTTTGCATCTTTCCGGTGATTGTGATAAGTGTGCAACATTTTCCACAAAACTATATACTTTGCATATAACATAAGCTATAATTAAGTTAGGGACATTGAGTTTCCAGGTCTAAAAATGTTTCATTTTGCGAAAGGAGCGATGCACAATGGCAGTAAAATTTTTGAAATGTTCTATTTGCGGTAATATCGTTGGCCTGATTCAGGACGGTGGCGGCGAGCTTGTCTGCTGCGGTAAGCCGATGCAGGAGCTTGTTGCCAACACAGAAGACGCAGCGCAGGAAAAGCACGTGCCGGTTATTACCACCAGCGGCAGCACAGTACGTGTTGCTGTAGGCAGCGTGGAGCATCCCATGATTGAAAAGCACTACATCCAATGGATTTATCTGCAGACAACCCATGGCGGTCAGCGCTATATTTTAAAGCCCGGTGACAAGCCGGAGGCGGTCTTTGCACTTGCCGGCGATGCAGCTCCGATTGCTGCTTATGCATATTGCAACCTGCACGGACTGTGGGCAGCAAAGCTGTAACAGCTAATGCCTTACACTAACAAAATATTCCTCTGATAAGTGTCGGAATCTTGATTTGCTTTAACCTGGCTCAAGACTTCCGGCACTTATTTTATTTCGGGCAAAAATAAAACCAGCCTCCGATAATGCTATCTTCAATAGCATACCGGAGACCGGTTAAATTACAAAAACAATCACACGAGGTCTATAACGTTAAACCTCAAGGCTTGTCCAAAAAGCACAGTGGAAGAATTATTTTTCTACCCACAGGCCTTTCTCGTCTTTTTTGTAGCCGGCAAATTCGATTGCCAGCGCAGCCATAACCTTGGTTGCGTCTTTAATCTGTACGTTCAGCTCTTCTGCACGGATGAAATCATCGTGGCACATTTCGCTGGGGTTTTTGCTGGTCAGTAAAACGTATTCGTTTTGCATTGCTACAAGTGCTTTTGCTTCTGCATTAAATTGTTCCATTAGACTAATCTCCTTAGCTTTTATTATTGTACGATAACGCTCAGGTCACCAACAGCATGGGTAATATCCTTAACTGCTGCCAACAGTGCCAGACGGTTGTTCTTCACGCGAACGTCCTCGTCCATAACCATAACGTCTTCGAAGAATTTGTTGATTGGGTCAACCAGCTTAACTGCTTCAGCCAGAACTGCAGCATAGTCATACTTGGTTGCTGCAACCAGCACTTCCTTGCTGGCTGCCATAGCAGCATTGTGCAGAGCGCCTTCAGCTTCAACTGCAAAGAGCTGCGGGTTGATAGCGGATTCCTCTTCAATCTTCTTGCACAGGTTAGCAACACGGGTTGCAGCCTGAATCAGTGCCGGAGCCTCTGCGGAAGCAACGAAGCTGTTCAGAGCCTTAGCACGGGCAACAAGGTCAGTGAAGTCATCGTTCATCTGGTCAGCCAGAACTGCGTCAACTACGTCATAACGGATGCCCTGATCCATCAGCATGTTGCGCAGGCGCTGTTTCATGAACTCAGCAATCTGCGGTACGAGCTTTTTGGTGTCCTCAGCAGGGATATTCAGCAGGTACAGAGCGCCGGCAATAATCTTGTACAGGGACAGATGATAGTTGCCGTCAATCAGAATGTTGATGATGCCCAGAGCCTGACGGCGCAGTGCATACGGATCCTGAGAGCCGGTCGGAGCCAGACCGCGGCTGAAGGTAGCGCAGATGTTGTCCAGCTTATCAGCAATACCGGTCAGACGGCCGATATCAGTCTTCGGCAGCTCGTCACCGGCAAAGCGCGGCAGATAATGCTCGTAAATACCCAGTGCAACCTCAGGTGCTTCACCATCGAGCTTAGCATATTCGCGGCCCATAACGCCTTGCAGCTCGGTGAATTCGATAACCATGCCGGTTACCAGGTCGCATTTGCACAGCAGTGCAGTGCGCTCCAGCTTTTCTTTGTCAACCTTGGCATTGATAGCCATAGCCAGCATATCAACAGCCTGTACCAGACGGTTGCTCTTATCATTCATATTGCCCAGGCCTTCCTGGAAGGAAACGGTTTTGAGTTTTTCCAGACGGTCAGCCAAAGATTGTTTTCTATCTTCATTGAAGAAGAATTCAGCGTCGCTCAGACGTGCACGCAGTACGCGCTCGTTACCATGAGCAACAATTTCCAGATGCTCCTTGCCACCATTGCGGACGGTGATGAACTTGTTCAACAGGGAGCCATCCTCTGCCAGTACCGGGAAGTAACGTTGATGCTCACGCATCGGGGTGATGATGCATTCCTTCGGCAGGGTGAGAAATTTCTCTTCGAATTTGCCGCACAGAGCAGTCGGCCATTCTACCAGATAGTTTACTTCCTCCAGCAGGTCTTCGTTGATTTCAGCATGACCGCCTTCAGCAATTGCCAGGTCGGTAACCTGTTGACGGATCAGCTCACGGCGAGCGTCCTGGTCAACCATAACATAGTTGTCATACATAACCTTTTCATAGGAATCAGCATCAGGGATTTCTACAGCGCCGATAGTGCCGATAGCAGCGGAAGCTACGGCGTTCTTAGCCTTGCTCTTTACGGTGTCGAACAGAGCCTTGGCAGCATCGCCGATGGACTCATGAGCTTTGGCGTTATCCAGAGCGGAAGGACGCAGGAAGCGATGACCGCGGCTGAATTTACCGGATTTCACGCCGGTGATTTCAACAGGGATAACTTCATCGCCGAAAAGTGCAACCAGCCAGCGGATAGGACGGACAAATTTGAATTCATGGTCTGCCCAACGCATGTTTTTCGGGAAGTTCAAGCTGGTCAGGATATCCATTAATAAGCCAGGCAGCAAATCCTTAACCGGTTGGCCTGCCAGATGCTTAACAGCATATACATAATCATCACGAACAACGAGCTCTTTTACGTCAACGCCCTGGCCGCGAGCAAAGCCGATAGCTGCTTTGGAAGGAGCGCCGCTTACGAAAGCGATTTTTGCGGAAGGACCTTTAGCCTCAACAGTGCTGTCCTCCTGAGCCTCGGCAACGCCGCTGGCAATGAAGGTCATACGACGGGGAGTGCCATAGGTTTTAACTGCTTCGAAGGGAATGCGCAGCTCAGTCATTTTCTTTTCTGCCAAATCCTTTAATTGTGCCAGAATGGCAGGCATAAATTTCGCAGGAATCTCTTCTGTACCAATTTCAAAAAGTAATTTTTCCATTATTTATTCTCCCCTTTCTTAAGCAGCGGGAAGCCCATTTCTTCACGTTGTGCTACATAAGCCTTTGCACACAGGCGGGCCATCGCACGTACACGGCCGATGTAGGCAGTACGTTCACTTACGCTGATTGCTCCGCGGGAATCCAGCAGGTTGAATGCATGGGAGCATTTCAGAACGTAATCATAAGCAGGACGGATATAACCAAGCTCGATAACGCGCTTAGCTTCTGCTTCATATTTGTCGAACAGGTCAAACAGCAGCGCAGTGTCTGCTACCTGGAAGTTGTAGAAGGATTGCTCTACCTCGTTGGTGTGGAAAACGTCACCGTAGGTAACATCGCCAACCCATTGGATATCGAATACGTTTTCTACGCCCTGGATATACATAGCCAGACGCTCCAGGCCGTACGTGATTTCAACAGTTACAGGCTTAACGTCAATGCTGCCTACCTGTTGGAAGTAGGTAAACTGGGTGATTTCCATACCATCCAGCCAAACCTCCCAGCCCAGGCCCCAAGCGCCCAGAGTCGGAGATTCCCAGTTATCCTCTACAAAGCGGATATCATGCTCCTCCTGATGAATGCCGAGCTCAGCCAGGCTCTGCAGATACAGCTCCTGAATGTTTTCCGGAGAGGGCTTTACGATAACCTGGAACTGATGATGCTGGAACAGACGGTTCGGGTTATCACCGTAACGGCCGTCTGCCGGGCGGCGGGAAGGCTCTACGTAAGCCACACGCCAGGGTTCAGGTCCGAGTACGCGTAAAAAGGTAGACGGGTTCATTGTGCCTGCGCCTTTTTCGATGTCATAGGGCTGTGCCATAATGCAGTTTTGGCCTGCCCAGAATTTTTGCAGCTTCAAAATAATTGTCTGAAAATCCATGTTTTACCTCCTATATTTGTTACAAAGACGGCAATGGCAGCAGCTTTGTCCAAAAACAAAAAGCACCCGCGTCCCCGTAACATAAATGTTACAGGGACGGAGTGCATACAGCTCAAACTCCGCGGTTCCACCCTGCTTGACTGCAATTATCTGCAGCCCGCCTCAATCAATTTTCTTTTGCAGCTCCAAAGTGCCTTCATCTGCCTTTGCCGCCTTGCACTGTCACGGCTCGCTGAGTTTGCAGACTACTACTCTTCTTCTTAGCTTAACTGTTAGTATATAAAATGCTGCGCTATTTGTCAAGAGCAACCGGCAAGAAATACAGAAAACAAAAAGAGATGCTGCTAAAAGTTTGTTTATGTGCTATACTCACAAACAGAAGACAACCGTGTTGCAGGGTGGCGTTGCCCCATTCTTAAATAGAATGGATGTGATGTCTATGAAGCATTTCACTTTTCAGGACCTAATGGCTTTTGGAATGTTCATTTTGGCATTGCTGACCTTTATTTTTCTGTTTTGTAAATAATGCGTGCATAGAAAAACCGCCCCAAAACTTTGCCCAGTAGCGGAGCGGATTTTTCTAAACCACTTACTTAAGGCAACCCACCTCTGTGGGCGGTTGTCTTTCTATGTTCAATATATCACAAAAGACTAGCTTTTGCAAGTAATACAGAACGAACTTACTTTTTTTTCACACCTTGACGGCGGTTGCTGCCTGTTTTGGGAGCCTTGCGCTTATCAGCAACAGCATTGCGTCCGCGCTTAGGTGCAGCAGGCTTCTTCTTTTTGGCAGCCACAGCGACACGACGTGCTACAACCTCACCTTCCAGGTTTTGGCGTTCCATCAGAATGCCCAGTTTATTTTCAATATTACGCAGCCATTTAACCTCGTCGGCAGTATAAAGCGTAATTGCTTCGCCCTCATTGCCTGCGCGTCCGGTACGGCCGATGCGGTGAACATACCAGTCAACATCATGCGGAATATCATAGTTCACAACATGGGTTACACCTTCAACGTCCAATCCGCGGGCAGCCAGGTCGCTGGCAACAAGAATCTGGATTTTAGCATCACGGAAGGCCTTCATAACAGTTTTGCGCTTTGCGGGAGACATTTCGCCATGCAGCACATCAACGTTATAGCCCTGCATGCCCAGCCAGTCGCCCAGCTCCTTGGTGCGCTCCTTGCTCATGCAGAAAACAATCATCAGATACGGGTTCAGGCGGTCAATAAGTGCTGCGACAGCCTTATTCTTGTATTCGTCGGTTGTTTTCAGGCAAATCTGCTTGATTTTCTCCACGGTAGCCTGGTCCGGGTTAATATCAATCAGCGCGCAGTTTTTCGTCAGCTTGCGTCCCAGCTTGCGCACCTCTTCCGACAGCGTTGCGGAGCAAAGCATCGTCTGATGCTCCGGCGCGGTCATAGCAATCAGCTCCAGCGCTTCATCCATAAAGCCCTGCAGCAGCATTTCGTCTACCTCGTCCAATACCAGATAACGCACACCGCCAAGATCGGTATTACCCTTGCGGATATGGTCCAGCAGACGGCCGGGAGTACCAATCAGCACATGGCTGCGTCCCTCCAGCTTATATTTCTGCGTTTCAAAATCACGTCCGCCGGTAACAGCCAGCACCTTGATATCGCTTTCGCCCAGGATTTTTTTCATTTCGGTGGCAATCTGCTGTGCCAGCTCGCGTGTCGGCGTAATTACCAGTGCCTGCACGTAGCTTTTGGCAATGTCGATTTTTTCTGCCAGCGGTACCAAAAACGCCAGTGTCTTGCCTGTGCCAGTCTGCGCACGGGCGATTACGTCACGTCCGGCAAACAGCGCCGGGATAGCCTGCTCCTGTACCGGCATCGGCTTTTTGATGCCCATTTTCTGGAGCTGCTCTACAGTGTGCGCACAAACCTTTAAGGCTGCAAATCCATTTGTCATTTCACATTCCTCTTTTCCTTATAAATTTATCTTCAGACCTTATGGCCTTTTTTCTTTATAACTTTAGTATTATATCATAAATCAGGCAGGAACGGAAAGATGCTGTAAAGTTTTTCCAGCCAAAATAATTGCATCAGCCTGAAAAATATCCCTGCTTGTGATGGCTAAGGCTGTAATAACACAGCTTACAAAGCCAAGGCGCAACAGCGCCAAAAAGCCCCTGTCGGCAATTGCCGGCAGGGGCCTTGGCTTATTCAGCCTATTCGGCTTATATTTACTTTTACATTACGCCTCTAAAATAGTGGCCTCTTGTAGTACCGGGCAGATTTTCCGGTGCTTCCACCGCACCGCCGATAATCTTGCGGTACAGCGCCACAAGCTCGCCCAAGCGTGCTGCATCGTAATCACGTCCGTCAATGCGAAGCGCCGCTACGCCTGCTTCCGCCATATGCTGTACATTGGCAGTCATCGAAAGCTCATGCGCGTTCAGAATATGCATACGGCAGAACTGGTCCGTCACAATCGGGAAGCGTGCATCCTTGCGGTCACCCAGGAACAACGGCTCTGCACAGTTAAACTTGCAGGCCCCCTTATCCAGCGCACCCAGGAAGCTGCCGCCTACGCAGTATTCGGAAACCATCATCTCCAAACGTCCCTGAATCATGCACTCCAACGGCAGCGGGCTGACGCTCACAAGATGCTCAACCTGCGCCATAGTCAGCTCCGGACTAAGCACTGCACCTACAGCACCCTGCTCCTGCCAGAACTGCAGCGTCTGGCTGTTGAAGATGTTCAAAGACATGTCTGCCACCAGGTTGAGGCCGACGTACTTCTTCGCCAAGGGCCACAAGCCGTTGTTGTTGATATAAACAAAATCCGGCTGCAGCTCTTCCCACAATTTGAAGAGCTTATCGAAATATGCCAGCTGTGCTTCCTTGATGATACGCGGTGTTGCAAAGGCCAGCTGACGGCCTGCCTTGCGCACCAGCTTCGTAGCCTTGGCATAATCCGCCTCAGACGGCAGCTGATGGTTGAAGCAGTCACCGCCGAAGAGAATGCGCTCCGCACCTGCCTGCAACGCAGCGTTGACCTTGTCAACGCTGTCGCAATGCACTACCAGAACGGACTCATGCTGCTTGGCCTTATGTGCCTGCGGCACCAGCTGCTCGCTGAAGCTGTGCACCGCAGTGCGCGCCGGTGCGAAAGCACTCAGGCGCGCAGCATCCAGCGCCTCGCACGCCATGCGGCGTGCTTCGTTCATTTCGCTCATCGGCACCATAACATTTTCATCATGCTCAAAGATCAGGCTGTTCAGGAAATATTCGGTCGTACCGAGGCGGTCCAGCTGCTTACGCACGCCCGCCTCGTCCAGCGCACGCTTGCGTGCTGCCTCTACGATAAAATCTGTTTCGCCATAACCGACGTTGCCTTCATCGTCCGTCAGCGTAACCGTCATCGGCTCGCCCAGACGCGCAGTAACTACGGCATCTACCGGAATACGCTTTTTGGCGTCCGGTCCGAAGAACTGCTGCGCATAGCTCATCAGTCTGCTGTCGAGTGTACGGAAAACGCGGTCATTCAAGCGTACACCGTTAGGCACATCAATCGTTACCTGCTGGCCGGGGGCAGCGCTCTGCACACTATTGCCGCCACACAGCATATCCGTAACGGTGGTGCCAACACGTCCGCCGACACTTACCCAGAACTCCAGGCCATCGCCAAGATGCAGCTCCTTATCCAGCTTAATAACTGCCTTATTGCGGTTTTTATCCAGCTTTGCAACACGGCCGATAAGCACACCGCGGTTGTTGGGACGGCGGTCACTCATCATCGTGCGTCCGGGACGACGCTCCAGATAGGCAGTGGTAAAATCGCGGTTGAAGATTTGCTCGATATTCGCTAAATCCTCCTCCGGCACATTGTAGTCACCGGCAAGATAGCTGTCAATCGCGCGGCGATAAGCATCTACTACTACCGCAACATATTCCGGGCGCTTCATGCGTCCTTCGATTTTGTAGGACACAACGCCTGCGTCAATCAGCTGCGGCAGGATGCTCAGTGTATTCATATCCTTAGGGCTCAGCAGATACTGGCCTGCATCCTTGCCCTGCAGCATATCCTCATCCTTCGCGTTGAGCAGCTTATACGGCAGACGGCAAGGCTGAGCACAGCGTCCGCGGTTACCGCTGCGGCCACCGATAAGACTGCTCATCAGGCATTGTCCGCTATAGCAGACGCACAATGCACCATGAATAAAGGTTTCAATTTCACTGCCGCGGCTGCAGGCTGCGCCGATTTCTTTCAGGCTCAGCTCGCGCGCCAATACGCTGCGCTCCATGCCTGCGCTCATAGCGAAGTCTACACCACTGCTATTTGTAATACTCATCTGCGTGCTGGCGTGCAGCGGCAGCTCCGGCACAATTTTCTGCGCCAGGCGGATAACGCCCAAATCCTGCACAATCAGTCCGTCTACACCCACGTTGTTCAAGAACAACAGATAATCGGACAAAGCTTCCAGCTCACTGTCATCTACAAGAGTATTGACCGTAATATAAAGGCGTACATGGTGCATGTGAGCAAAGTACACCGCCTTCGCCATTTCCTCTTCATCAAAATTGCTGGCATAGGCACGTGCTCCAAAGGCTTTACCGCCCATATATACAGCATCGGCGCCGGCGTTTACCGCTGCCTCCAAGGCTTCCCAGCTGCCTGCGGGAGCAAGCAGTTCTATTGTTTTCTTTTCCATATGTTATCTACCTTTCACGCACTGCTGCCTGCAGTCTTTCATATCTGGCCTGCAGCTCTTGCAGCTCCTGTACCAGGGCAGCATTTCTTTGCTGCATCTGCTGTTCCATTGCAGTATATTGCTCCTGCAATTGCTGCTCTGCTGCTATACATTTTTGCTGCATTTCCTGCTCCATAGCAGTACACTTTTCCTGCATCTCCTGCTTCAAAGCAACGCATTTTTCCTGCAGCTCCAATCTTTCAGCTGCCAGGTCAAGTGCCGTCCAGATAGCCAGCTTATCCGTCTGCAGCAGCTTTTTGTTTTCTGCCAGCTCCTGCATTCTTCTGTCTACCTCTGCTGCTATTTTCAGTACCTGCTCTTCGGAGGCAGAGGTCGTTAATGCATAGGTACTGTTATATATTTTTACAGAAACTGATGCTTTTTCCATAAACACATCCTCTAGCTTATTCCGCGATAACGGTAAAATTAAAGCTTTGCAGGCTCAGCTTTTCCCAGGAGCGCTTGTAATCCATGCGGATATTATAGGTGCCTGGCTTAGTAACTGCCAGCACCAGAATTTCAATGCCGGGTGCGCCAACTCTTTCCTCTTCACTGCGCGGAATGGTAAACGAACTGCCTACCCTGCTTACTGCCGGTGAGCTGCAGCTATATTCCCAGCCATAGCCGGTGGAAGGATTGCTGTCCAGCTTAAGCGCTATCAGTCCGCTTGCAGGCAGACGTAATGTTTTGCCTGCCGCCTTATCGGTAATCTTCGCCAGCTGCAGTAAGCGACCTGCTTCACCGATGCGCAACGAGGTAACTACCTCTTTATAAGGCACGAAGCTGCTGTACGCTGCATTTTTCTTGCTGCGCACAAACAAGCCCTCTTCACCAAAGAGCACATTGTCATAATCACCCAAAGCGGTCTTTACATTATCGTTATCGACAAAGAAGTCCGTAACCTCGAACTCTCTGCCAGTAGTCAAATCAAGATTTAAACCGGTGTACGCCTTGCGTCCGCCATTATCTGCTTCCAGCAAAAGGCTCACCAGGCTCGGACGGTTCAGCATCACCTTATAGGTCACGCTTCCCTGACCGCCAACCTCTTTTACCAGCTTAGCTGCAGCGTCACGCACCAAAGCGTTAGCCTGTGTTTCCAGCTCTACAGAATTACTGCCATCAATATAAGGCAGCGTTGCCGTAGCTTTTCCGACAGAGGTCTGTTCTGTCAGCACCGTGGTCTGCTGGTCTGCCAGTACCGGCAGCGATAAGCATAAGCATAATAATGTTGTCAACAGGATTTTCATAGCCTGCAGCTCCTTTCCAAAAACATTTCCCGGGACATATTAAGCTGCAATATGCCCTGTAAAAATTAAGCAGGAAGAATGCCCTCCTGCTTAATTAAAGCAATCGCGCTAAAACTAGCCGCCAATCGCTATTTTACAATCATAAACTTTTAATGTATTCAACAGCCTTTTCCAGACGTGCCAGAGTTCTTTCCTTGCCCAACAGCACCATAACATCAAACATGCCGGGGCTTACAGTGCGTCCGGTCAGAGCCAGACGAGTCGGATGGATAACCTTGCCCAGAGCCAGGCCATTATCAGCAGCAATCTTGTTATAAGCTGCTTCGGTAGAAGCCAGGTCATAAACATCGTCAGCCTTAATTGCTGCAATGCACTGTTCCAGTACAGGAATATTTTCTGCCTTGAAGTGCTTAGCTACGCCCTTTTCATCATACTCTTCAACATCCTTGAAGAAGTAGGTGGAAGCATCGGCAACCTCCTGCAGAGTTTTAACGCGTACACGTACAACATCTACGAGCTTTTCAAAATATGCTTCATTGGCAGCATCGTTGAACCATTCTTCGGTTACCAGGCCATCTTTAACGAAGAAGGGTTTGGCATCCGGCAGAATTTTTGCCAGCGGCAGCTCGGACAGATATTGACCGTTCATCCAGGTGAGTTTTTTGGTGTCGTAAATAGCAGCCTTTTTGCTCATCTGCTCCAGCTCAAACAGCTTAACTGTTTCTTCCAGAGTGAAGATTTCGCGCTCGTCGCCAGGGCCCCAGCCAAGCAGAGTCAGGTAGTTGATGATTGCTTCCGGCAGATAGCCTTGGCTGCGGAATTCTTCAACAGAGGTTGCGCCGTGGCGTTTGCTCAGCTTGGAACGGTCCATAGCCAGAATCATCGGCATATGACCAAACTTAGGCGGCTCCCAGCCCAGTGCTTCATAAACCAGCAGCTGCTTCGGAGTGTTGGAAAGATGCTCTTCCGCACGCAGTACGTGAGTCATGCCCATCAGATGGTCATCGACACAAACAGCGAAGTTATAGGTAGGAATACCGTTGGATTTTACAATAACAAAATCGTCGAACTGATCCATGTTAAAGGTAACCTCGCCATGAATCAGGTCATGTACGGTAATGCTGCCTTCAGCAGGAATCTTGATACGGATAGAATACGGTTCGCCTGCAGCGATACGTGCTTTAGCCTCTTCTGCCGGAATATCGCGGCAGGTGCGGGCATAGCGGAACGGTTGCTTAGCAGCGCGTTGTTTTTCACGTTGTGCAGCCAAATCCTCAGTAGTGCAGAAGCAGTAGTATGCTTTGCCTTCATCCAGCAGCTGCTGAGCATATTTTCTGTAGATATCAAAGCGCTCGGACTGATAGTACGGACCGTATTCACCGCCTGCTTCCGGGCCTTCGTCCCAATTGATGCCCAACCATTTCAGGCTGGTAAGAATCTGGCTTACAGAATCCTCTTTCAAACGTTCAATATCGGTATCTTCGATACGCAGAATCAGCTTGCCGCCCATTTTGCGGGCAAACAGCCAGTTGAACAGCGCAGTACGCGCACCACCAATATGTAAATACCCAGTAGGACTGGGAGCAAATCTTACTCTGACTTCAGACATTTCATCGTCTCCTTACATTTTAATTACAAATATAGATTGTCAACCAGATTAATTATACAGCTTTACAGAAAAAAGTGCAAATATTAATCTGCATTGCCGTCTGCTTTTATTTTTCTTCATGATTCAAAGAAAAAACATTTCCGAACGTCTTCGTTCATAGAAAACGTCTTTTATTGCTATTATTTCGCATTTTTTTCGTTTGTCTAACCGTCAATTTCGTATTATAATATTGTAATAAAGTAAACATAAAGGAGGATGCTTATGTGCCAAGCCCCAGATTGGTCTATTGGTGACCGCTATCTGCGTGAAAACGTTCCAGAGCTCGCCCCGTTAGTTACACGTTATTCGCCATGTCCGTTAAAGCCTAAATCTAAAGAGGTTTATTTCACTATATTACTGACCGGTATAATTTCACAACAGCTACCGCCAAATGTCAGCCAGGAGCTGATGAAAAAGCTGGAAGCCCTTACAGGCAATCCTATTACACCGCAGGCAGTGCTGGCAACCCCGATTGAAGCACTGCTCAATATCGGTCTCGTACAGCAAAAGGTAGATTATCTGCGCAGCTTTGCTGAAGCTGTTATTAACGGCAGCGTTAATTTTGACAAGTTTGACGATATGACTGACAGTCAGATTACCAAGCAGCTGATGCAGATTCGCGGCCTCGGCCAATGGACCATAGAAATGTTTCTGCTGCTGGCCCTGTGCCGCACAGACGTTGTTCCCAGTGCCGACTTTATCTTCAAAAAAGAACTGCAGAAAATGCTTAATCTTAGCGAAATCCCCAAGCGCGGCAAAATCAACACGCTCACCGAAACATGGCGCCCTTGGCGCTCGCTCGCAGTGTGGTATATCTGGCAAAAAGCCAACGATACCCCAAAAAAATAACGTCCAAAGCAAAACAAAACCGTCCTTCCCTGCCTGCATCCGCAGGCAACGGGAAAAGACGGTTTTCTTATTCTCCGAACACTATTTACTGTTCACTAATCACTATTCACTAATGACTAGGCACTAATCACTGAATACTATTTCAAACTTGCAATAGCAGCAGCGGTATCCTCAGCGCCGTAAACATAAGAGCCTGCTACCAATACGTTGGCACCGGCAGCCTTCACCAGCTTAGAGGTTTCGGCATTTACGCCACCGTCAACCTGAATATCCACGTTCAGGCCACGCTCGGTAATCATCGCATGCAGGCGCTCAATCTTCGGCACTACGCCTTCAATAAAGCTTTGGCCGCCAAAGCCGGGGTTTACGGTCATCAGCAGTACCATGTCAACGTAAGGCAGAATTTCTTCTACCGTACTCAGGCTGGTAGCGGGATTCAGTGCAACGCCGGCCTTCATGCCCTCAGCCTTAATCTGCTGGATGCAGCGGTGCAGATGCTTGGTGGTTTCTACATGCACAACAATTTGGTCAGCACCGGCAGACTTGAAATCGGCAATGTATTTTTCCGGATTTTCTACCATCAGATGGCAGTCAAAGAACAGCTTGGTTACCTTACGGATTTTTTTCACTACAGGAGCGCCAAAGGTCAGGTTAGGCACAAACTGGCCGTCCATTACATCGATGTGCACCCAGTCAGCACCGGCAGCTTCAATTTTTTTGATTTCATCCGCCAGATAAGCAAAATCAGCAGACAAAATTGATGGAGCAACTTTAATCATCATTTTCTTCCCTCTTTCTCTTGCAGTAGTTTTACCTCTGCTAACATTGTCAAATATGATTCATAACGGCTGGCAGAAATTTTTCCTGCCGCCACAGCATCCTTTACGCCACAGACAGGCTCGTGCGTATGCGTGCAGGGACAGAACCTGCAGCCTGCCTCATAATCGGCAAACTCGCGGAAGGAGGCCAGCACCATCTCGGCGTTCAAGCCCTCCAGCAGCAGGTTGCCGAAGCCCGGCGTATCCGCAATATAGCCTTCATCAAACGGCAGCAGCTGGGCATAGCGTGTAGTATGCTTACCGCGGCCGATTTTTTCGCTTACCTCGCCCGTGCGCAGGTCTACACTGCTGTCGATAGCGTTGATTGTCGACGATTTGCCTACGCCCGAAGGTCCGCCAAAGGCGCAGATTTTACCACGCAGTCGCTCTCGCAAAGCCTCCACGCCAGTGCCGTTCTGTGCCGATAAGGTATAGACCTCGTAGCCGATAGGCTCATAAACTGCCCTCACCTGCTCAATCAGGCCCGCAGGAGCATTATCCTCCTTGTTGAGCACTAAGATTGCCGGGATTTTTGCCAGCTCTGTCAGCGCCAGCAGCTTATCTGCCAGCAGAAAGCTGAAATCCGGCGCAGCGCAGGCAAAGGCTGCCACAAACAAATCCAGATTAGCCAGCGTAGGCCGCGGCAGAAAATTTCTGCGCGGCAGCACGCCGGTAATCATCCCCTCGCGCTTTTCGCTGCTGCTTACCTCAAAGCCGGCGATATCACCAGTCGCCAACGAAAAACGGTTTTTCTTCATTTTTCCCTTTACCTTACAGGTATAGGGCTCGCTTTCATCTTCTACCTTCAGGTAATAATAGCCATTATAATTTTTCAGGACTCTGCCCTGCAGCTCTGCCATGCTTACAGATTCCTTTCAGAAATAAGCTTGCCGTCGCAGAAGAACTGCACTCTAGCATTGCCTGCGTATTCTACCTTCTGACGCAGACGCACGCTGCCATTTTGTGTACCACTGTACAGCGTTGCTGTGCCATTATCATCAATCAGCACAATACGCACATTAGCAGGCTTACCGCTCGGCACGACAAAGTCAACATAGGCGCTCTTCTTATCGCCACCGGCAGCCACAGTAATCGCTACAGCAGCGCCATCGTTAAGGTTACTGCCTACACCCGGGTTGCAGGCCAGAACAACATTTTTCTTGGCGCTGCCATCCTGAACCTTTTTGATTTCGCCCAGCTTCAGGCCTGCCTGCTCCAGCATGCCCTTGGCTTCGTCAACAGATTTACCGATAATATTCGGTACTGCCTTATCGCCTTCGTTAATCACAAGATCAATACCTGTTCCCTTAGGAGCCTTATCCAGGCCCTTGGGTGACTGGCTGAGAACGGCGCCGATTTTCTCACCGTCCACGTGCTTGCGCGTCACCTTGCCGACCTTAAAGCCTGCATCCGCCAGCTGCTGCTCCGCCTTCGACAGCGACATGCCTGTTACATCAGGCACAGCCTTCAGCTCCGCACCCTTACAAATGGTCAGGATAATAAGACTACCCTGCTTACGTTTTTCACCGGCCTTCGGAGACTGCTCCATAACCGTACCGGGCTTAAACTTGTCAGGATCGCCGTATTTTTCCTCCAGCTCTACCTTAAACTGCTTTTCCTCCAGCAGCTTCTGTGCTTCTACTACCGTCATATTGGTAACATTAGGCACCTCAATCTCCGCCAGATTACGGTTGAAGATAAAGTGTGCTACCAGCGAAATTGCTACTACCGCAGCAGTAATCATTATTATCAGTTTGGTATAATTAAGCTTTTTCTTTGCCACTTGTTTCTCATCCCCTGCTTTTTCGGAAGGCATTGCTTCGTGCTTCTCCTGAATTGTATCCGGCTCCTGTACCACAGGCGGAGTTGCCTGCTTCGGAGGCAGCTCACTGCGCACCGGCTTCATAATCACAGTAGCGCCGTCATCACTGTTATCAACAACATTGCCGTTAGGCTTCACAGCGCCCAGCTCCTGATGATAGTCCTCGCTGCTGAATGGGAACAGCTTCATCTTTAGGTTCATCAGGTCGCGTCTGAGCTGACCGGCGTTGGCATATCTGTCCTCACAACGCTTCGCCAGCGCCTTGTTCATAATCTCCTGCATGCCCTCAGGAACGTTTTCCATGTAATCCTTGAGCTGCGGCACTGGTTTTTCTACATGCATCATTGCAACAGAAACAGCCGTTGTACCAACGTAGGGAACCTCACCCGTAAGCATTTCAAAAAGCACAATGCCCAGAGAATAAACATCACTGCTGGCAGTAATCTTACCACCACAGGCCTGTTCCGGTGAAATATAATGCACTGAACCCATCACCGATTTGGAATAAACCATTGTCTGGTTCGTGACCATTTTGGCAATACCGAAATCAGCAATTTTCGGATTCATATTTTTATCAATGAGAATATTCTGCGGCTTGATATCACAGTGGATAATATTATGGCTATGTGCATGCTGCAGTGCATCTGCAAGGCGCACAGCAATTTCCAGCACAGTGTTCAGGCTCAGCTTATGCTCCTGCATATACTCCTTAAGAGTCACACCGTCAACATATTCCATAACTATATACTGATTGCTGCCTTCCGACACAACATCATAAATGTTGATGATGTAAGGATGCACCAGACGGGCTGCAGATTTTGCTTCTCTGCGGAACTGCTCCAACAGCTCGTTATCCTCCAGAAACTGGTCGCGCAGCATTTTTACAGCCACATTACGGTCCAAAAGCTGGTCGTGGGCCAAAAAGACTTCGGCCATACCGCCATAGCCAATCGGACGAATAATCTCATAGCGTCCGTTCAAGATGGTCTTGCCATTTTTATCCATTACAGCTTTCCTCCTCCTGCGTAGTTAAGTCAAGCAGAATCAGGGACACGTTATCCCGTCCGCCATTGTCCAGGCTTTGCTCCAGCAGCTTATCTGCCGCCTGCTCCAAATCACTGCAGCCTATGAGCTGACTGATTTCAGCAGCACGCAGCATATCTGACAGGCCATCACTGCACAGCAGCAGTCTGTCACCGTCCTGCAGGCTGAAGCTGAAGAAGTCGGCCTTCACTGTTTCCTCTACACCCAGGGCTTGCAGCAAAATATGGCGCTGCGGATGTACAAAGGCTTCCTCCTCCGTAATTTTTCCCTGCTCCAGCAAATCGGCTACCAGAGTATGGTCATGTGTCAGCTGCTCCAGCTGGCCGTCGCGGAACAGATACAGTCTGCTGTCGCCTACATGGCAGCAGTAGCCGTGCCCATCCCCCGGCAGATAAAGCGCCGTCATCGTTGTTCCCATACCGGAATAGCTTTCATTGCTTACTGCCATTTTAAAGACATGTGTATTGGCCTTATCAAAGGCCTCCAGCATAACCTTACGGATATTCTGTTCCTCCTGCTCATGGCGCAGGCTGTGTGTTGCAGCCTCAAAGGCTTTGATAGTAGACCTGCTGGCGATTTCACCTGCCGCATAGCCACCCATACCGTCGGCAACGGCAAAAAGATACGGCTCGCGTACCAGTAGCGCATCTTCATTATTTTCTCTGACCAAGCCCACATGGGTTCTGCTGATTGCCTGCATTATTTTTGCTCCTGTTCTTTGGCAAATTTGGCCCGCAGCTGACCGCAGGCTGCATCAATATCCTTGCCCATCTCCTTACGAACGGTAGCGTTAATCCTGTTTTTCTGCAGGATGCGCAAAAAGCGTTCTACTGCCGCCTTGGACGGACGCTCAAAGCCCTGCTCCGGTACCGGGTTAGCCGGTATCAGATTAACAGATGCCTGCTTATAGCGCAGGTAATTGCTTAAAAGCTCCGCGTCCTGCGGACTGTCATTTTTCCCCTTCAAAAGAATATATTCATAAGTTATCTGCCTGCCGCTGGCTTTACTGTAGCTTTCGGCAGCAGTCAGCACATCTACAAAGGGATAACCTTTGTTGACAGGCATCAGTGCTGTACGCAGCTCGTTTTTGACTGCATGCAGCGAAATTGCCAGATTAATCGGCTTGCCCTGCTCCTCCAGACGCTTAATGCCCGGAATGATGCCGCAGGTGGAAAGCGTCATATTGCGGTAGCTCATGTTGCAGGTGTCCTCGCGATGCAGAAAATCTAGCGCCTGCAAAACGCTGTCAAAGTTCAGCATCGGCTCACCGCTGCCCATAACCACCACTCTGCTCACCATCGCGCCCTGCTCACGCAGGCGCTCGTTGAACAGGTAAACCTGCGCTACGATTTCTGCCGCCGTCAGGTTACGTACAGCGCCCTTCAGACCGCTGGCACAAAAGGCGCAGTGCATATCGCAGCCGACCTGGCTGGAAACACACACGCTGTAGCCGTAATCATGGTGCATCAGAACCGTTTCTACCGAATTGCCATCCGGCAAGCCCAAAAGCAGCTTGCTCGTCATGCCGTCAGAGGAATTCTGCTCACGCAAAATTTCCAAGCTGTGCGGCAGCACAGTGAACTTTTCCTGCAGTACGGCAATATCGGCCTTGCTCAGGTTGTGCATCGCTGCAAAATCAAAGACCGACTTTTGGTACAGCCATTGAAACACCTGCTTGGCACGGAACTTTTTCAGTCCTGCTGCCACAAATAAATCTTGTAATTCTTCTATTGGTAAAGCAAAAATATCTTGCATTCTCTTACCTCTATTTGTCCTGCTTTTTCATCAGCTTACAGATATAAAAGCCGTCGATGCCGTCATTCTGCGGCAGCAGCTGCAGCTCCTGTACCTGCTCACCCGTCAGCGGATGCGTAAATTCCACGCGCTGCCATTCAGGATGCTGCGTTAAAAACTCTTCCACCAGGTAATGGTTTTCGCTCTGCTCAATCGTGCAGGTGCTGTAAACCATGGTACCGCCATCCTTCACGTATTGTGCGGCATTCTTTAAAATTGCCAGCTGCAGCGGCGGGAACAGCTTCAGATCCTTGCGCTGCTTGCGCCAGCGTGCTTCCGCACGGCGGCGCAGCACACCCAGACCGGAGCAGGGTGCGTCAACCAAAACTCTGTCAAACGCGCCCAGCCATTCGCTGCGCAGTTGTAGAGCATCGTTCTGCAGCGCTTTGACGCTCTTCATACCCAGACGGGCAGCGTTTTCGGCAATCAGCTCCAGCTTGTGCTCATGGATGTCGCAGGCGATAACCTCGCCCTTATCCTGCATAAGCTGTGCTACATGCGTTGCCTTGCCGCCGGGAGCGCTGCACATATCCAGCACGCGCATTCCGGGCTGCGGCGCCAGCACCGGCGCTACCAGCATAGAGCTTTCGTCCTGAATATAAAAATGCTGTGGCAGTGCTGCCAAAAGTGTATGCAGCGACGGCAGATGCTCTGCCACAATGCCGTAGGGACTCCATGCGGAAGCACGCACCTGCGCACCCATTTCCGTCAAATCCGCCAAAAGCTTGTCGCGTGTAGTCACCAGCGTATTGACACGCAGGCACACCGGCGCAGCTGTATTGTCAAACGCCAGCAGGCGTTCGGTACCGCCACGGCCCCACGGTCCCAGCCAGCGCTTCACCAGCCAACGCGGATGGTAATACTGCAGCGACAGATAATCGGCATCCTGCTTTTCGGCATCAGGCAGGACGAAAGCGCCTGCCTCCTGCTTACGCAGCAGACCGCGCAGAACGCCGTTTACAAACTTGGCGCTGCCTTCATGGCTCACCGAGCGTGCCAGCTTCACCGCCTCGTTTACTGCCGCAGACGCAGGAATGCGCGTCATATACAGCAGCTGGTAGGTGCTGATGCGCAGTATCGCCAGAATATCACCGGCCACCTTATCCAACGGACGGCTGACGCACTGCGCCAGATACCAGTCAAGCGTACCGCTGGCCTTTACCGTGCCGTATACCAGCTCCGTTGCCAGCCTTCTGTCAAGGTCGCTCAGTCTGCTGCCGCGCAGATACTGGTTCAGCGCGATATTCGTATAAGCGCCGTCCTCCAGCACCATACGCACCAAAAGCGCCGCTGCTCCGCGGGCACTCTCAGGATAATTTGCTTTTTGTTCCTTCCGCATGCTTTGTTTCTTCCTCATCATCTTCCATAAATGCTAAAATTGCTGCTTCCAGCTTATTGATATCTACCCGTGTATTAAAGCAGGGACCAAAGGGTCGCTCGTTCAAAACGCCCAGCACCGGCAACGGAAATACATCCTGAATGCCACTGGTCAGGTCACGCTCGCAGGCCACGGCCACAATAGCCTTCGGCCGTGCCTGCTTCACCATCTGCCTTGCCAGCGTACCACCGGTGGCCACAGCAAAATGGCAACCGTACTTGTGCGCCAGCCCCAGCATAGCACCTACGCTGCAACGTCCGCACTGACGGCAGTTCTCTACGTTACGGGTTATCTTATGTACGCAGGTATCAAGCTGGATACAATGCGGTGTTAAAATCATAATTCGGTTGGCAGGCACCTTCACCTTATGCTGCAGCACCAGATTGTTGCTGACCTCGATAAAGGACTGCTCAATGCGGTCACGGGGAATGTTGAACAAGCGTCCCAGTACTACCGCAAAGGGGAAGAGAATATTAATCGCCTTCCACGCCCAAAAATACAAAATCTTAAGCACCGGTATTCCCAACAGCGCCATGACGATTCCCAGCACGCCGCTGAGCATCGCCAGCACAATAAGTACGCCGAAAAAGCCGAAAATTATCGGCAGAAAGCGGCTGATTTCATAAAGCCCCGGAAAGGTTACCTTCCAGACCACATAAAACATCAACGCACCTAACACGGCGCTGATGGAGGTCAGGGCCATAAATATACGTTTTTTGGGCTTAAATACACTATCTTCGTTCATTAAAAGATTACTCCTTCAATTTACAGCCTGCTTCAGGCAAGCAGGTCGCCCTCCTGTACGCCGCGGCCGTTCAGGAAAACCTGCGCCGGCATACGTTTTTTGGATTCGGGCTGTACCTCGGTGATTTCCAGTACGCCCTCACCGCAAGCAACAAAGAAGCTGTGCTTGCCAGTTTCGATAACGGTACCGGCAGCAGCAGCAGCGCTGTTTTTGTCAGTCATTTTGCTGCCCCATATTTTAAGGCTCTTGCCGTTCGGCAGCTTGGTAAAGGTGCTGGGTGCAGGATTAAAGCCACGAATGAGGTTGTGTACCTCCTGCGCCGTTTTGCTCCAGTCAATATGCTCCATGCTGCGGTCGAGAAGTGTTGCATAGGTAGCCTGCTCGTTATCCTGCGGCTCTGCCACGGCAGTACCTGCAGCAATTTTGTCGATAACCTGCAGCAGCAGTGCTGCACCCTGCTCACGCAGAGCATCATGCAGCTCGCCCATCGTAGTATTTTCAGCAATAGGCACTACTACCTTATCCAGCATTGCGCCGGTATCCATGCCGATATCCATCTGCATAATCGTTACGCCCGATTCCTTTTCGCCCTTGATGATGGCGTACTGAATCGGCGCCGCACCGCGATACTTCGGCAGCAGCGAAGCGTGTACGTTAATGCAGCCATATTTCGGCAGCTCCAGAATTTCCTTGCTCAAGAACTGACCGAAGGCAGCTACTACAATCAACTCCGGCTGCAGCTCGTGCAGCAGCTCAACAAATTCCGGGGTTTTTACCTTTTGCGGCTGGTAAACAGTCAGGCCCTGCGCCAGCGCATATTCCTTAACAGGTGTCTGCAGCAGCTTGTTGCCGCGTCCCTTCGGACGGTCCGGCTGAGTTACTACTGCCAGAATTTCATGCTTGCCGCTTTCGCACAGCGCCTGCAGGCTGCCGACTGCGAAATCCGGTGTTCCCATAAATACTATACGCATTTGTTTTCCTCCGTATATCTTTCTATCTTTCTTTCGTATCCCGCTCAGGATTTATCTTACAGCATCCTCGGGATTTTCCTTCTGCTTAGGCGAAATGGTTTTAGCCTTGTCGATGAAAAGAATACCGTCCAGATGATCCAGCTCATGCTGAATGCAGATAGCCAAAAGGCCGCTTGCAGAAAGCAGCATGCGTTGACCGGTCTTGTCGGTGAATTCGCATTCCACATATTCAGAGCGCTCTACCTCGCCCTCATAATCAGGCACGGAAAGACAGCCCTCGCTGCCCATAACCTTGCCCTCACGCTTAACGATTTCAGGGTTAATCAGCTCGTACAAGCCTTCGCCTACGTCAATAACTACTACGCGCTTGCTTACACCCACCTGCGGTGCTGCCAGGCCTACGCCGTCAGCCGCATACATCGTTTCTGCCATATCACGCAGCAGACGCTGCAATTTTTTATCTATACGCTCTACCGGTTGAGCCACCTCTCGCAGCACCGGCGCGCCGGCAATCACTATTTTTAACTTAGCCATTTTTGTTCCTCCTTGTAGCTATTCCAATAGTTCATTATAACACATTACTACAGAAAAAAACAAATTCTCTGTGCAGGCTTCCTCATATATTTATGCCCAAACAGCAAAAGCCTTCTGCATAAGGCGGATTTCCCGTCAGAAGCAGAAGGCTCTTAAGCTTTTTTGTTATTTATTTTTTATAATTGTTTTTATCTACCATACGGATACCGGTATTTACCAGCTTCTGTGCAGGCTTGCTGCCATCTTTTGCTGCAGCAGCGGCAGCCATCACAGCCTCGTAACCCATTTTGTACTGATTCTGTACGGCAACGGCGATACTATAGTTCTTGTCCTCCAAGCCCAGTAAAGTTTTTTTACCAAGGTCAAAGCCGGTAACGGCAATATCCTTGCGGCCTGCAGCCATTACAGCATCAACGGTTGCATTGGTGGAACCGTTGTTGCAGGCGATAATGCCCTTAACATTATGAGTGTTTTTAATTTTTTCGGCAACCAGCTTAGCAGCGCCTGCGTCATCACCGTAGTTAATAATATAATCATGTTCTATTTTCCAGCTTGCAGGAGCAAATTTACCCCAGTTTGCCATAACGCTGTTCAGACGGTCGGCAATCGTAGTGCTGGCCAAAGTGCTGACATGCACCAGAACTGTTGCTTCCTCGGATTCCTTCACACCGTTAGCCTTCATCTGCTCTACCATCTGCTGGCAAACCTCGGCACCGGCCTCCAGGTTGTTGGTGAGGAAAGCTGCATCGTAATCATTGCTGCTCAATGCGGTATCAACCAAAAATACAGGCAGCTTCTGCTCGCGCAGAGTTTTCGCACTTGCCGTCATATTGGAGCTGTCCGCCGGAGCAAGTATTACTGCGTCCGCTTTTTTGCCCGGAAGCTCTTTGACCATATCGCGCTGCAGCTCCCAGTCGCCGTCTTTCATAACGCCGCCGACATAAACGTTAACGTCAGCCTTAGCTGCTCCGTCTTTAATGCCGCGGATAACCTCTTCCCAGTAGTTACCCTTCATAACCTTAAGTACGGCATAAACGTTTTTGCGTCCTTCCTTGATTTCCGTCACAGGCTCAAAATCCTGCTTAGTTTTGGCGTTCATAACCTTTTGTGTCACCGCGCCCTGCTGCGCGTCATTGCCGCCGCAGCCTGCAACACCTACAAGCAGTAAAGCCGAGAATAAAACTGCTAATAATTTCTTCATACTCATACTATCAACCTCCGCTTATTTACATGAGCATCATTTCAAAGTTTGCTCATATGTTGTTAATAGTATTATAACACCTTCATACGAAAAAGCAAGCAATTTGCAATCTTTGTTTGTTTTGATTCAAACTCAATATCCACGTAAATATTAAAGAGCATAGGGCTCAGCAAGCATTATATTTATCACAAACCACGGCTGTTTTTCTGCGTTCAAATCAAAGCTAAATATTATTTTTGTCCTCTTTCACTTCACAATAGCTTGCTCCAGATAAAGATAACTTTACAAAAGCCTCTTTCTTCTACCCAAAATTTGTGCTATAATCTTTTATTAAGCAAGCAAAAACTGACAACAGTACAGCCCGCTTTATGATAATTTAGGGAGGATTTTTACATATGCTTAACCAGGTTTCTTTATTCACCGAAAACAACGAGGGTGGTTTGTTCAAAATCACTACCATTCTTGCTAAAGCCAACATCAATATTTACACCATGCTGGCCAACGACAGTGCGGAATTCGGCATTGTGCGCCTGATTGTAGACAAGGCAGAAACTGCTATCGATGTGCTGAAGGCAGAAGGCTACCAATGCCGTCAGGACAAGGTTATTGCCGTAGAGATGAACGATACTCCGGGTTATCTGGACGGAATTCTTTCCGCTATCCACGGTGCCAACATTGATATTTCCTACCTGTACATTTCCTTTAACCGCGACAATGTTAAGCCGGTAGTAGTTTTCAAAACCAACGAGCCGGAAACTGCCACCTTCCTCATCGGTCGTGGCTACAAGCTGCTGGAAACATTTTAATAGCTGAGAAAATTTAGAGGCCGCCCGCTGAAGCAGGCGGTCTTTTTGCATGCAAAAAGCTGCCGCAGCCTTCGCTGCAGCAGCTCATACTTATCAGTTTACAATTCTTCCGCCAGGTCAAGCAGCAATCTTTCCGTTTTTTCCCAACCCAGGCAGGGGTCGGTAATAGATTTGCCGTAAACGCCGTCATGCACGCCCTGAGCACCGTCCTCGATATAGCTTTCAATCATCAGGCCCTTGACGATTCTGTTGATGTCCGCGTTCAGCTTACGGGAATGCACGATATCCTTGGCGATGCGGATTTGCTCCAGATATTTTTTGCCGGAGTTGGCGTGGTTGGTATCCACAATAATTGCCGGATTCTGCAGCTGCCGTTCTGCGTACATATCAATAACGATTTTCAGCACCTCATAATGGTAGTTGGGGAAGCTGTTGCCGATGGGGTCAACATAACCGCGCAAAATAGAATGCGCCAGCGGATTGCCCTTAGTGCGTACCTCCCAGCCACGGAACAAAAATTCCTGCTCATGCTGCGCCGCCGCCACACTGTTGAGCATAACGGACAAATCGCCGCTGGTAGGATTCTTCATGCCAACGGGAATGCCTACGCCGCTGGCAATCATACGGTGGAGCTGGTCCTCGCTGGAGCGTGCGCCGACTGCGGCATAGCTCAGCAAATCGGACAGATAGCGGAAAACCTCAGGATAGAGAATTTCCTCCGCACCGGTCAGACCGGTTTCTTCTACCACGCGCACGTTCATTTTGCGGATAGCGATAATACCGCCCAGCATATCCTCTTCACCCTCGGGAGAAGGCTGGTGCAGCATACCCTTATAGCCTACGCCGATAGTACGCGGCTTGTTGGTGTACAGACGCGGTACGATAAAAATTTTGTCCTGCACCTTTTCCTGCAGCTTGGCCAGACGATAAACATAGTCCAGCACAGCGTCCTCGTTATCGCTGGAGCAGGGACCGATAACCAGCAAAAAGCGGTCATCCTTGCCTGTAAAAATATTCTTTATAGCCTCGTCACGCTGCAGCTTCAGCAGCTTAGAAGCCTTACTTACCGGATAATCCTCCATTAAGGCCTGCGGTGAAGGCAGCACCTTGATAAATTCCATCTGCATGCTCATAAACAATTACTCCCATTAATCAATTTGCTGACACCGGCAGATTTTTTGCAACATTCTACCGGTATTAGCAGTGTTAAATCTTCTATATTGTAACACAAACTCTGTTTTTATACAATCATTTACCACGTTAAATTACACTTACAGGATCAACATTAAAGTAAAGATTAGGCTTTTCCTTGAATTCACTGTTCAACAATGCTTCCTTAGTTTCCTTCAGGTCCTGCGCCTTCAGCAGCACATTGAAGCGGTACAAATCATAGGCCTTTGCCACCAATGATGGGAACGGCCCCGAAATCAGCAAATCCTCCAGCTTGCCCTGCAGCTTCAGGCTCTGCAGATAAAAGACTACCTGCTGCGCCAGCGCCAGGCCTGCGCCCTCATCCTTGTCCACCACCTGCAGCTTAAGCATCTGGGCAAACGGCGGATAAAAATAGTTCTGACGCTCCTGCAGCTCGCGCTTGGCAAAAGTGTCGTAATCCTGCGTCACTGCCAGCTGCAGAATCGGGTTATCCGGATCATAGGTCTGGAAGATTACATGTCCCGGCCTGTCACCGCGTCCCGCACGCCCCGCTGCCTGCGTCAGCAGCGAAAAGGCGCGCTCCGACGCTCTGTAATCCGGCAGATGCAGCGTACTGTCCGCCGCCAGCACGCCTACCAGCGTTACGTTGGGAATATCGTGTCCCTTCGCTACCATTTGGGTGCCAATCAAAACGTTGGCCGCACCATCGGCAAAGCGCCGCAAAATATCGGCATGCGCAAACTTCGCCACAGTCGAATCCTGATCCATGCGCAGCACGCGCACCTCCGGCAGCTGCTGCAGCTGCTCTTCGGCCTTCTGCGTACCGCTGCCGAAATATTTGATGCGGCGGCTGTGGCAGTTCGGGCACTCCTGTGGCAGCGGCATTGTGTTACCGCAATAATGGCAACGCAAATCCTCGTTCTTCTTGTGGTAAACCATCGCCACAGCGCAATGCGGACAGGTAATCGTCTGGCCGCAGTCACGGCACATTACAAAGGTAGAATAACCACGGCGGTTCAAGAGGACGATTGCCTGCTCCCCCGCCGCCGCCGTCATCACCAGCGCCTGCTGCAACGCACGCGACAGCACACTGAAATTGCGTGCCTCAAGCTCCTTACGCATATCCACGATTTCAACCTTAGGCAAAGCAGCGCCGTTCGGACGGGACGTAAGATGCAAATGCGTACATTCGCCCTGCAGCGCCTTGTAATACGTACACAAATCCGGCGTAGCACTGCCAAGCACCAAAGCTGCGCCGGTCAGGCGGCAGCGGGTGCGGGCAACATCACGCGCAATGTAATGTGGACGGTGATCCTCCTCCTTGTAGCTTCCCTCGTGTTCCTCGTCGACAATCACCAGGCCCAGCTTTTCAAACGGAGCGAACACGGCACTGCGCACACCAATCAGCACTCTTGCCTTGCCTGTACGCATGCGGTACCACACGTCGCCTCTTTCGTTCTGCGACAGCTTACTGTGCGCCACGGCAATCTCACTGCCGAACCACGCCTGAAAGCGCTTCACCAGCTGCGCTGTGAGCGCAATTTCCGGTACCAGCATCAGTACCTGCCAGCCTGCATCCACAGCATGAGCCGCTGCACGCAGGTAAACCTCTGTCTTGCCGCTGCCCGTAATACCCTGCAGCAAGAAAGACTGCGAGCGCTGTGCATCTATCGCCTGATTAATCTTTACTGCGGCATCCTGCTGCTCCGCCGTCAGCTGCAGGCTTTCGCCACGCTCCTGCTCTGTATTATAGCTATTGCGCAGCACACGCTTCTGCACTGCTTCCGCCAAACCGTTCTGTGCTAATGCACGCGCCACCGCGGCGCTCACACCCTGCTGCACCAGCTCGCTTACACTCAGCGCTCCTGCTGCCTGCGCCAGTACGCCCAACGCAGCATGCTGCCCTTTAGCGCGTTTAGACAGTGTTCCTTCAGCCAGCGCCTGTCTGCCTGCGGCATTGATACGATAAGCCAACACAGTTTTTTCCTGCAAGCGCTCATTATAAACATAATAAAGCAAACGTCCCTGCGCGTCACGCACAGCACGCCGCTTAATGCTCGATTTCCCTGGCACAAAAAGGCGCATCGCCTCTGCCAGCGAACACATATAATAATCTGCCATCCATTTGGCAGTAGCCAGCATTTCCTTATCAAACCAGGGAGTATCGCCCAAGGCTGCCTCTACAGGCTTCAGCTTACTTCTAAGCACTTCATCACTAGGCAATGGCACACGTTCCACCACAAAGCCTTCCACCTTCTGCCCACTGAAGGGAACGACAACACGCCAGCCGCTGTCAATAAACTGCAGCGCTTCCGGCACACTGTAGGTAAACTGACGGAATAGATTTTTCACCGGTAAATTTATCGCAACATTAACAGCAAACATGGTCAACCTCCTGCAAACATACTTGTAGTTTATTATAGCATAAATTATGAAGAAGATAAATTGTCAAAGCTACCATATGAGCAAGTCCAGAGGAAGCAAAACGCTGCCTACAAGCAAACAACAGCGCCCCGATTGCCATCGGGACGCTGCCGAAAATTATATATATACTTATCTTGCAACAGACAGCTGCTGCTGCATCAGCGGAATCATTTCCTCTATAGTTTCGTATGCCAGCTCATGATTTACATACTGCGGCTGAACACACTGCAGAATCTGCTTTGCTGCCGTTGTAGTAAACGGCTTATGCAGGTCAATCGCCGCAATATGACGCCAAATAGCTTCCGCACTTGAATTAGCCGGCACCTTGCGCTCAAAGCTGCGCAGATACTTACCGGAAAGCGAGCAGGAAAGATGCACGCCCTTAATCAGTTCAGCATAAGGACCGAGCTTGTCCACAGTGCGGCAGACAAAATCCGCTGCCTCCGCCTCCGTGCGTAGACGCGGATTCGTATTCATCAAGTGACCGGTATCCAGCATAATGCCGACGTTTTTGCGCTCAATACGCTCAAAGAAAAACTTCACCTTGCGCGCATCCGTCAGGCGCAGACCGGGCCACCACAAATTTTCAAACAGCACCGTAACGTTGGCAGGAATCTCATCCGCCACAGCATTAAAAACATCTGCCGAAGCAGCCAATACCTCGCGGTCATCGTAACGGAAATCAAAGGTAAAGATTGTTTCGGTATCAGCCTCCGCCACATGCCACACCAGATATTCCGGCTTCTGCGAAATCGCAGCACAGATATTACGGCGGATAACAGCCAGCCATTCATCACAGCTCATAGCTGCCTTAAAATACGTCTGACGTTCATGGATGCTACGGAATTGCTGCTGCAGACGCTTAGCCTTTCGCAGCCAGAAATCCATCCAGTACGGCCAATAATTCAAATGTGCGCCAAAGGTTAAATCCTTATAATCGGGGAATGCTCCAGGCTCCCTGTAAACAAACTGTTCAATACCGTCAACACCCAGCTGCTGTACTAAATCAGCCAAGGTCATTCCTTTGCGCTTCAGCTCATCTTCATACCAATCAATAGGACAATAATTAATTAGATGCTTCGTCATTTCTCACCCTTCTTTGCTTCATACTGCACGCTCTTAGCGTTTGCTCTAACTGTGCTACCGGCAAATAGCTTGAAACTCTTTTTTCACAAAAAAACTGCGGCGACAACGCTGCAGTCTTAATATAGCTCACGCAAGCAGCACTAGTCGAATACTAAAGATGGTTTTACCATCCTTCCTTTCACCTGTACATCGCAAGCTCGCGGAAAAACTTTTGAGCACAGGCACTCTGACTAAGTTCATCGCCAGACAGCATCTCGTGAAGATATGCGCTGCCAAGCTCACATTACAGTTGCGGTACAGTACCAGATTCACACTGGTTTCCCTTCTGCTCAAAGCATATTAAGTTTTTATTGTCTTGCTTTCTTTATCTATTGAAAGCTGTGTAATAGTAATCTCTACTATTTACAGTATAATTAGTATATCATCAATAAAAAATTTTGGCAAGAGAGATATGAAAAATTTTCCGTATCTATACTGCAGAATAATAAACTCCCGAAAGTACGATGCTTTCAGGAGTTTAGGTTTAAATATATGCCATGACGCAGACGAGACTTTAGCGACAGTTTTAATAAAACAGGCTGGCGATAAAGCTTTGGATGCTAAATGGCGGCGACGACGGCGTACATACTCGTACTCCTAGGAGCCGCCATGACGCAGACGAAGTTTTAGCGACAGACTGTAATAGGAACGAGGGCGGGAAGCCCATTACTACACGCAAACTCATCCGCCTGCACGCGGAACACGTCCGCCAACAGCTTGGACGTAACAATTTCCTTAGGCTCACCGCTGACTACTAAGCGTCCTGCCTTGATAACGGCAACATAATCAGCGTACTGAATAGCATGGTTCAAATCATGGATAACCATAACAACCGTCAATCCCAGCTCCCTATTGAGCTTATCAAGCAGCTGCATAACCTCCAGCTGGTGACAGATATCAAGATAGGTCGTAGGCTCATCGAGCAGCAGCACCTGCGGTCTTTGTGCCAACGCCATCGCTATCCAGGCGCGCTGACGCTCGCCGCCGCTCAGCGTGTGCAGAAGGCGGTGGCTCATCGACGTCATATTGGTCTGCTCCAAGGCCCAGGCTACATGCTGTGCATCGTCCTTATCACCGCGGCCTAAAAAGCTGCGATGCGGAAAGCGTCCCATTTCAACCAAATCCTGCACCGTCAAATCGGTAGGCGCAACAGGTGACTGCGTCAAAATCGCCAGGCAGCGGGCAAACTCGCGGTGCGACAGGCTGTGGATATCCTTGCCCAGGAAGCTGATGCTGCCCTTGGCACATGGAAGAATGCGGGCAATCGCCTTCAGTGTTGTACTTTTACCGCAACCGTTGGGACCGATGATAGCAGTAATCTTGCCCTCAGGAATTGCCAGCGACAAATCATGGATGATTGTTTTTTTGTTAATTGCTATATCAATATGCGTTGCCTCTAAAACAGCTTTAAAGGGCGCTGCATTATTTTGTGTCATCAGATTTCCCTCCTTAACAGGAATAAGAAGAAGGGCGCGCCCAAAAAGGCCATAATAATACCAACAGGCAGTTCAATCGGCGCAAAAATTACACGCGCAAAGGTATCACTGAGCGTAACAATGGCAATGCCCAAAAGTGCGGAAGCAGGCAGCAGAAAGCGGTAGTCGCTGCCTATCAATAGTCGCGCCGCATGTGGCACAACAAGGCCGACAAAGCCCAGCAGGCCGACAACGCTGACAGCGCTGGCTGCGAGCAGAGCCGCAATAGCCGTAAGAATAATGCGTGTCACCTCAACATTGACGCCAAGCCCGCGCGCCATCTCATCACCCAGCTGCAGGATGTTCAGATAAGCGGCGCTGGCAAGCGCCAGAATCAGACCGATAACAGCATACGGCAGAATAATATTTACATGTGGCCAGCTGCGGGCAGCAAGACCGCCTACCATCCACATCAAAGCGCCATGCACTCTATCACTGTAGAAAATCATCAGACCGCTGATACCTGCGCTCAAAAAGGCAGATACAGCAACACCGGCCAGAATAATACGCACCGGCTTAATGCCGTTTTTCCATGCCAGAATATAAATGCAGACGGCAGCCAGCATCGCACCGATGAAGGCAACCGGCGTAATCAGGTATTCCATCGCCGGGAATAAAATCATAATCACAACACCAGCCAGACCGGCGCCGGAGCTGATGCCGATAATATGCGGATCCGCCAGCGGATTACGCATAATCGCCTGCAGAATAGCACCGGAAAGAGACAGGTTGATGCCAACCAAGGCACCAACGATAGTGCGCGGCATGCGGATGTTCCAGATAATCTGACTGCGCGGATCATCACCGGGATTAAGCAGAATATCGGTAATCTCCTTGATGCTTATAATACTGGAGCCTTTTGTTAAGCTCAAAAAGCTGCCCAGCACTGCTAAAAACAGGAACAACAAAAGAATAGCAATACGCCATTTGGTACGGCCGATGCCAAAATGCTCCGTCTGTTCTACAGACTGCTTATTTTCCATTAGTAAAGACCTCCGGATAAACCTGCTGTGCCATAAACTTTACAGCCTCCGGATAGCGCAGGCCGGGGTTAATCAAGAACAGTTTTTCCGGCAACACATAGACTCTGCCTGCTTTTACAGCCGGCAGACTGTTCCATGCGGGGTTATTTTTAAAGTCGGTACGCAGACGGTTTTCAATTTCCTCAGGCTTGCCCATAGAGGTAATGAAGATAATTTCCGGGTTCTGCTCAACCAGTGTTTCCATGCTGTAAGGAGTTTTATTGGATTTTCCCTTGAGCGCAGCAGCTGCAACGTTTTCAAAGCCCAGGATATCACTTACACAGCCGGCAATGCTGTGCGAGCCTTCTACCGTAACGGAGCTGGCGGTTGCATGCATAATAACAACACGCTTCTTTTCTTTTGGCAGCTTACTGGTAACAGCGGCAACCTGTTTATCCAGCAGCTCATTTTCCTTTTGTGCCTTATCCTGTGTACCATAAATATCACCCAGAGTTTTGATTGCACCCTTTACATCCTCAAAGGTTTGGGTATCAAACTCCACAACGTTGATTTTATTGGATTGCAGCATCGGAATAAACTTATCATGCTGATTTTTGCTGGCCAGAACCAGATCAGGCTTCAGGCCGACAAGTGCTTCCATATTAATATTGTAGACCATGCCTACCTCCGGCACAGACTTCATAGATTCAGGAATCTTGCCTACCTTAGAGCTGGCGCGACCGACTACAGTACCGCCGACAGCCTCAATCATACTCAAATAAGAAGGACTTAGGCTTACAACTCTTTCAGGCTTTTTGGCAAGCGAAACCTGTCTGCCGGCAGCATCGGTAAGCTGCAGATAGGCCTTGTCACCGCCTGTCTGCGTTCCTACACCGCCGCAACCGGCAGCAACCAGCATAGCCGCACATAATAGACCACAAGCAATTTTTTTCAAGAACATGTTAATCACCTCATACTCAACTTACATTGCCCAAGCCCCAAGCTTTGGCAATATATATAACTCTCTGATAAAAAAAGCTTAATAATATCGCCCTCATAATAGCACAAATCAGAAGTGTAGTCAATGAAAGTTGCTAAGAAGCGCTCATAATAGTATAATAAAATAATAAGCTTGTTATAACAAAGGAGTAAAAATATTATGGAAATCAATGCAATGATTAACCGCATAAATGCATTAGCCAAAAAGAAGAAAACATCCGGTCTTACCCCGGAGGAGCTGGCAGAGCAAAAGGAGCTGTACAAGGAATATCTGGCCAACATCCGCAGCCAGCTGAAGGCTCAGCTCGATAACATCGAGGTAGTAGACGAGCTACCGGACAAAAAACAGTTGCACTGATGGCTGCTATCCTGTCGCCATCCATGGTGGCCTACGAGGACGATTTTCTGCTGATTATCGACAAGCCTGCAGGCATGCTGGTACACCCCACCGTCAGCGAGCGAGGTACAACGCTCTACGATTATGTAAAGGCATATTATGAAGCCAACGGCATTGATGCCGGTATTCATCCCGTGTCGCGTCTGGACCGCAACACCTCCGGCCTCGTTATTTTTGCCAAGGAGCCTGTTGTACAGCACTGGCTGAGCCAGCAGCAGGTTGAAAAGGAATATCTGGCGCTGGCCTGCGGACGCTTTGAAAACAGCGAAGGTATTATCGAAGCGCCCATCGCCCGCAAGGAAGGCAGTATTATCGAACGCTGCGTTGACTACACGCGCGGCAAATACGCCAAAACAGCCTATGAGGTTTTAGCGTCTTACAGCAATCATACGTTGCTCAAGGTTCGTCTTTTCACCGGACGCACGCATCAAATACGCGTCCATCTTGCTTCCATCGGCCATCCGCTCGTAAACGACAATCTTTACGGCACTCCCGGCCCGCAGGCGCGCCATGCGCTGCATGCCTACCGCCTCGCCTTCAAGCATCCCGTAAGCGATGTGTTTTTAGAAGTTACCCGCGCTTTGCCGGAGGATTTACAGAAACTTCTGTACTAAATAAGCAGACCATGATATAATTAGTGTATACTAATGTAAAGACAGAGTAGCTGTAATGCTACCCTGAATAAGGAGGAATAGACAAATGCCCTTAGTTACATCTACTGAAATGTTCAAAAAAGCTTACGAAGGCCACTATGCTGTTGGTGCCTTCAACGTCAACAACATGGAAATCATCCAAGGTATCGTTGCTGCAGCACAACAGGAAAAATCCCCGCTGATTCTGCAGGTAAGTGCCGGCGCTCGCAAATACGCTAACCACATCTACCTGATGAAGCTGGTTGAAGCAGCAATCGAAGACACCGGTCTGCCTATCTGCCTGCATCTGGACCACGGCGAAGATTTTGACATCTGCAAAGCCTGCGTCGACGGCGGCTTCACCTCCGTTATGATTGACGGCAGCAAGCATCCTTTTGAAGAAAATATCGAAATGACTCGTCGTGTTGTTGAATATGCACACGAAAGAGGCGTTGTAGTTGAGGCAGAGCTTGGCCGACTGGCAGGCGTTGAAGACGCTGTTAAGGTTAACACCAAGGACGCTACCTACACCGATCCCGATCAGGCTGTAGAATTCGTTGAACGCACCGGCTGCGACAGCTTGGCTATCGCTATCGGCACCAGTCACGGCGCTTACAAATTCAAAGGCAAACCGGAACTGGACTTCGCACGTCTGGAAAAAATCACCAACTTGCTGCCCGGTTATCCGCTGGTTCTGCACGGTGCTTCCACCGTTATCCCGTCCTTTGTTGAAGAATGCAACAAGTACGGCGGCAAGCTGGACGGCGCTCAAGGCGTACCTGAAGACATGCTGCTGCAAGCCGGCAAATTCGGTGTTTGCAAAATCAACATCGATACCGACCTGCGTCTGGCAATGACCGCTTCCATCCGTAAGCACCTGGTAGAAAACCCCGGCGACTTCGATCCTCGCCAATACCTGAAACCCGCACGTCAGGCTATCCAGGACATGGTAGCTCACAAAATGCGTGACGTACTCAACAGCAGCAACAGACTGTAAGCTATAACTATTTAAAAATTAAAATGCACCATTCCCTACTGTCAAGGAATGGTGCATTTTTTATTTATGCAAAGCGTATATCATTTTTTCTTACAAATCCTTCAGGATATCATCCATGTACTTATGCAGCTTTTCCAGCTTCTTGCGTACCATAACCGCCTTATCCGGGGTACGCGCCACAATCTGTTCGATTTTGCTGCGCTGCAGCAGATAATCGTGTTCCATGCCACGCATGTAAGCACGCAGGTCGATAGCAGCAGGCTCAACCTGAACCATTTCGGATTCATGCATCTGCCACTCAGTACCATGGATTTCGGCGCAGTCACCGAAATGTGGGATATAGGTTGCCGTGCCCAGATTGCGTCCCAAAGAATCTGCCAGCTCCATAGCTGCATCAAGCTCGCCATGCGTAACGAAAAAGGCCTTGGGCACCTCTTTCATGCTGCTGTACCAAGCTAACAGCTGCTGCTTATCCGCATGGGCAGAAAAGCCCTTCATATTATAAATTTTGGCGTTGACTCTGATATCCTCGCCCATAATCTTGATACGCTTAATGCCTTCTATCAGCCTGCGTCCGATAGTTCCCTCCGCCTGATAGCCGGCAAACACTATGCTGCTGTCCTCACGCCACAGATTATGCTTCAGATGATGCAGAATACGTCCGGCATCAGCCATACCGCTGGCCGAAATAACAATCTTGCTGCCCGGAATTTCATTAATCGCCATAGATTCCTGCACCGTAGCAGTGAAGCGCAGATTATGCATAGACACCAGCCTGCGTCCCTGCATTGCGTAAAGCGCCCGCGCTTCCTCATCGTATTCCTCGGGGTTCGTCATAGTAATCTGCGTAGCTCTGTTGGCCATAGGACTATCTACATAAATAGGAATCTCCGGAATTTTGCCTTCCGCCTGCAGCTTTTGGAAATAGTACAGCAGTACCTGCGTACGCCCCACGGCAAACGCAGGAATGATAACGTTACCGCCACGCTCGACAGTATCGTTGATAATATTCGCCAGTTCGCCCTCTTTATCATAGGCTTCATGAATGCGGTTGCCATAGGTAGATTCCGTAATAATAAAATCCGCACCGCCTGCTGCCGCCGGGTCTTCAATAATCGGCTGATTCGGCTGACCAATATCGCCCGTAAAAATCAAGCGCGTCTTTTTGTCGCTTTCGTTAACAGACATTTCTACAAAAGCAGAGCCCAGAATGTGTCCTGCAACGCGGAAGGTTACGGTAACGCCGGGAACAACATTGAACGCTTCGCCAAAGCTGCGCAGCTTGAACAAATGCAAGGCGCGGGAAGCATCATCAACTGTAAACAGCGGCTCAACAATCTTTTTGCCGGCACGCATACCTTTGCGGTTGGCGTATTCCGCCTCACCCTCCTGAATGTGCGCACTGTCCGGCAACAGAATCGAGCAGAGCTCCTCCGTCGATTTAGTGCAATAGACGGGGCCGCGGAAGCCTTCCTTGACCAGCTTCGGCAACAAACCGCTGTGATCAACATGGGCGTGCGTCAATACAACAGCCTCAATCTCTCCCGGATGAAACAAAAATTCCTTTTCATTCAGCGCCTTAATCAGCTTGGAGCCTTGGAACATGCCGCAGTCTACCAAAAACTTATGTGCGCCGACCTCCAGCAGATAACAGGAACCTGTAACAGTGCGCGTTGCACCTAAAAAAGTTATTTTCATCGCAAAGCCTCCATTCTGCAAATAGTATTTTCAGTTATATTTTATAATTCTACAAAACGAAGGGAAAATCCTTTTTATTGGGGAAATTAGTGGGATGAAGAAAAAAGCAGACTCTGAGTTTTTACTCAAAATCTGCCTAATCAATTATGTAATTTTTACAAGGTCACTTTTTCCCTTTTATTCTTTCAAAGTATGGCTTGCACGCCTCATTAAATCGTTTTGCTTCTTCCCGTAACTCTCTATTTTCGTCCGGCGAGCCTCCGTCTAAACCTGTAGGAAAAGTATCTCGATATAGATCGTATTTTTCAAAAATCTCCATTCTTCTGCGAAAATGCTCTGCAACCAATTGTCTAGCCTCTGCATCCGCCAACTTAGCTACATGCGCAGCATATATAGCTTTTTGCCTAGCCCTATCCTCTTTTGTAATCACTCGATATTCTCCTATAATCATACTTATATTTTCCTAACCTAACATTAGGGAACACAATTTTCAAGGTTAACTTGAATAATACCATATTCTCCATCTTCACCTTCCGGATAAAATCGATATTGAACATATTCTTTCGCAACCTTATGTAAAATGATTTTTACCATCAAGCTTATTATCTTTTCTCTATAACAGACCTATAGCAATATTGCTGTTTAGTATATTTATAATTCTACAAAACGAAGGGAAAATCCTTTTTATTGGGGAAATTAGTGGGATTAAGAAAAAAGCAGACTCTGAGTTTTTACTCAAAATCTGCTTAGTCTATCATTAAATTTTAAATAAGCTATTCATTCTCTCTTCTAGGCATACTACTCTCAAGGTATTTTTTGATAATCTCTAATTGTTCTTCAACTGTTTTAGGTGAATCATCAAGGACGAATCCCTGAAAATCGTCCGTTCTATTGTCACCTGCAACTTGTTTTTCTTTTTCCATACTAAAAGACTCCTCTTTACAAAACCAAATATATATTCACCAAAATATTTGACACACTGCAACACACAGCGTTATAATACAATTATAGTATGTAAACATTTTTTCGTCCATAAGTGTGTAAAGAATAACAATATTACTTGTATAAAGTTCTATTGCAAAACTAGCACTCATACATAAGACGTTAGAAAGGATTTCAATAAGTGATTTTTATGAAATTTGATGTCTTAATAATTTTGTTTTATATATTCTTTTGTGGCCTTGGTGCTTGGATAGGTGCAGCTGTGGGTTTAAGTTTAACTGCTGTAATTTGCTTTACCTTGAACATTGCTGAAGCAAACACTGCTTTTATCGTTTGGCCATGTATATTGATTTTCGGTCTGCTAGGCTTGTTTATTGGTTTTGGACCAGCCTATGCAATCCATCTTATTTATCAATTTATATTTGACAATTTATTGCCAACGCTTTTTACTGTTGATTTTAACAAAACTAAGAAATAATACTCAACCAATTCCATATCATGGATATCTGCCCTATATTGTGCCCTCTCAATTACAATGATAAAAGAAAACAATAAACCTGTGACATTTTGTCACCAGTTGAAATTTCTACTCAAGCAGACGATAAAATCGTCTCTTACTTCTCAGAATCTATGATATAGTATAAGTAGTTAAAGGAGCTTCACTAATGACTAACATCGTTACTTTCAAAGATGAGCAATTAGAACTAGAAGTTAATATTTCACCTGAAGAAGATACCGTATGGTTAACACAATCGCAGATGGTTGATTTATTTTCTCGTGACCAATCTGTTATCGCAAGACACATTAGAAATATTTTTAAAGAAAGAGAATTAGACGAAAAAAGCAATATGCATTTTTTGCATATTACAAATTCCGACAAACCTGTAAAAATGTATTCTTTAGATGTCATTATCTCCGTTGGCTACCGTGTAAAATCTCCTCGTGGCGTTCTTTTCCGCAAGTGGGCAACCAATATCCTTAAGCAATATTTAACAGAAGGATTTGCAATTAATGAAAAACGGTTAGCTGTGTTGAATAAAACAGTACAAATACAGTCTAATATTATAGGTGGACTTGTTGGTATTGATGCAGAAGATGTTTTGAAAGTGGTTCATGAGTATTCACGTTCTTTAGAACTGCTTGATGCCTATGATCATCAATGCGTTGCTATACCTGAAGGTTCTAAATGCTCTTATCTGCTTAAGTATGGCGAATGCATGAAGCTTATAAAAAGTATGGAATTTAGCCAGACATCTGATGTGTTTGGCGTGGAAAAAGAACCCGGCAAATTAGAAGGTATTTTATCTGCTATCTATCAAAGTGCATTTGGTCAAGATGCATATCCATCACTAGAAGAAAAAGCAGCTAATCTGCTCTACTTCTTAGTAAAGGACCATCCATTTAATGATGGCTGCAAACGTATCGCAGCAGCTCTGTTCTTATATTTCCTAAACCAGAATAACGCGCTATATAACGATGGTAATAAAATTATCAGCGACAGTGCTCTTGTTGCCATCACCCTTATGATTGCAGAATCACGCCCAGAAGAAAAAGAAATTATGATTCAGGTTATTATAAATTTCCTGCATTGGTAAGATATAACGTATTCGTAATGCCAACGAAATACAAAAATCCCCCGGCGCTACCAACACCGAGCGCAGTGCGGAGCGTGTTACCAGCACGCAGCCGCTTTGTAATCCCTCAATTCATGGCAAGAACCTGCTCTACGTCTTTCATGATAACGGCAGCAACCTGCGCGACCAAGGTGTTTCCGTTGAAGATATCTGCGAGCTGTTAGGCCACAATGACGCAGAATTCACCAGGCGCACCTATGCGCTGCCTTTAGAAAATACTCATAAAAAGGCTATCGACTTCTACGAAGAAAAATTAAAAAGAAAACTTGTGAACTTTTTTGTGAAATATTAGAGAATCGGAGTTAAAATACCGGTTCTCTATTTTTATGCAGGAATTTTTGCGAATTATAAAGCCTAAATATCCCGTATTACCTAGCGTTCCGAGGGATTGTTGACAGATTGTTGACAGAATCACCCTTTTATAAAGTAATTCAAATACTGTTTTTAGTCGCAAATACAAAAAGAACCGCATTCTCATGCGGTTCCTGAAGTTTTTAATTTGGTCGGGGCGGCGAGATTCGAACTCACGGCCTCTTGTACCCGAAGTAACAAAATATAATTTCATTGCGATTTACAGAGAGTTGGGGGAAGCTGAAAAGGCGCTTGCTATCTGCGTTTCTCGCTATTATGACTTAAAATCGCTTAATTGGTTCTACAAGTTTCTAGAAATAATATTGGACAAATATTGGACAAAAATCAGCTTGTTTTGAATATGAAATCAGTCAAAATAAAGATTTCCATCAAACTCTTTACCATCAACACAGTACCCGTCAGTGTACTGCCACATACTAGCATTCGGCCAGTCGCAGCGCCCGCCCCACTGAGCTACCCAATATGGCACATAACTAGCAAGTTGCTCTGTGTCAATCTGATGCTCTAACCAATCCAGGCCAGCATATACACCACAACTATAGCCACTGCGGTTACACTCACAGATAAATTCACTGCACATTGCAGTAATCTCCTGACGTGAAGGCATACCATGACGCTGTTTATATCCGTCTGCATCTTCCATGTCAAACCATATACCCATTTCCAGCTTTTCGGGGCTTAATCCACAATCTGCTAGCGTCTCAACGACGAACCTTGCTTCCTCCTGCGCCCTTTCTGGTAATAATGCGTAACTGTAGTGATAAACACCAATTTTAAGGCCTGCAGCTAATGCGCCATTGATATTGTTGTAAAATTGGCTATCCAAATGATTCCGACCATAACCGATTCTGATAATAGCGAAATCTAAGCCAGGAGCTACCCGCCCCCAATCAACTGCACCATTATTTTCGCTTACGTCAATACCTCTTAACATCTTTACACCTTCTTCTTTTTGACAATATCAATCAAGCCTTTTACAGCCTCAACGCCAGCAGCGTTGAGGTTTTCTACTATACTCAACAATTCCGTCGCAGTTAAATAGCTGATGATTGTACTCACTGCCCATGCAGGCTTACTGAGCTCAACCATAATCAGATCCGCACTGGCAGCTGCCATTACGCATAGTAAATATATGCAAATCTTGCCTAAAAAACGGTGCTTCATAACTTCAGAAGAAATGAGCCCTGCACTTCTCGCCGCTTTGATGGCAATCAGCGATTGAAAAATAGTTGGCGCTGTTTTGCCTTGCTTAACCAGATAATCATGTGCAATCGCCAACCACTTAGTCAGACAGTCCAACACAACCAAAGCAGAAAACGCATAGAACAATATAGCGTGTTTGTGCAGCAATACAACCATGATCGCAGCCATAGCAGTCTTATAAGACCAACCACTGTACAACGTTTTCCCTGCAGCAAGTGCCGATTCAAAAAATAATTTATAATTCATATTTTTTCCTCCTTCGCCTTATAATGAGCCTATCAATTACAAGGCGTGATAAAAACCATGAGTCAAAGTATGCGCCGCGTTATAAACGGCCATACGTAAAGCTAAGAAATCCATCTCTTTACCTCCTATAATTCTAATGTAACAGCATCGGTTTCTTCCGCCGTGCCTGCAGCTTCGACCTGTGCCTTAGCAGTTCTGTACGCAGTATGCAGTTTATTACTGCGTGCGGCCACGGAAGCTATAATCATACGCAGGTCCTGAGCCGTAACCACAGCATCCTCATTGTCTGCCGTGGTCCAGCAGATTTTAGCGCCCTCTCCCTGAATATCGAGCGCAATTATCGCGGCTGCTATACGGTCACGGGCTTTACTGTCATAATCGTAGAGGTGCCCGCCATATTCTATCGGCTCGACCTCTGCAGCATCACGCTGGCGCTTCAGCTCCATGATTTTGCGCTGCTTAATCACTTCCAAAGGTTCTTCCTCATGCGTAACGGTTACGCCTAATTCTGCTAAGGCTTCATCGCCGATTGACAATGGGATAAACACGCCGTCTTTGCCTAGAATTTCAGATAACTCGTAAAGGGTAGAACAAACCTTTTCTTTGTACTTATATTTTGTTATCAATTTTAGTCACCTCATTTTATTGATAGGGTTTACTTAAAAATGTAAAATTATTGGAATTACTTGGTTAATCTTAGCAGCAAGGTAAGAACCAACATAAGCCGGAGCTACTTCATCATGCATAACAGTAATATCAATTTCTTTTAATGTGCAAGATTTTATAGTAGCGGGGAGAAACTGTGTACCATTCGGTGAAAAGGCTACAGAGGATACACGCACACCATTAGGAAGAGGGTTAGGCGACAGTTGTCCAAATGAATCATCTGTAAAACCAATCCAACCATCCAAATAACCAACAATCATTTCTGCTTCTATGTCTTTTTCATTGCTTTTCATCATCATTCTATTAAGTCCCATTGCGCTCACCTCACGATAAATTAGATGCTTGTACAATGCTCGTTACATTACCGCTGGCATCTTTCAGCATCAAGATGTTCAACAGCAGACCTGCACTTGTGATAGCGAAGTCACTTGCACTACCAACATATTTAAGTGTTCCTGCATTAGTAATAATTAGAGGATAAGCACTATTATCCTCAACAGATGTAATATAGATGCTAAACACCGTGGATGAGGCATCAGTTGACAAAAAATCAGTGATAGTTTGTGCCATATCTAATGTGACTTCACTATTTGCAATATGATATACAACATTTGTAGCAGGAGCTATTGCAGCACCATCTGTATAGCTAACACCATAAATTTCTTTTGCAATAGTCACTTCTTTACAAACAGCTCTCTTGAAAACTTGAGGTTCTTTCCATGAGTTAGCAGTATTCATTTTAGCATAAGTTTCAGTAATTACATTACCTTCACCATCTTGTGTAGCTTTGGCTGCTGTGCCTGTATAATTAAAAGCATTAATTGACCCTAAAATCTGTGTAACTTCACGCCACTCTATTTTAGTGCGCAAACCATTTAAACCGAAACCTGAAAAAATATCATTAGCATTGACTTTATTCCGCAATGCATCATAGATAACCTTGTTTTGGACAGGATTTGTGCTGGTGGTCGACAGCTCAGTATCAATGGTAACCTTTTGCATCAGACCTACAATAGGGTTGCCGTCCGCGCCTGTCGCCTTTACTCCGTCTGCCAAATCGGCAGCGGTGACGGTATCACCGGTAAGGTCCACCAAGGTGTTACCGCCGTATACAACTTTATTCACTGCCATGAGTAATCTCCTTAACCGATTGTTACAGTAACACCGCCCTGAGGGTTATCACTTTCGTTGTACGGAATCGCCTCGATAACGACTTGGGATATGTAGTTATATCCTTTCGAGCTGTCCGGCAAAATGGTTTGCTGAGAAGTAGACGGAGTCGCAGTTTTGGATTCGGCCTTAGCGCCCTCGGTGCCGCTCATGGTACCGGTTACGCCCAAAATTTTAACACCGCTTCTGATGTTGGTGGCAATAATCTTGGCCTGCTCGGTGGAGCTGATAGCAACCTTGCCAGAGCCGTCATGGTAACCGATGGGAATAGTGTAGGACTCGTCCTTGGTGCTGATAGTGCCAGTAACAGCACCATTATTTTTCATGGTACCGGTCAGTTTGACGCCATTTACGTAAGCAGTTTTTCCGGTAAGAATTTCCGCCACAGCTACAGTAGCGTCGCTGGTGTCAGCATCAAATGTACAGGTACCGGTAATGGGTGCGCCACTCTTATCGTGGGTAGTATAATTCTTTAAGACTTTGTCCGCAGTTACTGTATCTGCAGTCAGGTCGATAAGGGTTTTGCCACCATACACAACTTTAGAAATATTTTTGTTAGCCATTGATTTCAATCTCCTCTCCAATATACACAGTAAGACCATCTGATAAATTGCTGGTCTCGTAATAAGGTATCTTTTTTACTGTAATATCCCGCTGCAGATAGCATTTGGCCGTCGGCAACAGATAATCATCGTTGATCTGGGAGCGAGCAACATAGTCACCGGTATACGGCGAGCCCCCGAATCCTTCACGCACTGCACTAAGTGTCCCATGCAGAACAGCAGCTTTAGCTAAGGTCAAAGTACCTACAAGCTTCATCAGTACGTCACCTCTTCCAAAAGCTGAAATTTATGTGGCGGGATAATCGTATCAACGAAGCCGTTGATACGTTTAAGCTCAATATCATATACATACATGCCAAACTCCATTTTCTCCGTGTCTTCCGGATGAATTGTTAACATGCCGTCCGTAATAGTTTTCTGAAGAACAATAGTCGGACTGCGTGTTGCTCTGCGCAAAGTAAACGTCAATACATCGTTGTCAGCCAACGCTACTGCATTGCCCGCTATATCAGTGACATCAATTTTAAAAATACCGCTATCACCTCTAATCATGGCAATGTTGTTATCATGAACCGAAAACATCTATATCACCTCCTCCCAAATTACCCGATAACCATAAACGATGTAGTTATTTCGACCGCCCCAGATATGCCGTACTCGCCCTGATTAAAAAAACCTGTATAGCCATGTACACCTATTTTAATTGATGAGCTAGTCGAAAACGTTATGTATAACCTGTAATTCGTTGTTACTTGCGGCGTATATCGCCAAAAATTGCAAGCAGAAAACGGGGCAATGAAAAACGGCTCATCAAATTTTAAAATAGTATTTTTAAAAACCTGTTGTGCATCATACAATTTTTCGGTGCATTTAAAATAATAATGTAGCACACGCAGATACTGTTCTTCTGAGCTAAATATAGGCTTACCATCCTTATTGTAAACAATTAATCCAGCGCCATGCTCAGGGACAATCAAGTCGCGATTGTTGTATTTGTAATATCTTATACGGCTCAAATACACCTGTAGGCTTGACTCTGCATCCCCATACGTCGCATCAAACGGGATGATTATATTAATCATATATCTGTCTTGTATGCGCAGTGGGAAAAATTTAACAAGCTCATCGGCGGGCGCGCTAAAAGCCAATATCTCATTTATACTCTCGTCTACATCAAACGTAATCAATACATCCCAATGATTTTTATCTTGCCAATATTGATATACCTCGTTGTTGCTTGGGATAAATTCCGTCCTCGAATTACATTTCTTATATTGCCTAATCTTGATAACTTTCCCGTTACGCACAAGATTTTGATAATTGTCGTCAATCGTAACAATATTGTCATTGTTTTTGACTTCAAAATATTTAGTAATTGCCATAAATGAGCCTCATCCCGTTTGCGTATTTATTTGTTCCGACGCCATAGATAGCGTCTGTCAAATATATCCAGTTAATCGTATTACCGTCGATTGTGATTTTGACTGGATACGAGCCACCGTCAGATATGCGATAAACGCACGCCCATAACCTGCTATCGTCGCAGGTAATACTGCCTTGAGAATCGGTCAAATCAACTTTTCCCAACACACGACAAAGCGATGTGGTAACGCTTATTGTCGGACCGCCGCCTTTATATATCTCTATCCCTTGTGGCATTTTACCATACCCCCATTTTTACACGCAGTACATTGTTACTGTCGTAAACCTCAATCAAGTTATCCTTAATTTCCGTGCGTGCACCGCTCGTAGCAGTACGTAGCGTGCCAATGGTCGCACAGATGGCTGACAGACTATTAACCATGATCTTGTCAGCGGTGATACCACCAGCCAGCATATCATTTGTAATTATGCTGCCATCAACTTTAGTATTACCGGTGATATGGATGTACTTGCCATCAAGCAGTATCGTACCATCAGCCAGATTGATTTTTGTCAGCACAGTGTTGCCGTCAACATCAACATCTTTGACTGCCAAGCTTATGGCATCGTTCATCTGCGTGATTGTCGCATACGATTTCAATTCGCCATTTTTAAAATTAGCCATCGTATTGCTAATCTGATTATCAGTCTCAGTCTTCGTGTAGACGTTGCCGTTAAGTTTTGCTGCTTCTTTGGCATCTTCAAGCGCCTTTTTCGTTGCTGCGTCCAGTTTATCAGTGCTTATTGCCTCTGCAGCCAAAAGGCTGTTATCAATAGTAGCTTTCACACTCGACATAATCTGTCCGCTAAATGGTCCATTGCCAAAATAGTCATAATAACAGGCCTTTACATCATACACACCGGCACTCAACGATTTAAACAAGCTAAGATTGCTGGTTTTTTCGTCGTAGGCATATTGCGTTCCTGATATATACCAATGAACACCAATGCAGTTAGCCGGGATACTGTTCACATGGCATTCCAGGCCTTGGAATCTAGCATCAACAATTATTTCCGGTGTTTTCGGTGCTTCAAAGCTGTAATCTGCTTTAGCCGGGGCAGAAACCTTGCCATAAGCACTTACAGCAAAAACATACACACTTCCTTTGCGCTCCTGTACAGCGTTAGTCGTGCAGTTGGCATCGCTCACGCGAGCGATAAAGTTACTGTTATCAACGCCAGCTTGATTATCTAACCGGACTTCGTAATACTTGATGTCAGCATTACGAACTTCATCCCATTTAACTGTGAAATAATCGCCTATGGAAATGCTGATGTTTTCCGGAGTATTGGGTATTTCCGTTGAGAGTGCAACCAGAATACTTGTTTGGGCACTGCTGTCAGGCGTTTCTACATTTCCAAACACATCCTGCGTACATACGGCAATATCGTATGTCACGCCAATGTCAACCTGAGGCAATGTAGCCTTGTTATACCCTTGCCCGCCATATTGCCACTTGCTTTCCGTAGATGCCTTGTACCACACCTGCGCCTGTTGATAGTTTTCCAATCCTGCCGGTGGTTGCCACTCCACAATAATGTCATGGTACACAATAACACCATCAACATCACGATACTTGTTGTAAGCCATAATGTTTGTGCAGTTAGGCAAATCGCCCACCCCAACAACGCACGTATAGCAGTCAACGTCAGCTAAATCCTGCCCGTTTGCCTTGAAGGCGTTAAACGCTGGGAACTTAAAATACAGTGTTTTACCGATATAGGATTTAGGTAAAGACACAGCGTAAATATTGCCGTCAAGTATAGCAACGTCATCATCATAGTAGTGTTCGCCCTGTTTGGTGCCACATTGTGCTCGAACAAGGCCGCTCAGAGTATAAATGTTTGAGCCTTGCAACGTTGCAAGGCTATAGCTCATGCACTCGCCGTTTATCCAAATCAGCGTATTGCCATCTTTAGCGTCCTGGGGGCTGCCGGTTAAAAGCTCTACGGCACGATGATTGTCAAACTGTATATCAACACTATCTCCGTCGTAACGCAAATCAGATATTAGTTGGCCATAAACGCTGCTCACTCCATGCGTGCCGTTATAGCTGTAATCGCCGTCCTTAGTTGACACGTAAACATCGCAGCCGCCCCAGTCTTCGCTATCACCATGCAAAGCTATCCAAAGCTCACAGCCGCTGCTGCTCGCCACAAGGTCAGACGGTGGGATAATGAAGAGCGGCCTTTCAGTGTTACCAGGATTCACGTTGAAGTCCTGGTATTGATATTTGTTATCTACCTTATACTTAGCCTCGCTGTAATCGCCAGGAGCACGCTGCAGGGCAGTGACTGTTATCAAGCCATTGCTTGCCTCCGTAACCTCGCTGACCATAGCCACCTGTCCTTTAATGCCTATTGCTTCATCCGTGATACGGATAAGGTCACCGGGCTCAAGACGACAATATTTCCAAGGCAGCTTCAGCGTATATTGGTTGCATTCCGTCTGTGCAAGGCGCGTTTTCATTTGTGCGTACTTCAGAGCGCGTTCCTTCGTGTGCAGCCATTTCGCATCATAGCTCACGCTCCGCACGCCATAAGTTTTGATGCTGGCGATGTCCTGGAAGCTCACGCTTTCCTCTTCATAGTCATTCGCGCGGTTTAGGAAATTTACAGTAACGTAGTTGTATATCTCCGTACTGTCTTTACGCTTGAAAACGACAGGAGCGCCGCCCTGGCTAATCAGTTCATCAGCATCAATATCATAGATAACTTCAGTGTTAGGCTCCCATGTGCCGCGCTTTACATCATCACGCGGCACAAACTTAAACCGGTCCACGCTCCAGAACATATAGGTATTTGTCAGCTCTAACAGTTCAGCAATGACTTCCTGCGCTTTTTTCTGATTGGAAAAAGCATCATTATAAGTGCTGATAAGCAGGTCAGCATTTTTACAATAACTGGCATAATTTTTTAAGCTTGTAATATCAACATATTCGCCAAGACCAATGCTCTCCAATATGTTCTTGATAACTCCAGCCGGGTTGGCATCAGTTCCATCGCCACTGTTCAAAAGCGTTCCCTTGACTTCAAAACTATAGGACGGCATGGAAGCGCTGTCTTCTCCCAAGAAAATTTTTCCGTAAAGATAAGCAAGATCAGTATATCCTGTAGCTATCTCAGGATGGTTTGTAGACATATACGTTGTTGGAGTATTGTTATCACCGCGATTCAACGATAATCCCGCGCCTTCGTTACGGCCGTTGGCATTGAGTGCTGCAAGAGAATTATATGCTGTATCACCTACCCATACCTTGCTTACATCCTTTATCACGCCTTCGCCTAAAGCCAGTTCAGCATAAACATAGTAAAGATAGGTGATTGTTGTACTTTTCGACTTGCCGCTTTTCTGCGTGACACGCTTTTCTTTAGTCGTAAAATCCTGGTAACAAATCAGATTAGGCGATACCTTACATGTACCAAAAAGTAGCGGAACCGGAGTACCGAACTCACAAACAGTACTTTGAAAAGCATCTATTTTATTTGAGCGGCTTGTAAAGCTTGTCTTTTTAAATAACCCCATGTTTAGGCCTCCAAAATCCTGTTATTCTGCTTTTTCCAAGGGCATCAGTAAATTTTGGATCGTCAATATTTGTAATGACCGTACCGTCATCAGCGTCACAATGCAGCAGCATACCTTTGCCTAAATAGATGGCAAGATGGGCATATTTACTGTGTCCCCAGCGGTAGCTGACCAAATAGCCAGGCAACAAGCATACAGTGCGCGCAAAATGCTTTTCCAGATAAGGCAAAAGCAACTCCTCACAGCCTTTTTGGCAATACCAGTCTGCGCTGTATCCAAATTTGACCTGTATTTTCTTATGTCCCAGCTCAGCATAAAAATTTGTTACCAGGGTGCAGCAGTCAAGCCCTGCGCCCTTCACGTCGCCGCCATTGATGTGTGGCGTGCCTATATAGGTTTTTGCTAAATCAAGGAATTTATTCATATCTTCACCAACACATTCTTGGAAGGTTTCAGTGGAATCATACACGTGTAAGTGTCTTTGCTTGCCGTGCTGACCACACCGTCCGCCTCCTGGTAGACGTTTTGCGGCGCGAAGGTACGCAGAGGCACAGACGCATTCAGTCCAACAGTCTCGCTCTTTACGGACAGCTTGCAGCTGATACCGCCACAAGACGATATTTCGCACCTGCCTGTAAAAAGCTCCAGTACGCCTAGGACAGCTCCTGTCTCGGCGTCCAGAAAAGCACGGCCAAGCGTCAGATAGGCATCGTCGAGCGTGCCATCATGCACTGCCTGCAGCAGATATTTGCCATCAACCTTATCATCATGCAGGCGGTCAGTGTTCAGCGTCACGCTCAAGGTTTCAACTGAAGGCGCGCCAGAACTTTTCGTCTGCTCGCGTTTCATAATAAAGCGGTCAGCCTTGTATAATTTGCCGTTAAAACTGATGTCCTTGTCAAATTCGGCAGTACGGTAAATACTGTTGTTCGCCAATTTTAGTGTAAACAAATCGCAGCAGACAAATTCATTATCTGTGTTCAGGTGTTGAGCAAGGTCTAACGTGCAACTTTTCATGTCCATCACCTCACTGTAACCAATTTCAAGTTAACGTTGTTTACATCAGCAAAACTCTGGGTAACAGAAAGCGTATCTGTGAAGCGTACACGCCAATAATAGTCAAAGCTCGCTTTAACAACACTTTTTGCCGTTGCAGCTGGCACTGTCAGTACGCCCCCGTCTAATTTGAAATCTACAGTCTCGTTATCATCAACATAAACCCTTACATTGTCAGCCTTTTCGCAAGGCAGTACATAGCCGCCATTTTTAATAAACAGCTGATATTTACCGCTTTCATCCCTACTAAGCTCCTGCAGCTCGACGCGCGCGCCATAATCCTTGTAAAAGAAGGGTAAAAGAGTACCCTTGCACTTTGCATAAAAGCCCATTAGTAGCGACAGATTCTTATCGTCTAAAGCTGTAAAGCTCACATTAAAAGATAGTTTAGGATACAGTTGACTACAAATCGCCCTACGCCTGCCGCTGGCGGTTTCTGTCTGTGTGACCTCCCACGCCTGCTGCAGTGTACTGCTCCATGCTGTTTCACCGCTGTCAAGAGGAAATATTCTTTCAGCCATATGCATCCTCCTTAAAAAGTATCAAACGCCGCATTAAAATTGCGGTTGTCATCCAAAGTTGCCTGTTTAAGCACCTGCATGCCTCCACGCGCCAAAAAATCAGCAAAGCTGGATGCATCCAACGCTGATACGTTAAGAGTGATGCTGTTGCTCGTAGAGCTGCTGGAGGAACCAACGCTGGCAGGACGGTTATAAGCGCCACCGGAACCAACAAGACCGCCGCTGGCAAAGCCTCTCAAACGCCCTGTATTCAGACCATTAAGGAACGGCACGCCCAAACGGTCTACAGCCTGAGCGTTAAGCACGTACTCGCCATTTGAGAGCATAGCAGGAATACTGTCACTAGTGCCAGTACCGGGACCGGCTACCGAGCCACCTGAAGCAAAGGCCTTTCCAAACGCACCCTTCCAACGTGCCGCAAAACCGCCACCGCCGCCAGTGCAGGCAGCTACGATAGTTGCGTAAATAGCAGCCTGGATAAGTTGGGAGATAAGCTGCTGCAGAATGCTTTTCATAGCATCGCCAAAACTCTGCGCACCGGTAATCCAGTCTGTTATAGCACCGGAAAAATCCTTCGCCAGTTGATTGCTGGTCTGCTGAAGCTTGCTGATGGTATTGATTTTTTGCTGTTGCTCATCGTACTTCTGATTGATTGCAGTCAGCAAGTCCAATTTCATTTCATCAAAAAAAGGACTATTTTTCACATCAGCAGTAGCTTCTTCCTTCCACTTATCATTATCCATCGTCATCTTCCCGGCGGTATCAGAAGCATTGTAATCAGCCTTCCAGCTGATTTGCTTATTGCTATAGTCAAATTTAGCACTCTCAGTGTTGGCGGCAGCGGTCTGATTGATATTATCCAGGGTATAAGCATGGGTATCCTTGATGAGCTGCAGCTTCTCCCTGAGCATGTCCAGTTCTTTTTGAGATGCTCCACGCAGCTGCGCTTCCTTGAGTGCATTTTCAGCAGCAAGCATCTGTTCCGTGTAGGCCAGTTCCTCTTCCTGCAGTTCCTGCTTTTTGTTGAACTCGATTTCATTAAGCTGAATCTGGTATTTTTGAGCGTCAGTGCCATACTTTTTTGCAATAGCGTTCTGAGCTTCAAACAAATCTTTTTCCTTTTTTAATTTTAAGCGTACATACTCATTTTCTATTTTGAGCCTTTCTTGCTTAATCTTATTTTCTTCTTGCGCGGCTTTCAGCGCAATGTTCTCGTTTCGGCCATTGGCACCTGTTCGAGACACATTGGTATCTCTACTCGGAATAATAAGATCTCTTTTTTTCGGTGTAGGCCTAGGCTGTTTTGCAGGCTTTTCGGATGCAGAATCATCACCATAGCTGCCACCAGCACCACCATGACCATCATCAGCCGAACTTTCTGTAGCCGTTGCTCTTTGCTTTGCTGCAAAAACCTTATTAAACCATTCAATAGCCTTTCTGGCAAAATCTTCCACAGCATCCATAGCATCGCCTAGCATATCGGCAAAATCGTTAAACCAATTATTATGGTCTCCGGTAATATCTGCCCACATATCACCTATCGTATCAAGAATCCACCGTACAACGCCCAGAATTGCTTCTGTAACAGCAGTACCGATGATAACAACAGTATCAAGTATACCCTGGACAGCTGCCTTTACCGCATCAGCTAAATCATCCCAATAGGTGATTATCAGCGCAATAGCAGCGCCGATTGCAGCACCAGCAGCCACAATACCGGCAGAAAGTCCTAGCACCGCGCCTAACGTCGCTACGGCCGCAACAGATACAACGGCAAGAACAGCAGCAAAAGCGCCAATAACACCAATAACCGGTGCAGGTACGCACTCCTTGATAACATCGCCTAAGCTCTTGCCCTGCTCTGTCGCCGTCTGCATCTTCTGTTGGAACTCTCCCAGCCTATCGGATACATCCTTCAATATACCCTTAATGTTAAAGGCTTCAGTCAGATATTTACCCACAGCAGCGGAAGTGTTGCCGGCAGTTTCTTCAATGTTTGCCAGAAGACCGGCAACCTCGTCCGAAGTCTTGGCCATCATCCCGCCGAACTGCTCGTTCATGCCTGCAACAATGGTCTGCACGGCCGCTTTAGAGTCAATAGCGCCTTTAGAGCAAAGGTCCTTCATTTCCGCTACTGTTTTACCTGCAGCCTGCGCCAGCATATCCCATGCCGCAATGCCTGCGCTGGTAAGCTGCATCATGTCCTGAGCATTGAGCTTGCCGCTGGTCTGCATCTGCCCTAAAGCATATGCAAGGCGGCTAACGCCCTCCGTGCCTAAACCTAAACCGCTGGCTGCATCGCCTAAGTTGGTAAGCATAGGAATAATCTCTTCAGCTTTAAAGCCGAACGCCATAAGCTGCTGACCTGCGCTTACTACGCCTGGCACATCGAAGGGAGTTTCTGCAGCAAACTGCTGTAAATCCCTCAGCATCTGCGTACCTGCCTCAGCAGATTTCAGCATGGTCTGGAAGGCAATCTCATACTGACGCATCTGTGCTGCAGCCTGTACAGACGCTATGCCCATGTTAAGGATACCGCCCGCCATACCGGTGAAGACGCTGCCTAGCTGCACTGCAGCAATAGCGCTAAGCGCCCCGGTCATTTTATTGCATTTATCAGCAAAGCCTTTTATTCCGCTGGTTGCCTTTTTGGACTGCTTGCTGACAGTTTCCAGATCATCGCCTACACGCCGGACATTTTTACTGTCGATACTGTCCAGGCTCTTGCGCATTGCTTTCACGTCGGAATTCAGCTGCTGAAACATTTTGGCAATATCGGTAAGAATAGCTGTCGATTTGCTCATTTTTGCGGACATTCTGCCGGCAGCTTCACCTGCAGCTTCTACTGCTGCTGCAGTTCGGCTGAAGCCTTGCTCAGCCTGTTTGCTATCCGCTGTAATCTTAACGGATATTTGTTTATCTGCCATTGCCTGCCTCCTTCCTCTGACGTTCAAAATCAGCATAGAAGCGTTCCCGCTCCCTTGCCTGCTCTTCTTTGGTCTTCTGCTTCAAGAACGGCCGCATCAGTGTACCTGCTTTGGCAGGCTTGCGGAGATGCGGGGAAATGATGTTGGCTACCCAGTAGGCCGTTTCCCAACGCTTGGCCATTCTTATTTCATTACATGCATCAACCATATCGTTAAACTCAAACACCGAAAGCCTGTCCAGCTCCCAAGGTTTGAGCCTTAATTCACCAAAAGCAAGGGTTTTGGCTGCATTGTACCATGTCCGCATAGATACGCAGCCACCGCCCTCGCTAATTAGTTTTTTTCGTATTCAATGTCAGCCTTCTGCTCATCGGTCAGTTCATCCGGGAACAGCCGATAATAAGCGCCCACACCTAAAATACCGCTGGCAGCCACAGCCTTCACTACAGGCAGTTGGATATCGGCAATGCTGTAACCGTTTTCCATGGCCTCGTCAATCTTTTCAGCATAATACTGTTCAGTCTTATTGCCGTTCTGGCTCATGCCTACGCTCAGCAATACCAGCAGGTTCTTCAGGCTCAGCTTATCAGCTTCCTGCAGCACTTCACCGATAGGACATTTCAGCATTTCCTCTACACGGCGCAGGCGGCCGATATTAAACCAAATCTGCTGACCTTCACCAAAAGCTTTAATATCAATCTTTTTCATTCGTTATCCTCCATATAAGAAAAGGCCAGCTTTACGCCAGCCTTTTTTGTGTTTGCCTTAACCCTTGCTCTGTTCGCTGAGAGGTCCGTCACCGCTGATGGTGCCTTTAAGAGTAGCAACATCATCATGCGGAGTGCTCAGAGAACATTCAGTAATAGAACCCCAACCGGTAACAAAGCTCTTATCCGGATATTCAAATTTAACATGCACCTGCTTGCCTGCCAAGAAAGCAGCTTCCAAGAACTTGGCACCGGTATCACCCGCAAGGTAAACGGTTTCCAGGTCAATAGACCAGCTGCGCAAACCGGGCAGAGTAGACTTCCAGCCACCGGAAGTCTTATGGGAAGCATCAATTTCGTCAGCTTCACGGTTCAAATCACCGCTGCGCTGGCCGCCCAGAAGAGTCCAGGTCGGAGCTGCTTCGGTAGTGCCGGTATTCAGGTAAATCAAATAATCTTTGCCCGCAGTCGCAGTGCTGGTCGCATCGGTGCGGGTCGGGAAAGTATATTCACTCATATCTGTTCCTCCTAACAATCAAAATAAACTTCATAGGTAATCAGCGCCATGCCTGCATCAGCCTTGCCCTGCGCCACGCCGAAAACAATTTCTTTAACTTGGCTGTCAATGCACCAGCCACCTAAATCGTGGTACTTCGTTAGTAACGCATCCAGCTTATCAGCCAAGGCATCGACGCCTTCAACGCTTGCCGTATCCAACAGGTAGATGCTGTATGTCAGTACGCCCTTGCGCCCGCTCTTAGTCATCTCCACATAGGTGATACGGTCACAGCTCACAGTGCCTTCCAGCTTATTGCCACGGCTGGCACCGGTAACAAGGCTTCTCCAATGCACTTCCGGCATCTGGTCCTGCAAAAGCCCCATGATAACATCTGTAATCTCAGTACGTCTGCTCATGAGCGATACAGAGGAATACTTGCTCTCCCCTGCCCTCCTGTGACGCCAAAATCAGCAGCTGTAATACTTGCCATAAGGCGTTCCATCTCAGCCTTATACAGCTTCAGCTTCTGTGCGTATATATCGCTGTTTTCTACACCGCCAGCGCCGTTGAATACGGTTGTAGGGTCTGTGCCGGTCTGCAGCAGGCATCTGTTATAGCAGGCAGCCACAACGCCCAGGCGCTTGACTATGTAAGGTACAGGCTCGGGAATATCGGTTACTTGAAGCCTGCTGGCCAGGCTGTTTATGATTTCATTGCCATAGACAATATCCTCATATTTGCAATCCAGCACCGCGTCCTGTATATCTGCAAAATCAATGTAATCCATTATAAACCTCCCAGCAGACTGTCTAAAGCCTTAGCAAATCTGCTGACAATAACAGGCTGCATAACATCAGCTGCCGTATAAAGAAAAGGGTCCGCCTTTATGCCAGGGTGACGCACGCGCTTGCTGAAGACAAATTCCTTGTTTATGGCAAAGCGCAGCACCTTTTTACTGCGTGGCACAATCACATACGGCTTAGTACCTTCATGCTGCCATCGCGCTATATTGTTTGTAAGCATAACTGTACCTTGGTTGTCTTTAGCCAGGCTCATAATGCTTTTTTCAGTCATACCGCTTCTTGTAATGAAACGATGATGATCGCGAGCATATTCCCTGACATCTCTGACGGCCATCTTCACCTGCCTGCGTACCATATCGCGCGTTTGGACCGGTGCGGCCTCGAAAGCACGCACCAGCTTATCAAATTCGCGCGTAATCTCTACGCTTTTCATTATTCAGCAGCGGTCTTATGTACGTAGATAGCACCTTTCTTGTTGTCCAGAACGAATGCATCATAGCGCACACGGCCTTCAACCAACCAGCCATTGATACCGGGCGGGTTGTCATGAATCTTATAATCTGCCAGCTTAACAGGAGCGCAGCAGGCGATAGGATTGGTAATGATAAACGCGGTTTTCGCCGGCATATAGGACGCAGGCACCACGATAATGGGAATGCCGTCTACCATACCAACCTGACCTTTTACCAGCATGTTTTGTGCCAAGTCAGAAGCCTTGATGAAGGATTCATCCTGCTTCAGCAGCTTGAAGTAAGAAGCAGCCACATAAGCAATACGATTGCCTAAAGGCGCTTTTTCGTCGGTCAGCTTCTCGGTGCCGTCCAGGAAGGCACTGTAAGCGTTGGCCTTAGTAACTGCAGCGGTTGCGCTGTTCTTAGCGCCTGCAGCGATTTGTGCAAGACGATAAATATCCAGCTCCGGAATAATTACCTCATCAATCTGGCGCTGTAAGGCTGCACCAGCCTCTTTCAGCATGCCGGTGTCCTGATAGTTGCTCTTGTCGATGGTGAAGGTGAAGGAACGGTCCTTAGTCAAAGTCAGCTCCTGTACGGAATCCTCCAGCTCTGCCGGGGTACCATAACGGTTTGCACCGGTAGAAGTGTAGTCATTCATGCCTGCGGTAGGGATAGAGTAAACCTTTACAGTCTGCACACCGGTGAAATCATAGTCGTTGTTGATTGCCGGAGCGGTCAGCGCGCCGGTCTTGAAGCGCTCGTCAATTTTTGCGCTATATTTGTCTGCGTAGTTAATAGTCATAATAAAAAATCCTCTCTTTCGTCATTAAGAATTAAAGCCACAGAGGAACGGATCATCAGAACCGCCACCACCGCCATTGCTGCCGCCACCGCCTGCACCATTGGCCTTAACTGCCCAGCTGTTCTCCTTCAGCCAGCCATCAACACCATCTTCCAGGCTAATTTCTTTGCCATCACTGCCGGTATAGGCAAGGCTTTCATCGTCTTTAACAACGATGCTGCCTTCCAGCAGCTTAGCCATGTTCTGCGGGCTCGCAGCGTTGCCCTTAGTCAGCAGCTCCACAGCCTTAGCCATCTTCATGCCGTCAAGACGCTTGGTCTTTTCGGCTTTGGCAGTTTCGGTCATATCAGCCAGCTGCTTAGTGACCTTGCCAACCTGTGCGGTTAAGCCGGTAATCTGCTTTGCAACTTCATCAGGCTTTTTGCCGCCCTGGGCAAATTGGTCTAATGTAGTCTTAAGTCCCTTGGCTTTGTCTACCACATCGTCGCCATCTGCCAAACCAATAGCCTCTAAGATGCTTTTCAGCTTTGTCGCACTCTGCTCTCCTGCCGTGCGGTGCTTCTTAGCTTCGTTGTTGAGAGTGTTGATTTCGCCTTTGATAGCAGCGATGAGGTCAGCACCGTTCTCAACTTTTTCCAGTGCTTCGTAAACCTGTTTCATTTCCATTTCTGATACCTCCATATCATGGGCCTCCGCCCTATATTGTGCCCTCTCCTGGGCAATAAAAAAGCACTCACAAAACGTAAGTGCTTTAATAGCATAAAAACAGTGAATTATTCAGCATTCTTGGGGAAGCAATAATGGTTCCCAAAAGATTCTCTTAATCTTCTCAAAAAATCATTGCTAGCGTCATTTTCGTTAAAAAACTCTTTAATATCATAAGGTTCATTCCTTTCAACATAATAAACCTTATATGCGCCTTTGTCTAATACTGCAACAACCCCATCACCAGCTTTAACAAAAGGCTTATCCAAGATGCTGCAATAATTCATATTGAAATTTATGATCTCCAATATTTTATTTACTTCTTTAAATGTCATTTTCCACCAACTCCATATATCCATCTTCCAATAATTGCTTAATGTTCATAGGTAATTTATATTGGATTCCGCCGCCAACTTCACCAAACCAAGCAGCTGCTAATCCGCTCTGAACATCTGCTATGTCTTTTTTTATGACAAAAACATTATATAGAGTTTTAGAAGTAGTTCTAGGCAGTGCCCTTGCTTCAAAGCTAACATTTTTAGGACTTACATAACCGCCGTACACTGGACCATATCTATCCACCAGCATTTCTCCTGCTTTTAATGTGATTTTCTCAGGTTCTCCAACAAAGCCATCATTTAATGGGTAAATTGGACGTCCATCATCAGAATAAAATCTATCCTCGCCTTTCTTACCCTTAGTATACGTCATGCCGTACTTTTTCGCAATAGATTCTATAAATTCATCTGTAGGCGGCACTAGGTTTTCTGCCATCAGTTCTTCGTTGGATTTCTTACCTGCATGAAGCTGATTCTTAATACCACTCAGCCTACTCTCTGCTTCCCGCAGCCCGGCATACCCACGCATATACTTGCGCCAGTCTTCACCATCTTCCCACGCTTTCAAGCCTTTACGCCCCAACACCTGCGCCCTGCGTGATTCCGGCAAGCTATTCAGCCATTTGTCGCCTGCTTCCCGCAACTGATCGCGTTGCTGCTGCATATCAACTTCGCCTTCAATGACTTCCACGTACCGGCATAAGCAATGCGGATGCACCGGCAAAGGTGGCAGCTTATCCTTGGGATATATGCCTGCACCTAAGCCATACATGTCAGCTTTGGCGTACATATCGCAGATATCAAAAACAGGGTGACGGCTGCTTAATTTGAATTTCACAGCCACAACATCGTCATCATCTTTTATCTTTGCTATGAAGCCGTCAGCCCACGCCCTCGCCATCTCGGTTCTGGTTATACGTTCGGCAACATAGCGGGATTTTTCATTGACAGCAACTTCCACGGCTTTTTCAATAGCCTTTTCATTGCCTTTTTGCACTGCTTCCAGCAATTCATTATAGGCTGCCTGCAGTGCCTTGTTGGGTGCGCCATTTTTAGCCAGACGATTGATGTTGTCAATGGCCTGCCTTTGCTCAGCCAATGCCTGCAGGTCGTTGCCTGTAGCCTCCCTTACCTTCTGCAGATACTTCGGCAGGTCCTGCCTGCTGATAATATCCTTGCCGCCGTTATATACGTTCTGCCCATCGTCGCCATAACCATCATACAACGCCCTTGCAGCCTCAGTCCAGGTCTTGTTCCGACGCATCTGCTCCTGCAGGGTGCTTACAATGGCACCGCGCATTTTCACGCCTACGCCATGCAGCTTTTCGGATAGCGTCATGCCGCTTTCATCCCACTTGCCTGCCAGCTGCTCGCCCATCAGCTTGACCTGCGCCGTAGTCAATACGCTAGGTACAATGCCATAGGCATAAGCTGCAGCCTCTACAAGCGCAGGCTTCAGTTCAGGGAGTGTAAACAGCTTACCATAGTGGCGCTGCACATTATCCAGTGCCTCTTCAAACTTCATGCCACTAGCAATCAGCCTTTGTAAGTAAGCTACTGCTTTTTTAGCATCCTTGCGCCAGCTTTTATTCAGTTTGTTAATCAGCTGCGCCAGCCTGTCCGTCGTCGCCATCATCGCCACCGCCATTATCACCAAAAGCATGGCTATAATCCAGCTTTTCCTGCTCCAAGTGCTCTTCGTAGGTCTTCACCAGCGCGTCAAAGTCATCAGCCTTAAGCTCCGGCAGATAGCTGGTAAGAACGCGCTTGAATACTTCCATGTTAAATTCATCGCCAAAGTTCAAGCCTTTAGCAATTTCAGCATTAGCAAGCTCCTGCTCAACCTCACTGATTTTGAAGTCATTGGGATAATTTACGCTGTATTCCAGCTGCACACCGGTCCAGGCGCTGAACAATCTTGCCAGCTTCTCTTCCGCTGCTTCCACGAGGTCCGCAAAATCGGATAAGATCTGATTCGTCGCTTCGTAGTCCCACGCCTTAGCCTGCCCGCTCTGCAGCTTGCTGGAACCGGTAACGTTGACAACAACAGCCATACGGTAAATCTCCTGCTGCAGCGTAGCAATCTGCGCTGCCAGCACTGTTGCAGGACCATCAGGCGGAGCGATGAACGCAGGTGCATGGCTGCTCTCTGGAGGATATCCCAACGCATTGTTGGTACCGATGTTGATGCTGTCCGGGTCGCTCGAAGGATAACACAGAACACTGAATGTCTGATTGACCAGGATGTCAGCCAACCAGCTGCACATATTGTAGATAGCAAGGTTCGTTTTAGCTACGCTGAGGAATTCGCTCGGAGGGAAAGGATTGTGACTATTCCTCACCTTGCTCACCAGAGGAACAACTGGCACACGGCCAAGATTCCAGGTTCCGCTGTGCTTGCCTTTGCTGTCGATAAGCTCCCAGCCTTCTGCCGTCAGCGTGCGTGTCGCCATCGTCTGTTCCTGGTATGCATCAGGCTCTACGAAAACAAACTTTGTGATACGCCCCAGCTTATCCTGACAGATTTCCTTTACGGCATTAAGGTTAACCACAAAAGCGTAAGGCAGGTTATTGCGGTCCGCTTCCAGGTCTGCCACGCGCATATCCTCAGTATCACCCTGCGCCTTATCCATGACGATATAAGCGACGCCTTGCAGCTTCGCACTGCAGGCAGCCTGCTTCATAAGGTTCTGAATGCTGGTGCCCAAGAAGTCAACATCCTTACTGAAGGTTTCCCACAGCTCCGAGCCTGCGCCGCTCCAGTCACGCACAGCCAGTGTTTTGAAGATTGGCGCTACATGAGCATTAACGCAGGGTGCCAGATAGTTAAGGTAGTACGCCAGCTCACGCCTCATGCCGTACTTTCCTGCATCCTCACGAGGGTGCTGGGTTAAATAGCTGCCGTCAAGGAAACCGCCACAGCCTTCATAGCCATCTTCCAGCATCTTATATAGTCCATGTTTATCATTACGCATAAATCTCACCTCTCTAATAGTTGACGCGCATCGGTTTAGGCCTTGCCACCTCCACAATGTCCTCACACACGCCGGTCAAAGCATCCGGAGCATCATCGTGTGTGTTCTTGCCTTCCTTCTGGTACTTGCTCAGCGCCGCATAAAACTCCGGCCAGCGGTTCTTCCAATCGCTTGGGAAATAAATATGCTCCATACACCATGTAGCGTTAGACAAGATTCTTGCAGCCTTGTTTTTGTGCTGCGTAAAGGTTTCAATGGTTGTATGGTTGCTATGCAGCAGCTTCTTCACTTTCCTGGCGAATCCGCGCCCGCCATTGTTGCTTTCAAAGCGTGCCACATTCGTGCTGTTGCGTTCCAGCGCCCTCGCCGTTGCCGGTTCAGTAACCTCCATAGGCTCCTTCGTGTATAAAACGTCAAGCACATACGCTTCATCCGCGAAGGTGCGCCCATAGATAATACAGCAAAGGTAATCGGCACCGGTATCAGCAGTATCCGTATAAGCACGAATCTGCTTAAAGGCAGGAAGTGCGCCGTCATATGTCTTGAAGCTGCTGTACAGCCTGCCTTTGATATCAATCGGCTCCTGCTGGTAGTTGGCGCTCCATATATCCAATCCCATAAGCTGCTTCTTCTCCATGCAGCTTTCAGCATCCAGCACGCCATCACAAAGCATGCTGCCGTCATCCTGCACTGCCTTCATGTTGATATGCACGATTTTTTCTGCCGGATAATATTCCAGCACCTTGCCTGCCAAATCATCACTAGCCCAGCGCGTCATAATTACGATGATTTTATAATTGCCCTCGCCACGTGACAGCATGGTATTTGTGAACCAGTCCCAATGCTTTTCTTTAACATTTTCGTTATAGGCTTCTTCCGCATTCTTGATTAAATCGTCTATGATCATCAGTCTGCAGCCAAAGCCTGTCGCTGTACCAGTTGGCGATGTAGCAAGGTAACTTGTCTGCTGACCTTCAAGGCTCCACAGGTTCATAGCGCCGTCACCACGCTTAATTTTAGTTGCGGGGAACACATCACTATAGACCGGCTTATAAACGTCCGCCTTAGCCTCACTGATGCTGTCACGCACGTTCTTACTGAAGCGCGTCGACAGTGTTTCATTATACGAGCCAATCATAACCTGCAAAGTGTTATCCCTGCCTAGCGCCCATTCCACGAAGTTGCTGGCCGTATAGCTCTTGCCGTGACGCGGAGGCATGTTCAGTACAAGTATTTTCTTATCTGATGTCAGGAACCATTGCAAGGTATCGCACAGCTCCTGCAGGTACTTTCGGTCGCTCCGATAAAAGTCCGGGTTCTTCAGCTGGGCGTAAAAAAAGAACCTGCGTCTTGCAAGTTCTATCGTTGCTCCCAATGTAATCAGCTGCTTATCCATCCATACCAGCCAGCTTTTTCAGTTCTGCATCCGTCAGCCCGGCGAACGGATTAGCAAGCTCACCAGAGATTTCTACGTTTTCCTTAGGCTTCAGTCCTACAGTATCGCGATAAATTTCAAAAGCCCTGATGTTGCCACGCTTAGCCTTTAGCTTCAGCGCATCCAGCATCTCCTTACGCTCATCGTCCGTTGTGAAGTCTGCATCCAGCTCACGGAACGACTTCAAGCGGCGGCGTGCTTCACCTGATGCCTGCCCGCCTTTTTTGCCATTCCTCGCCGCTTCCTCGCCGCTTCGAAACCTTGTGGCTTTTCCATTCTTCAAATTATCCAGTTGTTTCTTTGTAGGCATCCATCTCACACCACCTTAATCCCACATCATCAATAATATCCCAAAATTCTTCCACATCATGCGGCACAACGTAGAAGCCTGTTTCGTCTTTCTCAAAATCAATGCCAACATGATGCAGCTCATGCCTTAGCAGTGTTTCTAGCTGCTTTTCACTAAAGCCAACTACATTCGGCTCATAGACCACAATAAAAAAATCATAGGGACAGCACCAGCTGTAGCGGTCGCTCACTAAGTTGCAGTCCGCAAATATCGTCCGCTTATTGCGCTTCTTCTCTTCCAGGCTGGATAAGTAGGCTATTTTTACTTTAGCCGCCTTGATATCCGCAAACTCCGGCAAAGTGCGTATCAGCTTATTTGCCATCAGCCTATACTTTTTACTGTGCTCCATGATGTACCTCGAATTCTTCTGCCCTTGCCGGACGCGCCGCATTGCAGTGCGGTGTCCTTGCGTCCGGAAAAGGAGGTGACTAGTCTGTTCCGGCGAGGGGGAAAACTCAACAAAAACCCACGCCCGGCAAAGGCAGAAAATATTTTGCTGGCTGCGGCGCTTGATTCTGCTTTATCCACCAATTAAGGAATTTCCCACGATATTACAACAGCGCTAACCTAGTGCAACCTGTGCTTTTACGTGGTCAAGTATCACACCAGCATATAATCTAAAAGTGGTGCGTAGGACTGGAATTGCACCAGCGTTGTATCTTACGTCACGGATTTACAGTCCGCCGCCTTCGCTACTCGGCTCACCTACGCATATAAAAGCAGGGGGTGAAGGAATTCTTGACGCCAGCTGCACAGCTGCGCTACGAATATTTGCAATGTGTCCTATTCGCAACTTGCATCTACTCCCATTCGGGAACCTTGCCCCTGCACCCGGGTATCTTTAAAATCTTACCATAACGCCACCCATGACGTTATCAGCTCTGCCGGCTACCCAACCACCAGCATTACCTTTCAGCGGGAAGTTAATAACGCCTACCGCGCCATCCTTAGAAACGCCAGCACCAATGCCCCAGCGCCGCGTTTTATCAACTACCGGTATCTTTATATTAAGATCCGTGCTGCTGGTCTGCGTCAGCGTCAGTTTATTCTTGTCAAACAGGTACTGTTCATTCTCTGCTTTGGCCACAGTGAAGGCCTTGTCATTAACCTTAACATTCAGCACCGGCTTATTGAGCTTCACGTCAATATCCGTTTTCTCCGGTTCGCTTTTAGTGCTGCCATCAGCAGACTTGTAGATAACAGTTTCTTTAGGCACATAAGCAATTTCCGTTTTCACCTTGTCCCGGTATTCGACCTGGGTAACTACTTTTGTATCAGCCACCGGGCAGGTATGCAGAACGCCGCGCAGAGCGAAACCACCGGCAAAGGCAAGCACAGCAGCTATTGTTAAAACTATTTCATTTTTCGTTATCACTGTGCCATCTCCCTTATCAATGCATAGTAAAAGCCCCACCGCCATTACAGCAGCAGGGCTTCACTCCCTTGCGTCTCTTGTTTTCTTCTCCGCTTATTATAATTATATCATCAGCGGATACTGTCAAACAATGTCACAACATATATTTTTACTATTTTTTGTTCCATCTTTGAGCTATTTCAAGGAAAAATTCACCGTCCCTTGCCAGCTCAAATCTTTTACAGCATGGGCAGTAAATCCCCAAAACACCTTGCTTATTAAATGCACACCTGGGCTGCCTGCCACAGCAGTCATTGATTCTCAGGTTCAGTTTCTTTCTTTTCTTCATCATGCGCCAGCCTTTCCAAGATAGCTGCATGACGGCGGTGCACGCTGCGCCAGTTGATTCCCATGCGTACAGCCACTTCTTCCCATGTGTAGTTGCTGAAATAATACATTCTCAGCATCATCTGGTCTTCTGCAGGCAGCGGTTCGATGGCCTTTTCAATATCCATCTGCAAACCTGCCAGCGCGCCAAACTTTTCGTAATACAGACTGCGCAGTTTATCTGCCTTGGCAATGGCATTGGTTACATTGTCACGCCCGCTATTGCCGCTACCGGGCATCCCTGTTAATTGCGAAATCCTTGGCGATGTCATCATGTTGGTAAGCTCGTTCGCCTGGTCCTGCAAATCCATTATCTCCATTTTCAGATGCTTGCATTTACGCAGATCATATTTTGTCAGCACATTTTCACCTTCTTTTCTAGCTCTCCATGCCAATAGCGTACCTTGCGCACTGATTCCAGCAAAAAATATTTATAAAGAGAACAGCGGTATTTTCTGTATGCTTTCCACCAATGTTTTACGCTTTTGCACCAATAGCCGATTTTATCTTTAATTATCTCTTCGTCGGTTTTTCTATTCATTACGCGCCCCCTTAACAGTGATACACTTTTTCTAATCCCTTATCAGTAACAACCGTAATGCTAATGGGGAAGCCAGACTTGTCAACTGTAATCGGCTTAAATCTCATGCCTTTAATGGCCAGATTCGTTTTATGGTTTTGTTCACACCGTTTGCATGCAATTTTTTCAGCATAGTCTGTGTGACAAAATTCACATGTATAAAGTTTTTTCTCTTTCATTTTTCAATCCTTTACACTTCTTCAAACAATATACCTGGGTACTTATACAGCAGCATTTTGCGCTTCAGCAAATAGTCCCTTGTTCTAAAGCCCTTAGTATCAACCACTACTGTACGCCCATCTTTATATTTGACGACAAAATCAGCAATGTACTTTATTGCTCTTTCGGTTTTGCCGGCATGTTTGAATTTAGGTTGCAACTCGAACGTTACCTGACGTTCAAATTCTATAACCTCGCCCGCCATGCGCAGCACTTTCAGTTCGCAATAATAATTTTTCTCTTTAATGCTGTCAAAGATGATGCCATCACATTCAACTTTTTTGTTATGGTATTTCATTGCTGCTTGCGCGTCCTTTCCCATTCAGCCAACGCATCCGGCGTGCCAAATTCTTTTAACAGCTCACGCTGGCATTTTTCACAGTAAACCGGGCGGCCGTTGTCGAAAATGCTCGGCACAGCCTTTTCTTTATCGCACCACACACAAATTTCACCTGAGCTAGTTCCCATGCTGCACGCCCCCTAAAACGGAATCTCCTCATCAAACGGCACCTGCTGGCCAAAACTTTCCATGCTCTGCGGCGCCGGCTGCTGTGATGTCTGCTCCTTGCGCTCGATGAATTCGGCATGGTTGACGATTACTTCAGTCACCCAGCGCTTGCTTCCGTCTTTGGCATCATAGCGGCGGATTTGCAAGCGGCCTTCCACCAACAGACGTTGTCCCTTATGCACGTAGTTGCCGATTGTTTCTGACGTCTTTCCCCACGTTACGCAAGGGATAAAGTCCGCTTCACGGCTGCCGTCTTTAGTGTAGGGGCGGTCAACAGCCAACGTAAACTGTGCTACGCAGGCACCGCTCGGGGTATATCTGATTTCGGGATCTTTGGTCAAACGGCCTAACAGCATAATTCTATTCATTCTCATTCTCTCCTTATATAATGTATTTAGGTTGATAAAGGTAACCTATAACCCTTATTGACTGTATGATTATGCAGGATATTCC
>NZ_CAKPTG010000006.1 GCF_934190775.1 uncultured Phascolarctobacterium sp.
ATATATTCTCTGGTCTGCTTTTTGCCCACGCACGGAAACATTATACTGCGCATCATACCCGCTTCCAAAAGGCACCGGAGCAGTATAATTAGCGCTGAACAGATACATATTGTACTGCGTTGTTGCTTCATCCGTCATACCGTCCGTAGGCCCTGCATCTGCATACCACGGCAAGCCCTTCTGCCATTTCAGCGAGGCATCTAATACGCTTGCGCCAAGGTACTGCCTGTGGTTGACACCGACCTGCATTGCAGTTGTCTTTTGGCGTTGCACCTCTATTTCTGTACCGTCTATATAGCTGTGGCGAGTTTTATGTACAAGACCAAGCTCAAAATCAGTCTTACTCTTTTGGTCACGTTGCAGCAAATGATTCCAGCTGATGCTGTCACTTGTAAATTTACCGCTGGAAACAAAAGGGTTTACCGCATATTCGACAGTCTGGTGGTAATCATTCTTGCTGTGGCTGAAAGTAAACCGCTCCTTACCGAACGGGACACTGTAGTACAAGCTGTTCGCCCTTGTTCCCTTGCGTTCTCCTGATTGCGTAGCATCTTCATTCCAGCTTGCATAAAACACATCGTTCGCTGAAAAAGGCTGCAGCAGCTGCAATGTTGCGCTCATCTGTGCCATGCCTGTTGTCTTAGTGCCACTGTTATCTACTGAAGTCATTAAAGTCCAGGGCTTTGTGCGCTTAATATCTATAACTAGATTGCTTTCACCTTCATTACTGCCCGGCTCAATCTTTATATCTGCACTCTGCGAAGGCACATTGTTGAAATTATCTATGGTCTGTTCTATATCACGTATATTAAGTATTGAACCTCGCTTCATGCAAACTGCATTATGCCATGTCCCCCAGGTATTTTCATTTCTGAATTTAATATCCCCCACAATACCCGGAACTAATGAAAAGACAAATTTACCTTTTGATAAATCCTGTTCCCCAACATAAACTCGCGTTGTTACATATCCGCGGTTAATGATTTCCTGGTTGATTCGTTTCAGCAATTCATTTATGCCGTTCACGCCGATTCTCTGACCGTTAAACTGTGCCAGATATTCATCTATCCAAGTAAATTTATAGCCATATTTCGGAGCATAAAGCACGAAACGTTTAATTCTAAAACTGTTCTCTTCCTCGGGTAAAACAAAAGCCTCCAAACGACTGCCTTGCTGTTGTGTTTTAGTCATAGACTGACCCACACGATACTGCAATTCCTTTTCAGCACGTTTAGAAGCTTGTTCCTGCTCTTTCTGAGCAATTATCTGTTGTTGTGTATCTAATTGAGCTGCATAAACATATACAGGCAATAAAAAACCTGCTGCCAAAGCTAATGACGAAACCACCAATCCTTTTCCCACAAAATCACCTGCTTAAAATATTTTATAATTCAAGTAACTTTAATTAAACTATTCCTAAGATGATTCTATCATAAAAACTCTGATTTGTGAATAATTTATTTTCATGAGTACTTTTAAATTGGGAAAAATCAGAACGCAACCTCATCAAAGCTGAATCGTTCCTAGCTGATTCGCTCTCCGAAGCCTTCAGGGAACATTATAAAATTGACCATGTAGTCTATCTCGATTCTCTAGCAAGTTCCTCTATCCACGATACCGAGTGCAGCGCCAAGAGCAATGATAAGTGGTTTGTAGCGACATATCTGCAATCTAATCAGCAGAGAGAAAATCTTTAACTTCAAGGTGTTCCTATAGCAAAAGCATTTTCCCTATTGCTAAAATCACCGCAGTATACTACAATAAGTCTAAATTAAAACAGAAAGCAGGGTTTACTATGCAATTACCGGGAAAAAAATACATTGCTTCCTTTGATATCGACGCGCAAAACACCTTCACCCCAGTCTGCCCCGACGAGCTGCCGGTTGCCGAAGGCGACACCATCGCTCCCGAGCTGAACGCCCAGGCGCAATTCGCCAGCCTGCGCCTCGCTTCCCGCGATGCGCACAGCCGTTGCGCGCTCTGGATCAGCGATGCCGAGCACGCTCCGCTCACTCCCATCAGCGGCTATCCTGATCTCGATATCCGTTGGCCGGCACATGCTATTATCGGCACCAAAGGCTTTGACTTTATCGACGGCCTTGATGAAGATGCCTATGACTATCAGGTGTTCAAGGGCATTGAAGCAGATAAGCATCCCTACGGTGCCTGCTACCATGACCTGAAGGACACTCTTTCCACCGGTGCCATCGAATATCTGCGCTGTCACGGTATCACCACCGTTATCTGCGGCGGTTTGGCAACCGATTACTGCGTAAAGAACACTGTACTGCAGCTGAAGGCTGCAGGCTTCGACGTTATCCTGAACAAGGCTGCCTGCCGCGGCATTGCTCCCGAAACCATCGCAAGTGCTATGCAGGAAATGGCCGCTGCCGGAGTAAAATTCGTAGAATGCGCCAAGGAATTAGCTGAATAAGACTATTACTGAAAAATGCTGCAGGCATAACGCCCGCAGCATTTTTGTTTTACCGTAATACTATTCAATTTCACGCAGTGCGTGTGAGCGACCGGTCAGCGAACGTGCGCCCTTTTCCGTAACCACATAGGTATTTTCCGTGCCTACCAGGCCTAAGCCCGGCAAAGCAATTTTAGGCTCTACGGCAAAGGTCATGCCTGGCTCCAGCGGCTGCTTAAAGCCTTTGGCTATAGCCGGCGCTTCATCCATCACCAGACCAATGCTGTGCCCCAGGAATTTACCGCCGTTCATAAACGCATCGCCATAGACATTATCAAACTTTTCCATAGTGTGCAAGTACAGGTTTTCAATCGGCTCACCAGGAACCATCATGGACACTACCTCTTGCTCCAGCTCCAGGCAGCGCTCCTGTGCCGCCAAAAGTCTTGCGCATTGCTCATCCTTTTGCAGGATGCCGAAATAATACACAACAGTCTTATCTGTATGATAACCATCAAAGCCGCAGGGAACATCAAGATAAACCAATCGACCGGACTGCAACTTGCGGAAAGCATTACCGATAGACTGCACCGCTATGCAGGTGCCGCCGGTACCGCCGGGGCCGTCAAAGCCGGTGCGTACTAAACCGCTCTTGCCAAAGGAAGCCAAACCGACAACCTCCTCGCCCAAGGACTGGTTAAAGCGCGCTGTTCCGTGTGAACCGCGCTGCACCATCTCGCTATAAAGCTCAATGGCCAGCTGCGCTTCACTGATGCCTGCATGAATCAGCTTCGGAGCAACAACGTCCAGCACTGTTTCGTGAATAGCGCCGGAGTGTTCCATCTGCTGCAGCTCGTAAGCACTCTTGCGCAGACGCAGCTCCTGCAGTACTGCGTCAAAGGAGCCAACCTCTTCAAAAGCAAAATACTTATGCAGCATGCGCTCCCAATCAAGGGTAGCCTTCTTCGTTTCTACATACATAATGCGTGGCGCACTGCCATAATAGGCAGCAGCCTCACGAAAGCTGTGCATCGGACGGATATCGCTGAAATGCGATTCGTTTACTGCGCGCTCATAGTTGCGGCGCACCCAGAAAATTGCATCCTGCGGACGAATCAGCAGCACACCCTCCTGCATCGTACCCGTAAAATAATACATTGCAATCTTATGATTGACTGCAGCCATTTCCCAACCGGGATGCATTTCATCCATCAGGCGGCGAAACTTCTCCATACGCGTCTCCAGCTCACTGGCAGGCACAGGACGAATAGCATCAGTCAATACAGCAGTCTGCTCCAAAACAGCCATAGCACTACTCCTTTCGTTATCAAAGCAAAGTATTTATACGTTATTCACCAAGATATTGCAAAATTTCCTTAGCATGTGGCAGAATAATATCCGGCTTGATGGAACCATTTTCCACATCTTCCATGGTTGCCTCACCGGTCAGCACCATCACAGAAAGAATATCGTTATTCAAGCCAAAGGCAATATCTGTTGCCAGGCGGTCACCCACCATAGCAATTTCCTCTTTTTTATAACCGGTTTTATCCAAAACCACATCTACCATATACTTATAAGGCTTACCGAAAATCAGCTGCGGCTTTTTGCCGGTAGCAGTTTTAATCAGCTCCAGCATTGCACCGGTATCAGGAATGAATTCGCCGCCTTCAATCGGGCAGCGCACATCAGGATGCGTAGCAACATACGGCACACCCTTGTCAATCAGGCGGCAGGCGGTAGTAAGGCGGTCATAGGTAAGTGTCTGGTCAAAGCCGACAACTACATAATCAGCGCCCTCCTCCAGCGTATTCGTCAGCGTAAAGCCTGCTTCCTCAATCGTTGCCAACAGCTGCGGCGTTCCCAGCACAAACAGCTTCGCACCAGGTTTGTTCTTCTGCATCCAGTTGGTCAGTGCGTCTGATGAAATCAGGATATTCTCACGCGTAACCGGCACGCCCAGTCCATTCATTTTCTGCACATAATGCTCGTGGCTACGGGAAGAATTATTCGTCAGCAGATAATATTCCTTGCCTGCTGCCTTTAATTTATCAAAAAAGCCTTCCATACCAGGAATCAGTTCGTTGCCCAAATTAATTGTTCCGTCCATATCAAAAAGAAAACACTTTATTTTCGCTAAGCGAGCGTAATCATAAGCCATGCCTTATCCTCCAAACTTAAATATAATAATATTATAAAGCATTTGCCTTTTTTGTGCTACAATAGACAAGGAAGAAAATCTTAAGTTCCAAAGGAGATTAACCATGAAATATACAACCATTATTTTCGATCTTGACGGTACCTTACTCAACACATTGGCAGATTTAGCTGCTGCTACCAACCATGCTTTAGCAGAGCACAAGCTGCCAAAGCGCACCACAGACGAGGTGCGCCTGTTTGTCGGCAATGGCATCCGCAAGCTGATTGAGCGTGCAGTACCGGCTGACACCACTGCAGAGCTGCAGGAGGAGGTCTTTGCCAGCTTCAACAAATACTACAAGCAGCACTGCGCCGACAGCACCCGCCCCTATGACGGCGTGCCGCAGCTTTTGCAGCAGCTGCGCGCTGCAGGCTGCCGCACCGCCATTGTTTCCAACAAAGCGGATTACGGCGTACAGGCGCTGGCTAAGCAATACTTCGACAGCCAGCTCGACGCTGCCTGCGGCGAGCGCGCCGGCATCGCCAAAAAGCCTGCGCCGGATATGCTGCTGGCAATCATGCAGCAATTAAACGCTGAGCCTGCAAGCACTATCTATATCGGTGATTCGGATACCGACATTGCCACAGCAAGCAATGCAGGCGTAGCCTGCATCGGCGCTTGCTGGGGCTTCAGAGGCCGTGCCTTTTTGGAAGCACACGGTGCCAAGCTGCTGGCTGAAAACGTGGGCGATATCTGGGAGCTTATAAAGTAAAAGAGGCTGCCGTAAGGCAGCCTCTTTTACTTTATAACTATTTTACGCCAAGCAATCATCCATAAATTTAATCAAACCAGCTTCTACTTCATCGCGCAAGCACAGCTCATTGTGAATCTCATGACGGAAGCCCGGATATGGCTTTACAGAAACCTTATGTCCGGTTTTTGCCAGCAGATTGGCTACATGATACAAGCCCTCGCCGTAATTACCACAGGGATCCTGGTCCCCGGCAATCAGATAGCTGGGAATATTTTGCGGTACCTTGGCAGCCCACTCATCATTCTCAATATAATGATACAACTGCACGAAATCATAGCACAGCTCCAGCGTAGTATCAAAGGTATTGAACATATCGCCAGCATGGTCCGCAACAATGCGCGGATCTGTTGCAATCCAGTCTGCCGGACCGTTGGGATTTTCCACTCTGTCCGTCATACCGCAGAAAACACGCTCAAACCAGACGCCACAAGGCTGATACGGATCTGCCTCATAAGCAGCCTTGAATTCTGCATTAACATAAGCATCCTCACAGCCCTGCCACTGCGAGCAGACACCGCACAGCATCATACCTTTGATATCCTCACCGTAGATTGACGCATAAGCACGCGCCAGCATAGAACCCCAGCTGTGGCCGAAAACGAAATACGGCAGCTCGGGATATGCCTCTTTAGCAATATCATGCAAGGCTTTTTCATCCTTCAGGTAGGTCATATAGCCGCCGGAATGCGGGTCACCCAAGGTGCCTCCGTCATAGCCGGTTTTACCATGACCGAGATGGTCATCAGCAAAGACTACAAAGCCTGCTTCATTGAACTTGCTGATCATGTGCAGATAGCGGCGTGAATGCTCACCATAGCCGTGAATCAGCTGTACAATAGCTTTCGGTTGACCTAAAGGACTGTAGGACCAGGCCTTGATGGTATCTCTGCCGTTGGCAGAAGGGAAGGAAATTTCTCTGATGGACATAATGCGGACCTCCTCGCCTGTAATTATTTATAATATTAAGATAATGATAACACCTGCATTTGCTGCTGTAAAGCAATAATAGCGCATAGAAGCATGTTTTACGTATTTTTTACAATCTGCTGCACCCATAATTTCAACCAACGCATACAAAAAACCACTACAACAATTCTGTCATAGTGGCTCACAAAAATCTATTTTTAATTTTACTGATCTGCTATTTACCGCAGATAGCAGCATTTATCAGCCTTTACCTGTTTTTCAGTACATAGAACGGATCGATATTCTGCCCATCTGCCAGCACCTCGTAATGTACATGGGGACCGGTGCTATAGCCTGTACTGCCGACAAAGCCGATGATTTCGCCTTTAATGACCTTCTGTCCTGCAGCAACAGCAATGCCGCTCATATGTCCATAGGCTGTTTCATAGCCATTGCCATGATTGATACGCACATAGCGTCCGTAGCCGCCATTCCAGCCTGCCTGCTCAATCGTACCGGCAGCAGTCGCATAAATCGGCGTGCCAAAATCAACCGCTATATCCAGACCAGGATGCCAATCATAACCGCCCTCAATCGGACCAGTGCGCACACCGTAATTACTGCTGATAGTGCCGCCGTCTGTAGGCCATTTATCAGGGAAGGATGACATACCGCCACCGGAACCTTCAACCTCACTCAAAAGCTCACTGACAGATTTTTTTGTGCCATCAAGCATTTTTTGGATATTCGCATTCTGGGCTGTCAGCACAGCCATAGTACCATTGATATCCATTTTAGCAGGACCGCCCTTGCCTGTATAAGACGTACTGGCAGACGTTTCCTTGGCTGCTGTCGAATCCACCATACTGGTACCCTCGCCCAGCTTACTGCTGTCTACATCACGGATAATAGCACGACGCAGCTTTTTCTCCAGATTAGAGATTTCTGCCATATCGCGCAGCATTTTTTCATTGTCCTGCAAAAGCTTCTGCAGCTTTGTCTGCTGCTCAGCCTTATTTTGCTTATAAGCAGCATAATCAGCTGCTTCGCTGCGATAATCTGCCAGCTGATGATATAAATAGCCGGCTCCGCCGACTGCTCCAACCAGCACCAAGGCAGCAACAGCAACGCCAGCCTTGAGCTTAGCATACGAAAAACTTACTACCTTGCCATTAGGCAAGCGAAGCTCACAATTCCTTTCCTCCATTATTTTTATTACCTCACTTGAAAAGACCAAAGCGTTGGCCTACTGCCAACAATCTACGTCCCACAAAGGGCACGTTGTCCAAATCCTCTTTATTCAGACCACCGCAGGCCAGCAACGCCAGCGCGTAGACAGGTACAGCTGCTGCCATAGCAAACAGTACGCACCACATACCCATGCTTTCCGTAAGCATCAGCACGCCGTAAATTGCAGCGCCCATCACGCCAGAAGCAAAACAAGGGCGGATAATGCTGCCAACAGAGAAGCTATAGCCTGTCAGCTTATAAATAAAGCCCATATTGATAATCGCTGCCACGGCGAAATCTGCCACCGTCGCCATCGAAGCACCACGGATGCCCAGCTCCGGCACAGCAGTAAGATACCAACTCATAGCAATTTTTACAATGCAGGCAATAATCATATTGATTACAGGGATTGCTGTGCGGCCCAGGCCTTGCAGAATACCTGTACTGATCTGATGCATACCTAAGAACAGAATACCAATACTCATCGTCTGAATCGCAGGTGCCGCACCGGGAGCATTGTACACAAGCGCCGCAACCTTTTCTGCCAGACAATACAAGCCCATAAAGCAGGGGAAGGTGATAATCATCGCTACACGGAAGGCGATACGGATTTTATCACGAATTGCATCAAAGCTGCCCAACGCACGAGATTCGGAAATAGACGGCACCAGACTGATGGTCATTGCCGCAGTAAAAATTGTTGCCAGATTAACCAGTGGCACTGCCATGCCGGTCAGATAACCGAACAGCTCTGTCGCATGATGAATATCAAAGCCGGCTGCTTCCAAACGCTGCGGCACAATCAGAAGGTCCAGGTTGGCACCAATCGGCAGCATCAGGCTGGTCAGCGATACAGGCAACGCCAGCTTCAGCAGACGCTTGATAATATGTCCGGCGCTTTCTACCGGCGCACCGTCATCCTGCTCCGCCATTTCCTTTTGCAGGCGCTGCTTCAGGCGACGATAGAACCACATCAGCACCAAAAGTGCACAGAACGCGCCTACGCCAGCGCCCATGCTGGCACCGCCTGCAGCGAACGCCAGACCGTACGGCATAAAGAGGTCGGCAAAAATGAGCATGGTAATAACACGCGTCAGCTGCTCGACAATCTCACTGACCGCCGTCGGCGTCATAATCTGCCAGCCCTGCAGGTAACCGCGGAAGCTTGCCAGAAAGGTTACAAAGAAAACAGCCGGAGCCAAAGCAATAATAGAATAATAAGCACGGCTGTCACGGATGATATGGTTATTAATCAACCAGTCCGCACCGAAAAACAGCGAGGACGAAAACAACAGGCCACTTAACAGCAGCACTCGCAACGAAACATTAAAGACTCGCTTTGCACCGCGATAGTCCTTATTCGCCAGCTTTTCAGACGTGATGATGGAAATAGCCACCGGCACACCGGCACTCGATACAGTAATTGCCATCAGATAGATGGGAAAGCCCATCTGATACAGGCCAATGCCTTCGCCACCCAATACACGTGATAAAATAATCCAGTTTAAGGAACCGATAACCTTGACCACAATACTGGAAGCTGTAAGGATTAAGGTTCCCTTTAAAAATTTGCTATTAGAAGCTTTATTATCTGCGCTCATAAAATCCCCTTGTTTATAGATAGATATACATTATAATTATCCTCTTTTCCGCGCGAATTTACAAGTACTTTTAACAGATTTGTCATAAACACATCACTGCTTTTTGCTTGCATAACTATCTTTATATGCTAAAATTAAGTTAAAAGCAAAATTATGTTGTAAAAGGAGTGATACAAGATGAAATCCATACATGCTTTATTAGCTTTCAGCGCTGCAATCTGCCTTGCTACTACCTGCAGCCTGAGCGCTTATGCTTCTCCGCTCAAAAATTATGATGCAGGCAAGGTAGCTATTGATGCAGGCATTACGTTGCCTTCCAGTCTTAATGGTGACAACTACAAATTCAGCAAGTCCAACAGCACCTATCTTGGCGCAACTGTTGGTCTCGGTCAAAATACTGCCTTAAATTACAAATGGAACAACTACAAGGCTGACGAAGCGAAAACCCGCGCCCAGCAATTCAACCTTATGTACAAGGTGCTGCCGGGTATTTCTGCTTACGCAGGTTATCTGAATGCTGATACCTCCGGTTATGTTGGCGGCAAAACCAAAAACTCCGGCCAGGTTGGCCTACAGGCAGCCTATGATATTCCCGCACTCTTCACCGTTTGGGGTAATGTAGGCTACGGCAACAGAAACAGCGGCTACGAAATCGGCATCAGCAAGCCTATCCTGAACAATCTGGAAGTAAACGCTTCCTACTATAATCAGACATTTGATGATGCCTTCGGCGAAGACCGCGACATGAAGGCTAAAGGAGTTAACCTGGGCTTAACTCTCAAATTTTAATTTGTCAGCTACAGCTAACTAAATTAAAATGAAAATTAACGGATAATTATTATTGACAACTCTTGCAGCTTGTGTTATTATATAAGTGTCAAAGGCACACAAGCTGTGCAAGTCAAAAATAAAATTAAGCAATGCAATATAAAATCATGGAGGGAAATAATATGAAAAAATTTGTATGTCAAGTATGTGGTTATGTATATGAAGGCGAAGCTGCTCCGGCAAAATGCCCGCAATGTGGTGCTCCCGCTTCCAAATTCCAGGAAATGGCTGCTGAAATGGGCTGGGCTGCTGAACACGTTGTAGGTATCGCTTCCGACGTTCCTGAAGATATCAAAGCTGACCTGCGTGCTAACTTCAACGGCGAATGCTCCGAAGTTGGTATGTACCTGGCTATGAGCCGCGTAGCTTTCCGCGAAGGCTATCCGGAAATCGGCCTGTACTGGGAAAAAGCTGCTTTCGAAGAAGCTGAACATGCTGCTAAATTTGCAGAACTGCTGGGCGAAGTTGTAACCGACTCCACCAAAAAGAACCTGGAAATGCGTGTAGAAGCTGAAAACGGTGCAACCGCTGGTAAAACCGACCTGGCTAAACGCGCTAAGGCTCTGAACTTGGATGCTATCCATGACACCGTTCATGAAATGGCTCGTGACGAAGCTCGCCATGGCAAAGCTTTCGCTGGCCTGCTGAAAAGATACTTCGGCAAATAATTAACCAATAAAATTTAATAAGACTTAATAAGGCTCCCGCCTGACAATCCAAATGGATTGCGGCGGGAGTTTTTGTGCGTTCAAGTCCCTCTTTTTTTTCTTTTCCTGAATTATTTCACTCTTCTTCTATGTTCTATGCATTTTCTTATGTTTTTCGCACTTACAAAGCCTTTAATATCTTTATAAATTGCTTCAGATATGATATTATATAAAGGTTAGGAAACATCTTTAATGACACTCATTATCACGTTCCTAAAGGTGGTTAATTATATGCTTAATAAAACTAATTTTCATTATCCTGCAATGCTGCGTGTAGCGGACAAAAGCTGTGTAATTATCGGCGGCGGCACTGTTGCCGCCCGTAAGCTTGCCACGCTTTTGGATGCCGGTGCCAATGTAACCGTTGTCGCTCCCATCTTCTGCGACGATGTGCAAAAGCTTGCCTCTGCACAAGGCTGCACGCTCATCAAGGATTACTACAAGCCTGAATATCTGCAGAACGCCTTTGTGGTTATTGCCGCCACAGATAATAAGGTCGTCAACAGGCAGATTTCAGACGCTGCTCCCTGCCTTATCAACAATATTACTGAACCGGAGCTGAGTAATTTCACTGTCCCCTCAGCTATCAGCGAAGGTGATATTACCATAGCGCTGGCAACAGGCGGTATGCCTGCCTTCACACGCTTGCTGAAAAAGCAGCTGGAGCATATCCTGACACCGGAGCTGGCTGACTTCAACAGCTTCCTGCTGCTGCAGAGAGAAGAAGTAAAGAGTATCGACAGCACGCCAGAGGAACGGACACAATTCTGGCGCAGTGTTTTAAAACAGGATTTACTAAATTTAGTTATAGCAGGTAAGCCTGCTCAAGCAAAGGAGAAGGTATTAGATGCAGTTAACAGTTTTAGGACTCAATCACAGAACCGCCCCCGTTGAGATCCGTGAACGTTTTAATTTTTCCAATGACAGGGTGGCAAGTATTCTGCGCCGTCTGCGCAATTACGATAATATTCCCGAAGCCATGCTGCTTTCCACCTGCAACCGCACCGAGCTGTACATGGTGATTGAAAATCCGCATGAAGCAATCCCCTTTATCAAATCATTGCTCAAGCATTTGGCAGGTGAACATTATCAAAGTGAATATTTTTATAATCTGAACGGTACGAACTGCGTAAAGCATCTGTTCCGCGTAGCATCCAGTCTGGACTCCCTGATTGTCGGTGAAGGCCAGATTCTCAGCCAGATTAAAAATGCTTATCAGATTGCCCGCAATAACGGTATGACAGATACGATTCTCAATACCATTATGAATAAGGCTATTGCCGTCGGCAAGCGCGTGCGTACCGAAACAAAAATTGCCTACAGCAGCGTATCTGTTTCCAGTGCAGCTGTTGACCTGGCCATCAAAATTTTAGGCGACTTGAGCAAGGCGCAGATTTTGGTAGTCGGTGCCGGTCATATGAGTGAGCTTACTGCACAGCATCTGTTGGACAAGGGTGCGCAGACTATTTGCGTCAGCAACCGTCACTACGAAAGAGCGCAGGATTTGGCAGGCAAATTCCACGGTACGGCTATTCCCTACCGTGCCATGTTCGAACATGCCGCCGATGCCGATATCATCATAACATCTACCGGTGCGCCGCATTACGTGCTTACCGTAGAAAATTTAGGACCTCTGCTCCCCAAGCGCAACGGCAGACCGCTGATTCTGATTGATATTGCCGTTCCGCGTGACGTCGACCCCAGACTGGCCGATGTTGCCGGCGTAACTATTTATAACATTGATGATCTGGAAGGCGTTGTTGATACCAATAAAAACTTCCGCGAAAAGGAAGCGCATGTTGCCGAGCAGATTATCAGCGAGGAAATCGGCGCCCTCAAGGAGCGCCTGCGTTATTACACCATGCGCCCTGTTATGGTACAGCTGCATGATAAAATGAATTTCCTGCGCCAGAAGGTTTTGAAGAAGGCCTTTATTAAAATGCCGGAGCTTACCGATCATGAAAAGCGCATTATCGACCTGATGACTCAACGTCTGGAACATAAATTCCTGCGCGAGCCTATGAAGGCCATGAATGCTGTAGCAGGTACTTCTGAGGAAGAACGCTACAAGAAAATGATGTGTGATTTATTTTTATTAAATGAAACCGGAGAGGAGTTTGGTGATGAAAGCAAAATTGACGATTGGGACTAGACAAAGTCTTTTAGCGCTTTGGCAAAGCAATCATATTGCAGCCTTACTGCGCAAGCAATATCCTGAATGTGAGGTTGTACTGAAAAAAATTGTCACCAAAGGCGACCGTATTTTAGACGTGCCCCTGGCGCAAATCGGCGGCAAGGGTTTGTTTACCAAGGAAATTGAAGAGGATCTTTTAGATGGCACTGTTGATCTGGCTGTACATAGCCTGAAGGATATGCCTACCGTTCTTCCGGAAGGCCTGTGCCTGACCGCAATTACCGAGCGTGCCAACGTTGGCGATGCTTTCGTCAGCAACAAATATGGCAGCTTCGAAGAGCTGCCTCTCGGTGCCGTAGTCGGCACCAGCAGTCTGCGCCGTAAGGCGCAGCTGTTAGCTAAGCGTCCGGATCTGGAAATCCGTGACCTGCGCGGCAACGTTGATACCCGCCTGCGTAAGCTGGACGAAGGACTGTATGATGCTATTATTCTGGCAGCTGCAGGCCTGGAGCGTCTTGGTCATGGCGACCGCATCTCCAGCCTGATTCCTGCTGATGTCTGCCTGCCGGCTGTAGGCCAGGGCGCATTGGCAATCGAAGCACGTACCGAGGATAAGGACGTACGCGATATGCTGAGCTTCTTAAACGACCTGAACACCAAGCAGGCTACCGACGCTGAACGTGCCTTCTTAGGCTTACTGGAAGGCGGCTGTCAGGTTCCTATCGGTGTACATGCCGACGTTGAAGGTGAAAACATTCGCATTGAAGCAATCATTGCTGCTTTAGACGGCAGCACTATTCTGCGTGATACAATTAACGGCAAAGCTGATGATGCTGTCAGCCTCGGCCAACAGCTGGGCAAAAAAATGCTGGCTGCCGGTGGTCAGGAAATTCTGGCCGCAATTCTTTAAGGAGAGTGACATCATGACGAAACAAGGTAAAGTATATTTAATCGGTGCAGGCCCCGGCGACCCGGGACTTTTGGGACTCAAGGCTAAGGAATGCCTGCAGACTGCTGACGCTGTTGTTTATGACCGCCTGGCAGATCCGCGTATTCTGGCCTTCGCCCGCAAGGACGCAGAAATGGTTTATGTTGGCAAAGCCAGCGCTAACCACACCATGCGCCAGCCCGATATCAACAAGCTGCTGGTAAAGCTGGCTGCTGAGGGCAAGGTTGTAGCACGTTTAAAGGGTGGCGACCCCTTTGTATTCGGTCGCGGTGGCGAAGAAGCCATCGAACTGCGTGAAGCAGGCCTGCCGTTTGAATTCGTTCCCGGCGTAACCAGTGCTATTGCCGTTGCTGAATATGCAGGCATTCCTGTTACCCATCGCCATGTAGCAACCTCCTTCGCTGTTATTACCGGCCACGAGGATCCTACTAAAGGCGAATCCACCATCCATTGGAAGGGCCTGGCAACCTCTGTTGACACCCTCGTCTTCCTCATGGGCGTAGAAAACATTGAAAAAATCAGCCGCGAGCTCATCGCTAACGGCCGCAGTGCCGACTGCCCGGCTGCCGTTATCCGTTGGGGCACTCATCCTGAACAGCGCACTCTGATTACCACCTTGGGCAGAGCTGCCGCTGACGTTAAGGCAACCGGTATGAAACCGCCTGCTATCTTCCTCGTTGGCGAGGTTGTACGCCTGCGTGAGCAGCTGCAATGGTTCGATAACAAGCCGCTCTTCGGCAAAACTGTTATCGTTACCCGCGCACGTGCACAAGCCAGCGCTCTCACCAAAAAGCTGGAAGCACAAGGCGCTAAAGTTATCGAAGCTCCGGCAATCAAAATTGTTCCGGCGGCAGATTACACTCCGCTGGACAACGCTATTGCCAGCATCAATGACTACAAATGGCTCGTCTTCACCAGCGCTAACGGCGTAGACTACTTCTTTGAGCGTTTGGGCGCAGCTAAGAAGGATGCCCGCGCCCTGGCTAACGTTAAGCTTGCCGCTATCGGCAGCGCCACCGCCAAGGCTCTGGCAGAGCACGGCCTCACCGCCGACCTCATTCCTTCCGCTTACAAAGCAGAGGAGCTGGCTGAAGCACTGGCAGGCGAAATCACCGCCGGTGACAAAATCCTGCTGGCACGTGCTAAGGTTGCACGCGAAGTATTGCCCGAATCTCTGCGCAAAATCGGTGCTACCGTTGACGTTGTAACTGCTTACGAAACTGTTGCTGACTGCGAAAACAAGGACGAGCTCATCGAAGCCCTTGAAAGCGGCGAAGCAAGCATCGTAACCTTCACCAGCAGCAGCACCGTAACCAACCTGCTCGAGGTTCTCGGTGACAAGAAGGAGCTGCTGAACAAGGCTGCTCTGGCTGCTATCGGCCCCGTAACTGCTGATACCCTGAAAAAGCATGGCTATACTCCGGCTATCAATGCCGCTGAATATACAATCGACGGCCTCATGACCGCTATCACAAATTTTTATAATAAATAAGGAAGTGTATCAAGATGAGTATTACCGGTTTTCCTGTATACCGTCCGCGCCGCACACGCGCTACTGAAAATCTGCGTGCAATGATCCGCGAAACCGAGGTTTCCGTAAAGGACTTAATCTATCCGCTTTTCGTCGTTCCCGGTAAAAACGTTAAACATGAAATCGAATCTCTGCCCGGCAACTATCACTGGTCCATCGACCGCGTTATGGAATGCGTTGACGAGGTTGTAGAGCTGGGTATTCCCGCTGTCCTGCTCTTCGGCGTACCGTCCTACAAGGACGCTGTCGGCAGCAGCGGCTGGGATATGAACGAGCCTGTACAACAGGCCTGCAAGCTGATTAAAGCAAAATATCCTGAGCTGGTTATCATTACCGACGTCTGCCTGTGCGAATACACCGAACATGGTCATTGCGGCGTGCTGCAAAACGGCTGCACCGTCAACAACGATGAAACTCTGCCGCTGCTGGCTAAGGTTGCTGTTTCCCACGCTCAGGCCGGTGCTGACATGATTGCTCCCTCCAATATGATGGACGGTTATGTTAAGGCTATCCGCGAAGCACTGGATGCAGCAGGCTTCAACCATATTCCTATCATGGCTTATTCCGCAAAATTTGCTTCCGCATACTATGGCCCCTTCCGTGCTGCAGCAGACTCTGCTCCGTCCGCAGGTGACCGCAAAGGCTACCAGATGGACCCCGCCAACAGTGACGAGGCTCTGCGCGAAGTTGCTCTGGATATTGAAGAAGGCGCAGATATCGTTATGGTTAAACCGGCGCTGGCCTTCCTCGACATTGTACAACGTGTACACGAAACCTTTAACCGTCCGCTGTGTGTTTATAATGTCAGCGGTGAATATGCTATGGTTAAGGCTGCAGCTGAAAAAGGCTGGATTGACGAAAAACGTATCGTTATGGAAACCATGCTGGGCTTCAAGCGTGCCGGTGCCAAAATGATTATTACCTACCATGCGCTTGACGTAGCAAAATGGCTGCAAGGCAAATAAGGAGATATAACAATGGAACATACAAAATCTCAGGCTGCTTTTGAAGAAGCACGCCAATATATCCCCGGCGGCGTTAACAGCCCCGTGCGCTCCTTCCGCAGTGTCGGCGGTGTACCGCCGTTCATCTCCGGCGGCAAGGGCAGCAAAATCTATGACATCGACGGCAACGAATACATCGACTACGTTATGTCCTATGGTCCGCTGCTCATGGGCCATGTACCCGACTGCGTAACCGACGCTATCAAGGCTGCTGCTGAAAAGGGCACCTCCTACGGCGCTCCGACAGTTGCCGAAACCGAGCTGGCAAAATTAGTCTGCCGCCTCGTTCCGTCTATGGATATGGTCCGCATGGTCAACAGCGGTACTGAAGCAACCATGAGCGCTCTGCGCTTAGCACGTGCCTACACAGGCCGTGACTGCATCATCAAATTCATCGGCTGCTACCATGGTCATCATGACAGCCTGCTTGTAAAAGCAGGCAGCGGCGGCGCTACCTTCGGCGTACCCGACAGCCCGGGCGTACCTAAAGCAGTAGCGGCAACCACTATTACCGTACCGTTCAATGACCTGCCCGCTCTGGAAAAGGTTTTTGCTGAGCGCGGCGAAGAAATCGCCTGCGTTATTATGGAACCGACTCCGGGCAACATGGGCCTGGTACTTCCGCATGAAGGCTTCCTGGAAGGCGTACGTGCCATCACTAAAAAGTATGGCGCTCTCCTCATCTGCGATGAGGTTATGAGCGGCTTCCGCAGCGCTCAGGGCGGCAGCCAGTCCCTTTATGACATCGACCCAGATATCACCTGCCTCGGCAAGGTAATCGGCGGCGGTCTGCCTGTTGCTGCTTACGGCGGCAAACGCGAAATCATGCAAATGGTTTCTCCTGCAGGCCCGATGTATCAGGCAGGTACCTTAAGCGGTAACCCGCTGGCTATGGCTGCAGGTATTGCTGCACTCACCTACATGGAGCAGAACGATGTCTGCAACCGTGCAGAAAGCCTTTGCGCTATTCTGACCGGCGGTTTGGAAAAGGCCGCAGCTAAGGCCGGTGTACCTGTACAGATTAATCGTCTCGGCAGCATGTTTACCGTCTTCTTCAGCGATAAACCGGTAACTGATTTTGACAGCGCTGCAGCCAGCGATTTGGAAGCCTTCAAGATTTACTTCCACTCCATGCTGGAACAGGGCATCTATCTGCCTCCTTCTCAGTTCGAAACAAACTTTGTTTCCGTTGCTCATAGTCCCGAAGATTTACAAAAGACTATCGACGCAGCAGAAGTTGCTTTCGCTGAGGTTGCTAAAGCAAGAAAATAATAGCTAAAGCATAAAAATAAGCGTGCAGGCTTGCACATGCTGACATTCGTCAGCTGCAAGCCTGCACGCTTTTAGTTTTAATTTTAATATTGAGTATTACCCGCGAATCAGCTTAATCGAAGGCACTGCTGCTCTGACAAATTTCCACAGCAGCACGGAAATACTGCAATCCATAACAGAATGCAAAACTGTACCTGCACCGACCAGCACAATAACGCTCATTACAAAGCCATTGGACAGCTGCTCCAGCGTAAACATATAGCCGCTGAAGAAAAAGGGCGCTACCACCAGCACCTCGCCCACAGCATGCAATACAGCAAGTCCCAGATTCAGACTGATACCAGCTACAAAGCTTTCCATAATATCAGGATAACGCTTAATGATATAAGCACCAACCAGAGCAAAAATAAGATGGGTTGCCGCACGCGCAGCAATAATCAGAGGTGTAGTTACAAAAAAGCCCATCGTTGTACCTAAGCAGACAGCTGCTGCCACCTTAGGCGAAATAAACATTGCCAAAAAAATTGCTACATGCGCACCCAAGGTAAAGGACATCGGCCCGATAATCACCTTCGGCATAACCATAGGAATAACAAGACCTATAGCGCACAGTACGCCAGCGAGAACAAGTTGATAAATATTTTTATGTTCCAAGAGTATTTCCTCCTCTCACGTATTAGCTAGTGATTATAGCACTATTTATGATAACTTGCAAGTACTATGTATCATTGATTTTTTTAAAATCAAGTTATTCACTTTTCCTGCCAAATTTATCCCGATAATTTCCCACTTATCCCCAGCTTTTCACAAAAGTTATCCACAGTGTGCATAACTTTTGTGGATTGGTGGATAAAAGCTATGCATTTCCTTTATAAAAATCTGCTCAACAATAAACGTTTCCGCCTCCTGCCTATTATTCCACGTGTACAGCCTTCGCTATTTGACTTATTGGCAATAATAGCATATAATTTAAGTAGGTTTACAGATAATTACCCAGTTCAACTCAAAGGTGGAGAAACAATGAAAATATCAACTAAAGGACGCTATGCCCTGCGTATGATGCTGGATCTGGCAGAGCATCAGCAGGATGGCTTTGTTGCCCTCAAGGACATTGCCGCAAGACAAAACATTTCCAAAAAATATCTGGAGCAAATTGTTCCTATTCTGAATAAATCAAATTTCCTACAGGCCAACCGTGGCTTTCAGGGTGGATACCGTCTAGTCAACGCACCGCGTGAGTATACTGTCGGCAGCATCCTGCGCCTGACAGAAGGCAACCTTACGCCAGTAGCCTGTCTGGACTTTAACCCTGTAGGCTGCGAACGCCGCGATGAATGCATCACGCTGCCGCTGTGGCAGGGACTGAGCAAGGTTATTGCGGATTACCTGGATAACATCACTCTGCAGGATATCCTTGACAATTACAAAGCGCGCAGCATTGATAATTATTCGATTTAATGCTTACCCGCCGGTTGCATAACGCCGGCGGTTTTTTGCGCTCTAAATTAAAGAAAGCAGTCCGCGCAGACTGCTTTCTTTTGGTTAGGAAATGGGATGTGATATGTATTTTATCTGCTTATTCAGCAAATAACGGAGTGGAGAGATAACGCTCGCCGGTATCAGGCAGCAACGCTACGATAACCTTGCCCTTGTTTTCCGGACGTTTTGCCAGCAGCGTTGCCGCATAAACAGCAGCACCGGAGGAAATGCCTACCAGCACGCCTTCCTTATGGGCAATAGTACGACCGGTTTTGAAGGCATCCTCATTTTCAACAGCAATGATTTCATCATAAACCTTAGTATCCAAAGTGTCAGGAACGAAGCCTGCACCAATGCCCTGAATTTTATGCGGACCGGCAACACCTTTGGAAAGTACCGGGGAACCTGCAGGCTCTACAGCAACAACCTTCACATTTGGATTTTGGGATTTCAGGTATTCGCCTACACCGGAAACAGTACCACCGGTACCTACACCGGCAACAAAGATATCAACCTTGCCTTCGGTATCCTGCCAGATTTCCGGACCGGTAGAGGCTCTGTGGGTTGCAGGGTTAGCAGGATTGGTAAACTGACTGGGGATAAAGCTGTTCGGAGTGCTTTCTGCCAGCTCCTGAGCTTTGGCAATCGCACCCTTCATACCCTTAGCACCGTCAGTCAGTACCAGCTGTGCGCCATAAGCCTTCAGCAGGTTACGACGTTCAACACTCATGGTTTCAGGCATAGTCAAAATGATTTTGTAACCGCGGGCAGCAGCTACGGATGCCAGACCGATACCGGTGTTGCCGCTGGTGGGCTCAATAATAGTAGCCCCCGGCTTCAAAGCACCTTTAGCCTCTGCATCATCAATCATAGCCTTCGCAATTCTATCTTTGACGCTGCCAGCGGGATTGAAGTATTCCAGTTTACCCAGAATCTTTGCTTCCAGCTTGTTTTCAGCTTCGTAGTTTTTCAGCTCCAGCAGCGGAGTGCCGCCAATCAAATCAGTAATGCTAGTATAAATTGCCATAATAAATCGCTCCTTTGTCTTCATCTAATCAGTATATTATCGTTGTATAGTTTTTCTTTCTTATATTAACAGGTAACCAGAGTCAACATCGTGTATCAAAATGCAAGCTTTTCATTAGTATAATCCCTCATTTTCTCTGTTTTGTAATCTCTAGTAATCATAGTTGATTTATAGGTATTATTATACTGATTTTTTTCTGCCTGTCAACAAAAAGAATTAAAATTTTCTTCGCTTGACAAAAAAGCAGTCGTACTGTACCATATGAAACATATTAAGACAGTAGGAATTAAATTTTACTCAAAATACGCCTCAAAAAGACGCTGACTCTGTAAATATCGCGCCAGTAAGCGTATAATAGAAAAGTAAAAGCAGGATTTCCGCTATTGAAGGAGAATGTTTTACTATTATGAAGCAATTTATCTATGTAGATAATGCAGCTACAACTAAAATGAGTGACGTTGCCGTCAAGGCAATGCTGCCCTATCTTCAGGAAATATATGCCAATGCATCCAGTGTGCACCTTTTAGGCCAGCAAAGCGCCGCTGCGCTTTTCCGCGCGCGCCAGCAGGTAGCGCAGGTACTGAACTGTGCGCCGAAGGAGCTTTTCTTTACCTCCGGCGGCAGCGAAGCAGATAACCAGGCGCTTATCAGCGCTGCGGCTATTGGCAAAAAGCAGGGCAAATGCCACATCGTTTCCACTGATATGGAGCATCACGCTATTTTGCATACGCTTGAAGCGTTGGAAGCGCAAGGCTTTACAGTGACGCTGCTGCGCCCGCAGGCTGACGGCATCGTCACCGCCGCACAGGTAGCAGAAGCTATTACAAATACCACCTGCCTAGTTTCCGTCATGTACGCCAACAATGAAACCGGTGCCATCCAGCCTATCCGCGAAATCGGTGCTCTCTGCCGCAAGCGCGGCGTGCTTTTCCATACCGACGCTGTGCAGGCCGCAGGCCATCTTGCTATCGACGTACAGCACGATAATATCGATATGCTTTCGCTTTCCGCGCACAAATTCCATGGACCTAAAGGCATTGGTTTGTTATTTGCCAAAAGCAGCTTTCAGCTTACAAGTCTTATCCGTGGCGGCGGTCAGGAGCGCGGCAAGCGCGCCGGTACAGAAAATCTTCCCGGCATCATCGGTCTCGCCGCAGCGCTTAAGGACGCACAGGAAAATATGCAGCAAAACACTGCTTATATCACAGGCCTGCGCGATGCTCTGCGCAACGGTTTAGATAAAATTGACGGCGCAAGCTTTAACGGCAACCGCGAGCACTGCCTGCCCGGTACAATCAACTACAGCTTTCAGGGCGTAAACGGCGAAGCTTTGCTTTCACTGCTTTCCAATGAAGGTATCTGCTGCTCGTCCGGCTCCGCCTGCTCCGCAGGCTCGCTTGAGCCCAGCCATGTACTGCTCGCCCTCGGCCTGAGCCACGAAACAGCACAAAGCGCCCTGCGCTTTTCGCTGTGCGAATACAATACCATGGACGAAGTTCGGATAATCATCACTAAAGTTGCAGAAGCGGTAAACCGCTTACGGAGGTAAAAATATGCTGTCAACAGCTGCCAATTTAATAAACAAGCTCACCTACGAGCATGACCTGAGCGACACAGAGCTGTTGACGCTGATAACAAGCACTGAACCGGACATCAACAAGCTGCTCGCCTGCGAAGCGGATAAACTCCGCCGTCAATATTACGGCGACAAAGTCTATATCCGCGGACTGATTGAATTCACCAATTACTGCAAAAACAACTGCTACTACTGCGGTATCCGCGCAGGCAACAGCTGTGCGGAACGCTACCGTCTGACGCAGGAGGAAATCCTGGCCTGTTGCGCCGAAGGCTATAGGCTCGGCTTCCGCACCTTCGTGCTGCAGGGCGGCGAGGATGCGTATTATACAGACGACAAAATCTGCGCCATCGTCAGCGCCATTCGCAAGCAGCATCCGGACTGCGCCATTACACTTTCCATCGGCGAAAAAAGCCGTGCCAGCTATCAGGCATACTTCGATGCAGGCGCCAACCGTTATCTGCTGCGCCACGAAACTGCAGACGTAGAGCATTACGCCAAGCTCCATCCTGCCAGCATGAGCCTGGAAAACCGCAAGCGCTGCCTGTTTGACCTCAAGGAAATCGGTTATCAGGTTGGCTCAGGCTTCATGGTCGGCTCCCCCTACCAAACGCCGCAAAACCTTGTCAGCGACCTGCGCTTTCTGCAAAAGCTGCAGCCTGATATGATTGGCATAGGCCCCTATATTACACACGAGCACACCCCGTTTAAGGATATGACAAGCGGTACGCTGGAGCAGACGCTACGCCTGCTTTCTATCCTGCGACTGCTCTTCCCTTACGCGCTGCTGCCTTCGACAACAGCGCTCGGCACCATCCATCCCAATGGACGCGAGCTGGGGCTGCAGGCCGGCGGCAACGTCGTAATGCCTAACCTTTCTCCGATAGGAGTACGCAAAAAATACGAGCTGTACGCCAACAAAATCTGTACCGGCGAGGAGGCAGCCCAATGCCGTGGCTGTCTGGAGGCACGCGTAAAAATAGCAGGCTATAACATAGTAACCGACAGAGGCGATGTACGCCGCACTTTAGATAAACCAGAAGGAGAAAAATTATGAACAAAAAAGCACTAATCGCCATGAGCGGCGGCGTTGATTCCAGCGTTTCCGCATTGATGATGCTGGAGCAGGGCTACGAATGCACCGGCGTAACCATGAAGCTCTTTGCCAACGAGGATATCGGCGTTTCCAAAGCTAACAGCTGCTGCTCTATCGATGACGTAGCAGATGCCCGCAGCGTAGCTGCCAGCCTTGGTATGCCTTACTACGTTTTCAACTTTGCCGACCGCTTTGAGCGCGATGTTATCGACCGTTTCGTTGACGCTTACGTTAACGGCAGAACGCCTAACCCCTGCATTGACTGCAACCGCTATCTGAAATTCGACCAGCTCTTTGTACGTGCACAGGAGCTTGGCTGTGATTACGTTGTCACCGGCCACTATGCACAAATCAGCTATGACGAAGCAAAGGGACGCTACCTGCTGCGCAAGGCTGTTGACCCTCTGAAGGACCAGAGCTATGTGCTTTATTCACTCACACAGGAGCAGCTGGCACACGCTATGTTCCCTCTCGGAGGTCTGCATAAGACACAGGTGCGTGAAATTGCCGAAAAGCATGGCTTCGTCAACGCTCAAAAGCATGACAGCCAGGATATCTGCTTTATCCAGACCGGCACCTACGCTGATTTCATCGAAGCACGCTTGGGACGAAAATTCAAGCCCGGCAACTTCGTAGATGAAGCAGGCAACGTGCTTGGCAGACATAAAGGCATTATCCATTACACCGTAGGCCAGCGCAAAGGCCTAGGCCTGGCGCTGCCGCAGCCTATGTACGTTAAAGAGATTGACACCAAGAACAACGCTGTTATCCTTACGACAAACGAGGGATTGTTCACCAAAAATGTTACAGCCAAGAATATCAACCTCATTGACTGCGACGCTATCACCGAACCGCGCCGCGTGAAAGCACGCATCCGCTACCACCAGCAGGAGCAGTGGGCAACTGTTACCCAGCCTGACGCAGATACTCTGCAGCTCGTTTTCGACGAGCCTCAGCGCGCCATCACTAAAGGTCAGTCCGTTGTTATGTATGACGGTGACGTAGTTGTCGGCGGCGGCACAATCGTATAAAGCTGTAAATCTGATAAAAAATGAAGCACATTAGAACGCGTAGAAGCATCGCTTTTACGCGTTTTTGTGTGCCAAAATTGCAGTCCGGATTATATTTTCGTTTCACTTTCATCTTCGCTTACGTTTCAAAACCAATACGCAAACGAAACGCAAATTTTTACGTCTCATTCTTGTTGCAACGCAAAAAAGAGCCGTGCCTGCGCACGACTCTTTTTGCTTGGATTATTCTACTTATTTTACCAATGGTACTTTTCGCCTCTGCTGATTTTAAAAGCACGATAAATCTGCTCAATCAACAGCAGGCGAATCATCTGATGCGTAAAAGTCATTTTAGAAAAGCTCAGCGCCAAATCAGCACGCTTACGCAACGCATCAGTATAGCCAAAGGCACCACCAATCACGAAAGTGATATGGCTGTTGCCGGCAAGCGCCAGCTCATCCAGCTTTGCCGCCAAATCCGGGCTGCTCAGCTGCTTACCAATGACATCCAACAAAATCACATAGGAATTTGCCGGAATAATTGCCAGCAGGCGCTGCGTTTCACGCTCCAGCACCTGCTGCTTTTCTGCCGGGGAAGGATTATCTGGCATACGCTCCTCATTAATCGCCAGTGTCTCCAGCTTGCAGAAGGGTGTCAGCCTTTTGCTGAATTCCTCTATCCCCGCAGTAAGATATTTTTCCTTAATTTTGCCTACACAGGCTATCGTTATCTTCAATTGCCGTAATCCTTCGGAACCTCTTCCAATACCACAGTTCTGCTTTCTCTCTGACCGTTACGCATAATCACTACCTCGGCTCTTTCGCCTACCTTGCATTTAGACAGAGCAGTGCGCAGGTCAACAGCAGTCTTCACTTTGCTGCCATTAAAGCTCAGGAGAATATCGCCGGGGCGGATGTCAGCCTTAGCTGCCGGGCTGCCGGGAACAACCTTCACAAGGAAGATGCCGCCATGCAGATCTATCTCAAAGCCATAACGGTTAGCAATTTCCTGATCCATCAGCGAAGCACCCAGATAAGGTCTTGCCACGCGACCGCGCTCTGCCAGCTCCTGCAGAATCGGTTTAGCTGTGTTGATAGGAATAGCAAAGCCAATGCCTTCAACACCGCTTACAGCAACCTTAGCACTGTTGATGCCTACTACCTCACCATCAGCATTGACCAAGGCACCACCACTGTTGCCGGGGTTGATTGCCGCATCAGTCTGAATCAGGTTAAACTTGCGCTCGCCTACTTCAATGCTGCGGTTCAAAGCACTGATAACGCCTGCAGTTACACTGCCGCGGAATTCCAGGCCCAGCGGATTGCCGATAGCAATTGCCGGTTCGCCAACCTGCAGGGTATCGCTGTCACCAAAGGTAGCAACGGTAAGATTATCTGCATCAATCTTTACTACAGCCAAATCGGTTACAGCATCAGCGCCAAGAACTCTACCCTTAACAGTACGTCCGTCAGGCAGGCTGACGATAATTTCCGAAGCGCCCTCAACTACATGGTTATTAGTCGCAATATAACCGGCCTTATCATAAATAACACCGCTGCCTGTACCGCGCTCCATCAGCTGCGTACGGTTAAAGAAGTCGCGCACATACGCCTTGTTGGTAATACCTACGACAGCAGGACCAACCTTCTTGGCTGCTGCTACAATCGGTGTATTGCGTGCCGCGCTCAGCTGCTGCTCAGTCTTGACAGCAGGCTTTTCATGCACTGCGGCAGAAGTTTTATTGTCGCCACAGCCGGCAACCAGAATTGCCGCACCTAAAAGGCCACAGACAAAAATATTAGCTGATTTTTTCCAGATACTCTTATTCATCTGTATCCACTCCTTATTTAAAATCTAAGACTGCCGGCAGCGGACTATCTGCCACTACCCTGTTTTGGGCAGCTACAAAAAGCTCTGTTTCCTGCAGGCGGTTATTATCATGTAAAATATTCTGCACCGTATCCTGCGCCAGCTGTGGCAGGTTATTGTGTTCACTCAGGTGCGCCAGCACAATATGCTCTGGCAAACGCTCAAGCTCTGTCAGAAAATGTCCGGCAGTATCATTGGATAAATGTCCCAGCGTACTCAAGATACGCTGCTTCAGCTGACGCGGATAAGGACCGTTTTTCAGCATTTCCACATCATGATTAGCCTCCAGGACCAATGCACTGCTGCCTGCAACAGCCTCACGTATAGTATCAGTCACAAAGCCTGCATCCGTAAGATAGGTGCACTTAGAACCATTGCTGCGGCTCGTAAAGGTGTAACCGTGCGGGTCTGCAGCATCATGTGGTATGCTGAAGCTCTGCACCTCCACATCACCGCAAAGCAGGCGGTTATTGTCAATAAGACGACAGTTCTGACGCACCAGCTTGCTGTCCTTCGCCAGCAATGCCCGCCAGGTAAGTGCACTGCTATATACAGGCACCTGATAATTTTTTAAAAAGGTTGCCAGCCCGCGCACATGGTCGACATGCTCATGTGTAATAAACACGCCATCCAGCTCGTCTACGCTGACGCCTATTTCCTTCATTCTTGTAGTCAACGCTCTGCAGCTGATACCTATATCAACCAAAAAGCGCTGGTTTGCTGTGCTTATCAAGGCAGCATTCCCCTTGCTGCCGCTGGCCAGCATGACTATCTGAAAGTCGTTTAGCACCAAGCCTTCACTCCTATCAATATAACATCTTTATTATAGCAAATTCATAAACTTCTATTGTGGCATTTTCGTAAAAATAAGTCTACAAAATTCTGACATAACTGCCCAATATATAAAGAAAAGTGTACCAATCAGCTAAATAATCGGTACACTTCTTTATAATTTAATGCAATCTTGAGCACTTCGGACACAGGCCAAAGAAATAGAACTGACGGCTGCTGATAGTGTAACCGCTCTGCTTTTCTACCTCATTTGTCAGCTGCAGCTTGACGCCCTCGTCCATCAGCGCATCATCTACTGCCCCGCATTTCAAGCAGCGCAGATGATAATGCTCACTGACATCGGCATCATAGCGGAAGCTGTCCTCGCCTGTATTCAGAATCTGGATAACGTTGATATCATGCAGAATTTCTACGGTTTTATACACCGTAGCAAAGCTCATAGCAGGAAACTTCGGCTGCAGCTTATTGAACAGCATCTCTGCATTCGGATGCCACGTTTCATCAGCCAAGGCTTCATAAACAGCAAGTCTTTGAGGGGTGACCTTATAGCCACGCTCGCGCAACAGGTTGGTTAATTCCTGACTTGTAAGCATATTTCATCACTCCATTGCCAAAAGAATCGGATACAGCGGCTGTCCGCCGTAAAAGGTTTCAACCTCCCACTCATCATTCAGCTCTTCCACTTCAGCTGCCAGCTTTTCAGCCTGCTCTTCAGTTACATCGGCACCATAATATAAGCTGATCAGTTCATAATCCCCATCTGTCAGCATCTTCTGCAACACTTCCTCCATGCTGCTGCCGTTGCAAACAATTTTATCGTTTAAAATACCAAGATAATCGCCCTCATGGATAGCAATGCCGTTAACTACGCTGTCGCGTACAGCTACGGTAATACTGCCACTGGCTGTTTCCTTGGCTTCCTTGGTCATAATAACAGTGTTTTCTTCCATGCTGCGGGTTGCATCAAAATGCAGCAGTGCGGACAAACCCTGCGCCATATTGGTAGTAGGAACATAAGCTACCTTGGAATTACCCAGCAGCTTACGCACCTGCTCAGCTGCCAAAACAATATTCTTATTGTTCGGCAAAATAATATACTGCTCGCAGGTACCATTTTCAATAGCATTAACAAACTCTTCTACCGGAGGATTCATGCTCTGGCCGCCGCTGATAATCTCTGCAGCGCCCATTTCATGCATAATCTTGGCAATACCGTCACCGGCAGCAACAGTAAGCACACCAACGCCATGCTTAACCGGCTGAATATCATCAGCGCTAAAGAGACGGTTTTCGTGCTGGTCGCGCATATTTTCTACCTTGATATCATGCAGAGTTCCCCAGGTCTGCGCCATGTTGAGCGCATCACCAGGATGCTTGGTATGAATATGTACCTTAACGATATCCTCTACCACTGCCACAATCATGGAATTGCCCATGCCCTCTAAGGCCTTGCTGACAGTCTGCTTATCAACATTAGCATCCTTGACGATAAATTCGGTGCAATAAGGATATTCCAGATCAAGCGGCTCGCCCTTCTGAATCTGTACCTTGGCACGCGGTGTAACAGGAAGCACTTCGCAATCCTGACCGCGCAGGCCTGCCAGACAGCCCTCGAAAAAGACAATCAGGCCCTGACCGCCGGCATCAACAACACCGGCTGCCTTCAGTGCAGGCAACAGCTCCGGAGTTCTGGCAAGCTCTTCCTTGCCGCTGCGGATAGCCTCCAGCAGCACTTCCTCCAGGCTCACATTACCACGAACAGCGTTATAAGCACCCTTGGCCATGCCGCGGGCTACTGTCAGAATAGTACCTTCTACCGGTTTGGAGACACTGCGGTAAGCATATAAAATACCAAACTGGAAGGCCTTGCCGATTTCTGTATTGTTCAGCGTCTTTTTACCGGCAACACCCTTGCCGATACCACGCAGCAGCTGCGACAAAATTACGCCGGAATTGCCGCGTGCGCCCATAATAGCGCTGCGGGCAGCTGCGGCACCGATTTCGCCGGCCTCGGCTTCATCGCTCATTGCGCTGATAGCCTTCGCCACGGACGCCATAGTATGCATCATATTCGTACCGGTATCGCCATCCGGCACCGGAAAAACATTTAAATCATTGATAGCTTCAAAATTTTTTTCAAAGCTATGGTAAGCACCCAGCAGCATATCCTTCAGCTGCTTGCCGGTAATTACCTTGATATTATTCATCTAAACCCCACACCTTTCCTTTCAGGCTTTGCGACGGACGAATACACCGATAGCACCGGGTCCAAGATGAGCAGCCAAAACGGTGCCGATACCTGTAAGCATAGTCGGTACATTCGGGAATAATTCCTGCATCTGCTGTTTCAATTCCTCTGCATCTGCCAAAGCCTCTGCATGAGCGACGAAAATTGCTTCAATGGGTGCTTTTTCCGCAGCCATCTCAACCATGCGCTTCATAACCTTTTTACGGGTACGGCATTTGTCCGCAACTTCCAGTCTGCCCTCTTTATCTAAGTGCACAATAGGGCGAATACCAAAAATACTTCCTATCAAAGCGCCAACTGCGCCAATGCGTCCACCCTTTTGCAAATAGTCTAATGTATTTACACTGAAAAATGTTTCTGTACGCGCAACCATCTCACGCGCCATTTTTTCGGCCTCGTCAATATCCATGCCTGCAGCTGTATGCTTCAGTACTTCCATCGCAATACCGCTGATAGGGCAGGCAGCAGTCTTGCTGTCGATTACACGGATATCCGCGCCCTTTATATCATCCATTACCTGACGTGCAGCAACGCAGGCGGTCTGATAGGTACCGCTGAGCACGCTGTCTACTGTCAGCATAATAACCTTTTTACCTTCCTGAGCAAGCTTGGTAAAAAGCTCAATTACAACGCCGATAGGCGGCTGTGAAGTAATCGGCAGCTTGCCGGTTGCTTCTACCATACCGAACAATTCTGCCAGCGAACGTTCCCCGTCCTGCCATTCCAAATCTCCGTGACGGATAATCAAACGCAGAATGTGGCAACGTGAATCATCCTTCAAAGCTGTTTCGTCTGCTGCCGAAAGACTATCTACGACAACATGTATTTCATCGTGCATATAAGCCTCCTGTTAGTTATGAATATTCTCTATATAAGTTATATCCGTTCTTCTCCCATATTATATTATATTGTACCATATTCTGAAAACTATTGCTACATTGACTATAGCTAGCTGACAATATTTCAAAAATTATATACTAAATTTCTAAAAATGGCAAAAAAAAAAGCCCTTACGAAGAAGGGCCAAATGAGGGGCTGTTTTGATGTTCTTAGTATACCATCTTTGTATACAAAATGCAAGAGTTTTTTGTAAATTTTTTTACGTTAAATAACGAAACTGTCCACGAGCTTCAGAAGCACCTTCTGATTCGTGGACAGCTCTTTTATTTATTATCAAGCTTATTTGAAGTCTGCGCCCAGCATAACAACACCATCGCAGTCAGCAGCACCATCGCGGCTGATGCGCATCTGGTGCGCAAAGGGTACATTGGAAAGACGATTGACAACAGCACCATTATTAGTCGTAGAAATAACAACTGTATTGGCAATCACATCACCACTGCCGCCGCTGATAACCTCAAAGCCTGCATTGCGCAAGCGCGCAGCAGCATCTGCGCCTGCTGTCTTGCTGCCGCTGCAGTTAACAAGACGTACAACTCCGCGGCTGTCAGAAGAAGTTTCTTGGGAAGCAGTATTTTTACCTGCATCCTTGGCTTTATCAGCCTGCTTCTTCTTTTCTTCCTTCGCTTTTTCTTCTTTCTTAGCCTTCAGTTCCTTTTCTTCCTTGACAGCTTCCTTGTTTTCCTCGCTGTCATCGCCCTTTTCTACCTTTTCCACAGCATTGTTGTATTCCTTCTCCATCAGCTCAGCTGCAGATTTGTAGTGCTCCGTCATGGTTGCACCCTGCATCTTGACCATCAGCTCACGCAGGTCAGTAATATCCGGCAGCCAATAGCTGACGCCATCGATATACTTCGGAGTACCGGGAACCATCGCCATAGACAGGCCCTTTTCCTTAACCATAGAATGCAGCGCTCTGCCCAGATCCATCATATCACCCAAAGGCATATCAGTCTTCACCATAGAGGTCAGCTGCTTGGCCAGACCGGGGATATGCAGCAGCATATCGGCAGATGTAATTTTATCATAAACTGCCATCAGGAAATGCTGTTGACGACGGATACGACCGATATCGCCTTCTTCATCACGGAAGCGCACATATTGAATGGCTGTTTTGCCATCCAGATGCTGGCGACCTTTTTTCAGGTCAACGGTAAAGCCGTCCCAGGTATCATGGTAGTACATGTCCTTTTCCACATCGATATCAATACCGCCAATAGCATCTACAAGACCGGTAAAGCCTTTAAAATCAACCATTACGTAATTGTTGATTTTGATACCCAGCAGCTCTTCTACAGTTTTCTGTGTCAGCTCACGTCCGCCGTAAGCGTAGGCATGGTTAATCTTATCCCAGCCGTGACCGTCAATGCGTACACGTGTATCACGCGGCACAGAAAGCAGGGAAGCGCTCTTATTACTGCTGTCGAACATTACGACAAAAAGCGTATCACTGCGGCCAACATCATCAGAGCGTTCGTCAACACCCATAACAACGATATTCTTTTTCAGGTTCAGCCTGTCAGTCGGCGCAAGATTATCCAATCCCGTTTCCGGAAAAAAATAACCGAAGGCAATATAGCCTACTACACAGATAGCCGTTACAATCATTAAAATTTTTGTCTGGAGAATGCTTTTCATCCTTATATAACCTCTCAATCAATTTCTTCTGCCAGATATTCCGTCAGCTCTTTGCGGCTGCGGTACAGGAAAGCATACAGCATGCGTGCGGTCAGGCCCCAGATAACCTTATCCTCATACAGGTAAAAATACACATAATAGGACTTGTTCATGCGCCAGCCACGCTTGCGCTGCGGCACCAGGTCAAACGGAAAATCATCACCCGGATGGTCTGCCAGCTGTACAGAGCCACGCCGCGGCTTTTGCTCCAAAAGCACCTTTAGCGGCACAGTAAAGATGCGCTCCACCTCACTCTTGCTGTACGTAATCTTGCTGATATCATCAATCAGACCAACAAAGGGGTGGATGATTGGTCCGTTATGCGTTACCAGACAGTCCAGCTCACCGCAGATGGTGATATTCTCCGGCTGCAGGCCAAGCTCCTCGCAGGTTTCGCGCACTGCGGTATTGCGGAAGCTGTTATCCGCACATTCGTACTTACCGCCAGGGAAGCATATTTCACCCGGCTGACTGCGCAGCGTATGCGCCCGCTCTTCAAAAAGCACACCGATGCCTTCGGGAGTACGCACTAAGGGCAGCAGCACAGCAGCATCCCACAAGCGGTCCAGCTTATCAATGCCAGGAGCACGACGGTGCAGTCGCTCAAACAATACATACTGTAATTTTTCCATCTCATTCATAATAACACCTTATTTTAACACCTTTGCCTGTAAAATTAAATAGTATTTATAAATTTCTGCGCAGCAAAAGTTTTTTCCTGCCAACAAATGTAACTAAGCTGTAAAATCCAGGTAACAATCCTTGAAAACTGCACTTTAAATATTATGTTTCTGCATAAAAGGAAAGCGCCAGCCGCTAATGCAGCTGACGCCAAGGGAAAGACAGATTTTAATTAGTACAGAGGAGCTTCAGCTTCTGCATGCTTTTTTTCGCTCTTGTCAACCAGCAGAGTTACAGCAGCATCGCCGGTGATGTTAACAGAGGTACGCGGCATATCCAGGATACGGTCGATACCTGCGATAAGAGCAGAGCCTTCCAGCGGCAGACCAAGGCTGGTCAGAATCATGGTCAACATGATGAAGCCTGCACCTGGAACACCTGCAGTACCGATAGAAGCCAAAGTACCGGTAACTATAATGGTCATGTATTGGGAAGCGGTGAGGTCAATGCCGTACAGTTGAGCAATGAACAGTGCGCATACACCCTGATAAGCAGCAGTACCATCCATGTTGATGGTTGCGCCCAACGGCAGAACGAAGCTGGAAACCTCTTTGGAAGCGCCCATTTTTTGAGCACAGCTCATGGTCAGCGGCAGAGTACCACCGGAGGAGCAGGAGCTGAAAGCCATCAGGGATGCCGGAGCGATACCCTTAATAAATTGGATAAAGCCCATGCCAGCCAAGAATTTAATCATAGAGCCATAAACGAGAACGGCGTGCAGAAGGCAAGCCAGATATACAGCAATAACAACCTTCAGCAGCGGCAACAGTACGGAAGGACCGTTAGATGCAACTACCGGAGTAATCAAGCCGAAAACACCAATCGGAGCAACAGCCATGATCATGCCAACGATTTTGTAGGAAACCTCAGCCAGACCATCAATGGTGTGCTTCAGAGCGTTAGCCTTTTCACCGACAACGGTGATACCAGCACCAACGAAGAGAGAGAAAACGATGATTTGCAGCATGTTGGCTTTAACCATAGCTTCCAGCGGGTTAGTCGGGAAAATGTCAATGATAACCTTGGAAATAGGCGGTGCAGCCTTAGCAGCAACCTTAGCGGTATCAGCAGCCATATGCAGGCCAACACCCGGCTGCATGATGGTACCGATTGCCAGACCGATAACGATAGCAAAAGCGGTGGTTACCAGATAGTACGCTACGGTTTTAACACCGATACGGCCTACCTTTTTGATATCGCCCAAGCTGGTGACACCAATTACCAGGCTGGAGAATACCAGCGGTACGATAACCATTTTGATCATGTTCATAAAAATTGTTCCCAGAGGACCAATCCAGGTCTTGGCGAAGCCGGCGCCTTCAGCACCCAGCTCCAGGCCTGCAATAATACCAAGCGCAAGGCCGATTAAAATTTTTGTAGATAAATTCATTTTTACAACCCCCAGATAATTAAGTAAAAAAACTGTTAAGCTAATTATAACAACTTATCAGAGAAAAGTCCGATTGTATACAGTATTATTGCCTTGTATACAATATTATTTACGAGACTCCTTGTAAAATGTACTAAGTCTACTATGTAAGCACATAAAAATACCCCTGCACAGGTGCGCAGAGGCAAAACAAATTATCTTATTTAACTAAAAGCTCATACAGCACTATAGCAAGAGCACCGGGAACACCAAAGAAGCCGGCAATCAAAGCCTTGATAATGGTAATCTTCATAGTAAAGCCAGCTAAAGAGCCTACTACATTGATAAACCACAGCAGCAAAGCGCCGCAGAGACCATTCCACACCAGCTTGAAGGGCATCGACAGCAGCTTTACTACTACCAAAAGCAGCAGCACGCCTGCAATCATCGGCCCAAAGGCACCAAGCGGTGACAAAATAGCATTAAGTTCCATAAATAAATAACGCCAGTCCTTTCTACATCTTGCGCCTGTTTTCCAGCGCCTTAGACAAGGTTATTTCGTCAGCATACTCCAGATCGCCGCCCATCGGCAGTCCATGAGCAATACGGCTGACGGTTATTCCTACAGGCTTCAGCAGCTGCGCCAGATAGGTAGCAGTCGCCTCGCCCTCTACATCTGAGTTGGTTGCAATAATAATTTCACTGACTGATTCCTGCTGCAAACGCAAGAGCAGTTCCCTGATGCGCAGCTTTTCCGGGCCAATACCATCCAGCGGCGAAAGCACACCATGCAGCACATGATACAGTCCATGATAGCCATGACTGCGCTCCATCGCTGCAATATCCTGTGGCTGCTCTACTACACAGATAGTAAAGCTGTCACGTGAGCTATCGCGGCAAATCTCACATACATCGCTGTCAGTAAGATTAAAGCAGCGGCTGCAGTAATGAATCTGCTCCTTGGCGCCGCTTAAGGCCGCCGCCAGCTGCTTCACATCCTCCGCAGGCATGTCAATCACATGATAGGCCAGTCGCATAGCTGTTTTCGAGCCAATGCCCGGCAAGCGCCTGAGCTGCTCATATAAATTAGCCAGCGGCCTGATCATTCTTGCCATCAGCTTAGAACATGCCAGGCAGCTTCATGCCGCCGGTAACCTTAGCCATTTCTTTTTCGGTCAGCTCGTCAATCTGCTTCATAGCGTCATTAACAGCTGTCAGAATCATATCCTCAAGCATTTCTACATCCTCGGGATCTACAGCGGTCGGATTGATTTTGATGGATTTCAGTTCTTTTTTGCCGCTGACAACAACAGTTACAGCACCGCCGCCAACAGAAGTTTCTACAGTACGGCTTTTCAGATCCTCCTGCATTTTCGCCATATCGGACTGCATTTTTTGTACCTTTTTCATCATTGCCTGCATATTACCCATGCCACCTGGAAACATAATTAAATTCCTCCTTGATATTACATATATTGATATTATATATTCTCAGAAACATAAGCCAAGACCTGCTAGTCTCAATTTAGTTTCATTGGTCAGATATATCTGTTACGCTGCCACCCAAAGCATTAAAGGCCTTGCGCAGGTTTTCCGGCAGCTGCGCTGCCTCCAGATTTTGCGCTTCGCTCTCCTCCGGCTGCTGTACTGCCTGTTTTTTTGCAGTGGACTGCGGCAGCTTGGCCTTGCCCTCAATAACAGACTCCAGCCTGATTTCGCGCCTTGCCAGACGCAGCAGAACATCCTCAAAGGCACCGCGATAATCATCCTTGTTCATTCTGTCTGCAAGGAAGGGCGCCTTGAAGGCAACCTGCAGAATGTTGTTGGCAAAGCTGAAGACTCTGCCGTTTTTAGCGCAGGATACCATTGAGTTCTTCTTTTCAGCCTTCATAATCTCCAGAGCCTGCTTCCAGAAGTCCTCACCGGCGGCAAAATCACCGGCATATTCCTCAGTCTGCTGCACTTTAGCACTTTTAGGCTTAGGCGCAGCGTTCACCGCTGCAGCCAGCGTATCAGCAGCAGGCTGCTGCGCTGCTACAGACTTCTTAGCCGGTGCAGCTTTCGCTGCCTGCAGCCGTTCTGCCGCAGGAGCTTGCTGTGCCATCGGCTGCGAAGCTGCCGGTGCAGCATATTCCTGTACGGTTGGTTGCTGCACTGCCACAGCAGGTGCAGGCTGAGCGTTAACCGGAGCCTGCTGATAAACAGGCATCACCCCACCTGCCAGCTGACGCTCCAGCTGTTCTATTCTTGCCGACAAAGCAGCCAAGGTACTGCCCTCTACGCGGCACAAATCAAGCAGGCACAGCTCCGCAGTAATGCGCGGACGCATAGAACCGCGCAGCTCCTGAATAGCACTGTGCAGTCTTTCTTCTGCCGCCAGCAGACGGTCACGTCCGAACAACGGTGCCAGCTCCGCCAAGGCTTCTTTGGTATCCGTCAAATAAATTTCCTCATAATCAGGCACCGCCAGATAAAGTACCAACGCCCGCAGATACTCAATAAGCTCCGTAAGCACCTGCTTGACGTCCTTGCCCTGCTCCAGCAGCAGATTCAACGTAGCCAGCGCCTGCGGCAGCTGTCTGCGGCCTATGGCACCCGTCAGCTCGTGCAGCGCTTCGCGCCCTACGATGCCCAGCACCTCGCGCACAGTCGCCACAGTAACACGCTTAGCCATGACCCCGCACTGGTCCAGCAGGCTCAGCGCATCACGCATACCGCCCTCAGCCTGAATAGCTATTAAACGCAGCGCGTCCGCATCGGCCTCAATACCACTGCCTGCCGCTACCATAGCCAGATGCTCCGCAATCTCGTCTACCGTCACCCTGCGGAATTCAAAGCGCTGACAGCGCGACTGAATTGTCGCAGGCACCTTCTGCGGGTCTGTCGTCGCCAGAATAAATACAGCGTGTGCCGGCGGCTCCTCCAATGTCTTCAGCAAGGCATTAAAAGCGCCCGTAGAAAGCATATGCACCTCGTCGATAATATAGACCTTATAACGGCTTTCGGCAGGTGTAAAGGCTACCTGCTCGCGCAGGTCACGGATATTATCTACGCTGGTGTTGGACGCAGCGTCAATTTCAATTACATCCAGAGATGTTCCCTGTACAATGCGCTGACAATTGCTGCATTGACCACAGGGCTCGGCAGTAGGCCCCTGCTCGCAGTTCAGAGCCTTGGCCAGAATACGCGCCATACTGGTTTTGCCGGTGCCACGAGGACCGGAAAACAAATAGGCGTGGGCTATTTTACCGCTTGCCAAAGCATTTTTCAAGGTTGTTTTCACAGCCTTTTGTCCCACAAGAGCGTCAAAATCCTGCGGTCGCCACTGGCGATACAAAGCTACATAAGCCAACACTGCCACCTCCCCCGGAATTAATTACATACATAACTATTATACTCAAAATAGCCTAAAAAGTAAATTACAGTTTAGATGCTCCAGTTTACCATCAAAACAAATATTTTACTAATGCACTGAAGTATTATATAATATCATCAGCTAATCAAAAGGAGGCTACAGCAATGACCATACCAGAAATTGACAAGGACTTTTTACGCAAGCAGTTACCTGACTTTGCCAGGCAGACTGCTGACTACCATAATGAAAAAATCGGCAAAATTGCCTATAAGGAGTTTTCCGGCTACTTCGGCAGCTTCGCCCAGCGCGACGGCAAAAGCAATATGCTGCGCCTGCGCTGCAGTGCCGGTCGCATAACTGCAGATAAACTGGCCTTCATCGCCAAGATGATCCGCAAGTATAACATCGGCCGTATCCACTTCACCACCGGCCAGACTATCCAGCTGCATGACCTCGGCGCCGAAGCTGCCGCTGAAATTTTGGAGCAATGCCTGGACGCGGATATCATCCCCTTCGGCTGTGGCGGTGACTATCCAGGTAATGTCCTCTGCTCACCCTTAAGCGGTGTGGAGCGCGAGGAATATTTTGACGTGCTGCCTTACGCCGAAGCAGCAGCGCAATATCTTGTCGCTGCCATTCCCGACGGCAAGCTGCCACGCAAATTAAAGACCGGCTTTTCCAATTCCCCGCAAAATTTTACGCACGCCACCATGCGCGATTTAGGCTTCGCCGCCCGTCCCGACGGCCGTTTTGATGTCTATAGCGCCGGCGGTTTGGGACCTGCTCCCTGCATCGGTATAAAAATGGCGGAGGCTGTTGCTCCCGAAAAAATCTTGTATCATATCAAAGCAATGCTCGCCACCTTCCGCGAATGCGGCACCTATACGCAAAGATCCAAATCACGCACCCGTTATCTGCCTGAGCTTTTGGGCGGCGAGGCTGCCTACAAGGCAGCCTACAGTGAACGCCTCCTGCAGGCGCTGCAGGAGGGCGGACTTGATTTGCAGCCGGAAGCCACAAAAATCACTAAACGAGACTTCAAGCTAATTACCGGCTTCCGCATTACCTCGCAGAAGCAGCCCGGTCTTTACGCCGTAAATTATCATCCGCAGGCAGGCCTGCCCAAAATTGCAAGCTTCCTCGCTCTGGCGGATTATCTGCAGAACGTTAAAGCCGCCGAGCTGCGCCTTGCTCCCGACCAAAGCGTCTATATTATCAACCTCACTGCTCCCGAAGCAGCAAAGGTAATGTCGCTCACGCCAGACACTGCCTATAACGCCTTCACCAGCAGCGTGGCCTGCATCGGCTCCACAGTCTGCCAGATGGGCATGGGTGATTCCCAAAGCCTGCTGACAAGCTGTTTTGAAGAAATGGCTACGCAGTACGCCGCCAGCGATGCGCTGCCGCAGATTTATATTTCCGGCTGTCCTTCCAGCTGCGGCACTCACCAAATAGGTGAACTCGGCTTCCGCGGTACAGTTAAGGTTATCAAGGGCACAGCGCACCCTGCCTTCACCATGTACATCAACGGCTGCTCACTGCAGGGCAATGAACGCCTAGGGGAAGAAGTCGGTACACTGCTCGCCGAAGATGTCCCCTTCGTCCTTTTGGAAATCGGCAAGCATATCGCCCAAAGCGGGCTGGACTTTGCCGCCTGGCAGGCAGCAAATCCTCAGGCCATCGCTACTATCATTGCTCCCTATATGAAGAAAATCGAGCTGCTCAGCAAATAAGCGCAGCACAAAAAACTCCGTCGCACATGCGACGGAGTTTTTTCGTTTATTTCCCTGTAGGACCGCAAAGACGGGCTTCCCCACGGCACATGAAAGTATCCGCTTAAGGCTGCTTCCTTCCGGACCTGACCTGGTTCACAGGCTCCCATTGCGCAGGACCCGGCTCTACGATCCTACAGAGAAACAAGCTATATGTTTTTATTAAAAAAGCCGCTTAGTGCGGCAGATTTTTAAGTGGCGGAGAGAGAGGGATTCGAACCCTCGGTACGGTTTCCCGTACACACGCTTTCCAGGCGTGCACCTTCAACCACTCGGTCATCTCTCCAAGGTTGAAAACTTTAAACTATTTTCAATTTGCCAGCACAATACGTACCTGCAGTCAACATAACTGCAAGTAGTATTATACTGGCATTTTCAATGAAAGTCAAGCGTTTTTCGTAAAAATTTTTATAAAATCCTCAAATTTTTCTTCTGCAGCAGTTTAGGAGAAGGAATCCTCCTCATCACTGTCTTCAGCAGGCAACAGCATTACTGCACAATCTGAATTCAGGACCACGTTTTCTGACGTACTGCCCAAGTCATCGCCATTAGTCATATCAGCGCCGGTTTTAGTCATCATAATCAGGCTGACATTATCACGCTCGCAGATAGCAGAAATTTTTTTGGAGGCTACACCATGCGCAATGCGATAATCGGCCTCAATGCCAAAAATTTTCATTTCATCTACCAGCTCTTGCAAAAGCATTCTGGCGCTGCCATATTTTTCCTTGTAATCATGCTTGTTTCTGCTATGCTCAACAACATGCACAAACAACACCTTACCCACATATTCACGCAGACTGCGGATAACGTTCAGCGCTTCCAAGGATTTACGGGAAAAATCTGTCGGCACCAATACAGTAGCCAGCAAATTTTCGGTAACGTCGTCTTCCTCATCTTTGTTAATCAGCAGGGGAATCATTGTAGCCCGTGCCAGCTCATAGGTAGTGCTGCCCATCAGCGCACGCTTCAAAAAGCCCTTACGATGCGATGCTACCAGCATCAGGTCAGCGTCATTTTCTTCCGCCAGCCTGCTTAAGGTCTCGCAGGTCTCACCTGCGGGGGTTACAATAGAAATTTCTTCATAGCCTGCCTGCTCTATATCATTTTTATAGCCATCCAACCGGCTGCGCGCTTTTTTAAAGCTGCTACCGTCAGGGTCGGCATCATCGTCATCATCAAAGACGTGAGCCAAAACCACTTCCGTTTCGGTATCGGGGCATAAGCAAAACAGACACTCGGTCAATTTATCAGCCTGCGGGGACAGATCTGTGGCCAACAGGACCTTGGTGAATGTACTCATCTAATTGCTCCTTTAAAAAATATGTAATATATGGATAGTTCGCCACAAAACTGGAAATTCCTGCCTAAGCAAAATACACCTTGCCTAAAAAACTGCAGAACGCAACAAAATAAAAAGCAGAGTCTTAGCAATTCCGACTCTGCTTAATATTTTTAGGCACGTGCTCTTTTCAGAAGCTTTGCCAGCTCCATAACATTTTCCAATGTTATCTCATCATTAGCCGGCGCTTCCTTTTCCCCTTCGATATCTACGAAAAAAGTGCTGATAGGGCATTCCAAAATCTGATGCATCTTAATCAGATTAGGTATTGTCAGGCCTGCGCGGCCATTTTCAATGTTGCTAAGATGCGTTTGAGTTACCCCCATCTCCTTCGCCAAATCCGTCTGAGATACCTTTTTCGCAATGCGCTGCATTTTTACACGCTTGCCTATCAGGCGATTGTACTCCTCTGTCATATTCATCATTATCATCCCCTTTCCATAATATATATATTCTTTATACCTAATCGAATTTATATAAACAGCATTATATCATACGCCTGTTTTTCAAGCAATACCTTTTTAATTATCCTCAAATTATTTAACGCTGTTTCTATCAAATTGGGAATATTTATAATGTTAGCAGGAATAAAGTAAATAAAAAAAAGTGACGTGCTCTTAAAAAAATGAGCACGTCAGGCAATATATTAAATTTATTTAACGCTTCACAGCAAATCAGGCACGAATCAGCTTGCCAGGATTCAGGATATTGTTAGGATCCATAGCGCGTTTAATAGTCTGCATGATAGACATTTCTACAGGGTCGCAATAAGCTGCCAGTGCGTCAATCTTTTTCGCACCGATGCCATGCTCGCCGGAAAGACGTCCGCCCAGGCTGTAAACATATGCATAGCAGATTTTGTGGAACTCTGCGAGCTGTTTTTCCCATTCTTCGTCGGTCATATCCATCTTCAGGCAGTTGAAATGCAGGTTACCGTCACCGGCGTGAGCCAGGCACATGCATTCGAAATCAAATTGCTTGGAAACATCCATAAGGTGGTTCAGGCAGACAGCGATTTTGTCGATAGGTACAACAAGGTCATCAGAAGTAGAAACCTTGCTCAAAGCCTTGGAGCCTTCCAGACAGCTGCGGCGTACCTTCCATACACGCTCGTCTGCTTCAACAACATCAGTTGCACCGCAGGCAGTACAGATTTCGTCAAGCTGCTCCATCTTCATATCCAGCTCGTCCTCGTTAAAGGTTTCTACGGTAACGATAACGTAGCTGCCATCCTCGTAATGCGGCAGACGCTGTTCTGCATAATCGCTGGCAGCACGTACAAAGCCGTTGTCCATAAATTCCACACTGGTCGGATTCAGACCAGCCTTAACCAGTGCAGGCACCAGGTCAACAGCCTTCTGTACCTCGGTGAAGACGGCAAGGATATCCAGACGATACGGAGCCAACGGCAACAACTTCAAGGTTGCTTTGGTGATGATACCCAGAGTACCCTCACTGCCCATTACCAGCTGGTCGAGGCAGTAGCCGGTGCTGCATTTTTTCAGACGGTTGCCCAGCTCAACGATTTCGCCGGTCGGAGTAACAACCTCGATAGAATAAACCTGATGACGGGTAGTGCCATAGCGTACAGCCTTATTGCCGCCGGCATTGGTTGCAATGTTGCCGCCGATCATGCAGCTGTCAGCGCTGCAGGGGTCACCGGCATACAGCAGGCCTACTTCGTTAGCCTTAGCCTGAATATCAGAGGTCAGCGCACCAGCCTCAACCTCCATATACATAGCATCTGCATCAAGCTTAATAATTTTGTTCATGCGCTCCATAAGCAGCACAATGCCGCCGTAAACAGGAATCGCACCGCAGGATACACTGGTGCCTGCACTGCGCGGAGTTACAGGCACAAGATATTTATTGGCGATTTTCATAACAGCAGCCACCTCTTCGGTGCTGCCCGGTGCTACAACTACCTCTGGCAGATGATGGTAATGAGCATCCGGCTCTTCGTCGGTTTTGTAACGCTCCAAAGTTTCGGCATCATTTTTTACATGCTCTGCGCCGACTGCTTTACGCAGCTCCTCCAGAACTTCTTCGGTTACGGGATTGTAATTTGTCATACTAAAATCTCTCCTTTGCTACTTAGCTACTATGCTACATATTTTAGCTTCTCCAAGACCACTGAAAAGGTCTTCTTATAAATTAAAAACCTTGCCGGGGTTCAGAATATTATTCGGGTCCCAGGCTTTTTTAATTTTTCTCATCAGCTCCAGCTCACCGCTCGGAGTAAAGCGCTCCAAAAAGTGAGCCTTCTTGCTGCCAATGCCATGCTCACCGGAAAGGCGGCCACCATGCGCATAAGCATATGTATAAACCTCTTCCGTAAAGCGGCTCAGTTCAGCTTCCCACTCTTCATCGGACAAATCCAGCTTGCACAAAACGATATGCAGGTTACCGTCACCGATATGTGCGTTGATACGCAGCGGGAAGGGATATTTCGCCACAGTTTTAATGATGTACTGAATCATATCGCTCATTTCATCAACCGGCACAACAACGTCATCTGTCGTGCACACCTTGCTGATAAGGCTGACAGATTCCAGACAGTTGCGGCGCATCGACCAGATACGCTCATCAGCCTCCAGAACATCCACAGCGCCTGCTGCCTCACAGATATCGCCGGCCTGCTCCATTTTCATGTCCAGCTCATCTTCGTTGAAGGTTTCTATCGTAATGATAACGTAAATGCCATCTTCCACGTGCGGTGCGCCAGGGAATTCAAGATATTCTGAGGTTGTCCGCACATTAGGATTATCCATATATTCGATGCTTGTCGGGTCAATACCTGCTTTCACAAGTTGCGGCACCACACCAATCGCTGCCATCGGGTCGTGGAAAATTGCCAGCATATCAATTTTATACGGAGGCAAGGGCTGCAGCTTCAGCGTTACCTGCGTAATGATACCCAGCGTACCCTCACTGCCGATAACAAGCTGCTCCATGCAGTAGCCTGTGCTGCACTTTTTGAGCGGTGAGCCCAGGTCAACAATGTCGCCGTAGGGCGTAACAATCTGCACAGCGTAGACCTGATTACGCGTTACACCGTAGCGCACAGCCTTAATACCGCCGGCATTCGTCGCCAGGTTGCCGCCAATCTGACAGCTGTCGCTGCTCGACGGGTCACCTGCATAAAGCAGGTTCTCCGCCTTCGCCGCTGCCTGGATATCCAGCGTACGCACACCGGCCTGTGCTACCATGTACAAGCCTTCCTTATTCAGCTCGATAATTTTGTTGAGGCGTTCCATTAAAAGCACTACGCCACCCTTGTCGGCAATAGCGCCGTCAACGATGCCTGTACCGCCACCGCGCACAGTCAGCGGAATGAGATACTTGTTGCACAGCTTCACTACGCCGGCAATTTCTTCGGCGTTTGCCGGAATTACCACTACATCCGGCAGATGGAAGCAGCGTTCGTCCGCCTCCTCGTCCGTCTTATAGCGGTCGAGCGTATCAGCATCGGTTTTGACATATTTTTCGCCCAACAGCGTTTTTAATTCATCAATAAATTTAGGAGTTACAGAATTGTAATTGCTCATAATATATCTCTTTTTCTAATTTTCATAAAGAGTGCAGAGAAAGTATCAGATGCGAGGGAGGGCGACGACGGCGTACTTCCACGTACTCCTAGGAGCCATCCCGACGCAGATGGTGCTTTATATGCGCTCTTACTTATGCGTTGAAGACTTTGCCGGGATTCAAGATAAGATTCGGATCCCAAGCCAGCTTAATTCTGCGCATCAGCTCCAGCTCACCGGCAGGTGTAAATTCTTCCATGTAAGCCAGCTTCTTGGCACCGATACCATGCTCACCGGCTAAGCGACCGCCCTGAGCGTAAGCATAGGCATAAACCTCTTCGTGGAAGTCATGCACGATTTTTTCCCAGGTTGCATCATCCAAATCGCATTTGCAGAGAACGATATGCAGATTACCGTCACCGATATGCGCGTTGATTTTTACCGGAATCGGGAAGGGATACTTGCTGCCGATATGCATAATTTCTTTAATGGTCGGCGCAATGCGGTCTACAGGCACAACAACATCATCGGTCAGGGAAACCTTGCTCACAAGGCTGATGGATTCCTGGCAGTTGCGGCGCATTGCCCAGATACGGTCATCCGCTTCCAAAACTTCAACAGCGCCTGCTGCCTCGCACAGCTCGTCGAGCTGCTCCATCTTCATGTCCAGCTCATCCTCGCTGAAGGTTTCTACCGTAATGATAACATAAATACCGTCCTCATAGTGCGGTGCGCCCTTAAATTCAATATAATCGGCGCAGGCACGCACATAGGAATTATCCATATATTCCATGCTCGTCGGGTTCAGACCGGCCTGCATAATCTTCGGCACTACATCAAGAGCCTTGAACGGGTCGTCAAATACTGCCAGCAGGTCAAAGCGATACGGAGGCATAGGCTGCAGCTTCAGCGTTACCTTGGTGATAATACCCAAAGTGCCCTCACTGCCCATTACCAGCTGCTCCATGCAGTAGCCTGTGCTGCATTTTTTCAGACGGCTGCCAACCTCCACGATTTCGCCGGTCGGGGTAACCATCTCCAGGCTGTAAACCTGATTACGGGTAACGCCATAGCGTACAGCCTTGCTGCCGCCGGCGTTGGTTGCCAGATTGCCGCCGATCAGGCAGCTTTCGGCGCTGCAGGGGTCACCGGCGTAAAGATAGCCTGCTTCATTGGCCATCTTCTGAATATCAACTGTACGCACGCCTGCTTCGGCGACAACATACATCGCTTCGGTATTCATTTCAATAATTCTATTCAAGCGCTCCATGAGCAGCACAATACCGCCACAGACAGCAATCGCGCCATCGGCAAGGCTGGTACCGCCGCTGCGGACAGTCAGCGGCACATTGTACTTGTTGCACAGCTTCACAACTGCGGCAATCTCTTCGGCATTGGCAGGACGCACAACAGCCTCAGGCACACGAAAACGGCGCGGATCATATTCCTCGTCAGTTTTATATTGCTCCAGCTTTTCAGGCTCGGTAAAAACATTGGCGTCACCGACTACGGCGCGCACATCCGCTAAAAACGGTTCCGATACGGAATTATACTCTTTCATCATATTCCCTCATTTCTAAATTACATATAGACATCTGTGCGAAAGAAAGCAGATGTTACTTATCTAACTTTATATTATAGTACAAATCGCGCTGTTTGTCTGTAAATTATGTATGAGAAATCAACATAAAAGATTTCTCTTACAGAGGAAATAGCAATACCCACATATTGTATACTTCACTGCCACCATTGCCAAGCAATATAAAAAAGGTTAAGATATAGATAATGAAGTTGCCTTTGCTGCGCCTTAACGTAAGGGCAAAATAAATTTACAGCTATAGGAGAGGAGTCTTATGCAAGCTTTATTTGATGCAGTTAACGCAATCTGCGCCAAAATCCAGATTGTTTCCAACTGGTTCTGGGATTTTCCCTGCAATCTCGACTGGTACGGTTCTATCCCTATTTTAGGAAATTTTAGTCTGGCAATTGTTTTATTGGTCGGCACAGGTATTTACTTTACCTTCCGTCTGCACTTTGTCCAGGTACACAATTTTATTTTCGCCGTGAAGGTGCTGATGCAGCGCAACCATACGCGCAACGGTATTTCCTCACTCACAGCCTTTTTGCTTTCCACCGCTATGCGTGTCGGCCCCGGCAATATTTTGGGCGTAACCGGCGCAATTTCCATCGGTGGCCCGGGCGCACTGTTCTGGATGTGGGTTTCCGCCTTCTTCGGCATGGCAACGTCCTTCGCCGAATCCACGCTCTCGCAGATCTTCAAGGAAAAACGCGATAACGAATATGTCGGCGGCCTGCCCTTTTACGCACGCAAATTGTTGAACGATTCCGCCGCTGCCGGCGTTGCGCTCAGCATGCTGTACATCGTTTATGCGTTGCTCTGCTTCCCAGCACAGGGCTTCAACACTATTTCCGCCGTGGGTGCCATCGCCAGCAAAATCTCCGGTGTGAACATTTCCACCAATTCTTCGCTCTACTGGATTTCCTTTGCGGTGCTTATCGTTATCACCGCTGTTATCAGCTTTGGCGGTATCAAAAAGGTTACGAAGGTTACCGACCGCATCGTTCCCGTTATGGCAGTTATTTATGTACTCACCGTCATTGCCTTGACCGTCGGTAACATCGACCGCATTCCGTTGTTTTTCAGCTCCGTTTTCACGCAGGCCTTTGCGCCTGACGCTGTTTTCGGCGGTGCCTTCGGTCTGGCGCTCAGCCAAGGTATTAAACGCGGCCTGATGTCCAACGAAGCAGGCCAGGGTACCATCACCATGCCGGCAGCGGCAGCAGAGGTTGCCCACCCCTGCGAGCAGGGCTGCGTGCAGGCCTTAGGCGTTTTCCTCGACACCATCGTCATCTGCACCCTGACGGGCTTTGTCGTTATCATGGGCAGCATGTGGCTCACGGCAGATGCCAATGCCTGGTTCGAGCTGGGCAAGCTAGATAAATTCTTAGCCTCCTGCGGTGCTCTGACCGGCGGCAACGACACTCTTTACAGTGTTGTTACTCTGCTTGTAAGCGTTTGCTTCGGCCTGTTTGCCTTTACCTGCCTGTTGGGCTTCATGTCCTTCACCGAAATGTGCGCCAACCGCATTTCCGGTAAGGCATCCTTTATCAACTCCATCCGCGTACTGTGCCTCATCGTTATTTCCTTTGGCGTTATCACCAACATCGCCGGTATGGACTTAGGCGCACTGTGGGATTTGAGCGACTTTGCCAATATCCTCATGGTATACTGCAACTTACCGCTGCAATATATCGGCTTTAAATATGTACTGCGTGCCTGGAAGCATTTCGAAAAGAACGACGGTACTCCGTTCACCTCCGAAATCGCCGGCCTGCAGCTGCCTGTTTGGGATGCTTTGGCTAGGGAACACAAAAACGAATATCATCACTAAAAAATTAAGCGTGGCCGCTACTCGCAGCCACGCTATTTTTATGCCTTATTCTCCTTTAAGCAGACGCAGGAATTCTGCCTCATCAATAACTGTTACGCCTAATTGCTGTGCCTTTTCCAGCTTACTGCCGGCCTCCGCACCCGCAATGACGTAATCCGTCTTTTTGCTGACGCTGCCGCTGACCTTAGCACCCACGTCCTGCGCCATCGTCTTTGCCTCGGCGCGTCCCAGTGTAGGCATGGTGCCTGTAAAGACAAGCGTTTTGCCGAAGAAGGGATTATCCTCCTGACTGGCAGGCGGTGTAAACGTCATCGTCAGACCTGCTGCCGCCAAGCGCTCTACCAAATCGATATTCGCCGGCACATTCAGCCAGGTAACAGCACTTTCCGCAATCTTGTCACCGATATCACGAATCTGCGCCAGCTCTCCCGGCTGTGCCTGCTGCAGCTTTTCCATGCTGCCGAATTCCGTTGCCAGAATACGCGCTACCTTGGCTCCCACATGACGGATACCCAAAGCAAAAAGCAGCTTGTCCAGCTCGTTATTCTTGCTTTCAGCCAAAGCCGCCAGCAGGTTATCCGCCGACTTTTCGCCCATACGCTCCAGCTTCAGCAAATCCTCCTTGCGCAGGCTGTACAAATCCGCAGCATCACGCACTAAGCCCGCATCAAGCAGTGCATTGATAACGGAAGGACCGCAGCCGTCGATATTCATCGCATCACGGCTGACAAAGTGAATCAAACCCTCGCGTCCCAGCGCAGGACAATGCGGATTGGTGCAGCGGATAGCTGCCTCCTCGCCCTGACGCTCTACACGCCAGCCACATTCCGGACAAACGCTGGGAATCTCTACCTCTTTTTCGTCACCGGTACGCTTTTCAACAACTACGCGCAGCACCTCGGGAATAATCTCACCGGCCTTGTTGATGACAACCCTGTCACCGATACGGATATCCTTAGCACGGATAAAGTCCTCATTATGCAAGGTAGCGCGGCTGATAACGCTGCCGCTTAATTTTACCGGTGTCAGCACTGCCGTCGGTGTCAGTACGCCTGTGCGTCCTACACGCCAGTCGATATCCTCCAGCGTAGTTTCCGCCTGCTCGGGCGGATATTTATAGGCCGTTGCCCAACGCGGATCCTTGCCTGTCGCGCCCAAAATACGCTGCTGGTAAACATCATTGACCTTGATAACAGCGCCGTCGGTATCATAGGACAGACCTTGACGCAGCGCGTTGAAATCGCCGATATATTTAATCGCTTCGTCGATATTTTCGACAACCTTGTAGTTTTCACTCACCTTAAAGCCGTAGTGCGCCAGCAAAGCCAGCGATTCGCTGTGCTTAGGCTGCGCGCCCTCGCCTACCAGATAATAGGCAAAAAAGCTCAGGCTGCGGCTTGCCGTTACCTGCGGGTCCAGCTGACGCAGGCTGCCTGCCGCTGCATTACGCGGGTTGGCAAACTCGCTCTCGCCGCGCTCAGCGCGCTGCTCGTTCAAGCGCATAAATGCCTGACGCGGCATATAGACCTCACCGCGCACATCAAGAAGCTCCGGCACTGCTTCACCCTCAGGCACCTTTAGCGTCAGCGGAATGCTGCGGATGGTGCGCACGTTGGCCGTAACATTTTCACCCACTACACCGTCACCGCGGGTAGCAGCGCGCACCAGCTTACCGTTTTCGTAAATCAGGCTACAGGCTAGGCCGTCAATCTTCGGCTCCATAACGTATTCAACCTTGCTGCCTGCAGGCAGACCGCTGTGAACGCGTTCACCAAAGGCTCGCAGTTCCTCGGCGGAAAACACATTGCCCAGGCTCAGCAGCGGCTCTAGGTGACGCACCTCGGTAAACTGCGAGGAAGCACGACCGCCTACGCGCTGCGTAGGCGAATCAGCCGGAATACTGTCAGGATAGCGCGCCTCCAGCTCACGCAGACGTGCCATCAGGCTGTCATATTCAGCGTCCGTCAGCTCCGGCGCGTCTAATACATAATATAAATATTCGTTATGACGGATTTCCTGGCGTAGCTTGTCGGCCTCAGCCAAATCCGCTGCGCGCTCATCAGCAAATAAATCCATTTCTGCCATTGCTTTATCCTCCAAAATTTTTATAAGAAAAACAGCTTACAGCTTTTCCAGCTTGGCATACTTCGTCAGCAGGCTGCGGATACCGCCGCCGGCAAATGCAACCGTAACCTCCTGGCCATCATCGGCATCTTTGGCGGTAACTATCGTGCCTGCGCCCCACTTTTTATGCATAACCTTATCGCCGACATGGAAGCTGCAGCCTACCGCCGCACTGCTTTCCTTCGGGAAGAAGCTGGCCTTGCTCAGGTCAAACCCGCTGGCAGCCTCCCTGGCAGTCGTCTTATGCACCTGCTGCGTCATCGCCTGACGCTGTGGCGCCTGGCGTTTAATCACGTGCACCAGATTACGCGGCACCTCCTGCAGGAAGCGAGATGGTGTATAGTACTGCGTGCGACCGTAGATAGTGCGTGTTCTGGCATTGCTCAAAAACAAATGCTTTTCTGCACGTGTAATGCCTACATAGCACAGGCGGCGCTCCTCTTCAATTTCGTTATCGTTCATCAGCGTACGGGAATGCGGGAAGATGCCCTCCTCCATACCTACCAGAAAGACATCAGGGAATTCCAGGCCCTTGGCAGAATGCAGCGTCATCAGCGTTACCGCATCCTCACCCAGCTCTGCATCATCAATATCAGCAACCAGCGCTACGTCCGCCAGGAAGTTTTCCAGCGTCGGCTCCTCACCATTGCGCTCGCATTTGGCAGCAAAGTCCTCGGTTACGCTCAGCATTTCCTGCAGGTTCTCCACACGGCTTTCGTCCTGCGGGTCCTTGCTGCTTTGCAGCTCTTCCAGATAACCGGTCTTCAGCAGCACATCGTCTAACAGCTGCTTTACCGGCACATCGGCAGCCTCACCCATCAGCTCAAAGAGCAGACCGCTCAGCTCGTCCAGCTTAGCGGCAAAACGGCTGGCAAGTCCCGGAACATCCGCTGCATTGGTCACAACCTCGAACAGGGACTGTCCACTGGCATTGGCATATTCCTGCAAGCGCGCCAGCGTCGCATCGCCGATACCGCGGCGCGGTACGTTGATAATACGCAGCAGGCTCAGGCTGTCATGCGGGTTATAAAGCAGACGCAGATAAGCCAGCGCGTCCTTGATTTCCTTGCGCTCATAGAACTTTGTACCGCCGACCATCGTATAGGCGATACCGCTCTTAATCAGCATTTCCTCGAATACACGCGACTGCGCGTTAGTGCGGTACAGCACTGCCATATCGCCCAGCTTAGCGCCTTCATTCAGCTGCAGCTTCTGCATATTTTCAATCACATAGCGTGCTTCATCTCTTTCATCGTTCGCCTGATAGTAAACAATTTCCGAACCGTTGCCGTTGGCTGTCCACAAATTTTTCGGCTTGCGACCGCTGTTGTTCTCGATAACAGCATTAGCTGCGTCCAAAATAACCTGCGTGCTGCGGTAGTTCTGCTCCAGCTTCACCAGCTTGGCATCGGGGTAATCTTTTTCAAAATCAAGGATATTCTGGATATCGGCACCGCGCCAGCCGTAAATGCTCTGGTCGGCATCGCCTACTACGCAGATATTTCTGTGGCCTGCAGCCAGCAGCTTTGTCAGCAGATATTGTGCATGGTTGGTATCCTGATATTCGTCAACCATCAGATAATCAAACTTCTGCTGGTATTTTTCTCTTACCGCCGGATTTTCCTGCAGCAGACGCAGCGCCAGCAGCAGCAAATCGTCAAAGTCTACGGCATTGTTGGCCTGCAGCTTCTTCTGATAAGCATCATAAATTTTTGCCACCTGCTGCTCATAATAGCCGGTAGCCTCGCGAGCATAGGCATCAGGCAGCAGCAAAGCGTTTTTGGCGTTACTGATATTGCTGATAATCGCCGGCAGCGGGAAACGCTTTTCATCAAGGTTCATTTCCTTCAGCACCTGCTTAATCAGGTTTTTGCTGTCGCTCGTATCATAAATAGCAAAATTATTGGCATAGCCGTTGAGATTTTCCAGCTCGTAGCGCAAAAGGCGCGCACAGAAGGCATGGAAGGTGAACAGCCACACATCTCTGGCAGCAGCTCCTGCCATACGGTCTACACGCTCGCGCATTTCCGCGGCGGCTTTATTAGTAAAGGTAATCGCCAAAATGCGATAGGGACGCACACCCTGCTGCAGCAGGTGCGCAATGCGGCAGGTAAGCACCTTGGTCTTGCCGCTGCCTGCGCCTGCCAGAATCAGCATCGGTCCGTTGATAGTCTGTACTGCATCAAGCTGCTGTTTATTCAGTCCTTGCATTGTATCGGTCATTAGTCGTTAGCCTCCATCATATTTCACAGATGCACCAGCATCCTCTGCTTGGGTAAAAATATTTTTGACTTAAATATTATATCACAAAACGCAACGCTTAGCAGAAGAAAAGCAGCCGCTTTTTGCCTAGAGAGATGCTAGGAAAAGCGGCTGCATTGTGTTAAAATAAGGCTATGTAATGCAAAAGGAGATTTTTCAGATGAGCAAAAAAAGCACCTTCGTTCCCGCCAAGGATTTAAGCAAGCTGTGGCGGGCTATTATAGAATTTGATATGCTGCAGCCAGGCGACCGTATTCTCATCGGCCTCAGCGGCGGCAAGGACAGCATGCTTCTGACAGCTATGCTGGCGGAAATCAAAAAATATTCGCCGATTCCCTTCGACCTTGCCTGCTATACCGTCAACGGCATGTTTGCACCCAACTTTCCCAAGACAGAGCTGGCAGCCTTCTGCGCGCAGTTTGGCCTTGAGCACTACAGCGACGATATTGACGTAATGGCGGCACATGAAAAAAAGGGCGGCAGCCCCTGCTTCACCTGCGCCTACTTTCGCCGCGCCGCTACCAACCGCCGCGCGCAGGAGCTTGGCTTCAACAAGGTGGCCTTGGCACACCACAATGACGATGCCGTTGAAACCTTCTTCATGAATCTGGTGACCAGCGGTCAGCTGCGCACCTTCTTGCCGGTAACGCCGCTGTCGCGCTCCGGCATCACGGTACTGCGCCCGCTGCTTTACTACCGCGAGCAGGAAATCCGTGAGCTGGTGGCAAAGCTGGGACTGAAGCCCATTAAAAACCCCTGTCCCTATGACGGTCACACCATGCGTCAGGACATCAAGGAGCATATCGCAGCGCTCGATGCTCAGTATCCGGAAATCTATGAGCATCTGGCAGCAGCTATGCGTGACAGCGACAGACAGGAGCTGTGGCCGCCCAAGCCCGGCAAGGAGCTGCTGCAAAAATTCCACACCTTCTGGGGACGCGGCAAAAGGAAGGCTGAGCAATGAAAACAAAGGCCTATCTTTATATCACCACTGCTGCCGTCTGCTGGGGGTTAATCGGGCTCTTCGTCAGGACGCTGGCAGCACAAGGCTTCAACTCCATGCAGATTGTTGCCCTGCGTTCGCTGGCAGCGGCAATCTGCGTCACGCTGCCGCTGCTGCGTTCAGGGCGTGCCGCCCTGCGCATCAGATTGCGTGACCTCTGGCTCTTCGTCGGCACCGGCATCTGCAGCCTGGTATTCTTCAACTACTGCTACTTCAACGCTATGCAGCAGACAAGTCTGGCGGTGGCAGCGCTACTGCTTTACACTGCGCCTGTCTTTGTTATGCTAATGTCACTGCTATGCTTCGGTGAAGCCTTCACGCGTACTAAGGCACTCGCTCTGTTGCTCACCTTCAGCGGCTGCGCCTGCGTCACCGGTGTTTTCGGCAGCAGTCTGACGCTTACGCTCAGCGGCCTGCTCTACGGACTTGGCAGCGGCTTCGGCTATGCGCTGTACAGCATTTTCGGCAAGTACGCCGTGCGCAGGTATTCGTCATTTACCATAACCGCCTACACCTTTTATCTGGCACTCGCAGCCTCATGGCCGCTCGCAGATTTTGATTATCAGCGTCTTGCAGCCATTGACCTGCCGTCCATCGTCAGCGTTTTAGGACTGGGCCTGCTCTGCGCCGTGCTTCCTTATCTGCTCTACACCAAGGGACTGGAGCAGATTGAAGCAGGACAGGCTTCCATCCTGGCGACGATTGAGCCCTTTGTGGCTGCCGCCGTCGGTGTCATCTTCTTTGCGGAAGCACTGACGATGGTGAAAATCATCGGCATGGGACTGATATTTGCAGCGATTGCCGTGTTGAATATCAGGAGAGCATAGAAAAACAATAACAATATAAAAAATAAAAAGCAATTTGCCTCTGCCAAATCGCAGTTACAAATTGCTTTTTGTTTTATACAGCCAACTACTTCTGCAGCACCTCTACCTTACAGCGGTGCTGCTTTGTTTTCTTGGAATAGCCTATACCGACAGCCAAAATCCGTCCTTTATAACGCTTGCTACCATCTCCCAGAGTTCCGGCAAATTTGAGCGCATACTGCCTGCGTTTAATCTGCTCAATCGCTTCCTCAGGCGTATAGTCCACCTTCAGCTCTAATATAAGACAATCATCGTTTTCCTGATAGGGATAGAAGATAAAGTCAACATAGCCTGTCCCGGCCTTATCCTCCCTCTGGACATTATATCTGTCACGTGCTGCCAGATATATGAGATTAACAATAGCAGCCAGTTCGGTTTCATTGTTATACGCCAACAGCGGTGTTTCCGTATTATGCGCAAATTCCAGAATCCTGCTCATTGTAGCGGTATCACCCTTAAGCGTAGCCTGCAGCATCGCTTCCGATTTTATTGCCAGCTGATGTACATAGCCCAAGGAATCCTTGTTCAGGAGCAGCTCATTAAATTTATCCATCAATTCCTTATTCGGGATGAACACTTTACCATTTTCATATGTCAGCAGACCATAAACAACCATCGCAGAAAAAATCTGCTGCTTAGTATTAAGCTCCAGCAGCATAGCCGCATATTCCTGAATTTTCAATGGTATGCGTTCGCCTGCAGCCATCAGTGCCAAATCATCTCGCACCGCCGTCACATTGTTGCGGATATAATAAAATAATTCGTCATAGGGACCAGAGCTGGTCCAATAATTATAAAGCTGGTTATTCTGCAAAGCCATAACCACTGAACGCGGATTATACAGCAAATTACCGGCAGCAGTGTGATAACCGTCGTACCACATTTTCAAGCCTTCACGTGTAACCTGTGGTTTAGGCGTCAAAGCCTGATACTTGGCAAACAGCGCATCTACTTCCGCATCATCAAACCCGAAAACATCACTATATAACGACATCGTCGCCATATTATATTCAGCAAAGGTATTTAATTCCGAGCCGCTGGTATATTTTGATATCGGCAGCACACCCGTCATATACGCCAGCTGGACATAAACTCTGTCCTTCAGCAAATCCTTTAAGAACAGCAGATATTTTTTCCTGTCATCTTCAGAAATAAAGGCAGCGTGAAAGATAGCATCCCATTCGTCAAAAATGAAAATAAATCTTTCGCCCGTCGCTGCAGTAATCCTTTCCAAATCCTCAGCTACGCCGCCTGCCGCACGATAATCAACATCTGGATAAGCCTTATGCAAATCGTTCTTTAAGGCATCGGCAATATTATCTATATAGCTTTGGTAATCATTGCTGCTGATTCTGCTGAAATCAATATAAATAACATTATATTGATTGATGTGTTGCATAGCCTCAGCATCACGACCTATGGTTAACTGTGCAAAAAGCTTTTTTGTAGCAGCGCTTTTAGTCAAAAATGCTCCCAGCATATTGGCCATAACTGTTTTGCCAAAACGGCGCGGGCGCGTAATACATACATACTTGCCATTGGTGCCTATACGCTGCAGCATTTGGCCTATAAAAGCAGTTTTATCAACAAAATATGTACTTTTAGCCATCTCCTCGTATAAAACTGCCGGAGAAAAAGTATTTAACAACAGGCCCATATGATTCTCCCCCTTGCTTTTTGCGCATAGTCTGTATTACTGATTATAACATACATTTTACAAGCGTTCTCTATTCCATTAAGCGTTTAACCTATACCCCTTTACCCGCCAGCACGCCTGCTCCCGCAGCCAGCAGCCCCAAAAGCAGGCTGCCGCCGCTATACGCTGCCGCAGCGGCGACATTGCCCTCCGTCAGCAGCATCAGGCTTTCATAGCCGAACGAGGAAAAGGTAGTAAAGCCACCCAACAAGCCTACGCAAAGAAACAGGCGCCAGGCTGCAGGCAGCAGCCCCCGCTCCACAATCAGCGTCATCAGAAGGCCCATGCAAAAGCAGCCTATAATATTAATAGCAAAGGTTCCCCAGGGAAGCGCGCTGCCGCTCGCCCTGCTGATAAAATTGCCCAGCATGTAACGGCACACTGCGCCCAGGGCACCGCCAACTGCTACACTGATTATTTCCATCATGCACTCTCCAGCTGCTCAATATATTGCAGTGTATGCTGCCAATGTGTCTTCAGCGCCGCCAGCTTTGCCTGCAGTTGTGGCACGGTATATTCCTCACTGCGCAGCACATTCACAATATCGGCAAACTGCGCCTGCAGGCCGGTCAGCCCCAGCGTTGCACACACGCCCTTCAGATTGTGCGCATAACGCAGCACCTCCTGCCAGTTGCCTACCTCCGCAGCCTCCTCCATCAATCTGTAATCATCCGTTGTCAGCAGCTTGCGCAAAAAACGCACATACATCGCTTCACTGTCCATAAAGCGCTCCTCCAGCGCTTCCTTGATATCAATCGCCACATACTGTGGCAGTTCCTGTAAACGCACAGCTTCGCACCCCTTTCTGCTTTTAACGCTGCAGGTACACACTCATCATCTGCGCCAGCAGCTTCATCTGTACGGGCTTCACCATAAAATCGTTCATGCCAGCAGCCCTCGCCCGTTCCACGTCGCTGCTGTCGCTATTACCGGTCAGCGCCAGAATCGGCACTGTACGCACATCAGAGCGCTGCAGCGCTCTGATGGCCTTGGCTGCCTCGCAGCCGTCCATTTCCGGCATCTGCATATCCATCAGCACCATGCTGATGCTGCCCTCGTCCGAAGCCTCAAACAGCTCCACAGCCTCCTTGCCGTCGCAGGCAGGCACAACCTCCAGGCCGTTCATCGTCAGCAGCTCGCTGATTATTTCCATGTTGATATTGTTGTCCTCGGCTACCAGGATTTTGCAACCGGCAAAATCCTCCAGCTTCGGCTGCGCATCCTGCGGCTTGCTTTCCACCTTTTTCACGATGTTGAACGGCAGGGAAATAATCACGCAGGTGCCTTCATCAACACGACTGCTGATGTGAATGCTGCCATCCATACGCTCCACCAGGCTTTTGACAATTGTCATGCCCAAACCGGTGCCGGTAACGCGCGGCACACCAAAACGGCTGTCGCGTTCAAACGGCTTATAAATCTTCTCCAGGAATTTGGCCGACATACCACAGCCGGTATCCTTGATGACAAAGGTAAAATGCACGCGGTTGCGCTCGTTCCCTGGCTCGCGACGCGCCAGGAAGCTGATTTTGCCATGTGCCTTGGTATATTTAAGCGCATTCGACAAAATATTATTCAAAATCTGCTGCAAGCCCTGCAAATCGCCGCTCACCATTTCGTCAGCGTTAAGCATCAGCTGAGAATCAAAGAACTTTTGCTCCAGCTCGGCCTGCGCCGCAAAAATATCACTGGTATCCTGTGCCACCTTGGCCATCGTAAAGGTTTCCTGCACATGCTCCACCTTACCATTGTCCAATCGTGCCATTTCCAGGATATCATTAATCAAGGTCAGCAGCTGTTGGCCTGCGGTGCGTATTTTGCGGATATATTCCTTCACCTGCATGCAGTCATCCTTGTGCAGCTCTGCCAGCTCCGCCATGCCGATAATGCCGTTGAGCGGCGCACGCATATCATGCGACAGTGCGGAGAAGAACATATTTCTCGATTTGGCGTTTTCGCGTGCTACCTGCAGTGCCTGCTCCGTCAGCTGCAGATGCTCCAGCTCCTTCTGCTTTTCAGCCTCCACCTCACGGAAGAAGAAAACTGCTTCATCCTCATTCAGCAAATCATCGCGCATAAGACGGACATTCAGCCATCTGTATTCCTTGCCGAAGCGATAGCGGAACTCACCGCCGAAGTCATTAATGTGACGCTCCACCAGCTCCTTGATATGCTCACGCGCAAAGCTGGTCGCAAACTCATCGGTAGCCTCCGGCTCCACATTCTTTATCATCTCCTGCAACAGCTCATCATAATCTCCCTCCGGCTCCTGCGGCCCCGGACTGGTGCTCTTTAGCATATAATAACGTCCGGTAACGTAATTTACTCTGAACACCGCCAGGAAGGATTTGCTCATGACGCGGATAACCTCATTGATGCTCTGCAGCTGCTTGTTCAGCATATGCTCACGCAGCGCCAAACCGGCAGCCAGCAGCAGAAAAATGGCCAGCGTCAGGCTGAACCACTGCATCAGGCTTTCATAATCACCCAGCAGGAAGTCATATGGAATGGTTACAATAGATATCCAGCCTTTTTCAGAAACGGTGTAATAAACACCGCGCTTATTACCTTCATAGTCAGTAATATAAGATACATCACTGTCAGAATCACGGATTTCCTTAAAGATTTTATCTACATAAGGTTGCTCTTCTTCTATCGACAGATTGCGGTCGTTGATAGTAAACATAATATTACCTGACGGATCGCAGAGATAATAATAGCTGTGCCGGGGAAGCTTATTGTCAGCAAGCAGACCGTTCAGACGCTCCGGATAAAGATTCAGCGCCAGTACATTGTCATCGCCAAAGCGCACAGCCATCGTCAGCAAGCGTTCATTATTCTTACCGTATTTATATATATTAGTATAAGCCACGCCGCTTTTATTGCTCAATGCCGCCTGATACCATTTCAGCGAAGCAACATCTGTCGGCTGTCCCTCCAGGCGCTTGCCGATAAGATGCCCGTGAACGACAGCGCACATGTCAAAACGGCCCACATCAGCATTTTTTTCCATGTAGTCGGTAAAATGCGTCAGCGCCTCCTCCAGCTCCGCATCCGTCATATCAGGCTTCATTTCCAGCATATGTGCCAGGTTCTGCGCAGCACTGCGCAGCAGCATTTCCTGAGCTTTTATGCGTCCTGTTTCCCTTGTGGCAAAGCGGGCTGCCAGCTGCTGTCCCATAATATGCGAATTATCCAATATTTTTTCGCGCACAATATACAGGCTCACTAAGGAAACCAGCAGGAAGAAAGCGAAGATGCCTATGCTGTATAGAGATACCTTTATTCTGTTCCTAAAAAATTTAAAGTCCATAAGTCCTCCATTGAGCCATTGTCAACAAACAAGTGCATATTTCATGCATACATATTTTATTATATAACACCCGGCACATCTCTACAAGTGCACACGTCAAAAAGCCGCCTGCGGAGGTAGGAATTTCCTCTGCAGGCAGCTGATTAGGTATTAATGTATAAATATGCTTGTTGCGTTACTATTGTTAACTAAAATATGGTATTAGGTAACGATGAGGGCAAAGGGGAAGGAGTAGGATTCTAATTTTGTTGTTAAAGAAAGAGTTATTTTGTATACAAAATTCTCTGCACTAAAAAAGAGAAAAGCTGCCTGCGGAAGTAATTATTACATCTGCAAACAGCTGAATACATCTTAATGTGTAATTGCTATGATATGTCATTGAATTTCCAACAAACGGATAGTTTCCTTCACTTTTTCCACACACCCTTGCAAGTCATGCAAAATCTCATCCTCCCAAAACCTGATAACAATCCAGCCATTATCCCTAAGCATAATCGTATTCTCTAAATCACGTTCTATATTGCGTTTGATTTTATTATCCCAATACACACTATTATGCTTAATCTGGTGCTCATGAAAATTCTTTCCATGCCAAAACACACCATCACAAAAAATCACTATCTTGTATTTAGTAATAACTATATCAGGATGACAATCATATATACGATAGTATTTTCTGTATCGAATGCCTTCATGCCAGAGAGCTTTACGCAATAACACCTCTATTTTGGTATCCTTGCCTTTTATTCTACTCATAGTTTTAGACACTATTGCATTTTTCGCATCCATTTGCAAACACCACCAACAAGCATGCAGTAATAATCTTATGGTTCGCTTTCCATTATAGTACTTAAAGTTCTTCCCATACGCGTAACCATAGGCACAACCAAAGCATTGCCCATACAAAAATATCGGAACTTCTGCGGCATACCAGTATCAGTCCAGTTATCGTCAAAGCCTTGGATACGCTCTGCTTCAACTTGTGTCAGTAATCTCAGCCTATTATTTTCCGGATCACGAATTACGTGAGTGCTACGATTCAGGCTAGACTCTGACGTCAGCATTGTACGTGCCGGTGCATCAATAGAATCAGGAAAAGCAATAGCACCTTCACTAAATATATATCTATGACCTGTTTTAGAAGTACGTTCTATCTTCTTAGCGCCCTTAAGGTATTCCCACTTTTCCAGCTTATAGCCTAAATAATAATCTTCTGCAACATCCTTTTCAAGAATATCACGCAACAAAGTCGGTTCTTCCTCTATAGGTTGAACATTAGCAGTATAAATCTGTCCATTTAGCATATAACCTGCATTTTTAAACTCGAAGCTGAAACTTTCTGATACTGTAGGGATATCTTGAAAATCAAGCCTTTCCTCATTCACAACAAAATTCTGCTCGATTGGGAAACTTCTTGCAAAAAAGCCTATAGAACTTATTATATGCTTAGGATTTTGTCTGTTCATTCTTTCTGCATAACGAGTATCTGTAGAATACGCAAAAATAAAAGTCCTGCGACGCCTTTGTGCAGCGCCATACTCAGCTGCATTAACCACACGCCATTCTACAGCATAACCCAAAGCAGCCAAACAAGCAAGGATTACACCAAAATCACGTCCTCGCTGAGATGCAGGCGATTTTAATAATCTGTCGACATTCTCTAGCAATATAAAAGGTGCGTGTTTAGCTTCCAAAGTGTCACGTATCTGCCACCAAAGAACACCTTTTTTTCCTTCTAAACCAGCAGAGCCTGGCAATGGTCTGGCAACAGAATAATCCTGGCAAGGAAAACCTCCAACAAGCAGATTATGGTCAGGTATATTATGCTTATCTACAACAGAGATATCTACGCCGGTAAATTCATCAACATCGCCCCAATGTTGGACATAACAGTCATGAGCCCATTGTTTTGTCTTTCCAGGTTCCCATTGAGAAAACCACACTGTATGAAAATCGCTGGAAGCACGCTCCAAGCCAAGGCGGAACCCTCCTACCCCCGCAAAGAGCTCGCAAACTGTTTTCTCCATCATTCCACGCCTTTCTAATATAATATAAATATATTATACCATATCCTAGTAATTTGATCAAGTTTTAATTTTCTCTCATTCGTTGATTAATCAAATTCATAATATATGTATTATTAAGCCAAAAGCTCTGCTTCGGCATACGTTGCCCATCTGGCAACAAATCACTATCTGCCAAAGTACCATTACCTATAATACTGCCATCAGCAAACTGATAATATCTTTTTGCTGTATGCGGACGTATATGTATAATTTCAGCATCCGATTTCTTTGGCAAGTTGTTCTTGACTATCGGTCCACTCGCACTAGAAGTTATCTGAAACTTGATGCCAGCCTTTGCAACATCTCTGACTGCCTCCCATTCACTCTTGACTTTTTCCAGATCATTGACGGACATATTCCATAACAGGCAACCCTTTAAAATATAATTATCATCATGCTTCTGGTAGATAACAAAGAGAAATTTCGTCTCACTTAAATACTCATAAAGCGTCGAGTCTTCCCATTCCTCATTAACCAAATCCATAAAACTGAATGGGGGTAGCGGACTATTTTCTCTCAAGGAACCCTTTTCATCCAATCGAATAGCTTTAGGAACTATATTGGCTTTGGCAAACTCTTCTGCTCTGTTTGATTTGATGCCCAGCATACGATATGCCAGTTCAATCCATTGCGCTTTGTTGTTATTATATTCTCTATCAAACATACCGCATAACATCTCATCTGATGTACCAATATACTGATTAATTTTATTCGTGATAATCTCTTCAAAGCTCTTCTTTTCCAGCTCCGCAGGATCAGTTATAATCTCCTCATATGTATTAACGCCCTTAACTATATATTGGTTCAATACATATGTCATATATGAGTTCTTATAGCAAAATGCCCTCTTCTTAGCTAAAGTATACGGCGGATAAAACTGTGGCACTATACTTTTAGCTGCAGTCGCTCCTTTTGTACAGGCACCAAGGTAAATAGTATCGCCTTCCGAAAGCTCTTCTGCCTTGCCAGCCTTGATTTTCTCAATAATTTTACGATAGTCCTGGCGAATAATCTCCAAATCCTTGGCAGGCGGAGTAAACAACGTAACATAGTCAATAGAATACATCAGATTGCTTTTCAATGCCTTATCCCTCAAATAATATACCAATAAAAGCAATCTGCATTTATCCCATAAATGCGATTTAAAAAAGTCTTCTTCTACTGGCGAATTGTAACTTATCATAGTCAGAACCAGTCTTTCGCCTGCACGAAGCTCTCCTTTCTTATTCTTTTCATAAGGAGTTACTTTCAGCTCTACGCCAGCCTTAACAAAGTCTGCGTGTGGATCACTATTAGATTTATAATTAAAATAGACATTCTCCAATAAATTGCCTAGTCCACCCTTACGATGCTTGTTAGCATAACTGTCAACCTGTTCCGCAGCAACCTGATTACAATCCCGTTCTATCTTCCAGCCTATAACATCATAAAAGCTTTTACCTAACAGCTGTTTTGCATATTCTTCTATTGATTTAGGATTTCCATCATCAAATTCATATTTCGCCATATCCATCACCTCATCATAACCTTACAAATCATCACTTAATAAAAAAGGCATCTGCCAAGCTCGACAGATGCCACTGACTCCCACAGTCAGGCATGACCTCTCTTAAAGATAGAGCTACCATGCAACTGCTATTAGTATAGCATACAAAGACCTTTACGTAAAACTAAAAATTCCACCCTCTGCACCACTTGAACCACTTGCACCACTACTTTTTGTGCAAAAATAAAAACTGCTCCACAACCCCTAATATATATCCCTGTAAGTAAAGTCTTCGTAAGGGTTCAAACCCTTTATTTTATAGGCTTTAGAGTAAATTTACGTTATTTTTATTTATATTATATTAAAGTTTTCGAGCCTACGATTTTTCAGCAAAAAGGCTGCAAAAAGTGGTTCAACCGGTGCAACTGGTGCAAAACGCACCGTTAAAGCAGCACACCAAAAGCTGCCTGCAAAAGGATTTTTCTCCTCCGCAGGCAGCTGATTTTTTTGCAATATATAATTATGCCTGTTCCGCTCTGACATCAATAGCCGCAGCTTCCGCATCCGTCATATATTCCGGCTTAATGTCACGTCCCATATGGTTCAGCATCTTTCTGTCACTGCGAATCGTAGCGCAGGCCACAGTCGTCAGCATATTGCCGGTAATAGTAGCAGATGCACCAGCCTTAAACGCTGTTTCACCATCATTAGTCAGCAACGCACGGCCAGCGCCTAGGCGTATGTTGGCCAGCGGATTGATATAACGGAAGAAGGCCACAGTACGCAGGATATCCGCCTCACTCAGACTTGGCAGATGCTCCAGCGGCGTACCGGGAATCGGCATCAGCGCATTCAGAGGAATAGAATCAATGCCCAGCTCAGCAAGGCTGATAGCCATATCCAGACGGTCCTCCCAGGTTTCGCCCATACCGATAATACCGCCGGAGCAGGCGCACATGCCCTCCTCCTTGACCATCTTCAGCGTATTGATTTTCATATCGTAGGTATGGGTAGTGCAGATATTGGGGAAGTTGCGCTTAGAGGTTTCAATGTTATGATGATAGCTGGTGACACCGGCCTCATGCAGACGATGCAGCTGCTCACGGGAAAGGAAGCCCATGGAAGCGCACAGGTCTATCTTCAAATCACGGTGCATAGTTTCATACGCATGAATAGCCTTGTCAAATTCCTCGCCGGTCAGCGCCTTGCCTGCAGTTACAATGGAAAAGCGGTGCACGCCTTCCTCCTGGTTCAGGCGTGCCAGCTTCACGATATCCTCCTCCGGCAGGAAGCTGTAAACCTCGCAATCGGTGTGGTTATGTGCGGACTGCGCGCAAAATTTGCAGTTTTCCGGACAGCGGCCGCTGCGCCCGTTGATTATGGAGCACAAATCCACGCGCTCACCGACAAAATGCTTACGGATTTTATCTGCGCCTTCACATAATTCCTGCAGGTCGCAGGTCAGAAAGGCCTTTAAATCGTCCTGACGTGTCAATCTTCTGCCATCAATAATTTCTTGTGCTAATGCTTGCGGGTTCATAATCTCTTCTCCTTTATAACCTATTTACTCGGTAGGTTTATACCGTAAAAAAATAAGTGGTACGTTAACCTTGACGTTTTTAACGTTCACCATCTGTTAACCAAAATTATAGCACAGGATAACCATGAGTGCAAGAAAAGAATCAGCAAAATTTTGCCGCTAAAAATCTTAGACACCAGCTACCGGCGAAGCAGCAAGTAAAAAGCTACAGCCCAGCGCCTGTCGGCGCCAGGCTGCAGCCTGCAATTTTTAATTATCTTCGGCACCACTGCCAGATGCGGTATTCCAGCCAGGCGCAGAACACACCGCTGAAATCCAGCAACACATCCGACACCCTGCTGGCACGTCCCGGCGAAAAACTTTGAATATATTCGTCCAGCACCGCCGCGAACAAAGCCAAAAACAGGATATAGCCGGTTGCTGTGCGATTTGACACGCCCACAGCACTGAAGCTGTGACACAGTAAAAGTCCCAGCAGCGCAAATTCGCAGAAATGCGCCAGCTTGCGGATATGATGCTCCACATCACCCGTCAGATGGATATCCAGATGCTGCGCCAAAAGCTGCGTCAGCGCAGTCACCCAGCCGCTAAGCTGGGATGACTGCCGCAGGGGTAGCGACGAATTATAAAAGATTATGCCCACAAAACAGGCAGTTAGTAAAAACCAAAAATACTTCATATAGCTCCATCACTCACTTAATGTGTCTGCAGCCAAAATCAGATATGACGCGTCAGGCACTCCATTACCATCATGTTGCTAACAACACCGATACCGCCCGGCACAGGTGTAAAGGCGCTGGCCTTTTCAGCAACAGCAGGATCAACGTCGCCCACCAGCTTGCCGTCCACAGCGTTGATGCCTACGTCCACAATCACAACGCCCTCTTTAACCATTTCCGGCTTCACAAAGCAGGCCTTGCCCACTGCAGCGACAATAACATCTGCCTGCTGCAAAATCTCCGGCAGGTTGCGTGTACGTGAATGACAAATGGTAACCGTAGCATTTTTCTGCAGCAGCAACACGCTCACAGGCTTGCCTACAACATTGCTGCGGCCGATAACAACAACGTTCTTGCCCTCCAGCTCAATGCCATAGTGCGCCAAAGTTGCCATGCAGGCACGCGGCGTGCAGGCAGCAAAACGACTGCGTCCCATGAACACATCACCAATATTCTGCGGATTCAGGCAGTCCACGTCCTTGTTCGGGGAAACTGCTGCGCCCACGTTATCGCTGTTGATATGCTTCGGCATCGGCATCATCGGCATAATACCGGAAACATAACGATTACGGTTCAGCTTTTTGATGATGCTGATAACCTCTGCCTCAGGAGTATCAGCAGGGCAGGCGATAACCTTGGCTGCACCGCCCATGCTTTCAATCAATTTGACCAGTCTGTCCTTATATACGTGAGATGCAGGATCATCACCCACAACTAAAATAGCCAGGGTTACTACCAGGCCTTGCTGCTTAGCAACAGCAATCTTTTTTGAAATAGCCTCACGGTAAACATCAGCAACAGGCTTACCCCTCATTAAAACAGTTTCCATAGTAAATTCACCTCAAAACAAAACAGATAATTTATTATAGATAGAAATTATATTATAGATGACTCTTTATCCTCCGATTTCCTTAAAGGCTGGCGGAAAAGCGTCAGACTTTCTTAGAACAAACCGCTGATAACGCCATCATCCGTAACGTCAATCTTCTCAGCTGCCGGAACCTTAGGCAGACCAGGCATAGTCATAACATCCCCGGTCAGAACTACGATAAAGCCTGCGCCTGCTGCAATGCGGCAGTTGCGGATAGTAATCTTGAAGCCGCTCGGACGACCTAAAAGTGCCGGGTCATCAGAGAAGGAATATTGGGTTTTAGCCATGCAGATAGGCAGGTTGCCGTAGCCAAGCTCTTCAAATTCCTTAAGAGCCTTATCTGCTTCCTTAGTATAGTTAACGCCGTCAGCGCCATAAATCTCTTTAGCGATGGTTTCAATCTTACCCTTCAGGCTCATCTCCAGCGGATAAATCGGCGCGAATTTGCTCTCGCCGCTGTCTGCCAGGGCAATTACTTCCTTAGCAAGGTCGATACCGCCCTCGCCGCCTTTAGCGAATACGTCGGACAGTGCTACATTAACGCCATGCTTAGCGCAGTGCTCGCGTACTGCTTCCAGCTCTTCAGCAGTATCCTGAGCAAAGATGTTGATAGCAACAACGCAGGGAACGCCGAATTTCTTCACGTTTTCGATATGCTTCTCCAGGTTTACGAGACCTTTTTTAACAGCCTCTACATTCGGAGTCTTCAGCTCAGTTTTCGGTACGCCACCATGCATCTTCAGCGCACGAACGGTAGCAACGATAACAGTTGCGTCCGGCTTCAGGCCAGCATAACGGCATTTGATATCGAAGAATTTTTCTGCACCCAGGTCAGCGCCGAAGCCTGCCTCGGTGATAGTGTAATCAGCCAGCTTCATGCCAGTCTGAGTTGCCATAACGCTGTTGCAGCCATGGGCAATATTAGCAAACGGGCCGCCATGGATAATCGCCGGTACGTTTTCCAGAGTCTGTACCAGGTTCGGCTTAACAGCATCCTTCAGCAAAGCTGCCATTGCTCCCTGAGCCTTAATCTGGCCTGCGGTAACAGGGTTTCCGTTGTAATCATAAGCAACAATAATTTTTGCCAGACGCTCCTTGAGGTCGTGCAGGCTGCTTGCCAGGCAAAGAATAGCCATAACCTCGGAAGCAACAGTAATATCAAAGCCATCCTGACGCGGTACGCCATGAGCCTTGCCGCCCAGGCCTACTACGATGTTACGCAGCTCGCGGTCGTTCATATCTACAACACGCTTCCAGGCAATGCGGCGCGGATCAATATTCAGAGCGTTGCCCTGTTGGATATGGTTGTCGAGCATTGCTGCCAGCAGCATATGCGCAGAGGTGATAGCATGGAAGTCACCGGTAAAGTGCAGGTTGATATCCTCCATCGGCACAACCTGGGAATAGCCGCCGCCTGCAGCGCCGCCCTTAATGCCCATGCAGGGGCCAAGGGAAGGCTCACGCAGAGCTACGATAACCTTTTTGCCGAGCTTAGCCAGGCCCTGTGCCAAACCTACGGTAGTAGTGGACTTGCCTTCGCCAGCCGGTGTCGGGGTGATAGCGGTAACCAGAATCAGCTTACCGTCCTTATTTTCTTTCACACGACGGATTAAATCGTAGGACAGCTTTGCTTTATATTTGCCATATAATTCAATATCGTCCTCGCTGATGCCTAATTTGGCAGCAACATCAGTAATTTTCTGCATTTTTGCCTGTTGGGCAATTTCAATATCGGATAACATTTTTATCTCCTCCTATTTCATTGCGTAAAAATACAACTGAAAACAAAGTATCATATATAGTTCTTCCCCGAGCAGCTTTTCTCCTGCCCGGGGAAGTAAAATAATACAAAAATTTTTAGTTAAACCAAACTTCTACCGTAGTGTTTTCAAGCACCTCACTGCCAGGTGGCGGCTTCTGCTGCCACGCATGGCCGCTGCCATAAGGTTTCAGCCGCAGCTTATACGGCTCCAGCAGGTCGATAGTATTACGCATATCCAGTCCCTTGAAGTCCGGCAGCTTAATTTTACCGTCCGGCAGTCTTTGCAGCACCGGCAGCTGCTTCGGCTTGTTATCAGCCTTCTGGCTGACAGTATTCAATTCCTCAAACGAAGGTAAACCCTTACTGTAGACCGGCTGAATCCCCTTCGCTACCAGAATCTGCTGCAGCGTATCGCGGAAGATAGGCGCGCTGACCTGCGAGCCGTAGAAGGCACCCTTCGGTGTATCCAACATAACGATCATTGCATAGCGCGGTTTATCAGCAGGCACAAAGCCTACGAAGGAAGCAATGTACTGACCGGCAGCATAACCGACGCCGCTCTCGGCCCGCTTTTCGGCCGTACCGGTCTTGCCGGCAATGCGGTAGCCCTTAATGGAAGCCGTCTTACCGCCACCATCGCTTACTACCATTTCCATCATCTCGCGCATCTGGCGAGCAACCTGCTCGGTAATTACATTGCGCACCACTGTCTTCTTGCCTTCCTTGATGACAGTTCCGTCAGCTGCCACTATTTTTTTGACGATATACGGCTGTAGTAGCTCGCCGCCGTTGGCAATAGCGCAAATCGCGCGCAGCTCCTGCAGCGGTGTCACGCCAATGCCCTGGCCAATGGCCATGGTAGCAATATCAGGCTCGTACATATTCTTGGGATTATACAAAATGCCGTTTTCATCACCGGGAAGCTCAATGCCGGTGGGTGAGCCAAAGCCAAACTTTTTCGCATAGCTCGTAAGCTTTTCCGCGCCCAGCTGCATACCCAGCTGTACCATACCGGTATTAATCGAAAACTTGATAACCGTAGAAAAGGGCACCGTACCCAGGCCCTCGCCGTCCCAGTTATAGATAGTACGGTCAGCAATCTTGATATGACCGTTGTCCTGAATTAGTGTATCCGGCGTAATAATACCCTCTGTCAGGCCCATACAGCCTACAATCGGCTTAAAAACCGAGCCAGGCTCATAAACCAGTGAAACAGCACGATTCTTCCAGCTATCCTCACCATATTTGCCAAAATTATTCGGATCAAAGGTTGGACGGCTGACCATACCAAGGATTTCACCCGTATACGGGTCCATGATGATTGCCGCTGCTCCTTGAGCCTTGGTGCGCTTCATAGCATCATCCATCGCATCCTCCAGCACATACTGGATTTTGCTGTCCAAAGTCAAATAAATCGTCGGCAGCTGCTCCTGCTGGCGCTGCAAATCCTGCGCAGGCTCATTAAACAGCAGGCCTACCAACCGCTTGCCGTTAGCATCCTTGAGGCACGAATAAAGCGTTTTCTTACCCTTAAGCAGGTCATCATATACGTGTTCAATACCGGCCAAACCCTTGTCATCCGTACCAACATAGCCGATAACCTGTGCCGCTGCCCGCTTTTTAGTATAGTAGCGCTTGCTTTCCTGCTCAAAATGCAGGCCAGGCAAATCATTAGCCTTAATAATTTTCTGGATTTGCGCCACTTCCTTGGGATCCATATAACGCTTCAGCCAAAGATAATTACCGCCGCCACAAAAGTCCTTATAAAGCTTATCAGGATCCCGCTTCAACACCGGCGCCAACAGATCAGCACACAGGCGACGTGCATCACGCGGCCCGTGCTCTTTTATTCTGTTCTCGCTATCAACCATCTTCTCTGGGTCCGCATAAAGCGAGCCCGTCATAATGCTCACGGCCAGCTCCTCTCCATCGCGATCCATAATGCGCCCACGCGGAGTGCCACGCTCGTAATCTAATGTCATCTGGTATTTGCTCATTTCCTTGTACTTTGCGGCATCTACCACCTGCAGCCAGACAAGTCGCAAAAATACAAGGAACACTAACAATCCCATCAATAAACACAGGCTAACAAAACGTTTTTGCGCATCCAATAAAGAAAAACGCTTCACCGCTGCCACCTCCCGCTACGCACAACGCGCAAATCACTGCGGCGTTTTTCCGGCGGCTCAGCCTCCAGCTTCTGCTGTTTTTCTTCCTCATCATAAACTGACAATAGCAAGCCGATTGCTGCCATCGAAATTACCATCGAGGTACCACCATAGCTGATAAAGGTAAGCGGTACACCGATAACCGGCAGCAAACCGCAAACCATGGCCATATTGGAAACTGCCTGACCGATAATTAAAAATGTAACACCGACAGCCAGCAAAAAACCAACCTTATCACGTGTATGGAAGGCAATCTTACAAAAGGCAGCACATAAAAGACAAAACACAAGAAGCAACAGCATAGCACCGATCAAGCCATTTTCCTGACAAAAAATAGCAAAGGCAAAGTCCGTATGCGACTCCGGCAGGAAAGCAAACTTAGCTGCACCATGTCCCCAGCCAGTACCTGTAAGCCCACCACTGCCAATGGCCTTCAGCGACTGTATCGTCTGATAGCCCCTACCCTGAGCGTCAAGCCAGGGATCAAGCCATACCATAAAACGATGCGCACGATACTCTGAAGAAAAAGCCAGAATGCCGCCTCCCACGACACCTAAGATACCCATACCGGTCACCCAAAGCATCGGCAGACCAGCAACAACAAACAATCCCATGACCAGAGCCACGATAATTGCTGCCGTTCCCATGTCAGGCTGCCTATAAACAAGATAGCCAATAATCAGCGTCGGTATTATTACACACAGGCAATCGCCCATGCGCTGGCTTAATCTTTCCCCCAGCTTCATCACATTGCCCAAATATTTCGCAGCTATCATTATCAGCAAAGGCTTAGCTATTTCCGATGGCTGAAGCTTAAGCGGACCGATTTTGAGCCATCGGGCAGCGCCATTATTAACTTCTCCCACAAACTCAACCGCTATCAGCATGCCCAATACAACAGCCAAAGCCAAGTAAAGCAATTTTTTATTCAACCAAAATTTGTAGCCAAAATAGCGGATAATAGCAATTGCTACTATGCCAAGCAACGCATAAACATAATACCAAAGCAGAAAATAAAGACCATCACCAAACATATCCTGTGCCGCCACAAAGCTGGCGCTGAACACATTTATGCCACCCACTAGCAGCAAAACTCCCACAAGTGCATAAACAGCAATGCAGGGATTGTCCCATAGCAAAAATCTCTTCTTCATGGCAAAGCCTTACTTAAAAAACTACCTCGCAGAAATTAATCGGCGTACCCAGCGCACTGAATTTCTGCTCATATTCTGTCTGTACAGGGTTTTCATATTCAGAATGATGCAGGTCATAGCTCAAAGCAATAATCTGCAGGCCGAACTCCTTGAATTCCTCTACGGAAAAATCAAACAGAGCGCGGTTATCTGTTTTAAAGCGCAGGTGACCACCCTCGCCCAGCAGCTGCTTGTACAGCGCCAGGAAGTTGCGGTGCGTCAGACGGCGTTTAGCATGACGTGCCTTCGGCCAGGGGTCACTGAAGTTCAGGTACAGCTCCTTGATTTCGCCCGGCTCGAACCAATCCAGCAGGTTTTCGGCATTAGCGCAGATAATCTTGACGTTAGTCAGCTCCTTATCCTTGGCAGCCTTCGCCGGAAAATAAGCGATATCGTGCTGTGTTTCAATGCCGATAAAGGCTTTATCCGGATACAGCTCAGCCATGCCGATGGTAAAGCGTCCCTTGCCACAGCCAATTTCCAGGCACAGGCGCTTGCCCGGGAACATCTCCTGCCAATGTCCCTTAAACTTATCAATATCATGTAGGAAAACGTATTCTCCCTGCACTTCCTTCATTGCTTCTTCAATCCACGGTTTTTTTCTTAAGCGCATAGTCAGACCTCACATAAAAATATTTTCTCAATTATCTATTATACAACAAAACTTCTTATGGTGTAAAAAAGAATTACAAAAAAGCCGGTAGTATAAAATTGCTACACTACCGGCATAAGCATCAGTCTCAGTCCTTTTTCAAAAAGTCCTTTACCTTCCGCAGCATTTCCTCTGCCTTCTGATTGGCCGGGGAAGCATCATCCACATCAAAGCGGCGGCTTTCATCACCCAGCGGCTTATCCTTGCAGGCCATGTTCTTCAGCTCGCCCAGCATTTTGATGCCTTCAATGCGCGCCTCCTCATAGGTAGACTTAAAGGCCGACAAATCCTCCGGGCAGCCTGCTGCCAGCCAGGCATTCGCCACCTTGCCCACAGCATAGGTCACCGACATACCAACAGGAATCTGCACCGGCGCAAAGGGAATCAGCGTTGCCAGCGTCTGCCCTACAAAAGCACCGCCCAATGAACCCAAAAGTCCCAGCACAGCGCTTTCGGAAAGCTTGATGCCGCGCAGCTTGGCCAGGCGGGTAATCATATAAACCTCATTGGCCATCAGCGTCATCGTACCTACTACCGGAGCAACTACAATCACACCGGCGCGGGCAGCAGCCCAACGGCAGATATCCTCTGCCTCCTTATCCGTATCAACAGCATATTTCATTTTATGCTCATCTAAGCATTCTGTCATTTTTTTACACCCCATTCCTTGAGCTTATAAACAGCATACTTTTTATAATTACATTATACAGCAAAGCAGGCAGGCAAAACAGTGAGTTTATCGTGAAATCACCGGCAACAATAAACTTTTTCCTGTCGCTACACTATTCTCCTTAGCAAAGCAGGAGAGTTTATGGTAAAATATTATAGTATATATTGATATTACGTCAAGGTGGTGAGATAAAATGGCTACAGCTACTACGCCTGTCGTAGGACGCTTTGCGCCTACGCCCAGCGGCTTTTTGCATTTAGGCAATGTTTTCTGTAGCCTGCTGGCCTGGCTTTACGCCAAAAGCAGCGACGGCAAGATAGTTTTGCGCATCGAAGACCTGGACCCGCAGCGCTGTTCCCTCGCCAAGGCTGATGCACTGGCACGCGAGCTGGAATGGCTGGGGCTGACGTGGGACGAGGGTGCGTATTGCAGCGCTGACAGCGACTGCTTTTTCCAAAGCCGTCGCAGCGATATTTATGCTCACTACTTTGACCGCTTACAGCAGCAGGAGCTTGTCTACCCCTGCTTTTGCAGCCGCAGCGAGCTGCACGCCGCCGAAGCGCCTCACGCCAGTGATGGTCGTGTCATTTACGCCGGTACCTGCCGCGAGCTGACAGCAGCGCAGCGCAGTGCCAAAATGCAGCAGCGCCGCCCGGCCTGGCGTATCAAGGTTGATGACGAGCTTATTGCCTTTACCGACCTGCATTACGGCAGGCAGCAGGCCAACCTGGCGCACGAATGCGGTGACTTCATCCTGCGCCGCAGTGACGGCGTCTACGCCTACCAATTAGCTGTTGTCATCGACGATGCGCTCATGGGCGTAAACCAGGTAGTGCGTGGCTGTGATTTGCTCAGCTCCACGCCGGTGCAGCTCTATCTTTACCGCCTGCTGCAGCTCACACCGCCGTCCTTCTGCCACATTCCGCTGCTTACAGATGCCGCAGGACGCAGGCTTTCCAAGCGCGACGGTGATTTAGAAATCGCCGCCCTCAGGCAGCACTTCGGCAGTCCCGAGCCGATTATCGGCCTCCTGGCCTATCTTGCAGGACAGTTACCCAAGCCGGAGCCTCTTACAGCAGCAGAGCTGCTGCCGCTTTTCCGTCCGGAAAAAGTTCCCCATGAAAATATCGTTGTACCGCAATTACTTTGATTGCGCAGGCAATAACACATTTCACTGATTATAAAACCTGGGAGGAATATATAATGAAAAAATTTTTAATGAAAATCAAGGTTAATATGCTGATTGTACTTATCATCAGCTTACTCGGTGGCATGGCCGGCAGCTACTTCTTCAACAACCGCTGGTTAGGTCTGATTGTCGCTATTCCCCTGTGCGCTCTGTATATCTATCAGGTATATCAGGTACAGGCCGATTACCGCGAGCAGCACACCAGAAAGAAACACACTAACAAGTACAGATAAGATATGACGTCATCTCAAACGACCTGTTGCGGTTATTGCCTCAACAGGTCGTTTTTGCTGTCCTGCATCTCTGATATTCTCCTGCTTTGCTCACTGATATTTTACATTTGCGCTCCACTCTGCTATTGGTATATCAAGACCGCTAGTGTATAATAGCACTTAGGAGGACTTTACTATGCATTTACAAAAAACAGCTCTCGTTCTGGAGGGCGGCGGTATGCGGGGAATGTTTTCCGCCGGTGTTTTTGAAGCCTTTTTAGCGCATCAGCTCACCTTTCCCTACATCACCGCCGTTTCTGCCGGAGCCTGCAATATTTTATCATATATGTCTGCCCAGCCGCTGCGTACACGTCAGATTATCGAACACTACGTCACCGACAAGCGTTACTTCAGTGTGCGCAACTGGATTAAAAGCGGCAGTATCTTCGGCTTTGACTTCATCTTCAAGGAGCTTCCCAAGCAGCTGCTGCCCTTTGATTATGCAGCCTACCGCGCCTATCCCGGCACGCTGCAGGTAGCTGCTACCGATATCGTCAACGGCGAAAGCATCTGGTATGACCAGGAAGCCTTGGGTCAGGACTTTATTCCAGTGCGCGCTTCTTCCTCCATGCCCTTCGTAGCCCCTGTTGTCAAGCATGAAGGGCGCTCTCTGCTCGACGGCGCACTGCTTGCACCTATTCCCTACCAAAGAGCACTCGACGCAGGCTACGAAAAGCTGATTGTCGTGCTTACACGTAACGAAGGCTACCGCAAGAAAAAGGGCGTGCCCAAATTTCTGCTTAAATCAGTATACAAAAAATATCCCAAGCTGTGGGAAATTATGGAACAGCGCCCCAAGCTCTACAACGAGCAGCTGGAGGCTGTCGAAAAAATGGAACGTGAGGGCAAGGCTGTCATCATCCGCCCGCAGATTCCACTTACAATTGATAAATTTGATATCAAACCTGATAAATTAATGGCACTGCACGACCATGGCATCGGCTGCGGACTGGCTGCAATCGATAGGATAAAAGAATTAGAGCAGCAATAAATCCTTTTATCAAAACTATATTCAGTGTATAATATATTCTATAATAAGGAATAATAACCAAACCACTCTTTATTCCTTGGAGGTTCATATGAAAATAAGGTTAGGCATTATCGGCGAAAAAGATAATATAAATATCTTTCAGGAAGTTATAGAAGAATATAATGACTACGAAATTGCTACGTTCATTGATGCCGACGGAACACATACACTGAATATTATCGATAGCCACCAACAGGAGGTTGACGCCTGGCTCGTCTTTGACCAGATAAATTATCTGCATATAAAAAACTGGGGCAAAGCACAAAAGCCTGTCTATTACATTCCTTACCGCGGTGCCAGCTTTTATAAAACGCTCTGCACTACTATTTACCAAGGCTTTAAAATCGATGAATTAAGTATAGATACAATCCCCTATTATGACATTACCCGCGCTCTGGATGATCTGCAGATAAACTATAACGTTATCAATCATTTATCCGATGAACATGGTGCCTTATCGCTCAACGGATATGCTGCATTTCATCGTGAGCTCTTTAAAAAAGGCATCACTAAAGCTTCTGTCACCAGAAGCTGCTATGTCAAAAACTTATTGGAGCAGGAAGGCATCCCTGCCTTCTGTATCATGCCGGTGCGTGTTACTGTACGAAATATTTTAAACGTAATTTTAACTCAATTCCGGATAAAAAAACTCAGGGAAGGCCAGATTGCCGTGCAGGTATTCAGCTTCAATCTTCTGGGAGATAAAGATAATTTTTATTCCGTGGATGACTTATACAGCAGGGAAATTGCTATTTCGCAAAAGCTCATCAGCTACACCAAAAACATCAGCGGCTCATTAAAGCCTGCCAACGAAGGTAATTTTTATATTTTCACCACGCGCGGCAGCTTAGAGCAGCTCACCAACAACTTCACCAGCCTGCCAGACTTACCGATGCTGCGCGATTTAAGCAAAAGCCTGCGTGCCTGCGGCATCGGTATAGGCAACAGTGCCCGCGAAGCAGAATATAATGCCGTTATTGCTTTAAAGCATGCTTGCGCTGATAAAAAGGGCAGCTGGTATGTCGTACTTGACGACAAAACCATCAGCGGTCCTTTAGGAAGTGCGCAACAGATAGATTATCAGTATGCATCCGCACAGCTGGAAACAGTAAGCAAAAAGACATCTCTCAGCCAGGCCACCTTAAGCAAAATTTGCCATGCGTTGAAAATTTACGGACGTGATGAGCTTAATGCGCAGGAGCTTGCCACGATACTGCAGATCCTGCCCCGCAGCGCCCGCCGCATTCTCACCTGCCTTACGGAGCATGGTTATGCGGAAGAAATCCGCTCGGAAATGTCTGAAACCAAAGGACGCCCACGCAAAATATATAAAATAAAATTATAAATACTCCTCCAAAGACTGAGGTTCAGCGCCAAACTGTAATCTCAGTCTTTTTATTTTTAAATTATATACACATATATCTCCTATTGACACACTAGGCGAAAAGATGTATTCTTTAATAAAGGTCTTAGCCTTTATTAGTCTTTTATTATTTTGAGGGGGCAAAAACAATGTCAGATACATTATTAGATAAAAACAAAATTTGGCAGCAGATAGACGACGAAAAGGAAAACATGCTGCAGCTTTGGCAGGAATTAGTTAACGTTGATTGCGGTTCCGGCAACAAAGCAGGCGTTGACTTCATCGCACAAAAAATCGAAGCTATTTTAAAAACACTTGGCTTTGCTACAACCCAGGTTGAATTTGAAAAAGCAGGTAATACTCTCGTAGGCAAAATTGGCGATACTATCAAGGATTTTATCGTTTTATTAGGTCACATGGACACCGTATTCAAGGACGGCACCGCAGCAGAGCGTCCGTTTAAAATTGTTGACGGAAAAGCCTACGGCCCAGGCTGCCTTGATATGAAGGGCGGTATTGTTATCATGCTGACAGCTTTAAAAGTGCTTTTGGCAAACAATTATACCAAGCATGGTATTAAAGTAATCCTCGCAGGCGATGAAGAAGTAGCACATTACTTAAGTAATGCCTCCGAAACAATTTTGGCGGAAAGCAAGGGTGCTTTGGCTGCATTTAACTTTGAAACCGGTTTCCTGGATCAGGGCGTTGTCACCAGACGCAAGGGCAGATATGAATTTACCATGGAAGCCTATGGCCGCAGCGCGCACGTAGGCAATGACCCGCAAAACGGTCGCAGCGCCATCAAAGAATTAATGCATAAGGGCCTTGATATCGAAGCCTTAACCGATTTCGACAAGGGTATTAACTTCAACGTAGGTTTATTCGAAGGCGGTACAGTCAGCAACGCAGTTCCTGACTACGCAAAAATCACCTGCGATACACGCTATACCGACTATGCAGTACTGGAAGAAGTGTTACCCAAATTACAGGCTATTGCGGATAAGCAATACGTTCCCGATACCAAAACCGTTATGAAGACTGTTACGGAATTCAAATCCATGGACGAGGTTCCAGGTACTGCTGCTTTGCTCAAATTAGTACAGGAGGCAGCTGCAGAATGCAATTTACCGCAACCAACAGCCAAAGCAGTCGGCGGCGGCAGCGACAGTGCCTATGCTACAGCTGCAGGCGTTCCTACAATCTGCGCTATCGGCGTACAGGGCGCACGCAACCATACGGCAGAAGAATTTGCTGTTGTAGATACCCTCTTCAGCAGATGTAAACTGTTTGCTACTATCATGCTTAATATCTGAGGTAAATAATTAAGCTTGCAGATGCCTTATTAGCATCGTACATATCATATTCTTCCTACATACCCCTAAAAAGTACCGTCCCGGCAAAAAATGCCGGGACGGTACTTTTTTATATCTGTTTTACACTTTTGTCTTTAATCCTCAATAATCAGACGCCCCTCAATCTCACGTTTGAGATGCTGATGCGTCATAAAGTATTCCTCAATCACATCGCGGTACGAGGTCGCCAGCACGCGTACTCTGCCGTTGGCCTCAATCTCCTCCAGCGTGATATCCAGGAAGGGCTTCAGGCTGCTGTAATGATACTTGCACACGCCAACCTTATAAATCTGCTCGGCGCCCAGCGGCTTACCATCCAGCGTCAGCTCCTTAAAGCATTGGCCGCTGCGGCTCCATACTACGTGCATTCCCTGCGACAGCTGGTAAAATTCTGTATGCTCGCCGGTAAAAGCCTCTTCGCGCAGGAAGCGTTTAATCATACGCGTCAGCTGCTCACCGGTAACCGGCAGCATATACACCGCTTCATCATAGGGGAAGCATTCAGTAAAGTCGCTGTACAGCACTACCGGTCCCAAATTATAGCTACGGATAGCACCGGAGCCCATCAGCATAACATCAATGCCCAGGCTCTCCTGCAGCGCATCAGCCACCAGACTGCCTAACGGGGTTTCCGCAACACGCGAAGGATGCTCCAGCTTGCGGGCGAAGCGCGTCACCAGTCTGCCGTACTTTTTATCCGTCAAATCCTTATAGTGCATAATGAAGTTTTCCAGGCCCTCGTCACGCGGACAATGGGTTTCGTCAATCGGCACCGTCGACCAGGTATAGGTATCCACCGCATTTAGGTCGGTATCCACCATAATATCAAAGCGACCTATCTGATCCGTACCTGTTCCGGCCTGAACAATCAGGATATCATTAACCTTTACAGGCTGCTCCAAAAAGGTATGCGAATGACCGCCGATAATAACGTCAACGCCCCAAGCTGGGTCCAGCATTGCCGCCAGCTTTTTATCCTCTTCAAAGCCGATATGTGTAAGAATAATCGTAAAATCAATATCGATCGGATTGTAGGTATTACAAATACGGCCAATTTCCTCCGCCGCCTCGCAGATATCTACAAAGGAACCGATTACCTTATCCATCTTCGTCTGCGCCAGCACGTCCTCAGTAATGATACCGATGAAAAGAATCTTCATGCCGTCAATATGAGCGATATAAAACGGCTGAAACAAGCGCTTATTATTCGTGCGGATGTGGAAATTGGCATTGATAATCGGGAAGTTAGCGCATTTTTCAATAAACAGCAGATGCGACAGCCCGTAATCAACCTCATGGTTACCAATGGTCACAACGTCCGGACCTAACAGATTCATAATCTCTATAGTCGACACGCCCTTGTATTCCGCATCAATTACGGAGCCACGGAACATATCACCCGCGATGCAGTAAATTACATTCTCTTCTTCTGCGCGAACCTTATTGATATAGCCGGAAAGCATGGATACGCCACCAACAAGCTTATTATCAATTCTCTCAGCCAAGAAATCACCATGCAGGTCATTGGAATGTAAGAGTGTCAGTTTCTTTAAATTTTTCATGTTTACACCTCGCTTCCTGCAGCTATTGTATTTTGTGTAATTCTATTATAAGGTAATCCTGGTGATTTGCCCCTACCCCAAAGGCGTTTTTTGGGTAGGATAGGCTGATTTTTTGCCTTATTTGGCACTATTTTTCTGCCTGCTTTACTTTTAAGCCAATACATAGTATCATATTTGCATCTGAACTTATTAATTAGACTCTTATGCAGATTTTCGATATAGTCAAAATTTAAACCTGAGCTTGCTACTTAAGAAAGGATTACAAGCTATGCTAACCTACAGCTTTGCCAATTTACAGGGTGAGAGCATGTACGCCCACCTTTACAAATGCATCAAAAATGATATTACCAGCGGCGTCCTGCACGCCGAGGAAAAGCTGCCCTCCAAACGCATGCTGGCCAAAAATCTGGGCATCAGCCTCATCACCGTAGAAAATGCCTACGCCCAGCTCGTTGTCGAAGGCTACATCTATTCCCAGCCCAAGCGCGGTTACTACGTGGCGCGCATTGAGCAGCAGCCTCTGCCACAAAAGACAGAACGCCAAACACTGCCTGCACTCCAAACGCAAACAGCACCAGGCCTCAGCTTTGCCAAAAGCAGCGTGCCGCCGGACACCTTTCCCTATAATATCTGGGCGCGCCTTTTGCGCAACACGCTCACCACAGCAGACGAACACGCCCTCATCAGCGACACCAGCGCCGGCGGCGTTTTGCCGCTGCGCCAGGCGCTCGCCCATCATCTTTACCAGTTCCGCGGTCTGAACGTTGCACCCGAGCAGATTATCATCGGCGCAGGCACACAGACGCTGTATAACCTTATCGTACAGCTTTTGGGACGTAATCACGTCTACGCGCTGGAAAATCCCGGCTATCCGCAGCTGGCAGCCGCTTATCAGGCCAACGATGTCTTCTGCCGTTATCTGCCGATGGACGCCCAGGGTATCCGCGCCGACGTTCTGGAAAACAGCGGTGCCGATATTCTGCACATCAGCCCCTCGCACCAGTTCCCGACAGGTATCGTCATGCCCGTCAGCCGCCGCTACGAATTGCTGCGCTGGGCAGCAAAAAAAAGCAGTCGTTATATCATCGAAGATGATTACGACTGCGAATTCCGCCTATTCGGCAAGCCTATTCCGCCATTGCAGAGTGTTGATACCGAGGAAAAGGTTATCTATATCAACACCTTTTCCAAAACACTGGCACCAACCTTCCGTATCAGCTACATGCTGCTGCCACCGCACCTGGCATCGCTGTTTTATGACAAACTGGGCTTTTATTCCTGTACTGTATCCAATTTTGAGCAGTTTACGCTCGCTAAATTTATCGAGGACGGTTATTTTGAACGTCACATCAACAGAATGCGCACCTACTACCGCAGCAAGCGCGATCGCCTGCTGCAGTATCTCACACAGTCCGATGTTGCGCCTGCACTTACGGTAGAAGGCGAGGACAGCGGCCTGCATTTTCTGCTGCATCTTGCTACCGATGCCAAGGATTCTCAGCTTGTACAGGCTGCAGCAGCCAAGGGCATTCAGATTAAATTCCTTTCGGACTATTATCACGAAAAGGTTGGCGACAGCTCGCACACCCTGCTAATGAATTACACCGGTCTGGCGGATGATAAGCTGTATCCGGCCTTAGACACACTGTTTACCGTGCTTAAGCCTTATCTGAAGCTATAATTATTTTGCAGCGCACAGGCTGACAAAATATTCGTGGATGGCCGTGCTTTTGGCTATGTCCAGCTCCGGGTGGAAGGCCAGCGCCAGCTGTTTGCCGTACTGTGCCGCCACAATATGCTCATCTACGGCAGCAAGCACCTCTACACCGTCACCCACGCTATCAATATACGGCGCACGGATAAAGGTCATCGGTACCTTGCCCAGCTTGCCGAATTCAGCCTCGGTAAAAAAGCTGCCCAGCTGTCTGCCGTAGGCATTGCGCTTCACGGTAATCGGCATAGTTGCCAAATGTACCTTGCTGTCGTTCGTCAGCTTTTCCGCCAACAGAATCATACCCGCGCAGGTTGCCAGTACCGGCAAGCCCTGCGCTATTTTTTTCTGCAGCGGTGCAAACATTCCCAACTCTTGCAGCAGCTTGCCCTGCACCGTACTTTCACCGCCCGGCAGGACGATACCGTCCAGGGGTTGCTCCAAATCCGGCAGCTGACGCAGCTCTACAGCCTCCACGCCCAGCTGACGCAATGCCTGCACGTGCTCAATAAACGCCCCCTGCAGTGCTAAAACGCCGATTTTCATTATTTACCACGCTCCGCCATCAGCAGCTGAATTTCCTGCTCGTTGATGCCAACCATAGCCTCACCCAAATCCTCGGACAGCTCTGCCAGCATTTTGGCATCGTTGAAATTGGTTACTGCTTTAACAATGGCCTGCGCACGCTTTGCCGGGTCGCCGGATTTGAAAATACCGGAGCCTACGAATACGCCCTCGGCACCCAGCTGCATCATCAGTGCTGCATCCGCCGGAGTTGCTACGCCGCCTGCTGCAAAATTTACTACCGGCAAGCGTTTATGCTCGTGTACGTAAACAACTAAATCATACGGAACCTGCAGCTCCTTGGCAGCGTTGAACAGCTCGTTTTCTTCCATAGCAGCGATTTGTGCAATCTGCTGATTCATTTTGCGCATATGGCGTACTGCCTGCACAACGTCACCGGTACCGGGCTCGCCTTTGGTACGGATCATGGATGCACCCTCGTTGATACGGCGCAATGCTTCGCCCAAATCCTTGGCACCGCAGACAAACGGTACGTTAAACTTGGTTTTGTCGATATGGTATACATCATCAGCCGGAGAAAGCACCTCGCTCTCATCGATATAGTCAATCTCCAGAGCCTCTAGAATCTGTGCTTCTACAAAATGACCGATGCGCACCTTTGCCATAACAGGAATGGAAACTGCGTTTTGAATTTCCTTAATCAGCTTCGGGTCGCTCATGCGTGCTACGCCGCCTGCTGCGCGAATATCTGCAGGAATCTTCTCCAGCGCCATAACAGCGCAGGCACCTGCTGCCTCGGCGATACGCGCCTGCTCCGGTGTCGTAACATCCATAATTACGCCACCCTTTAACATCTGTGCCAGCTGTGCATTTAATTTATAACGTTCATTCATTGTGAATACCTCCAAAATTTATGCAAATAATAGGTTATGTGTAGTATTATACTCACAACTGAGCTTATTAGTATATTCATTTCTCATCAATTTGCTATGTTCAGTTTGCATATCGGTATTTTTCACAGCTTACACAAACATCCTGCTCGGCAGCACTTTAAGCATTGCCGCAGACAGCAAAAAAAAGCAGTCGTTCTATCATCAACGATGACAGCGACTGCTTTTGCGTATATTCAGAAGGCCAGTAATGCATTTACATCTCTGCCTTCGTCATAACAACGACAGTGACATTATTCAACTGCCGGATGCCATTACCTGGGCATCTGGCCTCACATTTTTATGCAAAACTGAACTTTTATTATTGCACTATATTTAATTATAAACCGTCTGCGCTTTATAAAGTATTCAATAAAAATTTAATACCAGTAATCAACACCAGCACGCTCGCCAGCTTCATCAGAATGCCGGACTGTAGCCTTTGCGCCAAGGCTACACCGCCCTGAGCACCGACAAAGGCGCCCGCACCAATCGCCAAGCCGCTACTCCACACAATATGCCCCAGCATAGCATGCGAAACTAAGCCTGCAAGCGAGGAAACTGCCAAAATGCAGGTAGAAGTAGCAATGGCCACGTGTACCGGGAAATTCAGTACATATACCATAAAGGGAACGTGGACGATACCGCCGCCTATGCCCAAAATGCTGGCTAAAAAACCCACACCGACGCTGCAAAGAACGCCCAGCTTCCAGTTATAGACTTCCGGCACCTCACCGGCCGTCTTACCCGCCGCATTCTTACTGGCCTTGCGATACATATTTATCGCTGCCAGCACAAAGAAAGCGCCAAACACCAGATAAAAAAGCCTGCCCTGCAGATATTCTGCGGCATAGCTGCCTAAAAATGCACCGGGAACGGTAGCCACGGCAAATTTCAAGGCCGCATCAACGCAAGCCTTCTTCTGCCTGATATAGCCCCAGGTCCCCGAAACCGCATTCATCAGTACCACCAGCACCGAAGTACCGATGGCCAGCTGTGGCTCATAATCCCAGACAAACACCAGAAGCGGTACAATCACCATACCGCCGCCAATGCCTAAAAGCGCTCCCAATAAGCCAACTAAAACACCTAATGCCAAAAATCCTGCTAATTCCATCTGCATCCCCCTCATTCTCTCATAATTCTCATTGCAGATTAACTTAGTTTTTTCTTTAAAATCTCTAAAAATTCTCTAAATCTCTCGTCGGTCAAAATCATCTTTTGACCTGTATTCTCATATATTCCGCAAGTATTCAAAAACAATTGCGGAACAGCAAATATTTTACACCTAAACAGTCAAAAAAGGAAGTACCTGCGATAATAAAATGCTTAGAAAAAGTTAATTTTTCCAAGCAGCTTTATCAGCAGCGTACTTCCTTGATAAATTCGTTATATTGCCTGCTTTTTATACCGGACCGAGGTTAATTGCTGTTGCATAGGTCAGGAAGCAGAAGGCTACTATCCACCATGCGCCAATCAGCGGCAGTACAAAGCGCAGCCATTTTTTATAAGGCACGTTTGCCATTGCCAGATAGGACATCGTTGCGCCGGACGCAGGAGTAATACAGTTGGTGAACGCATCACCGAAGGTGAAGGCGAAAACTGCGGTCTGGCGTGTCAGGCCCACGATATCAGCCAGCGGTGCCATAATCGGCATAGAAATTGCTGCCTGACCGGAGCTGGAAGGCACCAGCAGGTTGAAGCAATCCTGGATAATGAACATACCGAAGGCAATCGCAGAGGACGGGAATACATCCAGCATACCTGCGAGAGCATGAATGATGGTATCCATAACTCTGGCGTTATCCAGCAGAATAGTTGCCGCCTTACACATTGCTACCGCCAGGCAGGGCAACATCATACCCTTGCAGCCGTCAAGAAAGGCGTCGCAGATATCATTGGGCTTCAGGCCGCAGATAATACCGGACAAAACACCCATGATGATGAACAATGCGGAAATCTCATTCATATAAAAATCAAATTTCAAAACGCCAACGATAATACCCACAAAGTTCAGGCCCAAAAGCGCTAAGCAGACAGCCTGACGCGCAGTCAGCGGCTCTGCCTCCTCAATGTTGATATCATGGGTCTTAGCCTGGTCAATTTCATAAACAGGGCTGCTCTGCGGATTTTTCTTTACCTTATGCGCATGATACATAACGTAGGAAATATTCAGTATCAGCAGGACGAAGAAAATACCTACGCGATAGGGCAGAGCGGAAAAAATCGGCACACCGGCAATACCCTGTGCTACGCCGACGGAAAACGGCTGGGTGCAGCCTGCGCCATAGCCGGCAGCAACGGAGCAGAACAGCATGCCTAACGCAGTAAGGGAGTCAAAGCCCAACGCCAGCGCCACGCTTACTACCAGCGGAGTAAAGGCCAGATATTCCTCATTACAGCCTGCTAAGGTAGAAAAGGTTGCCAGCGTAGTCATCAGCACCGGAATCAGCAGAATACTGTGATTGCGCATTTTTTTAACCAAAGCACTGAGGCCGGCAACAATAGCGCCGGTCTTGGCCAAAATGTTCAACGAGCCGCCAACCATAAACAGGAAAGCGATAATAGTGATACCACCCTTAAAGCCCTTGTTGATGGAAGTAAAGAAATCCATAAAGCCTGTCGGCTTTTGTGCTACATAGTGGAAGGTAGCAGGGTCAACGACCATTTTACCGGTGTGTACATCCTTCACGCGTTCATACACACCTGCAGGAATTACATAGCTGGCCAAAGCGCAAAACAAAATAACGCAGACCAGAATAATTATGGGACTTGGTGCCTTAAAGGCTTTAACCTGTTCCTTTGACATCAATACATTTCTCCTAGCTTATTATGCAAATTTTTCTGTGTAGTCCTGCAGTTCCATAGCGCAAGCTACAGCAATCATCCAACGGCGGAAGAAGCTGTCTACCGAAGCGCACTCCTGCTTGGTGTGCGCACCGGAGCCCTGACCGCCCATAGAGCAGACCGTCGGAATACCAAGACTGCCAAAATAGGACGCATCCGACATACCTCCGACATAAATCGGCTCCGAAGCAGGATAACCGAACTTCGCAGCAACGCTGTTGATATAATCAAGCAGCTTATGGTTGGCCTCTGTTTCCTCAAACGCCGGCATCGGTGCTACAAACTCTACCTCGGTTGTTGTACCTTCGATATAGGTTTTGGCGCAGACCTCGCGGATTTTCTGCTGGATATATTCCATATGCTCCAGCTTTTTGTAGCGTACATCCAGCTCGGCATAGCAAATATCTGGTACGGCATTGGAAACCATACCGCCCTTGATAACGCCTACGCTTACTGTCAGTCCCTCATCATAAAGCGTCAGATCCTGCAGCAGCGGCAGCTTATGCGACATTTCAATAATCGCATTGCGTCCCTTCAGATAATCATTGCCTGCGTGCGCCGCCACGCCATGCACTGTGATATGGCAGTCCATACCGCCCTTGCGGCCGACAGTAAGGCAGTTATCCATGCGTCCGCTTTCCATATTAAAGCAGCATAAGGAGCCTTCAGCCTCCTGCAGCAAAATCTTATCAGCGATACCTGCTCCATGACTGCTTTCTTCATCACCGACAATCACCGCCTTTACCGGTCTGTCCTTGTAGCCGAAATGCTTTAAGGCCACCAGCAGATAAAAAATCTGGGCAACGCCGTTTTTCATATCCACTACGCCGGGACCATAGGCAAAGCCGTCCTTAATATGAAATGGATCGTCAGGATAGCTGCCGGAAGGGAAAACAGTGTCGCAATGACCTGCAAGCAAAAGCGGCTTACCGGGGACATCCTTGTTCAGCTCTGCAACCAATACATTGGCGCTGCCCTTGCTGTCTACAAGGCGGCAGTCAATACCTTCTGCTTCAAAATGCTTCTTCAAAAAGTCAATTATCCTGTTAACCTTCTCGATTTCATGGGAGCCTGCCTGCATATTCACCAGGTTTTCCCAAAACAACAACATTTCATGCCTGTTCTTTTCCACAAAGGCACGTAATTCTTCAATAGGAGCCTGCATCATAACCTCCTGCAATACACAATTATTTTGTAAATAAAAAAACTAACTATTTCATTGTACTAAACAGTTAAAGCCTTGTCAACAAAGTAAAAGCGGCAGCCGCCACCGGCGACTGCCACATACATCAGCTTCGCTCTGAAATTATTCAGCAACTACCATAACCTTGAAGGTAGCAGTTACATCGGTGTGCAGCTTAGCAACGGCAGTGTATTCGCCTAAGCCCTTAACTGCGGATTTCAGCTCAATTTTACGACGGTCAATGTTCAGACCGGTTTGCTTAATCAAAGCTTCAGCAACATCCTTGGAGGTTACGGAGCCAAACATTTTACCGTTTTCACCCACGCGTACCTTCATGGTTACTACAACCTTTTCTACCTGTGCGCCCAAAACAACAGCCTCGTCCTTAGCCTGAGCTGCACGATGCTTAGCGGTTGCCTGGTCCTGTTTAGCCTGATTGAGGTTAGCTGCGGTAGCTTCCTTAGCCAGTTTACGCGGCAGCAGGTAGTTGCGGCCATAGCCCTCAGCAGTTTCTACAATTTCACCTTTTTTGCCTAAGCTTTTAACATCTTGTAAAAGAATTACTTTCATCTGTTCGACACTCCTCTAACTGTTTTTTAGTCAGCGCAATAATCTGCGCTTCTACATCCCTGGCACGTTTATTTGCCAGCTGCACACCGGCCACCGTCTGATGACCGCCGCCGCCCAGCTCTTCCATAATTACCTGCACATTGACGCTGCCGTCACTGCGGGCACTTATGCTCAGGGAACCATCTTTATATTCAACAATTGCCATGCCTACAGCTACACTCTCAATGGTAATCAGAGTATCTGCTGTCTGCGCGGCAAGCACGGAAGACATAGTATCATTATCAGCATTACGCATAATCGCAATGGATAAGCCCGGTATCGGCATTTTAGCACTGGCTATCAGCTTAGCCTTTTGCTGTACAAAGCTCAGATCATCTTTAAACAGCAGGCGCACCAGATTCGGGTTAGCACCGCAGCGCCTTAGCAGCGCCGCTGCCTCAAAGGTACGCTCACCTGTCTGCACATTGAAGTTTTTCGTATCCAGCACAATACCGGCATACAGGGCAGTGGCCTCCGCCGGTGTAATATCCAGCCTGTCATCAAAATAACCTATCAGCTCCGTAACCAGCTCACTAGTAGACGAGCTGGACGGTTCCAGATACAATAACGTCGTATCACCGATAATATCCTCAGCACGACGATGATGGTCGATAATAATGCGGTTTTTGGCTGCCTGCAGCACTGCCTTGCTGGCAGAAAGCACCTCACGGTGATGGTCGACGATAATCAGAAGACTCTTATTGGTCATCAGCGGTAAAGCATCTGCGCCGCTATACATTATATCTATATACTTGGTCTCGTTAGCCGAAAGAATGATGTTCTCATTATCCAGCACCTCGGTAATACGCTTATAATAGGCGTTATGCTCACTGCTAACAATAAATGTTTCCTTGCCCAGCGACAGGCCCAGCTTGGCCATACCAATGGTAGCACCGATGGCATCATAATCCTCGTTGACATGTCCCATAACAAAAATACGGTCAGCCTGCAGCATCTGCTCATGAATCGTTTGTGCGACAATACGTGCACGCACACGCGTACTTTTAGCACCAACACTGCTCGTGCCGCCAAAGAACTGTGTATTCTTATCCTTCATAACAACAGCCTGGTCGCCGCCGCGTCCCAATGCCAGATACAAGCTCTTATTGGCGTTGCCGATAAGCTCCTCCAGCGTCACACCATCGCAAGCTACACCAATACTTACGGTCGGCGGTATTTTGTTGCCGCTGCGGATTTCACGCACCTTATCAAGTATCATGAACTTATCTTCCATCATATCCATTACGGCAGACTGCGAAAAGCCCATCAGGCTGCTTTCCTTATTCATACGGCAGATAAAGCCCTGCTTGGAGGCTGCCCACTTCGTCAGCAGCTCATTGACTTCACCATTCAGATTGGCCATATTGGTTTCACTCAGGCCACGCATAACCTCTTCATAGTTGTCAAAGCGCACATAGGCCAGGCACAGCTTATCATTGCTGCATTTCTGGCGCAGCAGCTCATAATCTGTAACATCAGTCAAAAACAACATCAGACCGCTGGAAGTATCATCCTTTTTGTTATGATGCTCCTGCGTTTCTACACTGTAATAGCGCATACGGTAATAGTGGTCCTCCAGTTGGATAACCTGTTCACCATCACGCACGCGCATCAGCTCAAAGGCATTCTGCGCCAACGGCAGAATTTCCTCCGGCTTTTTGCCCTCCAGATTGCTTTTGCCGGTCCAGGAGGCAAATAATTCATTTTTCCATTGCAGCTTGCCGTCTTTAGAAAAAACAGCAATCCCCACATCCAGCTTGCGCACCGCAAAATGGTTGGTACGTTCAATATTGCGGATAATATTATCCAGATAGCTGCTGAAGAAGATTTCCCTGTTGATAAGGTTCTGGCGACTGAAATAGTAGATAACGCCAAAAAGAATCAGTGCAGGAAAAATCAGCTTGGGCTGCAGATAGCAGACCAATACTGCCAGCAGCACAATTATCAGCAAATAAATATTAGTATCCGCTTTGGAATTCATATTCCGGTTAAACCTACTGAACATTATTTTCACCTCAAATCCGGCACAGGCGGCCGAACTTTAATTTTGTTTTCTGAATCTGCTTGCAGGACGGATTTTCCTAAAATCCATAACAATATCAAAGGCACCTACGTAAACCATAATCTGCGTAAAGATAGGTACAATAAAGAGCAACGCTACACCGATATTAGCCCACCAACGCGGCTTATGCTTGGTTTCGACAAACCAGTACAGCAGCACAATGCCCTGCAAAACCAGCACAAAGCTGCAGACAGTCTGCACATTGACCGACACCGTATACATCCAGCTGGCCTGATCATGCTGATAATAATAGGTTACTGCAAACAAAGACGCAGCATAGGGCCACAAAATCCAGCCGGGAACCTGCAGCATCGTAAACGGCGGGAAGGCTTCAAAGCTTTCACCCAGCTTCGTCAAAATCTTTTTGGCAGCCATGTAGTTTACAAAAGCCATCAGCGGCGCACACATCATGAATGCACCCGGCATGATAATGCGCATCATGCGCAGCATTTCAGCATAACCGTCGACAGTCTTTTTGATATCAGCCTCACTCATGCCATGCTCGCGGTAATAAACCGTCAGCTGCTCCAGGCTTTGATGGAAGGAGCTGAACATCATCTCAATCGGGTCAATGCCCAGTACCAAAAAGCTCAGCACGATATTCAGAATCAGCGCAATTATTGCGCCAACACTGCCATAAAGCATCATTTTCATCGGCGGCAGATGACATCGCATACACTCGCCCAAGATCAGGCCCAAAAGGCCAAAAATTGCCGCCAGGAAAAAGGCATTAATCGGGCTGATAATCATCGCGATAATCACGGTAGCAACCAGCAGTGTCATAATGCTCCACTTCAGGCCATGACGGCAGCCACAGATGACGATAGGCAGAGGCCAGACGAAATTGACGAAAGCACCCAGCACAGGCACATACATACTTATCAAAGCCATAACGATAGCAACGGCAGCTAAAATACCGGCCTCCACCATGGCAGATGTTTTACGAATCACAGGTTATCCTCCTTCATGGATATATTTCTTCAATATATTATTGTACTACATCAACCGCTGAAAAGCAAAGGCTTTACACCCGCCGACAAGCCGTATTGTGTATTTCATACAAAAATGGTATAATATATATTACGCTCTTGTATAGCAACGCCTGCCGTACATAAGCGTCTTTTATTTTTTTCAAAGGGGTTCTTAGCTTGCACAAGCAATATTTTCCGCAGCGCTGCTTTATGTTTCTCGTCGGCATCTTTACCATGACACTTGGCATCGCTCTTTCCTGCAAGGCCGATTTAGGCACATCGCCCATTTCCAGTGTACCCTGGGTTCTGAGTATGTTCATGCCCTGGAGCATCGGCGAAATAACTATTGTCTTGAATCTGCTTTTTATTATTGCCCAGCCCATTCTGCTGCGGCAAATTTACTGGCGTGAGCTGTTGGGACAGTTAGTAACATTGCTCGCCTTCGGCTACTGCATAGATTTTTCGATGAGCCTGCTGAGCTGGGTAAAACCGGATACTTTGTTTTGGCAATGGTTTGACTGCATCCTTAGCACCATCATCCTTGCCTTCGGTGTTTTTCTCTGCATCCGCGCCAAAATTTTCGTTGCTGCCGGTGAAGGCATTGTCCTGGTTATCGCCTTCGTCAGCAAAATTAAATTCAGCATCATCAAAAACTGCTTTGATTGCACACTCGTTGCCATCAGCCTGGCAATTTCCTTTATGCACTTCGGCGCCATGCGCGGCGTTGGCGTAGGTACAATTGCTGCTGCCATCCTCGTTGGCCGCTGGATACAGCTTTACAGCAATAAGCTGCATATTTTCGACAAATGGAGCATTTTAGAGTAAGATTTTTCTTACTCTAATTTTTAATTTTTAATTTTCTGAATATTGCTTGTATTCTGTTAGATTGTGTGCTATAATCTCTTACAACAGCTGTTAGAATAATATTTATTGAAGAAGGTGCTCGCTTATGCTTAGTATTGGTACAGTAAAATGGTTTAATAACAATAAAGGCTATGGTTTTATCACTGCAGGCAATGGTCAGGAGATTTTCGTACATTTTTCTGCCATCCACCTGAACGGCTACCGCTGCCTGGAGGAAGGCCAGCGTGTTTCCTATCATCTGACGCGCGGCAAGCATGGTCTCATGGCGCTCAACGTCACTCCAATTGTTTAAAACGCTCCTGCACCGGCAGCTTGACTGCCGGTCTTTTTTTGTTGCAAACATGTTTAGATACATTCTAATGATAAGAATTCACTTCGTGAAAGCAGATTACACAACATCAATGCTTGCCAACCTCAAAAAAACTGTATGACTTTCGGGAATTATCTTGCAGTTTAGTAAAATTTATGTTAAATTTAAGTAAAGTATTGTCGCGTTTTTGTAGGCAATGAGTAAGCAAAACCGGGACAGTAATAACAGCCGTCAGCAATTGCTGCGGTATATCCAAGGAGGTTTTATCAATGGCAAAGAAAACTAGTTTATGGGCACTGTTGCTCGTAATGCTCGTAACTATGCTTACAGCTGGTTGCGGCGGTGGTGGCGGAGAGAAAAAGGCTGCTCCTGCTAATGACAAAAAGCTTATCATCTACACCTCTATGAAGGAATCTCTGATTAAAGGCATTGTTGAAGGCTTCAAAAAACAAAATCCGGACATTGATGTCGACTATCAGTCTGCCGGCGCAGGCAAGCTGATGGCTAAAATCGCTGCTGAACGTCAAAGCGGCAAAATTTTGGCAGACGTTATCTGGACCAGTGAAGTTCCTGATTTCTATAAAATGAAAGATGAGGGCATTTTGGAAAAATACCAAAGCCCGGTATTAAAAGAAACTGTTAACCCGTTCACCGATTATGATGGCTCCTTCCATGCAGCACGTCTCGGTACTTTGGGCATCATCATCAACACCGATAAAATCAAAACTGCTCCAACCCAATGGTCTGACCTGCTGAAACCGGAATACAAAAACGGCTTTGGTATTGCTAACCCTGCTCTTTCCGGCACCTCTTACATGAGCGTAGCACTGCTGGAAAAACAATTCGGTTGGAAATTCTTCGAAGATATCAAAGCTAACGGCGGCCGCATCGGTAAAGGCTCCGGTCAAGTTATCGACGATACCGCTTCTGGCGAGCTTGTTTCTTCCTTAGCAGTTGACTATATCACCAACGCTAAGATTGCCAAAGGTGCTCATCTGCAAATGTGCTATCCGCCTGAACTCCTGGTAGTTCCCAGCCCGGTAGCTATTTTCAAAGGCACCACTAAACTGGATGCTGCTAAAAAGTTTGTTGATTATCTGTTGAGCAAAGAAGCACAAACCCTGGTTGCACAGCAAGGCACCATCCCTGTACGCGAGGACGTAGAAATCCCTGCTAAATTTAATCTGCCGGCTCCGAAGGCTGCTCTGGAAAAATCCATTAAGATTGATTACAAAGAAGCTGTGAAGACCAAAGAAGAGACCATTAAGAAGTTCTCTGATATTATGCAGGTTAAGAAATAAGCTTCAGACAAGCTCAGTCAAATTTAGTAAGTCAAAGCAATGGCGGCACAGGTTTGACCTGTACCGCCTTTTTTCAACAAAAAGGAGTTTTATGTAGAATGGAAGACATTATTAAAGTTGAAAATGTCGCCAAGGGGTACGCTAAGCACCAGGTGCTGCAAAACCTGGACCTGAATATCAAAAAAGGTGAGTGCTTTACCCTGCTTGGTCCTTCCGGCTGCGGCAAAACTGTCCTCATCCGCCTGATTGCAGGCCACGAGGTTCCGGATGCCGGTAAAATCAGTATTGATAATACTACTGTTGCCGACAGCAGCAGCGGCGAATATATTCCCCCGGAAAGACGCGGTCTTGGTATCGTGTTCCAGGATTACGCAGTATGGCCGCACATGACGGTTTACGAAAATATTGCTTATCCGCTGAAAATGGAAAAGCGCCCTAAAGATGAAATCGACAAGCTGGTTATGGATATGGTTGAAATAGTCGGCATGAAGGGTTTGGAAAAACGCCTTCCTTCCGAGCTCAGCGGCGGACAGCAGCAGCGTGTAGCTCTGGCGAGAGCCTTGGTATCTGACCCGTCCGTAATGCTGCTTGACGAACCCCTGAGTAACCTGGATGCTAACCTGCGTGAAGAAATGCGCTTTGAAATCAAAGCACTGCAGCGCAAATTCGGCATCACCGTTATGTATGTAACCCATGATCAGGAAGTAGCACTGGCTATTTCTGACCGCATTGCTATTATGGATGCCCAGGGACATATCCGCCAAATCGGCACTCCCTACGAAATTTTCGAAAAGCCTGCTGATTTATTCATCTTTAAATTTATGGGCATTGCTAATTTCCTGGCAGTCAAGGAAGCTAACGGTAAATTTGTCGTAGGCAACGGCACTCAGGAGGTTCCCTGGGAAGCACCTCAGGGCAAAGCAGCTGCCTGGGTAGCAGCCTTCCGTCCTTCAGATGTAGAAATCCACCGTGAAGGCCCCGGACTGAAAGGTATTATCCATCGTGCCAACTTCCTGGGCGCAACCATGGACTATGCCATCGATATTGACGGCGAAAGCCTGCGTACAGAGCTTTTGACGCATGAAGCTATCAATAACAACCTGATGTTTAAGGAAGGCGACGAATGCTACATCACCTTCCGCAGCCTGCTCTGGTTTGATGCAGAGCAATTGAAGGAGGTAGAGGAATAATGAGCACAGGCACCATCAAAAAAGATTCCGGCTTTGGCGTAGCTCAGCTGATTCTTTTTATCTCTATCGCCGTACTGGTCATCTTCGTTGCCTGGCCGGTACTTCTGATTCTGTTTAACGCATTCTTTGTTGACGGCTCCTTCAACAGCCACGACTTTTATGAAGTACTCACCGAGCCTGAAACCTTCCAGGCCCTCATCAATTCACTGATTATCGCCAGCATGACCACTATCGGCAGTACTATTGTCGGTACCTTCTTTGCCTGGCTGGTAACACGTACTGACCTGCCTTATAAGAACTTTATGAAAAGCCTTTTCCTGGTACCCTTTATGCTGCCATCATTCATCGGTGCATTAGCATGGAAAATGCTTTTATCTCCTAACTCCGGTTATATCAACAAATTCTTTATCGAAACCTTCGGTTTTTCCGGTCCGGTTTTCGATATCTACACCTACCATGGCATCAGTGCCGTAGAGGTTATGTATCTTTTCCCGTTCGTATTTATCCAGGTTTGCGGTGCATTGGAACGTATGGACCCGACCTTGGAAGAATCTGCCCGTATTTCCGGTGCCGGCCTGTTTACGATTACCCGCAAAATCACCATTCCGCTGGTTATGCCATCTATCATGAGCGGCGCGCTGCTGATTATGCTTTACTCCATGGCTCACTTCGGTACTGTAGCTGTTTTGGGTATTGAACAGGGTATTTACAACATCCCGACACTTATTTATGAAAAGATACACCAGAGCGGCGGCAGCTTTGAATCTATCCGTACCGGTACCGTACTGGCAACCGTACTAGTTGTTTCCGCAGCCTGCATTATCTGGGCACAGCAAAAAATTCTCAGCAACGGCCATTACCAGATTATCGGCGGCAAAAGCTTCCGTCCTATGGAGCTCAAACTGCGTGGCCTGCGTTATCCGCTGCTGTTTTTCTGCCTGGCTTACATCGCCTTCACGATTCTGCTGCCTACGGCAGTTATCTTCCTTGTAGGCGGCGTTAAGACCTACGGCCTGCCCTTTACAATGGAAAACCTTTCTTTGGACAACTACAAATATATTCTCTTTGAATATGAAGTTACCAAAGACGCTATCTTCAACAGTATCAGCTTAGGCCTGGCAGCAGCAATTATCACTATGTTTGCCGGTGTTATGATTTCCTATGTAATTGTTAAGATGAAGGTTCGCGGCAAAGGTATTTTGGAATTCTTGGGCATGCTGCCCTTCTCCGTACCTGGCTCCGTTATCGCCCTCGGCGTAATCCTTGCCTGGAGCGGCCAATTTGGCGTTAACCTCTACAACACAGTATGGATTATTCTTGTAGCCTACATCGCCCGCTACATGGCCTTCTCTCTGAAGGCTAACTCTGCAGCCCTGGAACAGGTGCATGATTCCCTGATGGAAGCATCCCGCTCCTGCGGCGCAACCATGTGGCAATCATTAAAGGATATTGTTATTCCTTTAGTTAAGCCCGGTATGATCAGTGCTTTCTTCCTGATTTTCCTGCCGGCACTGCGCGAATTAACCGTATCCATTATGCTGTATGCTCCTACCACCAGAACCATTGGTGTTGCTATCTATACCTTAAACGAGGACGGCGAAACGGTTATGTCTACAGCCCTCGCAGGTATCGCCCTGATCCTGATTGTAGTCGGTCAGATGCTGATTAATCGTTTTACCAAGAAAGTAGAGGGTTAATTATGTCCTATATCCGTTTAGTAAATGTAACCAAACAATTTGGCGATGTAACCGCTGTCAATAACCTGAATTTGGAAATCGGCAAGGGTGAATGCTTCTCCATGCTGGGACCATCAGGTTGCGGCAAAACTACCACCCTGCGCATGGTGGCAGGCTTCGAGGATTTGTCTGACGGTGAAGTATGGGTAGGCGACCGCCTGCTTTCCTCACCTAAAAAGCATCACTATACACCTCCGGAAAACCGTAATTTCGGCATGGTTTTCCAGGCTTTTGCTGTATGGCCGCACATGAGCGTTTACGAAAACGTTGCTTTTCCGCTGCGTCTGCGCAAACTGCCCAAGAGTGAAATCGATCAACGCACCCGTGATGCCCTCATTGCCACCAACCTGCTGAAATCAGCAGAAGACAGCCCGGCCAACCTGTCGGGCGGCGGCAAGCAGCGCGTTGCTTTAGCACGCGCGCTGGCTATTAATCCTGACGTAATGCTGCTTGATGAGCCTCTCTCCAGTCTGGATCCGCATCTGCGTGAGGAAATGCGCTTTGAAATCAAAGACCTGCAGCGTAAATATGGCTTCTCCATTATTTACGTAACACATGACCAATCCGAGGCAATGGCACTTTCTGATCGTATCCTGGTTATGAAATTAGGTGTTATGCAGCAGATTGATACACCGCTCAATGTTTACAACAACCCATCCAACAAATTCGTTTTCAGCTTCATCGGTGTATCCAGCTTCACTGATGTTACCTGGCAAGGAAACCAGGCCTTCATCAAAGGCTCACAGCATGCACTGCCGTCCGCACTTGTTATCCCGGACCGTATGCGCGGCGAAACTGTCTTCAACCTCGCCAGCCGTCCGACCGAGATCCGCTTTACCAGCGAAACCGATCCCAACGGCGTGCGTGGTATAGTTATCCGCAAGGCCTTCCTGGGCGAAATAATCGATTATCTGGTAAAAATCGGTGATCAGGAAATCCGCGTACAAATCGGACGCCGTGATCCCGGTCCTGAAGTTAACGAGGTATGCTATCTGCACTTCCTGCGTCCCTTCTGGTACAAAGTAAACGAATAAGCTTTTCATAAAAAAAGCCAGCATATCAATATGATATGCTGGTTTTTTATGCCATTTTCACTCTTTTTAAAGCTTTACGTCCAGCGAAGCGCTCACGCCAACGCCCTGCACGCGGTTAACATTTTGATAAGACACATTATCTACCGGAATCAGCACCTTACAACGCACGCCCAAAAGCGTCTGCTCGATCATCAGCGCCGCCTTTACCTGGTCTACTTTAGACTGCGGTCCTGAAACCTGCGCTGCACCGGCACGACTGCCATCACCAACAGAAATAATCGGCACTACCTTCGTCGCATCTGTAGAGCTTACACCGTATTTGGCCGTTACAGAGTTAATTGCATTATTCAACGCCGGAGCGGTAGCATCTACAGCATAACCGATAGCGCCGCCCTTGAGGACCTTATCTAAAATACCGGCCTGCGCCGCAGGCATACTGTTACCTAAAACAAAACCGCACACAAGTGCTGCTGCAATCCATTTTTTATTTCGCATAACGCATACCTCCTCGAATACTTATTATATTCGACAAGCGGCGTTAAAAGCCTTGCAAGTATTCTGTGAAATTAAAGTAACGAGATTGTTACTGCGCAAGCCTAACATTCCCTTATACCCAAAGCGCATCCCTAAAGATTACTCAGACAGATAAATTCACCCACAAGCTCGATTTTAAAGCACAAAAAGGCTGTTGTACTACCCTGCAAGTACAACAGCCTTTATATTTTGCTCATACTATTTTGCTATCATTTATTTTCTGCTACCATCAGACCGCTATCATGCACACGCAGCGGTACCTTTAATACCTGACCGGGATAAATAGTCTTAGATTTTAGCTTATTAGCCTGCGCAATGCGGAAAATAACCTCACGCACATCCTCACGTTCTTCTGTATGACGTCCGGCAATATCCCACAGCGTTTCGCCATCAGCAACAGTCACAGTATATTCCTTGTAAACAGGTTCGTCAGCAAACACAGCACTATAGCCAGCATAAAGTAAGCAAGCACAGCAGATAATAGTTAAAAACCTTTTCATATCTATCACCACCTAATAAATCTCTGTTTGCTTATATTATAGTATTAGGCGCGAACTTTGTCAATGCTTTTATGAATTTTTGTTTGCTATTTTCTGATGTTTTTCGAACATTTCTCCTAAACCCAATATGCTTTATGTGCTATATCTAAAAAATTTACCGCACATTGAAAAAGGCATTCCCTTTCGGCAATGCCTCTTTATCTAAGCTTGTACTACTCTATATCGAAAATCTTGCCCGGATTCAGGATATTATTGGGATCCAGGGCTTTTTTAATAGCACGCATCATTTCCAGCTCATCGGGATTAGTAAATTCCTGCATCAGCTGTTTGCGTTTATAGCCAATGCCATGCTCACCGCTCAAACGGCCGCCATGTGCATAAATAAAACGATACAGCTCCTGCTGGTTAGCCTTTACTCTGGCATCCCAATCAGCATAATCCTCAGCCTCCTGCTTCAGGATATTCAAATGAATGTTGCCATCACCGGCATGACTGGCAATGCGTGTTACCAGCTGATATTTTTCTGCCAGACGCAGGATTTCCGCCAGTAGCGCAGGCTCGTGGTCTACCGGGCAGACAACGTCCTCCTTGCAGACAATCAGACTTTCAGCACGCACCGCTTCGGCAAAGGCCTTGCGTGCCTGCCAGATTTTATCGTGCTCTGCCACCAATACATCACCGGCGCCATTTTCGGAGCAGATTTCATCCATCGTGCAGGCCTTTTCATCCAGGTCGTCCTCGCTGGTGCCTTCTACCTCCACGATAAGATAATTGCCCTTTTCACTGCCCTGCAGCGTTGTACCAAGATAACGCTCCACAGATTTGATAGTGATATTATCCATATATTCTACGCAGGTAGGCATAATACCGGCCATAATAAGCTTGTTAACTGTGCCGATGGCGTCCTCCGGCGCTTCAAAAACTGCCAACAAATCCATGCTGTACTTAGGCAGCGGCAGCAGCTTCACAGTAATCTGCGTGATGATACCCAAGGTACCCTCACTGCCAATAACCAGCTGCTCCAAGCAGTAGCCTGTAGTCTGCTTTTGCAGGCGTGCTCCCAGCTGCACAATCTTGCCGGTAGGATTAACCACCTCCACAGCATATACCTGATGACGCGTGGTGCCGTATTTAACCGCACGGTTGCCGCCGGCGTTAGTTGCCACGTTACCGCCAATAAAGCAGGAATCACCGCTGCAGGGGTCACCAGCATAAAAAGCACCCTTAGCTGCAGCTGCCGCCTGCAGGTCGGATGTACGCACACCAGGCTCTACCACCGCGTACATAGCATCGGCATTAACCTCGATAATCTTATTCATCTTTTCGAGTGAAAGCACTACACCGCCATAAATAGGCACTGCACCGCAGGCAAGACCTGTGCCTGCGCCACGCGGCACAACCGGGAAGTGATATTCATTCGCCAGCTTCACCACAGCTGCTACCTGCTGCGCATTTTCTGCAAACACCACTGCCTCAGGCATATGATGATATGCCGGGTCAGTCACTTCATCATGGGCATATATTTCCATCTGCCCTGCATCCGTCACAACATTTTGTGCGCCAACCAAGGCCTGCAGCTTGGCAATTATTTCGTTAGACAGCTTGTTATACTCCATAATTCAGCCCTCCTCATTTGTAACAATAAGATTTTTCATAACTCTATGCTTATTTTATCACAAATCACGATATTTATAACAGCAAATCTTTTTTAGTGTACCAGCCACATATAAAAAGGTATTGACAACACTGCCAGCACAGTACTTACCGCCGTCAGCATAGCGGCATATTTATAATCGCCGCCATAGCCCTTGGCTACAATCGCCGTATTGGTCATTGCCGGCATCGCTGCCATAATCACAAAAACCTTTTCCATCATCGGCTCCAGATGGAAAAACGGCAAAATCAGAAAAACTATCCAGGGACAAATTAAATAGCGTCCCAGCATAGCTACTACCAGCTCCTTGCCTACAGCAATCTCCTCCCAACGAGTTTTGCTCATAGCAATACCGATAAAAAGCATTGCCAACGGCGTAGTCATGCTGCCTAAATAATGAAAGGACTTAAACAACGGCTCCGGCAGATTCCATTCCAACAACACCATAACCACGCCCAGCGTAAAGCCTATCAGTGGCGGCGACATAATGCTTTTCAGCGTCTTACGACTGAAAAACGGCATTATTACACCATTGCTGCTCGCCAAATCATGAAAGCCTATCGTCCAGAAAAGAGTTGTGTTCACCATATAGTAAATCATGATATAAGGTGCGCCGGCATCGCCAAACAGAGCTATACCCAACGGCAGGCCTATAAAGATTGTATTGGAAAAGCTGACACAGATGGAAAAAATCCCTCTGTGCTCTTGCGGAACTCCTATCAATCGTCCCAGCAGCCTACTGATAAAATAGCCTGCCAGCATCGAAATCATGGGTACAATAAGGCCATGTGAAAGCGTGATAAGCTGATCATGCTTAAACTGCCCCAAAATATTGGTCAGCATATACGTAGGCAGGCAAACATAATTCACCAGACGTGAAATAAGAGCCACACTCTCCTCGCTGAACCAGCCCCTGCGCTCTAAACAAAAGCCGACAGCAATCATCAGCATAATGGTCAGCACACCATTCAGTGCGTGTAAAACTATTTCCATTGTCTTCCCCTCATAAAACAAAAATTGCCGAAGCACGCAGCTTCGGCAGTAAAGATTTTAGTTTTTGGATTTTTTTACTTCTTCCAGTTTGTTTTTCATCCAGTCAATCATTGCTACCTTGCCAAAATCATGCCAGGTTTCGCACTCAGTATTTTTAGCAATATATTCATTCCACTTATCCTGATTAACATTTTCTACTTCCATCAGGTTCATGATGCCAAAGCCACTGCGCCAAATCATATCATCCATAGAAGTGAATTTGCTGTTTTCCTGCAAAAACTTGGGGTTAAATAATTCCTGAAAGGATACCTTGTTCAAAATCTTGCCCAGTTCCTTGTCCTCAGTAAAAATTCCCAGATAATGCTTAAAGGTTTTATCTAATTTATTTTTTTCCATCTTCCTGCCTCCGAAATTAATTGTATAAGGGTATTTTAACACAAAAAACATAAAATGGCACTAGCATTTTCATATTCAGCTCCCAGAATCATCACTTTTAGCCTGCAAGCAGCAGATATTATAATCATTATTGAATTCCTACTAAATTCATAGTAAAATATAGACATTAGAAAGGTTGTGACCGCAATGAAAATTTCTACCAAAGGACGATATGCCCTGCGTTTGATGCTTGATTTAGCCATCAACAACACCGGTAGCTATATACCCTTAAAAACAGTTGCCAACCGGCAAAAAATTTCCGATAAATATTTGGAGCAGATTATCCATCAATTAAGTAAGGCAGGCTTTGTCCAAAGCGCCCGCGGCGCTCAGGGCGGTTACCGCCTGACGCGCACGCCTGAGGAATACACCATAGGCGAAATCCTGCGCACAGTAGAAGGCAGCCTGGCGCCTGTATCCTGCCTGGACTGCAAAACGCCCTGTGACCAAATTGATTCCTGTATCACGATTGGTCTGTATAAAAAAATTCAGCAGGCCATTGACGGCGTAGTTGACCATACTACGCTGGGCGATATGATTAATGATTACCGCGCCAAGCATCCGCAAGCTGCAAACGTTTAAAAGCGAGCTAAGCACCCGCATTATTTATAAAAGCATTAGGAGGAAGATAATATGAACAGAGAAGAAGCCTGGAACTTATTACGTCAATATAACAAGGAATCCTTTCACCTGCGTCACGCTCTTACTGTAGAAGGTATTATGCGTTACTTTGCCAAGGAGCTTGGCTATGCAGACCAGGAGGAATACTGGGGCATTGTAGGCCTGCTGCATGACCTGGATTTTGAGCTCTATCCTGAAGAGCACTGCGTAAAATCCCAGGAGCTGATGCGCGAGCACGGTGTAGACGAAAGCATTATCCGCTCCACTGCCAGCCATGGCTGGGGCCTGACTGCCGCTAACATTGAGCCGGAGCACCAGATGGAAAAGGTGCTTTTCGCTATCGATGAGCTTTCCGGCTTAATCGGTGCCGCTGCCCTGATGCGCCCCTCTAAAAGCGTGCAGGACATGGAGCTGAAATCCTTGAAGAAAAAATTTAAGGATAAACACTTTGCTGCCGGCTGCAGCCGCGATGTAATCAAGCAAGGTGCCGATATTTTAGGCTGGCCTTTAGACGAGCTGATGGAAAAAACCATCGCCGCTATGCGTGTAGACGAAGCAGCCATCAACGAAGCCTGCGACAAATTATGAAGCGTACTGCTTTAATCTGCTCGCTGCTGCTCGGCCTTTCAGGCAGCAGCTTCGCAGCCACAGCCGAAGAGCTGTGGCAAAATTACCAGCAGCAGCCATCTGTAGTTTCCACAACGCCAACTAAACCAGTCACGCGCCCGGAGGCAACAAGCAAGAATGATATTCATGCAGCGAAAGACGCTGCTGCAGAAAGCGCCGCAGACGTTGCTCCTGAAGCTGCGCCAGCAGCGAGAGAGCAAACAGAAGCACTGCCCAACGCCAAGGAAGCAAAAGCAGCAACTGCTGACGCCAAAACAGCAGAGCAAGCAATTGTAACAGAAGCACCCAAAACAGCTACAGAACCAAACGCAACCGAAACTACGGAAGCAGTCGTAAATGAAACGCCAGCCAAAGCAACAGAAGCCAAAACTGTCGCAGCAGAAACAGCTGCCAGCGCCACAAATGCTGCCAAGACACCTGTTGTCGGCAACAAGCCTGTAGCACCCGCTGATAAACCCAAGCCTAAGCCTAAGCTTAATTTAGTAGGCAAGCCGCCGCTGCCCAGGCAGTTCATGCGTACACCGCAAGTGAACGATTTTACGATTGTCAGCAGTGAAGCAGGCGGCTATAGTATGGCCGTGCCCAAAGCCTTCGGCAAAAATCCGCTGGCAGACCTGCCACATACTGAGGGTGCCATGCTGGTGCGCACCGCCAGTAACATTCTGATGCTGGCAGCAACTGTGCTTGACGCTGCAGATACCACAAGCTTCAAAGCAACAGAAGCATTGCCTGTCTACGAAAATGCCAAGGTATACTGGCAATGGCAGCACGGCAGCCCGTTCATCTGGAACTGTCGCCTAAGTGCCCACAACGACTATCACGGCAACAAGCTGCTCTTGACTGCGGAAGCTACGCAAAACGGTAAGACCTACCAGCTGCTTTACGTAATGCCTGCAGCTCAGGCAGATAACTATCTGCCGCAGGCAATTTATTCCTTAGACAGCTTTAAATTAAATCAGCCATAAAGAAAAATCCTCCGACAGCTCGCCAGCTGCGGAGGATTTTCCTCTTTCTCTCTCGTTAATTATGAGTCCGGGGACATTAGCTTTGTTGGGACATTGGCTAAAAGCATGGGGTGTTAAAGGTTAAGAAGAAATAAGTAGAGGGATAACACCATATGCAGACAAACTTGATAACCACGAGAATTTCTATGCAAATTGACTTTTAAAGAAAGGCTTGTTAAGTTAGCTCAGCTTCTTCAGATAAGCTTGTCCTTTTTCATGCTCGGACATAAACTGGAACAGGTAGAGACCGCACAAGAATAAGAAGATGTTCGGCAGGAAAGGCACATACTCCAGCGAGACAAAATCTGCACTAGGCAGCCCCAACCATACGTTCCAGTCACCGTACAGGAAGGACGGCAGATGTCCGATTATCTTACCCTGCCAGATGATCACGCCATCTGTAAGATGCCTGGTCAAATCATAGGCTATTGCAGATAACAGCCAACCGCAGGAACCGGGAGACTTCTGTAGCCACCAATGAATTGGCTGTACTACCAGATAAGCAAGACCAAGGAAGGTAAAGATGCCAAAATAAATGGCGTGCTGCGGTGTAAAAATATAGGTGCAAAGCGAAATCGCAGTACCTACACCCAAAAGGCCCAATCCCCATTTGAGATAATTGCTGCCCTGGCTGAAGGTCATACCGCACAGAACCACAATGCTCCACAGCGTCAGCCGCTGCCACCAGGCATAATCCCAAGCAGGATTAGTACCCTGAGCTACATTGATATTGTACATGAAGTAGAAAACTGCCAGATTCAGGAAGGCTGCAGCCTTGAGTGCATTCAGCACACGATACTGCTTCTTTTCTGTTTTTGTTTCTGACTGCTCATACATTTTTGCTAATAACTTTTCCATAATACTTACCTCGCTTTCATCTTGTGAGGTGAAGCGCCGCGCAAACCTTAGGGAATATTTATTATTCCCTGTAGTTATAATATAAACGATTTCGTCAGAATTTTCAAGAGGGCAAATTATAACGCTTTGGAATACAGCAAGTAAGTTTATAATAGTTATGCTTTATTAGAATATTAATAATGCATAACAGGAATAACTATGCCCTGAAAAAGCCAAAAACAGCAGAGAAAGTGTAAACTACATTACATTTTCTCTGCTGTTTTGTAAAGCAACTTCTTTTCAGCGTTTTTTATTTTTCTGCACCGAAGGTATTGGTCAAGGCCGCAAAATCCTCCAGGCTGAGCGTTTCCGCTCTGCGCTTGCCATCTACACCGGCACGCTGCAGCCACTGCGCACACTGCTCGGAGTTGATGCCCATATTCTTCAGCGAATTGCTGAGCATCTTACGTCTGAGGGAGAATGCTGCCTTCACAACGCGGAAGAACAATGCTTCGTCGCACACCTTTACCGGCGGCTCGGAGCGGCGCTTGCACACAATAACAGCCGAATCAACAGCCGGTGCGGGGATAAACGAGGTCGGCGGTACGATAAACGCTATCTCCGGCTCGGTATAATACTGAATAGCTACCGAAAGCGCACCATAATCTCTGCTGCCTGGTTTGGCAGCCATGCGCTCGGCAACCTCCTTCTGCACCATAGCAACTAAGCGTTCCATGGGCAGACGCTTTTCCAGCAGGGCAAAAATAATCGGCGTAGTAATATAATACGGCAGGTTAGCGCACACCTTGAATTCCGGTGCTGCCACCGTTTCCATAATATTTACCTGCAGGATATCGCCATTGACAATGCGTACATTGTCATAGCCCTCCAGCGTAACATCCAGTACCGGCAGCAGGCGCTTATCCAGCTCTACTGCTACAACATCGGCACCGCTTTCTGCCAACCCCTGCGTCAGCGTACCTATGCCGGGGCCTACCTCCAGCACCTTATCCGCAGGGGACAGCTCTGCTGCTTCCACAATACGGCGCACGATATTTTCATCAATCAGGAAATTCTGCCCCAGCTTCTTATCGGCACGCAACTTAAAGCGGTGCAGAATATGATTCGTTACCTGGGGAGAAGCAATAACGGGTTTATTCACTCTTCACTCTCCAATTTTTCTAAAGCAGCCGTAAACTCTTCACGGCTCACGCCATAATGATTCAGGCGTTCCAAAAAGCGTTTGGCATTGCCATAGCCTATACCAAGCTCGGCACCCAGCGCATCACGGCGCGCAGAAGCACGCTCGCTGCCATTCAGGTCATTTTGGAATAAATCACGCATGGTAAATTCCTGCTGCGGACGATATTCATGGTGACGCACCTTAGACAGTGCTTCTAATATCGCCTCCGGCTGCGCCTGCTCCACGCCTACATCATTGTTGGCAGTCGCCTGACGCTTGGGAATAAACGCCTGCCCTGCGTCCGGAAAGCGCTCCGTCAGGAAGCGACGAATGCGTTCTCCTGCACCGTCAGGATCAGTCAGGATAATTATCCCGCGTTTTTTATACGCAGCCTCTATCTGGCGCAGAGTATAGGGGGCCAGCGTAAAGCCACCGGTTTCGATAGTGTCGGCCTCCAGCGCCTTACCAATTGCCACCGTATCCATTTTTCCTTCTACTACGAGCACTTCCTTAAGCATCAGATAAATTCCACCTTAATCAGCTAAAATATAAATATCTACATCGCGTCTGCCCCACTGGATAGCACGATGATAATCATTAAAGAACAAATCTACTCTATGGTGAACCATATCGCCACCGGTATCACCAGCCATAGCGATACCATAACCAGGAATATACATTTTTGTATAATACGGAATGAAGCGCGGGTCAACAGCCACAATGCCTTCATACGGAACGAGGCCGATAGAAGTACGGCTGCCTGTTGCTACATAAGCAGAGGCATGGGCGCTGATTTTTTTCGTATAGCGCTTATAGCCCTCAGGAGTATAGACGCTCATCGCCATACCCTTGCGGATAACCTTTGTTTCCGGCTCAATCAGCACATGACGCGTCAGCTCCTGCACAGAATGACTGCCGTCACCGTTTTTCACCTTTTTGGAAACAACCTTCGCTGTACCTGCCTTGCCTTCAACATGTATCTTTTCCGTGCCGAAGTTCAGACTGTAATCGTCCTCATACTTCACCGGAATATCTACACTTGCTTCACTGAACTGCAGCTCCTCATCGGCATTCAAAATATAAACCTGCATGCCTTCCTTGAACGGCTCATGCACATCCGGATATACACGCTCCTTTTTATAGGAGATGCCCAAATCCTTCAGCGCCTCGCCTACAGTCGGCTTGCAGCTTTTGTATTCTACCGTTTCATTGCCACGGATAACAGTAAAGGGCTTGCCGCGCAGTACCTCAATGACACTGCCGTTCTGCACCCTTTTAGTATTCTGCAGCTTCCAGCCATCGCCCTTCTCCAGGACAATGCCTGCCTCCTGCAAAATTTTGCCCGGCTTTACTGCATTAGTACGCACTTCCTTTGTCTGACCATCATAAAGAATAGTCACCTGCTGTGAAATATCAAAACCCGTCAGGAAGGGTACCATCAGCATAAGAATAACGGCAGACAATAAACAATTTAAATGTAATCTGCATATATGCTTAATCATAAAAACCTCCTTAATCCGGTTATTATTTTAACATAAAACAGCAGGAAGCGTCAAATTTGTGACATTTACGGCATTTTCACGTATCTAAAATATGTAATTTGTTAGCATATAGACTAGTTATAGTCTAATTTTTTCCCGTCCACTGAGATTATTTAACAACAGGCTCATAGAATTTTTTCACCTGCTCTGTATAGCTGCCATCCTGATTATACATAATCAACGGTGGCAGAACATCCAAGCCGTAGCTGCCGCCCTTCTGCATTTCCATCAGGAAAATCCAGGCCGGCTTATCAATTTTGGAATGCACCCATTGCAGGCGCTTCGGCTGCAGGCCATACTTCAGCGCCAGCTGCATGCTTTCAGCAAAGCGCTCCGGCAGCTGCACCAGGGCAAAGCGTCCACGATAGCGCACAGCAAAGGCCGCCGCCCGGAAAAAATCCTCCAGCGTCGAGGTAACCTCGTGGCAGGCGGCAGTGCCCACCTGGCGCACGTTGCCGCTGTTGCGGTAGGGCGGATTAGCAGCCACCAGATCCATGCTTTCCGGCTGCAGCAGCTGCTTGTAATTGCGCAAATCTCCGTCTATGACTGTAAACTTATCCTGCAGAGAATTATCGGCAATGCTTTGGCGTACCAGCTTTGTCACCTTCGGATTACAGTCCAGCGCCGTCACCTCTGCGGCGCCTCTGCTTTCCAACAGCATGCTGATGGCACCGGTACCGCAGCCCAGCTCCAGCACTTTAGCCTTACGCACGACATGCGGAAAGTTGCCTAAAAATACGGAATCCGTCGTATAGCAGAATTCCTTGGCATCCTGCCAGATTTTATAGCCACAGCCCGGCACATAATCACAGCGCAGGCTGCTTTCCTGCTCAGACATTATCAGCCTGGGAAGCATCTACAAGCTCTTCCCACTCCACCTGAATAGTATTGTCCGGAGAAAGCTGCACGGCAGCGGTACGCTCCTTGCGGTTGATGCCTACTACCTTGCCTTCGCCCATAGTAGTCACTACCTTGCTGCCCATCTTGGGAATTTCAATGCGCTCGCGACGACCACAGCCGTTGCAGCCATGCTTGCAGTACATATGGTTTTCATACTTCAGGCAGCACATCAGACGACCGCAGATGCCGGAAATCTTCGTCGGGTTCAGGGACAGGCTCTGGTCCTTGGCCATGCGGATAGAAACAGGCTCAAAGTCGCCCAAAAAGGTTGCACAGCACAGCGGACGACCACAGCTGCCGATACCGCCCAGCATTTTGGCCTCATCACGCACACCGATCTGACGCAGCTCGATACGGGTACGGAAAACAGCTGCCAGGTCCTTAACCAGCTCACGGAAATCAATGCGTCCGTCAGCAGTGAAGTAGAAAATAATCTTATTCACATCAAAGGTAAACTCTACGTCAATCAGACGCATGGGCAGACCATGATTTTTGATTTTGCGCAGGCAGATATTGAACGCTTCCTTTTCACGGATTTTGTTTTCTGCCAGCTTCATGTCATCATCGGCTGTTGCTTTACGCATAACCGGTTTGAGCGGGGAAACAATCTGCTTGTCTTCTACCTCACGCGGTCCGATAACAACCTCGCCGTATTCCACACCGCGAGCTGTTTCCACGATAGCAAAATCACCCTTTGCTACACCTGTTTCCGCCGGGTCAAAATAATATATCTTGCACGCTTTTTTAAAGCGAATGCCTACTACTGTCGGCATAAATTATCACTCCTTATAAATTTTATCTATTTTAAGCGCCATGGTCTCCAATGCCGTCTTCATACCGACACTGCTTACCAATGCGTCATACGCTTCCTGTACAATCACTAAGGCCTGCTTCAGCGCTGACAGCTGCCAGCCACTGCTTTGGCTCTTCAGCTCATCCAGTAAATCTATATTATATATTCTATCATAAAGCTGCAATTTGCACATCAATAAATCGCGCAGCAAAAGCTGCCACAGCTGCACAAGCAGTAAAGCCTGCTCACGCTGCAGCTTTTTGTCTAGCCAGCTACGTCCTGCCAGATAATTCATCGGCATTGCCAACGGCAATGCCTCTAAAAAGGCTGCCGCCTGCTTACGGCATTCAAAGACGTCCATCTGTCCCTTGCCAGCAGCCAGATTCAGCGCCAGACCGATGGAGCCTTCGCTGATACGTGCCAACACTGCGGCCTTGGCAGGCTCTATCTGCCTTGCACGCAGCGCCTGCTCCACCAATTGCGGCTCCAGCGCCTGAAAGCGCAGCTGCACCACGCGCGACATAATCGTCGGCAGCAGCTTATTTACATTGGCTGCCAGCAAAATAATCACCCAGCCTGCCGGTGGCTCCTCCAGCAGCTTCAAAAAAGCATTGGCGGCCGCAGGCACCATGGTATCTGCATCCTCCACCAGGCACACCCGCGTCGGTGACATTACCGGCGCCAGCACCGTTTTGGCAGTCAGCTCTCTGATCTGGTCGATGATAATCGTATTCCTCAAGCGGTCATTTTTATCATCCCATTCGTGCTGCACCAGCACAAAATCCGGATGGCTCAAATTGCCGTCCTGCAGATTCATCAGGCGACAGGCCTCGCAGCCATCTGTTCCGCTATGGTTAAAGCAAAGCAGTGCCTTGGCAAATTCCAGAGCCAGTGTACGCTTGCCCAAGCCAGCTGCACCGCTAAACAGCAATGCGTGCGGACGCTCCTTGGCCTGCAGATAGTTCTGCAAAAATTTTTTCTGTTCTGTGTGGCCGATGATATGCTCCCACATTTTATTTCTCTCCGCTGATTATTCTGCCGATGGCCTGCAGCACCTTCGCAGCAACCTCCTGCTGACTGCCTAAGGCGTCAATCACCTGCAGCCTCTGCGGCTCTGCCGCGGCCAGCTGCTGGAAGCCTGTACGCAGGCGCTGCTGAAAATCCAGCCCCTGCTGCTCATACCGGTCCTGTACACCGCGCTGCTGGCGACGCACCAGCAATTTTGCCGGGTCGGCATCAAAAACAAGCGTCAAATCAGGCTCCAAGCCTCCGGTAGCAAAAGAGCCCAGCTGGCGCAGCTGCGCCAGTTCCTCCGGAGCTTTGCCCTGCGCCAGTCCCTGATACACCAACGTAGAATCACTGAAGCGGTCACAGATAATTATCTTGCCTGCCTCCAGCGCCGGACGCAGCAGCTTGTCGACATGCTCACTGCGTGCTGCCAGATACAGCAGCGTCTGCGTTGCCGTTGTCAGCGGCAGCTCCGGGTCAAGCACCAGGGCGCGCACCTTTTCAGCCAGCTGAGTACCACCGGGCTCGCGGCTTTCCAGCACATCATAGCCCTGCTCGCGCAAGGCCTGCGCTGCCAAATGCTGCTGGGTAGTTTTCCCCGCTCCGTCTATTCCTTCAAATGTAATAAAAATTCCTCGCATTTTATTTACCTCAATCCGCAATAATACGTATCGTCTGTAAGCTGCTGTCTGCAGGTCCGCTTACCGGCAGTCCAAGCTCCTTCTGCGCCTGGCAGTAGGCAATAATCTCTTCCGTTACCAGCTCACCTGGCAGCAGCACCGGTATTCCCGGCGGATAAAAGCTCACCTGCTCGCCACAGATTTTGCCAACAGCCTGCGCCAACGGCACCGCTCTTTTCGCACGATAGAATACGTCGCGCAAAGGCAGAACTGCCTGCGTCTGCGGCACCTGCGCTGCCGCTGCCAGCTGCAGCGGTGTACGCTTCTGCGCCTGCATCTTATCCAGTACGGCAGCAATCCTTGCCAACGCCTCGTCATAATCCGTAGTAACATCGGCATAGGTCACCAAAAAGAGTACATTATAGGCATCTACAAGCTCAACAGCAATTCTTGCCTCACGGAAAAGCTCCCCGACCTCTACGCCGGTATAACCCCAGGCTGCAAAATTCACCGTCACCTTGGTAGTATCAAGCTGCAGTCCGCCGCAATCTGCCGTTTCCATTACACGCAGGCCGCTATAGGCGGCACACAGGCTGCGCAGCTTGGCGGCAGCCTGCACAGCCGCCGCTGCCATCTCTCCGCCGTAGGCCTGCACCTGCGCTCTGGCAGCATCCAGCGATGCCATCAGCAGATAATTGGGACTTGTCGTCGTCAAAATGCTCATCACATCAGCCGCACGCTGCAAATCAAGACGTGCTCCCTGCACATGCAGCATGCTGCACTGCGTCATCGCGCCCAAAATCTTATGCGTACTCTGAGCGCAGGCATCAGCACCGCACTGCAGAGCGGACGGCGGCAACAGCTCACTGAAGCCCAGATGCGGTCCATGCGCCTCATCCACCAGCAGCACTGCATTATGCGCATGGCAGCAATCGGCAATCGCCCGCACATCTGCCGCCACACCGTAATAATTGGGGCTGGTCAGCAGCACCGCTTTAATTTTGCTGTCCTGCGCCAACGCCGTCTCTATCTGCTGCACAGTAACCTGCATCTGAATGCCAAATTCCGGCTGATACTCCGGCTGCAGATACACTGCCTCTATGCCACCCAAAACAAGTCCGCCGGCAACACTGCGGTGCGCATTGCGCGGCAACAGCAGCTTCTCTCCCGGATTCAGCGCTGTCAGCAGCATGGCATGAATCGCCTGACTTGTACCATTGACTGCCCAAAAGCAGGCATCACTGCCGTAGGTTTGCGCTGCCAGCTCTTGCGCTTCTTTAATATAGGTTTCCGGCTCGTGGATATCGTCCAGCTCGCTCATCAGCGACACGTCCATCTGCACGCTGGCACCCAGCTCCTGACGCAGCAAGCGCTGCATGCCGCGTCCTCCCTTATGTCCGGGAGTATGCAGAGGATAGACATCCTCACTTTTATATTGCAGCATTGCCTCTATTAAAGGCATGCTAATTTTATTTTTCATTATTTGCTCCCTCCGGCAAAGCTAAACTAATTTAGTACATCATTATATTTTAACATATTTAGCACTGCAGATATAGCATTTCAGCTGCTAACAGCGTAAATTTATTCTTTAAACGCATGCTTGGGCACAAAAAAGGAGAGGCCTGCGCATCACAAGACCTCTCTGATTTTTGTTGAAAGCAACTTTATGCTTATTTTATCTTCCAGAATAATCTTTTAGTATTCGCCGTAGCAATTGCCGCCAGCTCTTCAAAATCCATTCCCAGCACCTGCGCAGCATTGCGTGCTGTATATTCCGTATAGCCGGGATTATTGCGCTTGCCGCGGAAAGGCACCGGCGTCAGATAAGGGCTGTCGGTTTCAAACAGCAGCAGCTCCTTAGGAATATACTGCATAACCTCGCGCACCTTCTGCGCATTCTTATATGTAGACGTGCCGCCGAAGCCAAAATAATAGCCACGCTTAGCCAGCTCCTTCGCCATCTCCAGCGAGCCGCTGAAGCAGTGGAACACTGCCTGTACGCCATGCACCTCCTTTTGGAACAGCTCCAGCATATCGCCATGCGCATCTCTGTCATGAATAATCACCGGCAGGTTAAATTGCTTAGCCAGGTCAAGCTGCTCTAAGAAAATACGCTTCTGTACCTCCTTCGGCTCGTTTTCCTTCCAGTAATAATCAAGGCCGATTTCACCGATTGCCACAACCTTCGGATGCTGTGCCCACTCTGCCAGCTGCTGCAGATAATCGGCAGGAATGCCCTTTAAATTTTCCGGATGCCAGCCAACAGCCGCATAGATAAACGGATATTTTTCCGCCAGCTCCACCGCAACAGCACTGCTGGCAGCATCACAGCCGGGATTGACGATACCGTCCATATCCTGCTCCAGCTGTGCAATCAGCTGCTCTCTGTCCTCATTAAACGCTTCGTCATCTAAATGGGCATGCGAATCCCACAAACCAGTTCTGCTCATAATCTACCTCACATTCACAAAAAAGTTCAGATACAGCTGCAAAAACAACAGCATGCTGAACAAAATATAACGGAAAACCGCCGCCTTACGCGAATAATATTCGCATCCCAGCAGATAAAATTCCTTAGGGTTTTGCGGATTATAAATAATTTTACGCGGCAGCTTCAGCGTAAAGCCACGCTCCAGCACGTCGCCACTCTTTTCCTTCGTTCCCTTGGCTTCATTCAAAGCCTCGCTGTATTCCTTATCACCGACTTTATAGGTAAAAACCGGACACAGCTGCTTGCCACGGCTCCAGCTGCTCTTATAGCCGGTAATCACCGCGCGCACCTCTTCGGTGCACAGGCTGCTCAGCTTAGGGAAATAATTTTTCGTAAATATGCAGACAATGCCATATAAATAAATCAGCAGCGCCAGCTTCAGCGTCCAGGCCATACCCTTAAACATATAGAAGCCATAACCGGGATAATGCTCCCCCAGCCATGCATGCGGCAGAATATACGGCACCATGCTGCTGAACAGCACTAAAACCATGCTGATGCCTATACAAAGATACGGGCGCCAGAACAAGCGCGAAAAAAGCTTTTCGGACACTGATAAGTCCCCCTTCCAAAACAAAAGACTATATGTTAATAGACGAAGAGCAGGCACTCCTCATCCGCCAAAACGTATCAGAGTGACTGCTCTAAATCTTAGAGTGCATCAAGCACTTTTTTATTTTACACGACTGCCGGAAGCAAGATTTTGCGGGTCAACGAGAGCCAGATTGCCCTGTCCGTCGGAAGCACACAGCAGCATGCCGAAGGATTCGATACCCATCAGCTTAGCAGGTGCCAGGTTTGCTACAACAACAACGTTTTTGCCCACCATCTGTTCAGGCTCATAGTATTGGGAGATACCGCTGACAATAGTGCGTACCTCATCACCGATTTCTACCTGCAGCTTGAGGAGCTTTTTGGATTTCTTAACCTTTTCCGCTTCCAGAACCTTGCCTACGCGCAGGTCAATCTTCTCGAAGTCAGGGAAGGCGATTTCCGGTTTAATCGGCTCCATAGCAGGCTTTGCTTCTTCCACCGGAGCAGGTACGGGAGCTGCAGCCTTATGCTCATAGCGTTTGCCGCCGATGATGGTTGCACCGTCTTCGGTAACCTCGATACGCGGATACAGAGGCTCGCCCTTGCAAACCTTAGTGCCGTTTGCCAGGCCGCCCCATTCAGCGTCAGCCAGCAGGAACTGCTCAGGCACAGCCAGACCAAGCTGGGTGTAAATCTTCGGGCTGGTGGTCGGAATGTACGGGCTGATTAAAATAGCCACGATACGCAGGGTTTCAGCCAGGTTATACATAACAGTCTTCAGACGGTCAGCCTTAGCCTCGTCCTTAGCCAGAATCCAAGGAGCGGTTTCGTCGATATATTTGTTGGCGCGGCTGATTAAAGCCCATACGCCTTTAATTGCAGTGTTGATTTCCATGTTGTCCATAGCCTTAACATAGTTAGCTACGGTTTCTTTAACGAGAGCCTTCAACTCGTCATCAATCGGTTCGCTATCACCCGTATCAGCAACAATACCGCCATGATATTTTTCAATCATGCTTACGGTTCTGTGCAGCAGGTTGCCCAGGTCGTTGGCCAAATCTGCATTTACACGGGTAATCAATGCATCACGGGAGAAGTTACCGTCACTGCCCAGGTTGATTTCGCGCAGCAGGAAGTAGCGGATAGCATCAGCGCCGAACTCATCAATCAGACCCAGCGGGTCGATAACATTGCCCTTGGATTTGGACATTTTGTCACCGTCAACTACGAGCCAGCCATGACCATAAACCTCTTGCGGCATTTCCAAACCCATAGCATGCAGCATGATCGGCCAGATAATGGTGTGGAAGCGCACGATTTCCTTGCCTACCAGATGCAGGCTTGCCGGCCAGTATTTGTGGAAGAAGGCATCATCGGTACCATATTTAATACCGGTCAGATAGTTCAGCAGAGCGTCGAACCATACATAAACAACGTGTTTTTTGTCAAACGGAACAGGAATACCCCAGTCAAAGGTGGTACGGGTAATGCACAAATCCTCCAGACCTTGCTTAACGAAATTAATCATCTCGTTGCGGCGGCTTGCCGGTTGGATAAAGTCCGGATGCTCTTCGATGAATTGCAGCCACCAATCCTGGTATTTGCTCATTTTAAAGAAGTAGCTTTCCTCCTCCATCTCCTCTACCGGACGATGGCAGTCGGGACAGCAATGGTTTTCATCCAGCTGACGCTCCAGCCAGTAGGATTCGCAGGGTACGCAGTACAGGCCCTTGTAGTTTTTCTTATAGATATCGCCCTGCTCATAAATTTTTTGCAGTGCATCCTGAACTACCTTGTGATGACGCTCCTGGCTGGTGCGGATAAAGTCATTATTGGAGATATTCAGCTCTTTCCACAGCAGCTTGAAGTTAGCAATAATTGCATCTACATACTGAATCGGGGTTACGCCCTTTTCCTTAGCCTTACGCTGGATTTTCAGACCGTGCTCGTCACTGCCGGTCAGGAAGAATACATCCTCACCCTTCAGGCGGTGGAAGCGTGCCAGGCTGTCAGCGATAGTTGTGCAATAGGCATGGCCTATATGCAGATTATCACTCGGATAATAAATTGGTGTTGTAATATAATAACTCGGTTTAGTCATTGTCAGACCCATCTCCTTCAGAAATTAGTTGGTTATATAGCTCCCGTTTGGGAATTTTACGTTTTTTTGCTACCTGCGCCAAGGCAGCCTTTTTATCTACGCCATCAGCCATCAGCTTGCGCACCTCGTCAAGAGGCTCCAGCTCCTCCTCGGCTGCAGCGAAAGCACCGTCGCCGGCACCAAGCACCAGGCAGAACTCACCACGCGGTGAATTGGCCTCCAGCCATTCCAGACAGCCGCTGACTGTGCCACGGTAGAATTCCTCATGCAGCTTCGTCAGCTCGCGTGCTGCCGCCAAAGGACGGTCGCCCCAGGCAACCAGGATATCCTTCAGCACCTCCACAATTCTGTGCGGCGCTTCGTAAAGAATTATCGTCGCAGGAATGTGCTGCCATTGCTCCAGCTGCTCGCGTCTGTTGCGCTTGCTCTTGGGCAAAAAACCGCCGAAGAAAAACGGATACGTCGGCAGGCCGCTGGCAATCAAAGCGCACAAAGCAGCGTTGGCACCGGGAACAGGCACCACTCTGATACCATGGGCAATCGCATCATGAGCCAAAGCCTCACCGGGGTCTGCAATTCCCGGAAAGCCTGCGTCGCTCACAAGGGCAACATTTTTGCCCTCCAGCAGTTGGCCTAAAAGATATTCGCCCTGCTTATCCTTGCTGTGCTCATCATAACGCACCAGGCGACCTTTGACATTAAAGTGATTCAAAAGCTGCAGCGTATGACGTGTATCCTCCGCCGCAATCAAATCTGCTTCCTGCAGCATCCGCAAAGCGCGCGGTGTCATATCCTCAAGATTACCGATAGGCGTAGCGCATAAATAAAGTGTTCCATATATATTGTTTTGCTCTGCTGTCACAGCTCCGCCTCCTGTCATTTACCTGTGGTCAGCAGGTGCAATACATACTAACCCATAATATATTAATTTTATCACACAAGGCGCGATAAATAAAGAAAAAACGCGTAACTTTCGTTACGCGTTCAGCTTATCATTAAATAGCCCTGCCGGATTTCCAACCGGGTGTAAATGTCGGCTCAATAGCAGCGCATTTATTATTATAGCTGTCTGCCAGCCAGGAAGGATAATCAAAATACCAGGTATTCCAATATTCACCGTTTATAAAGCACTTTTTGTAGTAAATCCTGTCATTTTCCAGATAGGAAATAACGTACCAGTCATCACCCTTAGCCCTATAGGCAGCAGACGGATGATTTTGGATATCCATATTATATTCATCGGCAAGCGTCATGCCCATATTGTGACCGCCGCTGACAGTAAAGCTGGAGCCGTATTCATCCTTAAAAATACAGCCATCGCCGTTAGTGCTCTCGAAAGCCTGATTGAAATTTGCCGGGAGATTAATAGCAAAAGCAAATCTGTCATTGATATAGCGATAATAATCAGGATTATCCGTTGTAAATACTCTGACATATTCTGCTGTGCCTTCGCTGGGCTCATACCATTGGTTCTTTAGGAAAACAGCACTAGCCGCCGATACGGTAGCAGTAAAAATAAACATCAGCATCGACAGTAATAGCAAGATTTTTTTCATAGCATTCACCATCCTTAAATGTATTCTCTGTAATTTAATTGTAACCTGCGCAGGAAATTTTGTCGAGATAAAAATTAGCTTTTCTGCTACATAAATACGCTATAAACCAGGCGAAGCTTTTACAGTATAAAAAACATCCTTTAGCAGGCTATTTTACAGACTACCTTGCATCTGCTAAACTATAAGCAAATACTTTTCACTTAAGGAGATACGCTATGTTAGATTTTAAATTATGCCATTCCCTGGAAGCCTATATCCGCAAGCATTACATAGAAGAAAAAAAATTGCTCTTCAGCCAATACTGTTTAATGACAGAACTGGAAAAAGATACAAAAAAGTCGTCAGTTAAAGAAAATGTTTGCTGCTACATCTGGCCGGAATTCATTCCTCAGCCGGATAAAAACACCTTTTCCAGCAAGCTCTTCCGTCTGATTGAGAAAAAAGGCCTGGAGGATGTCGAGGTCTACAAAAGAGCCAATATTGACCGCAAGCTTTTTTCCAAGCTGCGCAAAAAGGACTATCATCCAAGCAAGAAAACGGTCATTGCGTTAGCACTCGCTCTGCAGCTTAATTTAGACGAGGCTACAGACCTACTGCGTTATGCCGAATATGCACTCTCCCCCAACGATAAGGCTGATGTGATTATCAGCTTCTGCTTCACCAAGCCGGTATATGATATTTTTACAGTCAACGAGCTGCTTTATAAATACGCCGGTACTTCGCTCTAAAATGTCGCTCACCGCGCGACCTGCTGCAAGCTTCCTCCTGCTATAATAAACTCAGTAAAGCAAAGGAGGACGCAAGCATGATTGATGTAAAACCTGATTTTAACGAAATTGTCTTTGTACTCGACCGCAGCGGTTCCATGAGCGGCCTAGAAAAAGATACTATCGGCGGCTACAACAGCTTTTTGAACCAACAGAAGCAAAGCGGAACTAAGGCAGTAATTTCCACCGTACTTTTTGACCATGAAATACAAATCTTACATGACCGTCTGCCTATCAGCGATATCAAGGAGCTGACAGCCAAGGATTACCAGCCACGCGGCTGCACTGCCTTGCTGGATGCCGTAGGCGGCAGCGTCAGCCATATCCACAAGCTGCACAAAAAGCTGGCTGCTGCAGACCGCCCCGCTAAAACAATCATAGTAATCATTACCGACGGTTACGAAAACAGCAGCAAAAACTACACCTATAAAAAGGTTAAAGATATGCTCAGCAAGCGTCAGGAAACGGATGGCTGGGAATTTGTTTTCCTGGGTGCCAACATTGATGCTGCAGCAGAAGCAGAGAGCTTCGGCATCAGCAGAAAGCGTGCCGTAAACTACAAGGCTGACAGCGAAGGTACCTTAAAGAATTTTGCAATGCTGAGCTCTGCCATGCTCTGCTTTAATGCAGGCGCAGATTTTGATAAGGCCCTCGAAGAAAAACGCGCGTTAGTTGACGAGGATGTCAAACGTCGCGGCAAATAACCAAGAGTTCCACCTTTTTATTAATAAAGCACAAAGCAAGGCGTCTGCCGCCCCGCACCGCGGGCAGCAGACGCCTTGCGCATTTTTCTGCATTATATTCAGTTAACAGGTGTATATTTCTTTTCCAGCAGACGCACAAAATAATGGTAAGCTGCAAAGACGAATACTGCACAGCTGATCCAGGCAATCGGCTCCGCCATGCAGATGCCCTCATAGCCAAAGGGCACGCTGAGATATATTGCCGCGATAGAACGCATTATCAGCTCCACCACACCCGAAAGCATAGGAATCATGCTTACGCCCATGCCCTGACAGGCGTTACGGTAAATAAAAATCTGACTGAGGAAGAAGTAAACAGGCACAGTATACATAATGTAAAGATGTGCGGACTCCATAACCGTCGGTGACGGATTATCGAGGAAGATGCCGATAACCTCTTCGCCGAAAGCAAATACCACAACCGCAGCAAACAGGCTGAAGGCCAGCGTCAGCAGCGAGCAGCGACGCACCGCATCACGGATGCGGTCAAAGCGGCGAGCACCGAAATTCTGCGCCGTAAACACAGCCATCGCAATGCCAAAGGAAATCATCGGCTGCAGTGCCAGCTGCTCTACGCGCATCGCCGTAGTAAAGCCGGCAATCTGGTCACTGCCAAACTTGTTGCAGACTGACTGCAGAATAATAATGCCTAAGCCTAAAACAGAAAACTGCACTGCCATCGGCAGGCCCATACGCAGATGCGCCCACAGCTCCGGCCAATCCAATTGGAAGTCGCTGCGATGAATATGCAGCTGCGGAAAACGCTTGTAAATATAAATTACGCACAGCACTGCCGAAAAGGCCTGGGCAATAACCAGTGCAAAAGCACTGCCCGGTACGCCCCAACCAAAGCTGATGATGAAAACAAGTGCCAGAATAATATTCACTATCGAAGACACAATAAGAAAGTATAGCGGTGTTTTACTGTCCCCCAGGGAGCGCATAATACCGGACAAAAGATTATACGCCATCATCACCAGCAAACCATCGACGATAATCATTACATAGGCATAGGCATCAGACATCAGCTCCGGCGGAATATTCATCATCGCCAGCAGCGGGTCTATCACCAAATGCATAATACCCATAATGAGAAAGACGAAAAATATGCTCAACACAACGCAGGTAGCAATGCTGCGACGCATTCCCTGCATATCCTGCGCACCGTAGCGTTGACCGGTAACAACGGTGAAGCCGTTGCTGAGACCAATCGTCAAAACCATCGTCAGCATAAACAGCGGCGATACCGCACCTACGGCAGCCAAGGCATTCACGCCAATCGTTCGCCCGACAATAATAATATCGGCAATATTATACAGCTGTTGAAAAACATTGCCTATCAAAAGTGGCACCGTAAAGGGAATAATCAGCTTCAACGGTGCTCCCTCTGTCATATTCTGAAGCATAAAAAAAGAACCTCCTTTAGCTGCTCTCTCCCAAGCAGCAGTATCAGTCCGGTATTACAATATATATCGCTGACTTATCAGTCAAAATATAGCACAATCAGGAAAAAAATACAAGACGTGCAGCAACACACGTCTTGTAAAAATCTTATTCCATGACTACTCTGTTGGTAATCTTGCCAATGCCTTCGATTTCGACGGTGATTTCATCACCCTCATTCAAGAGTCCTGCATCTACTGGAGTACCTGTCAAAATAAGGTCACCGGCATCTAAAGTAAAGCTTTGGGAAATATAGCTCAAGATTTCATAGGGATTATAAATCATATTGCTCGTGCGTGCATCCTGCTTAAGCACGCCGTTGACATAAGAGCGGATGGATAAATCGCTGGGGTCCAGCTCCGTTTCCAACCACGGTCCCAAGGGACAGAAGGTGTCAAAGGATTTACAGCGCAGCCACTGACGTTCCTTGCGCTGCAAATCGCGGGCAGTAACATCATTAGCGCAGGTATAACCCAAAATATATTTAGGCACATCCTCCGCCTTAACATTCTTCATCTTCTTTTTCACAACAATGCCCAGCTCCGCACCATAGGCCAGTTCCCGCACCTGCTTCGGCCAGATGATATTCGCACCTGTACCAACAACGGTATGTGCAGCCTTAGAAAAAATACTCGGCTCACGCGGAACCTCTACACCAAATTCAGCGGCATGCTTCTGGTAATTAAAGCTGACGCAGATAATCTGCTTCGGTACGCAGGGTGCCAGCAAACGTACATCACGCATAGCAAAGGTTTCATCCGTTATCTGCCAATATGTTTCCAGAGAACCATATACGCAACGGATAACATCGCCGTCAATAAAGCCTATACGCTTGTTGCCTGTCCGCAAATCCTCAAAACGCACGCATTTCATTTTAACCCCTCCATAATCTGCATCCTTCTCGCTTTAAAATAAACAGGTGTCAGCTCTGCCTGCGCTGCCAAAGCCAGCGCCTCCTGCAGTCTGCGCCCCACATGCTCCTTATAATGGGCATCACTGCCAAGAGTGCAGTATTTGCCGCCAAGCTCACGGTAACGCTTATACAGCGGCAGCAAGCCTGCTACCGCCACAGCATCATCCAGGCGGCGGGTATTGATTTCGATAGGCTTGTTCTGCTCAATCAAAAGCAAAAACAGCTTATCAAATAATTCCGGTGCATCCTCCAGGCGCAGCTCATGCTCCGCCCCCTTATAGGGCCAATAACGGCAGATATAGTCAATATGCGCAAACGCATCAAAATCGCGCTCCTGCTCCAGGCAGGTAATCGCATCATGCAAAAATTCTTCTACAATCTGCTGACGTGTGCGTCCCTTGTAGCAGGTCTGCTCGTATAAATCACGTCCGCCGATGCAATGGATAGAAGCCAGCACATAGTCAAACGGATGAGTCTGTGCCACCTTTTTATCCTCAGCCGCAGTATGCGTCTGCATGCCGATTTCAATGCCTATCAGCACCTTGTCGCTGCTCAGCGGCTGCAGGCGCGCAAAATATTCGTCTATATCAAAAGTAAATGCTTCCGGATTAGTCGGATAATCATAATCCCAATGCTCTGTAATCGTTATACCAATACCCTGCTCAGCTGCTGCGCCGATGGCATCAGCAAATTTCATTTCGCTGTCACAGGAATAATCGCAGTGCATATGTGTATCAAATATCATTTAGTGTACCTTCCTTCCGTAAATTATATTGTATCAAATTGCAATAAAAAAGCAACGGGGAAGGGAGTATTTTTTCACCAATTAACGAGAAAATTACAAAGAAGTTAGCAGGGAGTAATCCAAGAGAGAATTTTAATTGTTCTCCGAGATTACCCCCTGTAAAAATCAATGTATCTTATACCTCTCCGTCATCCATAATTCCCAGCTTACGCTTCCAGTAACGGGAATAAATAGCGCCCAAAGGATTGTGGGCCAACAGACGATCCTTAACTACCAGATTAGTTACCGGTCCTTCGGCGTTCATATTGAAAATGGCATCATGGCCAACGCACAGGCCGCAGGAAATGTAGAGCTCAACGCCCTTTTCTGCCAAAAACTTAGCCTGGAACTTAGGATTGCACATTGCCTCATGCTCCAGCTCCGGCTTAACCTGCTTCAGTCCCAGCTCTTTTTTGGGGAAGCTGCAGTTTTTGCAGCATACGCTGTAAAACTCAAAGCCCTGCTGCTTAAAATATTTGGCAATATAACGTGCTTCCGCATTCAGGCCTATGCAGAAAGACATGCCCAGCTTTTTGTAGCCCATAGCTTTGGCAAACTCCGCAGTTTCCTGCAGACGGCAGATGTTACTGTAGAACGTGCCTTCAACATAGGCAGCAGCCTGCATAAGCTTTAATTCTTCCTCGGTATAGGCTTCCTTGACAGCCTCCAAGGGCACGCCTGTGCAGTTAACACCCTTGGTGTAGCAGGCATGTGTAGGACAATTAGCGCAATCACATTTCATTTTACATTTCTCCTTTCGCCAATAACCTTGTTAAGCCTATTGTAGCACAAACAGCAGACAGATTAAAAGAGCTGCCGCACTTTTTCGTGCAGCAGCTCCGGTAAAGCTAAAATATAAAATTAGAATTTACGTTGGTAGGAAATAGAAGCAATCTTAGTGAAGCTGTCATAAGCATGAGCGCTCTTATAAGCATCGGTAGCGTGACCGGCGAAATCCAGACTGCCGACATCCATCCAGCCCAAGGCAACAGCAACAGTCTGCTTCTTGTCGTTGTAACGGGCACCAATGGAATAGGTACGGCGCAGACCTGTCGGTACCATGAAGTCGCCGCCCTCGTAAGGAATAGAAGATTCATCGAAAGCAAAGCCAGCCATAACAGCATACTTATCGCTCAGGTTGTGCTCTAAGCCGATAGCATAACGCCAGCCACTCTCCCAATTTTTAGCAGAATTAACATCAGAAGGCAGCACATCGGGAACACTGGGATTGGACAAAGAAATATTCAATGCATCATAGGTACTCCAGTTGGTACGTGTTGCTTTCAATTCCAAACGGGTTTTCTTGTCAAATTTGTGGTTATAACCGATATCCCAGCTATCCGGCAAAGTTACTACGCCATAAGCATCAGCAGTAATTTTGCCTCCAGTTACAGGATACAATTTAAAGTCTGCTTCTAAGGAGTGAGTAATGCGGCTGCGATAAACTACACCAATCTCATTTTTATCATCAAAGGCATAGTTGGCAGCAGCATTCCAGCCCAAAGCATAGCTTTCGCCTTCTGTTTGTGTTGCACCAACATTCATTTGAACACGCGGATCATAGGAATTCTTTTGCAGTTCCAAGCCAACATAGTTGATTTCTGCGCCAACTGCTGCGCTCCATTTTTTATCGAACTTGTGCGCATAGGTCGGAGTAACGCTGACACCGTTCAGCTTAGAGAAAAAAGCATTACTGGACGCCTTGCTGCCGCGTTCAAACTCGGATACCATAGCAAAGCGTGGGAAAGCACCGATGCCGAACCATTCTTTATCATTAATCTGTCTTACATAGTAGCTGCCAACAGCCCAACCGGCATGAACCACATTTTTACCGGCTTCAATTTCCTTGCCGTCACCATCATGCAGCTTATAGCTGCCGTGCGGGCTCAGATAGGTGGAGCTGCTCTTCATTGCCTCACCCTTTACTTTGGTGATAGAAGCAGGGTTATAAGCTACGTTTGCAGCATCGTCCTCAGCAAACATGCGCGCACCGCCCATAGCAACACCTTCAGCAGACCATTCGTTAATAGCAAAGCCTTCAGCGCCTGCTACCTGGGGTGCCAGCAGTGCTGCAGCTAAGCCTAAAGCTAAAAAGTTTTTATTCATATTAGTACATCCCTTCTCACATTTTTATTACCTGCTACTAATTGTAACAGATTCGTGAAAAGTGCGTACAAAATCTTTTAATCGCTCGTTTTAATTACTTAATTAAACTTTGAAAAGAACCCTTTTCATCCGGCTCCTCACCGGCAGCCTTCGCTGCCTCGCGACGCGCAAAATTGCGCTCCTGCAGGCGGCGTACATCCTCCAGCGTCGGCACATTATCCTTTTCCCACGGCTGGTACTGAATCGTGGTGCAGTGATGATACATCGCATATCTTTCCTTAGCATCTGCTGCAGCCTCTGCCTCGGCAAGAGCCTTCTTGGCAGCATCGTTCATCGGGAAGGATTTATACGCATCTGCCAAAAGCAGCGCCGCCTTAGCATAATCGCCCTGCTCCGCCATGCTTTCTGCAATAAACTTCAGTGCATGGAAGCGGTACGGATTGACGCCCTCCACGGCCTTTTCCGCCTCCAGCATTGCTTTCGCCTCCGCCAGCGCTGCAGCCTCAGCGCCACAGGAGCGCTGCAGCTCCAATCTGCGCGCCCAGATAGCGCCACGGTCTGCACTGCGGAAAACCTTCTTATACTCACGGCACAGTCTGTAGGCTTCATTTAAATAAACAATCGGTGCATCTCCGGTGCCGGTCAGACGCCAGACGATTTCGGCAATATCACGCAGGCACAGCACCTTATGCTCTGCCTCGCTGAGACCAAACTCCGGTGCATCCTCCATATCCGGCTGCACATCCTTCACAGTTGCCAGCACCGCCATAGCGCCCTCGATGTCTTTCAAAATCATCAGCATACGTCCTACGTTGCTGCGGCATTTCCAATCATCATAATCGTTTATCAGATTTAACGGTATAGGGTAATCACAGCTTGCTACCTTCTGTACATAACCTTGCCATTCCTGTTTTTCCATTTCAGTATCCTCCTCAATCTGTTATATATTCTATTCAAATTATCTGCGCTGCCGCTATCTTTGTCAAGCGTCAACCTGCGCAGAAGTTATAATATTAATGCTAATAAGTTATCTACGGCAGCTTATCAACTTTTTATATTCCATTTGGTTATATTGTAAATGCTTAATCGCTATTTGACTATAAAATTTAAAGTAGTACAATAACTCTACTAGAGAGAAAGAAGATGTATAAAGCTATGAGTTTTCCCCTATTATTACGTGGCTTCGTGGTTCTTGGCGTCATGCTGATGCACACCACCTGGTACTTCAGCCACGCCCACGCGGAATCGTGGGTCACTATTTCCGAAATGCTGCTGGACATTATCTCCCTCTTTGCCGTACCCCTGGTAATGTTTGTTTCGGGATATATGTTCATCAGCCACAATCGCCATGCCGATTATTATAAGTGGTCCTTCTTCCGCAGAATGTTCCTGTCGGTGCTTTCGCCGTATTTGCTGTTTTCGTTGCTGTACCTTGGCGGTGCCTGGTTTTTCAGCAACGCCAGCTTCACTCTCAAGCAGGCCGCTTATCTTATCGTTACCGGCAGCAGTGCAGTCCATATGGCCTTTTTCCGTGCGCTGTTTGGTTTTTACGCCATCTATCCACTGCTGCTGCGTTATTTTAACCGTTGCCGCTTGCATCACAGGCTGCACCGCTTTATTATTCAGGTAATCCTGCTGCAGCTGTTCTGGAAAATCTGCAACAATATCAGCTGCAGCAATCAGGCAGTTATCCTAACGCTGGAGATTACCACCTTTCTGCGTTATATCGCCTACTTCTCCTTCGGTATGCTGGCTTATATCTACCATAAAAAAATGCTGCGCTGGATTGACACCCATCACGTTCTTTTGATGACAGGCTTCATCCTGAATCTGATTTTAATCGGCGGCTGCTGGTTTGCTAAATACTACCTGCATATCCTGCCGCTGTTGGAATTTGTCTGCTTCCCGCTCAACCTGTTTTTGTACAGCATCATCATCGCTATGCTCTTTCGTTATGCCTGCACTTTGGAATCGCAGGACAGCCTCAGCAAGCGCTTTATGATGTATCTCGGCAACTATTCCTTCGGTTTATTCTTAATTCACATCATCTACATGTATGTTGGCAGTGAGCTGCTTACACTGCTGCATATGTCACCGCAGCAGCTCTGCTTTTATCCGCTGCTCTTCATCATTATGCTTAGCCTCAGCCTGCTGACCATGGAAGCATTGGCGCGCGTTTCCTGGGGCCATTATTTCATCGGCCATGTAAGCCGTCTGTAAAAAGTTTTCTTCTTATTCCCCATATATTGTAAAACACCACTTGCGTTTGCAGGTGGTGTTTTGGCTTATATCCTCAAATCAAAATCTCTTCTTATACGCCTCGCCCCAGTCACGCATGGCCTCCAAAACAGGCTGCTTTTATTTTCACTCCTTCAGCTCCTTGCTGTATATCCACGTCTCCTGCGCACCCAGCTGCGGCAGAATATTATTCGTAAAATGCGCTGCTTCGCTATAGCCACGCCTGCGGTAATATTCATAATCACAGGTAGCATCCGCCCACAAATAGAGCTTTTTAACACCTTTTTTCTGCGCAATCGCTTCCACCTTATGCAGCAGCTTGCTGCCAACACCGCTTTTCATGCTCAAAAACAGGCACAGCAGCAAATCCTCCGGATTGGCCAACGCCCTCACCTTTTGTCCGTTATAAGACAAATAGCGCAGATAATCATAAACAAGATCCTGCTCCTCGCACTCAAAATGCTGCAGGCTTTGCTTTAACCAGGACTGAGAATTATCACGCTCACTCAAGGGCGCCGCCAACAAAAAGCCCTGCATACCGTCATCATCCGTCATTTTTAAAGAAAAGACCTCACTGCGATAATAATAGCGCACCATCGCCTCATACAGAACATTCTTTAAGCTATCATTCGTCAACGCCATCTCGTCACCCCAGGTCAGCTTGGTGAGCTGGGATGCATAGGCAATATCCTGCGGGGTAAAATTTAATAACATTTATGCTTCTCCACTTCAATAATCGAATTACAACACTTGCACAATCAGTTTTTAAGTGTCTTAAACATTCTTTTTAACTCTATTTTAAGCTATCCTCATGAAATATGCAATCAGTGCAGATTTCATGAGGATAAAATATGCAACTACTGCATATTTTATGAGGATAATAGAAAAAAGAGCTTATTTTCATATTCACACTGCAACATTTCGCTTAGACAGTTTTCAGCAAATCATTACATTATTTTCCATTCCACCCCCTCCTTGACAATCCCCCCATCACCGCAATATAATTATCTTTGATAATTACTTTAGGTAATCATTTGTAAAGGAGAACCACCATGAAACATAAACTGCCTATCGAAGCAATCAAAACTCTGCTCATCGCCTGCCACGAAGCAAAGCGCATAGTAGAGCTGCAGCCACCTCTGCCGGAAGGCTTAACTCCCGGCAATCTCAAGGTGCTAGACTATATTGAATACCTGGAACGTACCGCGCAGCCTCCCAAGGTCAGCGATATTGCGGACCTGCTGCAGGTAACGCGCCCCGGCATCACTCGTCTGGTAAGCGAGCTGCAGGCAATCAATGTTATCGAAAAGTTCAGCGATGAACAGGATAAACGCATCGTCAGACTGCGTATGACAGATGAGGGACGTAAAATTCACGCCTATTACATTGAACAATATCACAATTGGCTTGCTGCACAAATCACCGATATCAGTGAAGCAGATATCAATACCACTGCAGCCACCATCGCCAAGCTTTACCAAACCATGTCTACCCATAAGCCTGCGCTGCAGGGCCAAGCACCCGTTATCATGCATAGTGAGGAGAAAAATAATGACTAACAGCTCCGCGCGTGTGTTGGATGCACGCTTACTATTATCAATTATCGCCGCCGGCATTATGTCCTTTAGCGGCGTGGTTGTCGAAACTGCTATGAACGTTACCTTTCCTACGCTCATGCACGAATTTAATATCGGCACCTCGCTCGTACAATGGATAACCACCGGCTATTTGCTGGTGCTGGCACTGATTATTCCAACATCCGCCTATCTTAAACGACGTTTCTCTACGCGCAGCCTGTTTACTGTTGCTATCAGCAGCTTTCTTGCAGGCACACTGCTCGCCGCCTGGTCGCCTTATTTCTATGTTCTGCTTATAGGCAGGCTGCTGCAGGGCATCGGTACAGGTATCGCCTTGCCGATGATGTTTAACATTATTCTGGAGCAGGTTCCCGGTGAACGCCTGGGTTTCATGATTGGCATAGCCTCGCTTATCACCGCCATGGCACCGGCTGTCGGCCCTTCTCTCGGCGGTATGATCGTCAGTTACTTTGGCTGGCGCATGATTTTTGTCAGCCTGCTGCCATTTTTACTGCTTTCTGCCGTCTTGGGTATCAAAAATATCCGTCAGGCAGGCAAACTTGAGGAGGGCAGCTTTAACTTCGGCTTATATTTTCTGCTTGTTATCGGCTTCAGCAGCCTGATTTTTGCCACCAGTATTGCCTCTGACTTCGGCTGGTTCAGTATTGAAGTGCTGGCTCTTTTCGCAATCTACCTTGTTGCCTTAACCGCCTTCTATAAGAAATCATTAAGCAGCAACGCACCGCTTTTACGCGTACAGATTTTCCGTTATCTGCCTTATACTCTAAGCACAGTCAGCCTTTTACTCGTCGGCTTTATCTGTTTGGGACTGGGCTTTTTAATCCCCAACTATGCGCAGCTTGTTTCGCATACAGACGCCTTCACCGCCGGCTGTCTGCTACTGCCCGGCTGTATCATCGGCGCTATGCTTGCACCTATCAGCGGCAGGCTGTTGGATAAATTCGGTGCCAAACGGCCGATTTTACTAGGCAATACATCAATTCTCGTATCCGTTATCTGCTACAGCCTTTATCCCTATGAGCTGAGCTCCTTGCTCTTCATCATCTTCTACCTGTTCTTCGCCTTCGGCCAAGGGTTTTCCATGGGAACGATTATGACTAACGGCCTGAGCCAGTTACCGGAAGAGCTTAACGCCGACGGCAACGCAGCTATGAACACGCTGCTGCAGCTGGCAGGTGCAGTCGGTACGGCAGTTATCAGTACGATTGTTGCAACCGCACAGGCTGCGGAACCGGGCAATATCGCGCATGCTACTATGTTAGGCAGCAGACATGGCTTTTATGTGCTTACTGTCAGCGCAGTGCTCATCCTTTGCTGCTCCTTAAAAGTGTTCTCTCTTATTAAAAAGAAAAATCCCGCTCACGCTTAATATATTGCGTTCTATCGCCGGTATCACAAAAGCCTCCTTTGCGCAGATGCGTCGGGGAGGCTTTTATATCAAAAACATTATGCCGGCATGTCAAAAAGGCCGCTTCCTGCATCTGACGCGCAGGTAAGCGACCTTTTAATATTTCCCTTATTTTTAATTACTGCAAGCCACGCAGCTTTTATTTTTCTATACTGCGTTTAAGGCTCACATTCTTTCCCTTATTTTTCGCAATCCGGACAGCTGATTTTTTCTGTATGCTATCCTTAGCGGATTACGCTCTTTCCCTTATTTTTGTTTATCGTAATCCCGGCAGCTATTTTTTTCTGTACGCTGCCTTTAACGGATTACGCTCTTTCCCTTATTTTTATTTTCTGCACTAAAAGTGCTTGTAAGCTGTTGATTATTTTTTCTTCAGGAAGCTCATCATGCCACGCAGCTGTGTGCCAACCTGTTCAGCCTGAGTTGCTGCAGCACGACGACGCATAGCGTTGAATTGCGGACGGCCGCATTGGTTTTCCAGCAGCCATTTCTTAGCAAAGGTACCATCCTGGATTTCAGCCAGAACCTGTTTCATAGCAGCTTTGGTTTCAGCAGTAATGATGCGAGGACCGGTTACATAGTCGCCATATTCAGCGGTATCGGAGATGGAATGACGCATTTTAGCCATGCCGCCTTCATACATCAGGTCAACAATCAGCTTCATCTCGTGCATGCACTCGAAGTATGCGCTTTCAGGCTCATAGCCTGCTTCTACCAAGGTTTCAAAGCCTGCGTTCATCAGAGCGCAAACGCCGCCGCAGAGAACTGCCTGCTCGCCGAAGAGGTCGGTTTCGGTTTCTTCACGGAAGGTGGTTTCCAGAGCGCCTGCACGGGTACCGCCAATGCCCTTAGCATAAGCCAGAGCCAGGTCATGAGCCTTGCCGGTCGGGTTTTGATAAGCAGTTACCAGAACAGGAACACCGCTGCCTTCGGTATAGGTACGACGAACCAGATGGCCGGGGCCTTTAGGAGCAACCATGAATACGTCTACATCAGCAGGAGGAACAATCTGACCGAAGTGAATGTTGAAGCCGTGTGCAAAAGCCAATGCATTGCCTGCCTCCAGGTTCGGAGCGATATCTTTTTTATATGTAGCAGCCTGCTTTTCATCCGGAATCAACATCATGATGATATCGGCAGCCTTAGCAGCTTCTGCAGTAGTCATAACCTTCAGGCCGGCAGCTTCTGCCTTAGCTTTGGATTTAGAGCCTTCATACAGGCCGACAACTACGTTTACGCCGCTCTCCTGCAGGTTCAGTGCATGTGCATGGCCTTGAGAACCATAGCCGATAATAGCAACTGTTTTGCCATTCAATAATTCCAGATTTGCGTCGCTGTCATAATACATTTTAACCATTGTTATTACCTCTTTCTTTTCCCTTATTTTAATATATAAATTTAATAAAAAATTTCCCTTATTTATAGCTGTTTATCTGCATCTGTTAATCTTGACGAAGTCATCTACCGCAGCACCGGCTGCCACCATAGGCTCTACCAGATCACCCTGCTCTACGATTACTTCAATCAGGAAGGGCTTGTCAGCCTCGCGTGCTGCCTTCAGCGCCTCCTTAAATTCCTTGCATGTCGCTGCTCTGCGTCCGCCTGCGCCACAGGAATGAGCAAAGCCGATAAAGTCAAACTCTGTCAGCAGCGTATTGGAGTAATGCTCGTTGTAGAAGAGCTGCTGCCATTGACGGACCATGCCTAAGCAGCTGTTATTAATAACGATGCTGATTAGCTTTTTGCCTTCACGCGCCGCCGTATACAGCTCCATGCCGGTCATCTTGAAACCGCCGTCACCACAGATATGCACTACCTGTTTATCAGGCTCTGCAAAGGCTGCACCCAACGCGCCGGGGAGACCGAAACCCATCGTACCGCAGCCACCGCTCGTCAGATGATGACGCGGTTTATCGACAACTAAATGCTGTGCTGCCCACATCTGATTCTGACCAACGTCAGTTACGTAAATCGGATTTTCTCCTTCAAAGCTGCGGCTCAGCTCCTTCATCATCCAAGGAGCTGTCAGGCGGTCGCCAGCCAGCAGGCTGCGATCCTCTGTTGCATCCCAAGCCTTAATCTGTTGCCACCAGTCGGCATGCACTGCCTTCTGCACTAACGGCAGCAGGCTTTGCAGTGTCTTCTTTACATCACCCATTACGGAAAGGCTTGTTGCTATATTTTTATCTATTTCCGTCGGATCGATATCAAGCTGGATAATCGTCTTTTGTCCTACGTAACGGTTACGGTCGCCGGTTACGCGGTCGCTGAAGCGGCTGCCGGCTACTACCAGCACATCAGCCTGCGCTACAGCCATGTTGGAAGCGATATGACCATGCATGCCGGTCATGCCCAGAGAGCGTTCGTCAGACTCGGGATAAACACCGATGCCCATCAGCGTATTTACTACCGGCAAATCAGCCTTCTTGGCCAGCTCCAGCAGTTCTTCCTGCGCGCCGCTGTTGACAGCGCCGCCGCCAACCAGCAGTACCGGACGCTGTGCCTTGTTCAACACCTCAGCTGCCTGCTGCAGCTGCTCCGGTGTTGCCTGCGGCATTTCTTCTGCTGCAGAAGCTGCCTGCGGCTCGCTCCATTCCAGCTCCTCAACCTGCACGCTACTGGGAATATCCACCAGCACAGGTCCCGGTCTGCCCTCCTGCGCTAAAGCAAATGCCTTGCGCAGTGCCGGCAGCAGCTCTTCCTTGCTGCGTACCAGCATGTTATATTTGGTAATCGGCATTGTAACACCGACAATATCTATTTCCTGGAAGGAATCGCGTCCCAGCATGCTTACGCCAACCTGACCGGTAATCGCTACCAGCGGAATGGAATCAAGATAAGCAGTTGCCAGGCCGGTAACAATGTTTGTGGCACCAGGACCGGAGGTTGCGATACATACGCCGGTTCTGCCGCTCGCACGGGCATAACCGTCAGCTGCGTGAATAGCACCCTGCTCATGTGCTGTCAGCACGTTCTTCAGCGGTGCATCGTACAAGGCATCATACAGAGGAATCACAGCACCTCCGGGATAACCGAAGACCGTATCTACGCCCTGCTCCAAAAGGACCTTTACAATGGCTTCTGAGCCCTTCAGCTTCATCAGTACGTCCCCCTTACGCCATAGTTGCTACAGACTCAACTGCAACCTGCTTAGCCAACAGCTTAGCAACCTGAGCAGCAGCCACATCTGCCAGCTGTATTTCCAGCTTCAGACGATTTTCTTCTGCATCCATGCGCAGGGAACGTACCTGAGCACCTTGCTTGGAAAGCACACGCAATACACGCGGCAATAAAGTTTCATCATTCTGACCAGTTACCAATACCTTTTCAAACATGTTAATTCCTCCTTCAAGAACACCTTAATTTTCTACTACGTCAATTATCTTTTGATGGACTTTTCAGGAGTAGTATTAAAAAAACGCCCCTGCATATATGCAGGGGCGTATAATACGCGGTACCACCCTAATTTATTACTTTCAGCACCAGTCCATCAACCGGCTCGGAAATAACGCATCCGTTGCGCATCAGTCTACTTGCAAAGCTTTCGCTGACGAGTTCATGGGTGATTTAATCAATAAGGCTTCGTACCGGTTTGCACCAGACACCGGCTCTCTAAAACTCTACGCTTATCTTTAGTCCCAATCATAACCTTTGGTTGTCAATTTGAAATTACTGATACTATACACCCATCTAAATCGTTTGTCAACACTTTTTTGCAAAATTTTACATTTTTCTTCTTTTAGTCACTGTATATGAACATTTTCAGCCTTTTGTCTATTGTGCATGTACTAATCAAATGATTAAATTTTTCGCGCTACTTTTCAGTAGACAAAGTACACTAATATCCATTGTACAAAAACACGTTGGATAAGCTGTTTTGTATCGTTTAAAACAAAAGACTTCCCAAAATTTTTTGGGAAGTCCTTAAATTTTTATCTTAGATATTCTTTAATTTTGCAGCTACATTCTCTTTAATTGCAGCAGTATATTCAGTATGATGCGCTTCCAGGAAAGCCTTCATGGCAACAACAACATTGCCTTCCTCCTTCGGATTTAGCGCCTTTCTGTAGCCAAGCACCAATGCACGGTCAGCAGCATCTGCTGTAGCCTCACAGCCGCAGGCAGCACACAGCTTGCCGAACAGGTCGGCATCCAAAGCTTTGGCAAGCTCTATTGCGCTCAGCCAGAGGATGTTGTTCATTTTGAAATGAACCTTGCCCTTCAGATATTTCATAGCAGCAGCGGTATCGTTCATAGCAATATCCGCATTTTTAAAGCTCAGGCGATAGCCAAAGGTGTCAGCAATCTCGCAGTGCAGCTGCAGGTTATCATTTACTGCCTCTGCGTCCTTCAGCGGGTCAAGGCAGATAGCAGTAAGCTTGATGCCGTTACGCTGCAGCTCATTGCCAATCAGGTAATGCTCCTGCGGAGTCAGCACCTTACCCGGCTTGGACAGGTCCAGCTCAAAGTCAATATCCCACGGGGTATTTTTCAGATAAGAGTTGTAGATGAACTGGATATGCATAATTGCTTCGCCATATTCCAGAACGATGCGGTGCAGTTGATTTTCCGTAAAGGTAATCTTGCTGCTGCCAACCTTGAACTCTGCGTTCAGATAGGAAGCATGCACAGCAGCACGGAAGGTTTCGTTGAACTGCTCAAAGCGTTTATCAACAGCCTCATCAGACAGCTTTTCAATGCCCCGATCAATCTTATCGCTGCAGTCAAAGCCAATCATGCTGTAACCATAAAGCAGAGCCTTAACGATTTCCTCTTCAGTCTTCAGACCTGCCGCATTAGCGCCATAGCCTTCCTTGTAGCCCTCTTCAAGCACGCCCCAGGTTGCAGTATCCACAGCCTGTACAAAATAGCGCTGCAAAGCCTCGCTATCCTCGGTAGTAAAATCAACTAATACCGGTTTCAGCTGACGCTTGCTGAACAGCTCTGCCACAACTGCATCTGCTTCGCCCAGCCAATCGCTGAAGCCGATGCTGGCACCCTTAGTGCCGCAGGCAGTCGGTGCAGTCCATTTAACATAACGGCGTACCAGCGCAGCATTATTGGCATTCAAGGCCATAACTGCAACATGCACGTCCTTAACGTCTGCTTCCTTTTCAACGTCCTTCCACAGCGCGCTCAGAGCATTTTCACCCTTCGCTGCAAAAGCCAGACGCTTGCCGTCCTGAGTACGTACCAGCGCCAGCCAGCCGCCCTGAATCTCACACAAAGAAGCTTCTATAACTTCACCTGCAGCTTCACGCAAAGCTGCCAATGCATCCATTTGCTTTAATGCCATAACCTAATCTTCCTCCATTTACTTACAATTAGTCATAGTAATATTATGAACAAAAATCGTCTATTACGCAAGCAAAAACTTTGCAGACAGCAAAAAAACTTGCGTTTGTATACAAAATACCACCTCAGCAATAGGAAATTATCTTGTTTTCCTGGAAAATATATCCCCTGTTTCCGATATTTAGTGTAATGTTATCAACAGTATCAACAGACTTATCCACAGTTTTTGTGCATAACTTTTAGTTATGCAGAGTGTTATCCACCAGCCTCCGAGAAAAAAGTGGCTTGTTTACAAGGATTTTACACAATTATCAACATGTTATGCACAATCTGTGGATAACTTTAATAACAACTAGGGGGAGATTTCCACAACACTATATCTAGGGGTCCCGCTTCGTCCCGCTCACAAGCAAAACAGCCTTTTAAAACGCTGAAAACAGCGAACAAACTATTATTTGTCGCTGTTTCCGGTGCAAAATTAAATTTTATTCTGTTTACCAGAGATTAAGCAGATGCTGCAAAAGCAGGCTCACAACCGTAATGCCTGCCCAACAGCCAAGACCTAGTCCCAAAGGCTTGCTGCTTGTTGTAACGAGCTTGACGATATTCGTATTCAGGCCTACCGCAGCCATCGCCATAACGATAAAGAACTTACTGAGCCATTTGAGCGGTGCAAAAACCTCTGCTGCTACGCCCATGCTTGTCGCGAATGTCGTAATCAGCGAAGCCAGCACGAAGTAGAGGATGAAGCTTGGTACAATGCTCCTGATATTAACCTCATGACTCGCACCCTGTTCACGCTTGCCTACAAGATAACCTAATACCAGCGTAATCGGAATAATTGCCAGTGTACGCGTCAGTTTTACTGTTACCGCCTTATCCAGCGTTGCCGTGCCAAGACCGAACATTGCATCCCAGGTTGCCGCCGTTGCCGTAACCGAAGAAGTATCGTTAACAGCAGTACCGGCAAAAATACCGAAGGCTTCGCCGCTTGTCGTAGAAAATCCCAACACTGTACCCAACCACGGGAAAAGCAGCGCTGCCAGCACATTAAAGAAAAAGATAACACTGATAGCCTGCGCCACCTCCTCATCGTCTGCCTTGATGACAGGCGCTGTCGCAGCCACTGCACTACCGCCACAGATAGACGAACCTACGCCGATAAGTGTGGAAATCTTGCCAGGAATGTTCATCACCTTATGCAGCACATAGGCCACGATAAGCGAAGTTGCAATCGTGCAGACGATAATCGGCAGTGACTGCTTACCGGTTGCCAGCACTACGGAAATATTCAGACCGAAGCCCAGCAGGATTACTGCGTACTGCAGCACCTTTTTGGATACAAAGCCTACACCGCTTTTAAATACAGCCTGTACGGGCCACACAAGCGCTACCAGCATACCTAAAAGAATTGCAAAGACAGGTGCGCCGACTACAGGCACCAGCTTGCCTAAAACCCAGCACGGCACTGCCAAAACAGCACATAAAATAATACCGCGCCACTTATCTGAGAAAAAGCTCACTATAACACCTCCATAAAAAACAAATATAATTATAGCATAAGCAGCATATATTTTTCAAAAATGGAGGATAGGCAGTTCTGCTATGGAAACAGATTTATTCCCGAAGAATCATTAAAATTTTTGTAACAACAAGCGTTTTTGTGGTAAAATATAAATAATTAAATATTGTTGTCGTTCTCTTAGGAGTATTGTAGTACCAACTGCAATACTCCTTTTTTATTAAAAACTAAACTGCTTGCATTGTGATAGCATACATGCTATCATATATGTGTGAGCAGTAATAAAATGACAGGAGTGCACTAATATGTATACTATTGAATTTTATGAAGACTCACGAGGAAATTCTTCTGTATGGCAATTTCTGGAAACCTTACGCATCAAGGCACTTACCAATAAAGATGCACGCATTCAATACAAGCAAATATGCTTATGCTTAAACTTATTGGAAGAGAAAGGTACTTATTTACCAGAAACTATTACAAAATATATTGCTGACGGAATTTGGGAATTACGTCCCGGAAACAATCGTATTCTTTATTTTTCCTACACAAATGACCGCTTTGTTTTGCTGCATCACTTCAGAAAAAAGACTCAAAAACTTCCAAGGAAAGAGTTTGAGCAAGCTATAAATAACCGTAGACAATATTTAAAACGTCAGGAGGTCCAAAAATGAGAACTTGGCAAGATTACAAAGAGTATGTAAAAAGCATTGACGATAATAATAATTTGCTGATGGAAGAAATAGACGAGTTGACTGCAATTGTCAGTGCAATGATTGAAAAACGCAACGCCCTTGGTATAAGTCAAAGAGAATTAGCACAGCTTTGCGGACTTCCGCAATCATCCATTGCGCGTATTGAATCAGGAAAAACTACCCCAAAACTGGATACGCTCCTAAAAATTATGCATCCACTCGGATTAAAAATAAAACTTGTATCCATATAACGCCAAAAACTCCTGCCTCCAGGACTTCAGCCTGCCGGCAGGAGTTTATTTTTATCTTCTTATCTGCGACCAGATGAACAGCGCAAGTCCCACCCAAATGCAGCCAAAGGCTGCAGCAGTAGCTCCGGTAAACGGTTCACCGTAAATCAGCACGCCAATCATCAGCGATATAGATGGAGCAAGATACTGCAAAAAGCCCAGAATATTTAAAGGCAGCTTACGAGCACAGGCAGTAAACAGAAGCATCGGTGTTGCCGTAACAGGGCCGGCACCTGCCAAAAGCAGCAGCGTGCTCGTATCGCAGCTTTGGTAGACATTGCCTCCCATTGTACTAAGGTAATATAAATAGCCTGCAGCTAAGGGCGAAATCAGCAATGTTTCCAACAGGATACTCGTCATTGGCTGAGCAACGATAAGCTTTTTTAACAGACCATATGAGGCAAAGGTCAAGGACAGCGTGATTGCTACCCAAGGCAGACCGCCGTTATGGACAACAATCACAGCAATTCCGGCAGCAGCACAGCCAACCGCCGCAAATTGCAGCTTAGAAAGGCGCTCATGCAGAAATACTACGCCAAAGAGTACAATCATCAGCGGACCGATGTAATATCCCATGCTTGTTTCTACAATGCGTCCTGCTTCTACCGCCCAGATAAAAATGCCCCAGTTGAAGCTTATCGTAATAGCTGCCAGCACCATGCAGCAGGCTGTCTTTTTCGTACTGAAAATCGCCTTGGTTTCCTGCATGAAGATGTGCAGCTTGCCTGTTGCCAGTAATAAAAGAAAGACGAAAACGGCCGACCATAAAAAACGGCTCGCCAAAATTTCCATCGCCTCTACATGCTGCAGCAGCTTCCAGTATATCGGCAGCACGCCCCATAAAATATAGGCCCCGAGGCCGTAAAAAATGCCAAGTCTATAATTATTATCCATAAGAAAATAACCCTCCATAAAATATACTATATAAATCTACTAAGATACACTGCTTTATTTTTGCAGCTTTTTTGGTATCGGAATCCAAATCGCCGTAACCGCCGCTACAATCGGCAGCCATACCAGCAGCTGCATCACCACAGGCAGGCCAAACCTATCTGCCAGCATACCCAAAATCGTAACGCCGAAGCCGCCTAAGCCTACGCTGAAGCCGATAGTCAGGCCGGACGCCATGCCTACATTATTCGGCATCATGCATTGCGCAATAATAATCGTCGTAGCAAAGGAGCCAATAATGCAAAAGCCTGCAATAACAACAGATGCCATGGCAAAAAGCTTCGTCGTAGCAATCGTAATACAATAAATCGCCGGAATGCTCAGCGTAATAGAGCCAAGCAGAATTTTACGTGCTCCCAGCCTGTCACTCAAAATCGAACCTACATAAGTACCTGCCACACCGCCTAAGAGGAAGCCTGATACAAGACTGCTGGAGAAAACTGCCTCAAAGCCGCGGAACTTCATAAAATACAACGGCAGATACGTGGAAATACCGCTGTGAATAGAAGAACGCATGAAGATATAGAACAGAATTAAAAAAAGCGCAACATACGACATCTTTTCGCTTGTACCGTCAGCAGCCTTTCTGGCCTGCTGCACCTCATGCTCCTTGTTTACGCGGATATAATCCGGCATCGCCTTAGCCATCAGCAGAAAAACCATTAAACCGGGAATAGCAAAATACATAGTATTGTGAATGCCACCGGCCAAGCCTAAAAGAAAGGTCATGAAGATAGAGCCTACAGCCATACCGGCATTACCGCCGATAGAAAATAAGCCCATATTCTTCGTGCGGTTTGTATCATCACTCAAAAAGTTGACAGTTTTGGAAGCCTGCGGATGGTAGGTAGCACTTGCCAGGCTGATAAAAATAACCGTGCATAAAAGCAACGTGTAGCTTGATACCCAGCCTACAAAAGCGAAGCCTGCACCAGCCAGTGCCGCGCAAAGCGGCAGAAAGCGTGGCAGCGAGCGCTTGTCGGTAAGATAGCCGAAGGCCGGCTGAATAACGGATGACATAATATTTTGCAGCAGTACAATCGCTGCCAACTGTGAATAGCTCAAGGAAAACAGCTCCTTCAGCTGCGGTAAAACGATAGGCAGCGCACCCGCCTGCATATCGGTAACAAGATGTCCCAATGCCAATGCGACAACAGGATAATACATTTTATTCATAAAAAAGCTCCTTTATAACGCTGTACCCTTTGTCGGTACAGTTAATTTACTCATATCAATCTTTTCCAGCTCCAGCAGACGCACCTTGCGCCACATACCGCCGCCATAGCCGGTAAGGCTGCCATTAGCACCTATTACGCGATGGCAGGGAATAATAATGCAGAGCGGATTACGACCTACAGCACCACCCACAGCCTGCGCCGACATGCGCGCAAGACCACGCTGCGCTGCAATTTCGCGTGCAATATCGCCATAAGTTACTAGACGACCATAAGGAATATTTTGCAATATATTCCAGACACGTTTCTGAAAATCACTTCCAGTAAACTGCAATGGTACTTTTACCTTAGGCTTGCAGCCTGAGAAATATTCTGCCAACCACTTTTCGGCAAGCGCAAAAACGGGCAGCTCCGCATTTTGCGCATCTTGAATATCTTTGTCGCCATAATGCTTATCGTCTGCAAACCATAAACCGGTTAAACTTTCACCATCACTGCGTAAAGTTATCTCGCCTAAAGGCGAGGAAATCTTTTTATAGTACAACATATTTGACCTCATTTATTTTGTGTGGTAGCGCTAAGGGGAATCGAACCCTTGTAATTTAACGTTTTTTCGCAGGCGCATAATCCTTCATGCCCTCTATTGCACCGCCGGCAATCGCCCAAAGGTAAATTGCTGCCGTGCTGCCGTAGGGACTATAGCGTTTTTGATATTTATTAAACAACTCACACGTAATTTTGCGATGATGGTACAGCATCCGCAAGCCACGCTGGATTGCCAGATCATCATAGCTCAAAATATCCGGCCGCTGCAGGCAGAACAGTAAAATCATTTCTGCCGTCCATTTACCAATGCCCTTTAAGCTGCTCAAAGCAGCAATCGCCTCTGCATCACTCATATGCTCCACTGCCTGCAAATCAAATTCACCGCTGACTATTTTAGACGCAAAATCCTTGATGTATTCTGCCTTACGCAGGCTCATGCCTAAGGCCTGCAGCTCCTGTGCTGACGCAGCATACACTGTAACAGATGTAACCACAGTCAGCCTTGCCTCCAAGCGCGCCCAAACAGTTGCCTGCGCCTTTGATGATATCTGCTGACCGACAATATGACGTACAACAGCAGCAAAAAGATTAGCATCCAGCTTGCGCTCTATATGGCCGATTTGCTCTATTGCCCACGCCAGCTTCTTATCCTTGCGCTTAAGATAATTTATTTCTGTTTCGCCGTATTGAAAGTACATCATATCACCTGCCTTCTGAAAGTATAATGATATTATAACGCTTAAGAAGCAAAAAGAATAGCAGATAAGCATACAAATTCAGCAGAAGCTTTGCGAAAAAAGAAAAGCCAGACAGCTTCACGCTGTATGGCTCATATTAAAGACACTCGATAATAGCTTTTAAAATCGCGCTGGTTTCTTCTATAGGCCTAGCAAGGCTTTCGTCAAACACCATTTCCGGCAAGAGCGGCACATGTACAAAGCCCACTTTCGTTGTCGTACCGGCGTAAGCATGGGCAGCACGGTAAAAAATTTCGTTGCAGACATAGCCGCCGGAAGCAAACTCCAGCTGCACGGGCAACTTCTGCGCACGTAAAGAGCGGACTATTTCATGTACAGGAATCGTAGCAAAGTAGGCGGCGGGGGCGTCAGCAAAAATTGGCTCATTCCACGGCCTGCGTCCCATGTTATCCTCGATAAGCGCATCCTTGATGTTTAATGCCGCAAGATTAATATCTATTTTCGTCGTGCCGCTATTCATGCCCGTCATAAGGATAACGTCAGGCTGCACGCGCTGCGCCTCCTCGAGCAGCAGGCGTGGCGCAAGGCCGAAGATGTTAGGCAAGCGCAGCTTATGAATGTGATAGTTATTGATAGTTTCAGGTAAAGCCTGTACGACCTCCCACGATGGATTCATTGTGTAATGAGCGAAGGGGTCGAAGGCTGTGAGGAGAAGAGATTTCATTTCAATGCCTTCCGCATATATTCCGTCCAATAGCTAATGCTATCAGAAACAATATTTGTTGCTGCATCAGACATAGCAAACTTGAACAATTCTTCTGGCGATATACATTTTATATTTTCATTATTGGAATCAAGATTTTTTACTGTTCCTTCGCTCGTAAATAAGAAAACCTCGCCTTGCAAATGCCTAAAGTCGTTTGCATCAATATCTACATTACCTTTTTTAACTTGAATATATATATGACTTCTATCTTTGGGATCAAGCAAAACACACTCATAAAGCTCTGTAGATTTCTTATTCGTTGACGGAATCACTATATATTTATATTTATAGTACAAGTACGCACACACCAAATCTTCGCAATCAGTTGGTGACAACAGAGAATACAAAGTTTCTTTATTAGGTTCAATAGCTAAACCTTGATAATGTTCTTTTTTCATTATTGTATTATAATAATGCTTTGAAAAAGTTTCTACTTCCCTAGAAGCTATACGTTGTAGCGTTTTACCACGAATAAATGCTATTGTGACTGCGCCAGGAACACTAGATTCATCGCCTACTTTTATCCATTCGATATCTGTTCGTTGTGTAGTAGAATCCCTATCTAACAACTCTCGACTACTATCATAAATCCATTGACTATTCTCGCCAACTCTACCAATATAGTAAATTCCCTTATCACGTATCCACACCAAATCATCAGGTTTTACATTATAATATAATCTTCTTACATTATCATCAACACTACCACCATAAACATTCCACTCTTTAATCAATGCCGCATAATCATCATAAGATTTAATACCTGAACGCTGTTTCTGAATCTTTTGCTTGTCAGTTTCATTGATATTATTTCCCTCTAAATGCCTATCACTAAGCGACCACCCCATAGCCAATACACTTTTATTAAGGCAAAGATCAATGCGACTCCCACCAGGACTACCAACTATTTTAATATGCGATCTCCAAATAGTCATTATAAAGCACCTCCAAAGCGCACAAAACTGGTTTTTATTTAAACATAAATGATGAACAAAATAAGCGATAAGCTTTTTTCTGTAATCCATCCATGTATTTCAACGCCTGCTGTTCAATTCGATAAGGTACACCATAATAAGCACCGGCAACCGCACCTGTTATAGCTGCAATTGTATCACTATCTCCACCGATAGATACTGCGTTTCTAATTGCATCTTCAAAATCAGTCGCTTCGAAAAAAGCTTTTAACGCCTGCGGAACAGTCTCCTGACACGTTTCATTAAATTCGTAATCAGCACGGATTTCGTCTAGCGTGAAGTTCATCGGATAATATTCATTATCTATCACAGTAAAAATTTCTTCTTTCTTGCTTCCATGTAAAGCCATATATGTTGCAACTGCAGTAGCTTCAGCACCCTTTATCCCTTCTGGATGGTTATGCGTAACGCTAGTAACAATTCTAGACAGTTCCTTCACTTCTTCTATAGATTTAGCAACGTAAGCTACTGGGCTAACACGCATAGCTGAACCATTGCCAAAACTATTATAAGGCTGCGGATCGTTCGTTCTAAGCCAATCAGAAAACATACTTCCGTAACCCGCCTTAGGATATCTCATTCCCCAACGTTGCATTTGTTTTATGGTTTCAGCAGCAAGTTTGCGGTAATCCTTATTACACTCTACCAGAGCACTCATAACAGCAAACGTCATAATACTGTCATCAGTAGGACAGCAATGTTCAGAAAATAGCGGAAAGTCCTTGGTTTTTATTTCATTGAATTCATATACAGACCCAACGATATCGCCAACAACAGCACCTAACACACGACTCATCCTTCTTTTAGCAAAAGCTACTTCCTTCCAGTCAATCCCTTCAACATGCATGACTTCTGTACTTTCCTCTTTTTTCGCAAACACTTCCTCAGTTATCTCTTTCCAGTGCCAATCTGACGGAGCTTTTCCTTCAATGCACACCATAGCGAAGACAGAGACTGCCATATCATAGTCGCACGCTCCATCTGGTGCTTCAAGAACATAGATATGATTATTGCCCTCTTTATCCATTTTGCCATACTCAACACGATAGTTTTTCTTGATATGTACGCCATCATAGCGAATATATCCTTCAACCAGACTTTGGATGAAGTCGACGGGTCTATCTGCAATTACATCAAGATTTACGCAGATGAATTCGTCCATGACAGGGCGCATATTACACATATACTTCATGATTTTGTCTTCAAACTCATATACATTCATATATGAATTGATGTTAAGCACACATGGAGCTGCTCCCTTGCAATTTATTCTTTCACAAGGAATGATTTCAATATTAGAAGCGTTAGTTTTGTTTTCTTCGTAGGACATATTTTTCACCTCGTAGCCAAGACACCAGGATTTCATACTTCATCTTTGAAATATTTCTCCCTAAATTGATTTCACCTATAGTTACGTTGCACGCTTAAAATTTCGCCCGGTTTTGAGAAATTTTTTAGATATTATATACTATCCAGAGAAAAAGTGCAAATTTAAGTATCTACACATAAAAAAACAGCTCATGCATCGCATGAGCTGTTTTTCTAACCGGCAGCTATCTATCCTCCCAGGCCGCTTCCAGCCAAGTACTTTCGACGTATAAGGGCTTAACTACT
>NZ_CAKPTG010000007.1 GCF_934190775.1 uncultured Phascolarctobacterium sp.
GCCAAAGCTCATAACAAGTTGGTACTCTAAATCCATCCATACCGAATGAATAACCACTAATTATATTATCAACCTCATTTGAATAATAATCGTCTCCATTTTCATCTTGATAATTAAACGTATTTAAATTAGCCCAAATCAAGCCTGTATTTCTATCAAAAAGAATTTTAGGTTTGTTTTTTATAAAATACCATCTTTGATTCTTGATGGCCTCAAGAATTTTTTCTACACCCGTCCCTCCTAATTCCATTATCCCTGCATTTATAGCTGCCAATTTTCCATCTATTACTGCCAATTTTGCAGCGATTTCCTGTCTTTGCGCTGAGTACTGTGCTTGCTCCAAATTTAATTCCTGTACTCTCTTGGCATTATTCTCATTTTCTATACCTTCACAAGCTGCTTCAATTTCACGAATCTTTTTTAACAAGCCATCTCTTTGCGTTGTTAATGATGCTAAATTACTCATAAAATTTTCCCTCCTGATTTTTTACTAAACTCTTTTACAAAATACATATTTTGCGCCATTTTTATCAAGTTAAATCAAAAAAAGCCAACCGTTAATATGTGTCTTCTCAAAAAGCCTGCGCCTCGCAGGTACATTCTTCAGCAAAACTCATAGCCAACGATTGACTTTTACATAAACCTTCCAACTCACGGAAACCAGCCCCTTAATTTCAATTTAGCTGCCTAAGGCGAACTTTGCTGACTAAAAAACAGCTTTGGTAAACTTGGAGATTCGCAATCTTTAATATCTTATTCTGATATGATTAGCGCCACCTTTTGGCAACTGAGGTAAATTCCTACTACTTAATTATAGCATATTATCAATATAATAAAAACGAGAAATGCCGCACAAAGCATCTAAATAAATTTTTAGCAGGACTGCAAAACGCAGCCCTGCCTGTTACCTTATAACTGTAAATAATCAATCAATACTAAACCGGCGTTATACCCGGCCAGCGAAGCAGTTGTCCTATCCATAGGATGCCACGAACCATCATCAGCCTGATATTGAACAACATAGCCTTTACCAGTAAGCAGACCTACAATACATTGCTTTCGACTTGTCTGTCCAGTGCTGCTTGTTAGAATCATGTCATATTCCACAATCGTTTGACCATTATTGCGCGACAAAATTTTTGCACTGCGACAATCAACATAACGATGTGCTCCTTGTCGTGAGAATACTTCCGGTATATATTTATCGCCATTCAAAAACGCTTGCGGATGAAATAAATTATAACGCGGTCCACTGCTATTCACATTGCTATTTGCATTGCTATTTGCATTGCTATTGCTGTATGTAGTTGCTTTACTATTGTTCTCTTCCTGCTGCATATTTAAAATGCCTTCCACATTATATTTATAGGCACCTGTATTGACGAGCAGCTTGCCTTTACCATTATCTAATTCCAACTGAGTCCAGTGTAAATTAAAGTCCTTGTATTTACTCTCTAAGAAATATTGGCACTCTACTGTCAAAACTTGCTTAGAATTCAATTTGAAGCCTTTTAAATCATTACGATCGCCAAAAGTAATAACATTAAATTTTTTAGGCGTTAGCAAGTCATTGCCAATTCTCAGGTTAACAGCAAGCTTATCAAGGTCTATTGTTTCATTTTTGCTCATATTAGTAAAAGCTATCGTTACACTATAAACCCAATCATCAAGCTTGCGTCGTTCAAGCACGGCAAAGCCTAGCTTGGTATCGCCAATTTGTTGAACTCGATAAGAAGCGTCACTGCAATCTAAATAAGCGGCTCCCTTATGAAATTCACCATCATTAGCCATGCCATACCAGTTTAAATCGTGCTGCAAAACAGCATTTTGGAATTCTACCTTTTCAAAGGCTTCCATTTCCATTAGTCCACTATTGTCAGAATATTTTTCCATATTAGAGCAAACTCTCTTAAGGTAAACATTATAAGCTTGCAGATAATCCTTCACGCTTTTGGCGTAATTAGCTATTTGGTAGCGTTTGACGGCTTTCTCCCCATCTTTTTTAGAAGGAGCATTATCCTTGCTTTCCATCATTTTCTTGCTGAAATCCCTAAAGCTCTCATTGGCCTTCGCTTCATCATATTTTTCATCACTCAGCTTGGCGATATTCTTTTCATTTTCTTCAATTAAACTCTTAATCTGCTTGAGCATTTTTTGTTTATCAATATTGCGATTTTCCAGCATGGCCTGAGCCTGCTCTGTTTCCATCTCAGCAACCTTCGTACTGTTGTTAAGATACATGGAATGTATTTTTTGCTCTTCTGACTTACCACAACCAGTAAGCACCACTGTTAAGATAAGCATTGCATAAAAAAACAGCTTTTTCACACTATGACCTCCCTATATAACTTTTCCAGTTAAATGTTTTATAAAATTGAGTACTATTGCAAAGGATCTGCTCCGTAGCGATTATCACCTACCGTACCAGGCGCAAACAATAAATACAACTCAAAAAAGCCATTGAGCAGTGGCACAAAGGTTAATAATACTAATAAGCCATCTTTGTCCAAATCGTGCAAGCGACGAACCGATATAGCACTATTTATCCAAACCAAAAGAGTAAAAGCTATTAAGCCTATGAAACAAGCCAGATAATCAATTGCTTCCATATAGTAATCATCTACAAACTCGTCGATGATGCAGGCGATAATAAAAAACACCAAACAACTACTCATGCTCTTGAGAAAATAATCCAATCTATTGATGCGTCCCTCGAAACTCAAAAACTGCTCTTTAAAAATCTCTTTATTCAAAGCAGGTTTACGTTCGGGATTATTCCCAAAAAGTCTGCTGAAGATTTCTTTAAAATCCTTGGGATTATCATTGCTATGAGCTTTTCCCAGCTGAAAACCACATTTTGTGCAAAATTTGACACCAATAGGATAAGTTGTACCGCACTTAGGGCAAATTACATTTGTCGGCTCAATCTTCGGTAACTGATCTGTCCCGCATACCGGACAAAACCTTCCCTGGTCGTCAATTTCGGCTCCACACTTAATACAATACTTTGACATAATATCTGCCTCCCTCTAATATTTTTTATTGCCGCTGCTTCTTACTTTCTCTCCTGCAGAAGCCGCACAGGGTCAACCCCCAAGGCCTGCGCCAGCAAAAATATAGACTCCATATTAAACGGTCCCTTACCGCATTCTATATCCGAGACGCGCGCCCTTGACATTTGGGCTTTCTCCGCCAGCTCGCTCTGCGTCATACTCAATGCTCTGCGATAATACATAATATTCAATCCAATAGTTTTATATTTTTCTTCAAACAAAAAGCATCACTTCTTATCTCTTCCCTTCTATTATGCACTAAAAAGATGGCTCTTGCGGTGCTTTAGATTTTATATATATGGAATATATTTGACATAAAATCCGCAAGCTTACTTGACCACCGCCTGCATTTAGTATAAGATGAAGCTAGAAACAATAATACCATGATAAAATTTCTTTTTTGTGATATTATAATGACGAAAAAGCAGATGCCGACAAAACATCAGCATCTGCTAGCAAAGTAAGCTTTTATATTTTTGCGAGGTGATATCCATGACGACTATGCAGCGCGCCTTTCCAGCGCCAGTGATTCCCCAATTCTTCACTAATAATGTCTGCGGCAATTATCAGATTCGCCGCTTTTTTAACGGTCAAGACGACTTTATCTGCACCCAAGGTCCCTTTCATACGCAAACCATCGCTTCACAAAGCGATAAAGACGTATCAGCCCCTTCCCTGGCCATTGCCTTCGCCAATATTGACGAAAACGATAAAACGCAGGTGCTTGCCTTCTGCAATGCCTATGGCCTGCCCTATTCTTCGCAGCGCTGCCTTGAGAAACGTGCACACCTTGATGACGAAAATCATTCTGTGCTCGTCAACGATTTCAGCTTTATCGACACTACCCTTTTTATGGGAGATATCCTTGTAGAAAAAGACTACGCTGCCAATGATGCCGAGGTTACCTTGAATTACACACTGTTCGAGGTAGACGAAATGGACATTATGAGCCTGCGTCTTTTTGCCCGCTGCGTCAAAATCGTCCGCAGCCTGCTTATTGTCCAAAGCTATCTCTTCCGGCACGAAGGGACGCAGGCAGGCGTTATCTATGCGCTTGCCTACCTGCTGCATTACAGCGCGCGTGGCATTCACTACCTGCTGCCGCGCATCGAAGCACCTACTCTCAGGACCGCAGAATACTTTGCTACACACAAGCGCATTTCGCACACGCAGCTGCTCAAGAATATCCGTAAAACAGATGCTGACTACGCCTGCCAGCTGCAAGACTTTCTCGCAATTGTAGACAAGCATATGCTGCACACGCTTGATGATTATGACAAGGACCTGCTGACGAAGAAAAAGCTTACTGCTATAATTCTCGCTGAAGATGTTCCAGGCATAAGCCTTGACCACGCTTTTGCCAGACGCGTCCTGCTCGACATCATCAACGATAATATCTATACCGCCAGACCGCAAATGGACCTGGCGCAAGAAAAATTTACCAGCGTTTGGCAATGCAGCTATCTTATGCAGGCAATTTATCTTGATTTATATCAGCTGCTGCTCAATCCGGGCGAATACCATCGCTGCGCCAATCCAGAATGCAGCAATTATTTTCTCATCAGTGGTAAGCGGGCGGACAAACGCTACTGCTGCAATCGCTGTGCTTCCAAAATGGGCAAGCAAGGCAAAACATACAGACCTCATAAGGAAAAATAAGCAACAAATTCAAGACACAAAAAAGCTCTCGGATTTCTCCGAGAGCTGATTGCCATAGTGGCGGAGTGGGTTGGTGTGGCAAAACCTGTGTGGAGTAAACCACTGTAACATTTCGCTATCCAATAACCACTTGATGAAATTCTTGTTGTATCTTGATTGAATTTCTATTTTCTATCAAGCCTAGAAACCCCATAACCAAGCGCTTTTTCACGAATTCTTGATGAAACCTTGTTGGAATTCAACTTATTTCTTGTTGGATTTTTTCCCCTTTCCAACAAGAATCCAATTCGAAACTTGCTGATTTGGAGAGTCTTTTATAATCTGACCTTTTAACGAAGCAGCTAAATTTTTCTTTAAGCGCAGATAAGCTTCATAGGCAGGAGTTGTGCCCTCAAGGAAGCCGCTCTGATAAGCATCACTTTTCTTTATATCATTGCGCTTTAAAATATAGCTTAGATTTTCAGCAGTAATACCATTACGGTTCCTTACAATATAAATAGCATCATTTCTATCATATTCGTCAAGCAATTCCGGATAGTGGGTCGTAAAAATCAGCGTACTGCCATTTTTATTCAGACTGCTATCCATGAAAAAGCGTATCAGTGTGACAACAATTTCTTTGTTAAAATGATTTTCAAGCTCATCAACCAAAATATAGCCACCTGATGCCAAGACCTCTTTGACTATAGAAAAAGTAATAATGCCTTTTATAGTACCAGAAGACAGATACTGTTCAAGCTCTACCGCATTATTTAAAATAATCTCTTCCTCATCCTTAAATTTCAAATGAATAGATGCCTTGTCTTCCACTTTTTCAAAGTATAATTTTTCGATTGTAGGATCAAGGAAAGCAATAACTTCTAACGGAATATCCTCAGTAAAAGGAAGAATATCAATATTGGTGTATGAAAGCAGGCTAAATACATCTATCTTATCATTTGCTTTCTTGTTATGAGCTATGATAAAGCTTACATCATCAGGCAGATAAGCCTCTTCTGTATTTCTTACTGCTATTGGACTAATAGCAGTAAAATCAGTAAGGTATTTTTTAGATTTAACGCTGCTAATAGGCTTTTCCCAGAGCTTTTCTTCAATTATAGAATATACATATCTCCCAGCTTTGGCTTTTTTAGAGGTAATTACAGTTTTCAAGCAGTAAACATTATTTTTTTTATCTAAAAAGCAGATTTTGAACGTTGCTCTCTCACAAGCTCCAAGAATATTCCTTGACTCTACGTGGTTGATAGGTTCATTACGCAAAATATTTAAAGCTAAATTAATTACCTTCAATACAGAAGTTTTGCCAGAAGCATTAATACCAATAAACGCACAAGCTGTATGCAGATAATAATTAGGCTCTATCTTATAGAGTTTTTCTTTATCATCTTCACCAACTCGTTGCTGAGTATAAAATAAAAGATCTAACTCCTGTTTAAATAAAGGCAAACCATTTACAGTTATCCGCAGTATTTTCATTGTATCATCTCCAACTAAAAACGGTTTTTGCGTTTTTATTTTCTACCGATTTTATTATATAACGTCTTTTTGGAAATTATCAACGGATTTTGCGTTTTTATTTTCTACTATCTCTTGTTCTGGCAAACAAAAAAGCTCTCGGATTTCTCCGAGAGCCGATTGCCATAGTTGGCGGAGTGGGTGGGATTCGAACCCACGCACGGGGTAAACCGTCTAACGATTTAGCAAACCGTCCTCTTCAGCCAGCTTGAGTACCACTCCATTAGACTACTTGTTTATTATAACAGATTCTTATCTAAATTGCAAGACCCTATTATAATTTTTTAATGGCGGAAAGGGTGGGATTCGAACCCACGGAAGGCTTGCACCTTCGCTAGTTTTCAAGACTAGAGCCTTCAACCACTCGGCCACCTTTCCATCAGAATTTTATTATACTTTAAAAACACGCTTACGTCAAGTACTTCTACCGCACCAAGCAATAAAGCCTTATTGCAACGCTTTATCCGTTACTGCAAGCAAGCTGTTTTCCAGCACTTCAGCATCTGCCAGTAGCTGCTGAAGCTCTGCTGCAACCTGTGCATTCCAAGCCTCGTCCTTAGTAAGTCCCAGGTTAATGCGTACGTTGTACTCCGCACAGCGTAATGCAGTACGTGCCAGCAGGCCACTGCAGGCACCGTCAGTAATCACGCCGGGGTTTCCTGCCACTACCAGCTTATCTGCCAGCTGCAGGACAGCAAAGGAGCTGCGGGCAATGTTCAGCGGCACAGTCGCTGCCTGCTTCGCAGCAGCGCGGATAGCCGCTGTACGTGCTGCCTTTTCTTCATCAGTAGCCTTGGGCAGCTTATAGCAGCTCATAAAGCTGTTGAAAACAGCTGCATCCTCATCTACCAGCTCCAACAGGCGCACACGCTCTGCCTCTGCCTGCTGCAGCAGCTCTTTAACCTCCGGCTCGCGGTCAGCGAACTTTTCCTTGCCAATCGTCAGATTGGCAACCATGGAAGCAAGTGCCGCCGCCAAGGCGCCGGCCATAGCAGCGCCGCCGCCACCGCCAGGGGCGGGCGCAGCGCTTGCAAGCTCAGTTAAAAATTCGTTACAGCTTAAATCGCCAAGCTTATTCATTAATCAATTTCCTCGTTTTTCTTTAACCATCTGCGTACCTGTACAACAGCAGCATATGCATCAAGCGGTTCCGGCGGCACCAAAAGGCCTAACGGCACCAGCCTGCGCCAGCCCTTCGGAGGGTTCTCCTGCCAATACAGGCTACGGGCTTCCTCCGTACTGTACGCTTCACCGACAAGCTCCGGCACCAGATTCGGATAAAGCTCGCGCAAAACTGCACCTATCGCCTTATTATTGGTACCGTTGCCCATGATAATTCCCTGCAGCTGAGTTGAACCGACAAACTGTCGCAGCTCTGCAGCCAGCTTATCCGTCATAGCAATATGCAAAGCCAGAATTTTGCCATCAGCGGCAACTAATGCCAAGCCTGTTTTGCTGCGCCCCGGATCTACGCCAAGATAACTACTCATTGATTGGGACCACCTCCAGCCTTACCCTTACAGGTCCGGCTGTCGTAATGTCGCCTTTAGCATAAGCACGCAGAATAAAGCTTCCTCTGGTACGACGCATCGAATTTGCTGCTTCAATCATTGTAGCTGCATCCATACTGCCAACCTTACCCGTCATCGGGTCAGGCAGCACACCGGCCTTTACTGCATTATGGTTAATCTGCGTCAGGAATTCCATAAGCACGCTTTCATAGCTCGGGCCGTTAGTCCCCAGATTATACTGCTCGCTGAAAATCAAGGTACCGTCAGGATAAATAAACTGATTATCTACCATTTCGATATCGCAGACCGCCAGCTCGCCAACTATAATATTAGCAACAGTGCGGATACGGAAAAGCATATTGCCCTTGCTTTTATCCAGTTTTGCTACAGCATTATCAACAACATTTTTACCAATCCAGATAGCCTGCAGGGGCTTTTGTTCATCGTGGATTACACCAAGGCGCTGCAGTGCCGCTTCATTGGCATTTTGCAGCAGCCAGTTCATCTGAATCATGTTTTCCTCATGCTTCAGACCACCGCGCATGATACCGGCAAAGACAACCTCACCGGCACGGTAATACACCTGACCTTCACGCATATTGATGATACCCTTACGCAAAGCCTCCGTGGTTTTTTCCAGCTCGCCAATTTCATTTGTCAGCTGCAGCTTAGATTGGGTAAGAGAATTTACCTCGCTCTGTGCCTGGCTGTACATATCATTAACCTGAGCCAGCTTAATTTCCATTGCATCATTTTCAGCAGTTGCTTCTTTGATTTTAGCATCAAGCTCACTGATTTTTTTATTCTGCTCGTCAACCTTGCCTTTGGCCTGCTCAAGTGCAGCATTCGTATCTGCCTTTTCTTTGTTTAAAAGCAGCAGCTCCTGCTGAATTTTTTCCATGCCGAACAAAGCTGTGCGTGCACTCTGTGATGCTATGGCCATAACACTGATAGTCAGAACAGCAATAATAGTACCGCCGAGTACCGTAAGTAATATGGACGTATGCTTTGGACGCAAGCCAAATACCGACATTCTTTTTTTGCCTATTTTACTGCCCATTTTATCGGCAAGATAGGCAATCAGGCCACCTACAATGGCCATAATGATAATTAATCTTATACCTACCAAGTACTCACCTCCATGACTAACTCACCTAAATTATTCAGGCATTTTTCTTTTTCATCAGATAAATACCAGCGCCTAAGCAAAGAATGTTAGGCAGCATGCAGGCCAACAACGGCGGCATTGCACCACCCTTACCTAAACCGGTAGTGAAGGTCATTATTGCGTAATAAATAAATATTACGATGATACTGATGCCCAGACCGATAGAAGAGCTGGTACGCTGCTTTTGAGTACCCAGGCAGGCACCAATCATAGCAAAGAAGAAGCTTGCCAGCGGAATATTGATTCTCATAAAGATTTCGCACCATTGACGTGCTGCTGATGTATGCTGCTCTTCCAGCATACTGATGTATTCGCGTAATTCGCGGATAGTCATTTCCTCAGGTTCTTTTTGCTCCCAGGAAATCTGCTTGGGCGAGAAGTTCAAGGGAATAATCTGTTCTTTGAATTTGGCACTGCTTTGTACGCCATCCTTGTCATCCAGCGCAAAAACGTTGCCATCTACAATACGCCAGCTGCCGTTTTCCCAGTAGCCTTCCTTAGCAGTCTGAATGCGGGAAATCTTGCCCTTATTGAACTCTTCAATAGTGATATCGGTCATCTTGCCAAGCTTTTCATCAAATCTGTTAGCATAGGTTACACGCTGGGTATCACCGCTGATAGTTTTGATAATAATATGGTCCTGTGTTGTCGGACGCGTATTGTGGCGTATTTCCTCGTTAAGAATCCGTGACGCCGTCGCCTTCGACGTAGGCACTACCTTTTCTGCCCAAATTACAGAGAACATGCTGACAAAAAAGCCTACTACCAACACCGGTGCAATAATACGGTAATAGCTGATACCGCCGGCCTTCATCGCCGTAATCTCACTGGAGCCGGAAAGCTTACCAAAGGCCATCAGCGCCGCCAACAGCATGGACATCGGGAAGGTGTAGTTGATAACCTCCGGCAGATTATACATAAATAAACGTGCTACAGTCTCGAGCGGAGCACCATATTTAGTCATGTATTGGGTAATTTTAAACAGCATTGTGCTGGCAATAAAAATACTGGAGAAAGCAGCAATGCCGAAAACGAAGGGGTATAAAAGCTCCTTCAGTACATAACGGTCTAATAATCGTAAGCGCACTTTTCTTCCTCCTGTTACATGCTAAAGTTATCGCCAAGATAATATTTACGTGCAACGGGATCATTAGCGATTGTTTCGCTGTCACCGTGCAGTAAAATATGACCTTCAGCCAAAATATAGGCCTTATCAACAATGCTCAATGTTTCACGAACGTTATGGTCCGTAATCAGCACGCCGATGCCGCGCTGCGCCAGATGCGCAATCATGCCCTGGATATCTGCCACAGCAATAGGGTCGATACCGGCAAAGGGTTCGTCCAGCAGAATGAAGGCCGGGTCGGTAGCCAACGCACGGGCAATTTCTACGCGGCGGCGTTCACCGCCGGAAAGCGCCTTGCCCTCGCTCTTGCGTACATGGTTCAGACGGAACTCATCAAGCAGAGCGTTCATTTTAGCTTCTCGCTCAGACGCATTCAGGTCAGTTGTTTCCAGAATCGCCATGATGTTATCTTCTACCGTCATTTTGCTGAAAATAGAAGCCTCCTGCGGCAGATAACCGATACCTGCACGCGCTCTTTGATACATAGGCATTGCGGAAATATCCTTGCCGTCGAGCATCACGGTACCTGCATCAGGCTTTTCAATACCGACAATCATATAGAAGGTTGTCGTCTTGCCGGCACCGTTAGGTCCCAAAAGTCCTACAACACTTCCCTGCTCTACACTGATGCTTACTCCGTCAACAACGTGACGGGTATTATAAATTTTTACCAGATTATCTGTTGTTATAACCAAAACTTTGCCCTCCGCTTCCTAGGCTAAAGCTTTATCATCTGCGCCCTGTTTTTCCTTGCCAGGCAGCGCAGGCTGTTTTTCAGGAATATAGATAATATCTACATTACCGTCAGCAATGGCCACGTTGGTGTTGGTCAGTCGCAGCTTGTCACCGGCAACGCTGTTGCCGTTCTGGGTTGCTTTGGCATTGCCGATAAGCTCTACGTAACCGCTGTTATCAGTTTTGTAGACTGCACTGTCAGCAGAAGCTGTCAGGCTGCGTGCATCACTGCGGATATCAACACCGCCATAAGCATTGGCAACTCCCTGTGCCATATTGTAATCAATTCTTGCCGCATTCAGCACGCTGCCGTCGCTGTCAGTAAGACGCGCCCAGCCGCCGATAGTTTCGGCAAATTCGCGCGCCTTGTAGTAATCAACTCTGTCAGAGCTCAGGCTTTTGCCTGCTTTGGTAATCATAGCGCCGCCTACAGCCGACAGGTCATTTTCATTGTGCACGATAAACTCATTGCACACAATATGTGCGTCGTCGCGGTCAGCAATAACGTTGCCGGTAAGCACACCGCTCTTGGTTTTACTGTTGAACTTAGCATAATCAGCAGTAGCCCTGCCGCCATCCTGCATCAGCACAACATTGCCTTTTGCTACGGCTTCACCGCTGCCAAGATCATATTCCAGCTCATCAGCCTTAACGCTGAAGTTTCCCGGAGCAGCAAAAGCAGTTGCTGTTATGCCTGTAGCCAGCATAGCTGCCGCCAGTGTCAGCAGTAATCTATTTTTATTAGCCATCTTATTCGCCGCCTTTCTCAACTTTAGCATTGCCCTTAAGCTTAATATGCTTAAAAGCACTGGTAGTTTCTGCACTATCCGCAGTTGCGGTATAGTCATCCTTATGCATTTTAAAATTACCTGTAGCTGTAATCAGCTCTTTGTCCTGATTCCAGGTAATTTTATCAGCATAAAGCTCACCGCCAGTATTCAATATAGCCTTAATATTGCCTTCCAGGGAAAAATCATTGCTCTTCATGCCGGCGCTGCCTTTATCTGCCGAAATATCGAGGAAGCTGCCGTCTGCACGGTAAATTTTGCCCTTAATGCCCTTCAGGTAGGCTGTATTTTTAGCCTTATCATTAACGACCTCTTCTACCGTAAACACCCACAGCTTTTTGCCGTCCTTCTCCCTTTGCAGCACACTGTTTTTCAAGGAAGCATTAATCTGCGCTGTAACGCCGTCGCCAGGCTTTATAGACACAGGCTTGTCGCCGCCCAGCAGCAGCCAGGCAATAACAGCACCGGCAACTACAAGTCCTGCCAGTACTGACAGAATAACTTTCTTATCTTTCATCTGCCTGCTTTTCCTCCTCCGGTGGGGTATAAGGTGTATTCCAGCGATGCTGGAACCATAACCAGTTATCAGGATATTCCTTGATTATTTTTTCAACTTCCTGAGTCATCTTCAGGGTAACATTATAATCATCCAGCTTTTGGTCGCCGGTGAATTCATAATGTATCGGGTCACGCACAATTGCCTTATGACCATAGCCGTCAGGCTTACGAACTATGAAAATCGGGATAATGGGTGCTTTGAACTTGCGGGAAAAATACGCCGGACCGTTAGGTGTAGATGCCATCTTACCCAGGAAGGGAACGAAAATGCCATCATAACCGCCATCCTGGTCAGCTATCAGTCCTAGCATGCGTCCTTTTTTCATAGCTCGCGCACAGCCAAGGATTTCGCTTGTGCCGCGCGAAAAGATTTCCTGACCAACGCCCTTGCGCAGCTCATTCATAAAATCGCTGTAAACACGGTTAGGCTGCGGTTTTTCTACCGCGCTCAGCGGGAAGCCGTTCAGCGCCAGTGCAGCGCCCAGCCATTCCCAGTTGTCCATATGGCAGGCCAGCATAACAACGCCATGCTTCTCCTTGAGCGCATCCCACAGAACCTCCGGACGGTCAAAGGTTACCAGACCGCGGATATTATCCTTGTTCAGCGCAGGCATGTACATGATTTCCATAAAGGTTATGCCAAGCTTTACAAACAGCGATTTTATGGTTGCCTCTGCCTGCTCCTGACTATAGCCTAAACGCTCGCGGATAGTTTCCTCAGCACGCACACGCTGCTTCTTGGCAATTTTATGATAGAGGTGGCCCATACCCTTACCAATAACCACAACTGCTTTATAGGGCAGCCAGGAAATTACGGTACTCATAGTTTTTAATAAATAATAAAGCCACATTATTGTCTATCTCCTTGTCCGGAATTAATGTAGGAATCAATAACAGAATCCAACTTTCCCTGTGCATCTAACAGCAGATCAACAGCCTCTCTTACAGCACCTTTACCGCCATCATTAATCAATACAAAGTCACACATATCAATTACTGCATCAGCAGCATCGGCCGGAGCAAAGGACAGTCCGCAAATATTCATAGGTGCAAGGTCATTGAGGTCATCGCCTACATAAGCAATTTCCTCTAAATCAAGTCTGTAGGAATCAGCTATTTTTTCTAACGCCGCTGCCTTATCACGCACACCCTCCAGTACGCAGGTAATGCCTAATTCCGCAGCCCTTCTGCGTACAATCTCGCTTTTACGCCCGGTGATGATGCAAACATCTATGCCGTTGCGCATAGCATAGCTTATGCCCATGCCATCCTTAGCATTAAAGCCCTTGAACATCTCACCGTCATTGCCCATGTAAATTGTGCCATCAGTCAGCACGCCATCTACATCAAGAGCCAGCATACGAATCCCTTGTGCTGCATCAGCAAACGCTTCCATGAACTCATCGAATTCACAAAAATCATCATCCTCGTCATCTTCATCAAATATAGATTCTATCTCATCATCAAAAGACAATATTTCTTCATGTCTGTTTTGCTTATTGCCAAAGGGAAATTCTAAGATTTTTTTCATTACACCACTCCCTGTCTTACCAGGTCGGTCATATGCAGCAGGCCTATAACCTTATTGTCTTTGTCAATAACAGGCAATACGGTAATCGGTTTCGGTTTGTTGCTTTCCATAAGATGCAGAGCCTGCGCTGCCAGCTTGTCTTCGGTAATTGTTTTCGGAGATTTCGTCATCAGCTCGCAAACAGGACGCTGCAGGAAATCAACACCCTTGCTCAGACCGCGGCGGATATCACCATCAGTCAGCACACCCTGCATAACGCCGTCCGCATCAACAACGGATACAGCACCCAGACCTTTGTCGGTGATTACAAACAAAGCATCCTGTACCTTGGTATCTGCCAGCACAGTCGGGTTATCCTCGCCCTTATGCATAATGCTGCCTACGGTCAAAAGCAGCTTGCGTCCCAGGCTGCCGCCCGGATGGAAGATAGCAAACTGACTTGCGGTAAAGTTGTGCTTTTTAAGCAGCGCCAAAGCCAGCGCATCGCCATAGGCCAGCGCTGCAGTCGTGCTGCTTGTCGGTGCAAGACCAAGCGGGCACGCCTCCTTGCTGACACCTACATTAAGTACAACGTCGGCATTTTTGCCTAAGGTAGAATCAGGCTTGCCGACCATAGCGATAATCTTGGCACCAATGCGGCGCAAGGACGGCAGGATATTCAAAACCTCGCCGGTTTCACCACTGTTGGAAAGCGCAATAACAACGTCGCTTTCCGTAACCATGCCCAGGTCACCATGAATGCCCTCTGCAGGATGCAGATAAAAGGACGGTGTACCGGTACTGGCTAAGGTTGCTGCCATTTTGCGGCCAATCAGACCGGATTTACCCATACCGGTAATAACGGTACGGCCCTGGCAATCTAAAATCAGTTTTACTGCTGCAGCGAAATTTTCATCTACACGCGGCACCAGCTCTAAAATTGCTTCTGCCTCCATGCGCAGAACATCCTGTGCATGCTTTAGCATTGCTTCCATGTTCTCACCCTACCTTTAGCCACGTACAATCTTGTCAATGGCAAGTACGTCGGTCAATAATTTTTCCAGATTATCCAGCTTAACCATGTTCGGACCATCGCTCAATGCTTCTGCCGGATTATCATGCACCTCTAAGAACAATGCATCAATGCCTACAGCCGCAGCAGCGCGTGCCATATGCGGAACATACTGGCTCTGACCGCCGCTGGAGGTGCCTTGGCCACCGGGAATCTGTACGCTGTGAGTAGCATCCATAACTACGGGATAACCAAGCTCACGCATAATGGCCAGACCGCGCATATCGGTTACCAGTGTGTTGTAGCCGAAGCTTGCTCCGCGTTCGGTCAGCAGAATATTATGATTGCCTGCTTCCTCAACCTTTTTGATAACATTTTTCATGTCCCAAGGTGCAAGGAACTGGCCTTTTTTTACATTAACAGTCTTGCCTGTTTTGGCAGCTGCATAAACCAAATCGGTCTGACGGCACAGGAAAGCCGGGATTTGCAGAATATCTACAACCTCGGCAGCCTTTTCAGCCTGCCAAGGCTCGTGGATATCGGTTACTACAGGAACACCAATGTCCTTTTTAATCTGTGCCAGAAGCTTTAAGCCCTCTTCAATGCCGGGTCCGCGGAAGGAAGCATAAGAGGAACGGTTAGCCTTATCAAAGGAAGCCTTAAATACATAGGGAATGCCCAGCTTGTCGCAGATAGCCTTTGTACGCTGACCAATCATCAGGCTGCGCTCATAGCCTTCGAGCACGCAGGGACCTGCCATCAGCATCAGGGGATGGCCCTGACCTACTTCATAATTACCAACTTGAACGATTTGCATAAGTATCCTCCAGCTTATTTATTCATTTTAGCAAGCAGCTCATTGACTGCTGCCAAATCCTCGGGGGTATCAACACCGATGCCCTGGAAATCGCTTTCCAGAACTTTAATCTTATAACCATTTTCCAGTGCACGCAGCTGCTCCAGGCTTTCCGCTCTTTCCAGCGGTGTCGGCTGCAGTGCTGCATATTTCAGCAGGAAGCTGCGGCGGTAAGCATAAATGCCTACATGCTTATAAACCTTGTATCCCTCCGGCTTATTGCGCGGATACGGCATCAGGCTGCGGGAGAAGTACAATGCATAGCCGTTAAGGTCGGTTACAACCTTTACGGCAGCAGGATTGTTGTAATCCTCCTCGTTCATAGCAACCTTCAGTGTTGCCATCTGCAGCTCGCTGTCACCGGTAAAGCATTCAGCCAGACGGTCAATAACCTCAGGCGGAATCATCGGCTCATCACCCTGTACGTTAACGATAACATCAACATCGGGATAGTTCAGCGCTACCTCAGCCAGACGATCAGTGCCGCTCGGATGGTCGGGAGAAGTCATCATTGCTTTGCCGCCAAAGCCGTCTACAGCCTTTTTGACAAGCTCATTATCAGTAGCTACAACTACCTCGTCCGGCAGCTTAGCCTGGCAGGCACGCTCATAAACGTGTTGAATCATCGGCTTGCCGGCAATCAGAGAAAGCGGTTTGCCCGGCAGACGGGTAGAAGCATAACGTGCAGGAATTACGCATAAAACTTTCATTTTTTATCAAGCTCCTTTTTAATGGCATGGTCAATATATTCTTTGAACTTATCCATACCCTCGGTAATGCAGATATCCATGTTCAGGATATACAGAGGAATTTCGCGGGCAGAATAAATAAATTCAGTAGGAATCTTAACAGCATCCTTCGCCGTAGTTACCATCGCTACAGCCTTCAGGCTGCTGGCACGCTCATTGATGTACTGCATTTCCAGCATACCATAATCGTGATGGTCAGGGTAGCGTACAGCCTCCATGATATTCAAACCTATACTGGATAGTGTCTGTTCAAAAGAGGAAGGATTGCCGATTGCAGAAAATACCATAACGTCTTTATCGCGCAGCTCTTCCAGATCCTTGATATTTTCGGAAATACCCTTATACCAGTCAGCAATTTCCACAAAATTTTTCGGATGGTGAATACTTTCGACCACCGGTGCCTTGTCATTATATTTAGCAATAGTATGACGCAGCTGAATGCGGCTCAGCTTGCTGCTCTGGTCAGTTTTAGTCAGCAGGAACAAATCGCCGCGGCTCAGGTTTTCGAGCGGCTCACGCAAGGTACCGCGCGGCAGCACGCAACCATTGCCGAACATATTCAGCGTATCAACCAGAACTACATCCAGATCGCGTTCCAGTTGCCAGTGCTGATAACCATCGTCCATAATGATAACCTCGGCATCCAGCTTTTCAACAGCATAACGGCCGGTAACGGCACGGTTTTTGCCGATGATTACAGGAATTCCCGGCAAAGTTTTCGCCATCAGGTAAGCTTCGTCACCTGCTTCATAGGCAGTCATGAAAATCTTATTGCCGTCGGAAACTACGCCCAGCTCCTTGCCCCAGTGCGAACGGTAGCCGCGGTTCAGGATAACAACGCGATAGCCCATAGATTTGATAATTGCCGCCATCTTCTGGGCGGTAGGTGTTTTCCCGGTGCCGCCTACGGTAATATTACCAATAGAGATAACGCAGCAGTTCAGCTTTTCTCTGTGCAGCAGGCCGCAATTATACATAGACAGCTTGCAGCAGACACCAAACTCATATAAATAAGACATGCCACGCAGAACTGCCAGCAGCAGCCAGCCGAAGAACGGTGTTTCCGGTCCATAGGCAACCTGCATAACATATTGGATAATCGCATCACCGTGACGCAGGCGTCCGCCGCCCTCATCTGTCAGGTTACGCGTATTAATCGGATAGCTTTTGTATTCACGGGCAGGCACAGCAGTTAAATCAAGCAGCTCCTTGAGATAACGGATACTGCGCACATCTGCGCCGCGGTTCTCTTTGATAACCTGCAGGGAAGCTGCACCCATCTGCGCACGACGCTCGTCATTACCCAGAATGTCCAGCATTTCCTTTGTCAGCTCATCATTATTGTTCACCATCTTGCAGGCCTTAACCTTACTTAACAGTGCATAGGAATCCTTAAAGTTCTGCATGCTCGGGCCGACGAGAATCGGTTTGGCATGAGCAGCAGGCTCCAGTACGTTGTGGCCGCCGGTATTGCTGAAGGAACCGCCGACGAAAACAACATCGCCTACAGCATAAATACGTCCCAGCTCACCGATGGTATCGATAATCAGCAAAGGATATTCCTTACGCTCGCCACTTTCTTCAAGCATCTTGGAGCGGAAGCCTGTTTCGTAGCCGTAATGGCTTGCCAGCTTGGCAATTTCATCTGCTCTGGCAGTTTTACGCGGTGCGATAATCAGACGCGCATGCGGATATTTTTCACGGATGCGCTTAAAGGATTCAAAGAGCACCTTTTCTTCGCCGGGATGCGTAGAGCCGGCAACGATAATAGGATAATCATCCTTTAAGCCCAGCTCAAAGCGATATTTCGCCAAATCCTCCGGCGTAACCTCCGCATAGGTCTGGTCGAACTTAGTATTGCCGGTAACAAAGATTTTGCTGCGGTCAGCACCCAGATGCGCAATATAATCGGCATCGATGCTGGACTGCATGCAAAAGCGGGTTACGGTATTGAGCATATCATCCCAGATACCATAAAGATATTTGTAGTTTTTAACGGATTTTTCAGAAATACGGCCATTGACCATCATTACAGGGATATGGCGTTCGCGGATAGCACGCAGGAAGTTAGGCCACAGCTCGGTTTCTACCGGCATGAATACACCTGGATGAATACGCTTGACCAAGGATTCTGCGACAAATGGTAAATCCAGCGGGAAGTAGATAATAGCATCTGCTTCAGGAATAATTTGCTTGGCCATGTTGTAACCGCCTACGGTAAAGGCAGATACCAGCACCGGACGCTCAGGCATTTCCTTGCGGATTTGTTTGACAAGCGGACTGGTAGCAACAATTTCACCTACGGACGCACCATGAATCCAAACGCAGTCCTTGCCGATAACCTTAGCAATTTCCTTTTCATCTACACAGCCCAGACTCTGCTTAAAGCGCAAAGCGAAGCCTTTTTCTGTAAACAGGCGGTAAGTGTAATAGGGGACAATAAAAATTACCAGCACTATTAAAATAAGAATATTGTAGAGTATATACATTTACTAACCTCTTTTCGCCTTACTTGGCTTCCTTGCTGCGATACTGAATCTTATACAGATGCGCGTACAGCCCGTCCATAGCCATCAGCTCATCATGGGTACCCTGCTCGATAAGCTGGCCCTTTTCCAGTACCATAATCTTATCAGCATTTTTAATCGTCGAAAGACGATGCGCAATAACAAAGGATGTTCTTCCTACCATCAGGCGGTCCAGAGCCTCCTGTACCACGCGCTCGCTTTCAGTATCGAGTGCAGAGGTTGCCTCGTCGAGAATCAGAATCTGCGGGTTTTTCAATATTGCCCGGGCAATGGAAATACGCTGACGCTGACCACCGGAAATATTCATACCGCGGTCACCCAGCATTGTTTCGTAACCATTAGGCAATTGCATAATAAAGTCATGGGCATTCGCAGCCTTTGCTGCTGCCTCTACCTCCTCACGAGTCGCATCAAGGCGGCCGTAAAGAATGTTATCATACACAGAGCCGTTGAACAGCACTGTTTCCTGCGGTACAATACCCACCTGCTCACGCAGAGAGTTCAGCGTAACCTTGCGGATATCCTCGCCATCAATCGTAATGCTGCCGCTCGTTGCATCATAAAAGCGCGGCAGCAGGCTGGCAACAGTCGACTTGCCTGCACCGGAAGGACCAACAAAGGCAATCATTTCGCCAGGCTTAACCTCGAAGGAAACATGGCTCAGCACCTCTTCGTTCTCATTATAAGCAAAGCTTACATCATTGAAGCGTACATCGCCCTTCACCTTAGGCAGCAGCTTAGCATCAGGCGCATTTTTAATAACCTCCGGCAAATCAAGTACGTCAAACACACGCTGCGCTGCAGCCAAAGCCTTCTGGATATTGCCGATAACACGGCTTAAACGTTTAATCGGGTTAGAAATATTAACAGCATAGGTCAGGAAGGCTACCAGAGAGCCTGCAGTGATGCTGCCGTTAATAACACTGTTGCCGCCGTACCAGAGAATAATGGATACGCCGACAGCTGCCACAAATTCAATCGTCGGGGTAAGCGTTGAGGAAAGCTGCGCATACTTCATATTCGCACGGAAGTTATTCAAATTTTCTTTATCAAAGCGGTCTATTTCATAGTCTTCGCGTACAAACGATTTTATAACTCGCGGAGATGAGGCTACCTCTTGTAACACAGACGTAATATCAGCAGTAACCTCCTGGATACGACTACCAGATTTACGAATACGTTTACCAAAATTGTCAATAAACCATAAAACTATCGGGAAGGTACAAAAAGTTACTAAGAAGAGCTTCCAGTCCAAATAAATCATCATGACAATAGAAGCTACTAAAATCACTGTTTCAGTAATCATTTCCACAACGTTTTCTACCATCGCGGATTGCAATGCACTTACGTCATTGGTAACATAGCTCATAATAGTACCGGTTTTATGCTTGTCGTAAAAGCTCATGCTCAAGCGCTGCAGCTTTTCAAAAACGGCCTTACGGATATCAATAATCACGCGCTGACCAACATAGTTCATCAGATAGCTCTGACCATAATAAGCAATACCACGAATAACAAATACAACAACAATGCTTAATACTATCCAATTCAGCATCGTTGTATTTTTTTCACTCAACACCTGGTCAACCATATCCTTGATAACAAACGGCAAATAAGCTGTACCACCTGCAGCAATAATAGTACAAATTCCAGCTGCCAAGCCTCGTTTCCAATATGGTTTAATATATTTCAATGCTCGAAAGTATAAATTCATTTTTTCTCCTCAGTCATTTTTAAGATTAATTGTGCAACGCGGTTTACCGCACCGGGTTCACCAAGTCTGTGCTTCATATATGCCAAATCGCTTTGTAGCTGTGCCTGACGCTCAGGCTGCAAAAGCTCAACTGCAGTTTTGGCCAAATTTTCCGGGGTGAAGTCCTCCTGCAGCAGCTCCGGCATAATTGTTCTGCCGGCAACGATATTCGGCAAGCCGATGTTAGGAATGTTGATTACCAGACGTGCTATAAAAGCGTTCAGTGCCGATGTACGATAGACAATTACACTCGGCAGTCCGCATAAAGCAGCCTCCAGCGTTACTGTGCCGCTAGTTGCCAGCGCCAGGTCCGCCACACTGAACAAATCATAGTTATGGCCTTCGGTAATTTTTACATCTACGCCATACGCCGCAATTTTTTCCTGCAGCATGGCCAGCGGAATGGTATTGGCACGCGGCATAACAAACTGCACCTCCGGCATTTGCTTTTGTAAAAGCTTGGCGCCTGCCAGCAATGTCGGCAGCATTTTTTCAATTTCCATCAGACGACTGCCGGGCATCAGCAATATCAACTTTTTGCCAGGCTGCTTACCAGCCCACGCTTCAGCCTCAGCCTTTGCCATCGTCGGGTGCACAATATCTACCAGCGGATGGCCGACAAACTCTACCGGCGCGCCTGCTTCCTTATATACGTCATATTCAAAGGGGAAGATGCAGGCAACCTTGTCCACTATTTTGGCAACCTTTTTGGCACGTCCCTTGTTCCAGGCCCACGCCGACGGTGCAATATATGATACAACAGGAATTCCTTTATCATGAGCCAGCTTAGCCAGCTTCATATTAAAACCAGGATAATCGACAACCACCAGGCAGTCCGGCTTGCGTTCGTCCATAACGCGCGCGAAAGCACTGCGCAGGCGGAATAAATCCGGCAGCTTGCGGATAACCTCCACAAAGCCCATTACGCCATGATCCTTAATGTCCCACAGTACCTCGCCGCCAGCCTGACGCAGAGCGTCGCCGCCCATGCCAAAGACCTCAGCCTTGCTATCAAGTTTTTTTATAGCAGCAGTCACAGCAGCTGCATGGATATCGCCAGAGGCTTCTCCGGCAGATATTAATATTTTCGCCATGATGTCTCCTTGCATTTACCTATATATATTCAGTATATATTATAACACAAAAAGCGGCTGACATAAGCTATCAGCCGCTAAGAAATACGAAATTTTTACGATATTTATTTTACAAGAATGGTAATATTGTGCTCATCTGCCAGCGCAATCACCTTTTCGCGCTCCGGAATGATAGTATTACCTGCTTCAATGATAGCTCCGGTAGCACCGGCATGAATCATAGATTCAATCGTTGTTGTACCAAAACCGGGAATATCAAAGCGTTGATCCTGCTTCGGCTTAGCAGCCTTGGCTACAATCACACCGCCCTTGCCTAAAAAACCGCCGCGCAAAATGCAGGCATCAGTGCCTTCAATTGCTTCTACTGCCATCACAGCACGATTTTTCACAACTACGGTCTGACCAATATCAAGTCCGCCGATAGCCTTCGCCATCTCAAAGCCAAATTCCATATCCGCAAGCTCAGCCTCCGTAGGCTTGCGCTTTGTCAGAACACCGGGCGGCGGCAGCAGCGGTTTAATCAGCAAGGTCTGATCCATAACCTCAATGCCTTCGTCCTCCAGCTCCTTGACAATCGCATTCATGATAGTATCATCCTTGCGGTCTGGAATAGTAGCTAAAATTTTTATCGCCCGCAGATCAGGAACAATCCTGCCTGCTTTGTACAAAACTTCCTTTGTTACCTTACCGATCATCGTGACCTTGGTAACCTTATTTTTTTTCAGCGTAGAAATAATCTTGCCAATTTTGCCGATGTTGATATCGTAATAAGCATCAACACTGCCAGGCAGCTCCTCGTCAATCCCGGGAACAACACCTACAGCGACAACATGGTAACCCAGCTCCTTTGCCGAGCGTGCTACCTCTACCGGCAGATGTCCGACACCTGAAAGTACGCCCAGCACCTCCATAGCCTTAGCCTCTGCGTGTACGGATAATACCGCGTTCAACATTACGCAGGAAACGCAGCAGATGTTCCATAGGCTCGGAGCTTGTCAGCTCCTGCTCCATAGTGCTGATTGCTTCCTGCAGCGGCAGGCCGCTGCGATAAAGAATGCGGAAAGCCTTTTTCAGCTCGCTGCGCTCTTCTACCGGCATACCGGCACGGGAAAGACCAACGCTGTTCAGGCCGGAAACAAAAGCAGGATCACCGGCGCAGATCATGAACGGAGGAACATCCTGGGTTACACGTGCCATACCGCCAATCATGGCGTTACGGCCAATCTTGCAGAACTGGTGTACTGCAGACAAGCCACCGATAACGGCACGGTCCTCTACGATAACGTGGCCTGCAAGCGTTGCCACGTTAGACATAATAACATTATTGCCTACAATGCAGTTATGTGCTACATGGGTGTAGGCCATCATCAGGATATTGTTGCCGATACGGGTTTCGTTGCCTTCGCCGCATGCACGATGAACAGTGCAGCATTCACGGAAGCTGCCGCCATCCCCGATAATGGTATAGCTTTTTTCACCTACAAATTTTAAATCCTGCGGTACTGCGCCAATAGAGCAGCCCGGGAAAAAGTGGCAATTCTTGCCGATTTTAGTATATGGATGGATAGTCACATGTGCGCCAATCACACAGCCGTCGCCAATCTCCGTATCTTCGTCGATAACAGCATAAGGACCTACGCTTACGTCCTTGCCGATTTTAGCAGACGGATGAATGATTGCAGTTTCATGGATACCACTAGTTGGCATAATAACCGAACTCATTATTTTCACTCCCCAAATAAGATATTAATCAAGCAATTAAATATAAATATAATACTATAATCACAGGTATCCACGATTTTTAACACTACAAAAATCACAGTTAAATGAATTTAGCATTAATTTTAGCTGTATTGCTCGCTTATTCTACCAATTACAGCTTTTTTGTATTTTGCTGATTAATTTTCTTTCGGGTCCATAATAGCAAAGGTGCAATCGCATTCGCAGGCAACCTTGCCGTCAACCTTACCCTCGCAATGAATGATACCCATGCTGCCGCGCATAATTTTAGTTACCTCAGCGGTGGTTACAACCTGGTCGCCAGGCACAACCTGCTTGCGGAAGCGTACATTGTCTATTTTAGCGAAAACAGCAATCTTGCCGCGGTTTTCTTCCGGATACAGCATAGCAACGCCGCCAACCTGAGCCATAGCCTCAATCAGCAGCACGCCGGGCATAATCGGTTCATTAGGGAAATGACCTAAGAACTGCATTTCATTAGCGGTAATATTTTTAATACCTACTGCGCGCTTCATAGGCTCAACTTCCAGAATGCGGTCAACCAAAAGCATCGGATAACGATGCGGCAGAATCTTTTTAATTTCGTTAATATCTAATACTGTCATTTATTACTCCCCCTTTGTTCTGTAAGCCTGAATCTGCTTAGCGATTTGCGAATTAAAGGCATGTCCTGTTTTTACGGCAATAACATGCGCTTTAATCGGTCCCAGCAGATACAGATCGCCAATGGCATCAAGTATCTTATGTCTAATCAGTTCATCGTCAAAACGCGGTACGGAAAGAATTTTTTCATCATCAAAAACAACTACATTCTCTAAAGAACCGCCAAGTCCCAAGCCCATCTTACGCAGCATTTCCAGCTCGGAAGTAAAAGCAACTGTTCTGGCAGCCATAATATCCTTTTTAAAGCTCTCCTTATCGAGCAGGATATCGAAATACTGGGTTCCCAGCATAGGATGACTGTTGATGGATGTAAAAGAAATTCTGTAGCCGTCATAAGGTAAAATAACGATGTAACGGTCATTATCATAAACGGAAAATGCTTTATCAACGGCATATATATGACGCTCTGCCTCCTGCTGCACAGGTTCTGCCTGCTCAATCAGCTCGCAGAAAACCTTAGCACTGCCGTCAGTTACCGGCGGTTCCGGGGAAGACATTTCAATACGGATATTGTCAATCGCCATCATAGACAGCGCACCCATAAGATGCTCAACCGTAAAAACCTCAGCACCGTTTGCACTAAGTGTTGTTGCCTTTACCGTGGAGCTTACATTCTCCGGCAAAGCCTTTATTTCCGGTCTGTCAGGTAAATCAGTACGGATGAAGATAATGCCTGTATCAGGTGCTGCAGGCTTCAGCGTCATCAGCACATCCTTGCCGGAATGCAGGCCAATGCCGGAATAGGATACCTCTTTAGCAATTGTATGCTGGTATTCTTTTTTTTGCTCGGTCATTTTGCTCCTCCTTTATCAAATTTATTTTTTTCTGCCAAAACGCTGGCGTCCGTCCTTCCAACGGTCATGCACCCAGAACCACATTTCCGGATGCGCAATAATCTCATGCTCCAGAATTGTAACCAGCTCACGAGTTACTGCATAAAAATCCTGCTCCTTGTTTTTGGTTTTCGGGGTGTACAAGGGAGGATAAATTTTAGCAGTACAGCTGCCATCTGCATTATTGTGCAGAAAGATCGGTAAAATCGGTGAACCGTAAATACGCGAAAGCGCCGCTGGTCCCATCGGGATAACAGAATCCTTGCCGAACAGATCAATGCGCACGCCATCATCATTCGTATCCTGGTCATAAAGAATCCCCAGAAGATTTTTTTCACGCAGCATACGGCTGATTGCCAGCAATCCATGCTCACCACGGTTATAGGTAACCTTTTGTCCCACCATCTGGCGGAATTCATTGATGAGCTTATCCATATGACCATTATTCTGCTTACGGGTAATAGAAAGCATGGGATATCCATGCAGCGCTACAGTTGCGCCTAAAAGCTCCCAGTTGCCGTAATGGCCGGTAGCCATAATGACGCCCTTGCCCTGGGCATAGGCAGCCTCCAGATATTCCAGGCCTTCTACCCTTACCTTTTGGTCAATATTATCCTTGTTCAGCAAGGGGAAGCGCATAACCTCCACTACCATGCGGCCAAAGCGATGCAGGCTTTCTTCAGCGATTTGGGCCGCTCTTGCTTCATCAACCCCCAGGCATTCGCAAATGTTGGCCTCTGCCATCTGCATACGCCAACGCGGTACAACCGCCACAGCTACGCTTCCCAGAAATTTTGCTACCAGCTTGCGCAGCCAAAGGGGTGAAACACACATAAATTTACTAAAAAGCTTGACTATATAATAACCTAACAAGCCTTCACCACCTACTTATTTTTTCAGCTCTGCCAGTTCCTTTTCCAGAGCCTTGACGCGCTTGAGCATATCGCCCACCTTGCGCAGATTAGCTTCCTGACGCAGCCATTCCTTCATCGGCATTGCAGGGAAGCCACCCATAACAGAGTTATCAGGAACATTGTTGGTAATGCCGGTTTTGCCGCCAAAGACGCAGTTGCTGCCAATGGTAATGTGGCCTACAGTACCAACCTGGCCGGCAAAGGTAACATTATTGCCAACAGTTACACTGCCGGAAATACCAACATGCGCAACAACAAGACAGTTTTCACCTAAGATATCGTTGTGGCCCAGATGTACCAGGTTATCAATCTTGGTGCCCTTGCCAACGATAGTGCTGTCAACGGTAGCACGGTCAATACAGGTGTTGTTGCCAATCTCTACATCATCCTGCAGCACTACATTACCGGTTTGCAGCACCTTGCTGTGCTTGCCGTTCTGGGTAATATAGCCGAAGCCGTCACCGCCGATAACAGAACCGGACTGCAGAATAACTCTGTCGCCCAGAACGCAATCCTCACGGATGGTGGTATTAGGATAAAGGGTGCAATCCTTGCCCATTTTTACGCGTTTGCCAACATAAGCGTGCGGATAGATTACGCAGCCGTCACCAATCTCAGCATCGTCCTCTACTACCGCAAAGGGTTGGATAGCAACATTGCTGCCAATCTTTGCTTTCTTGGATACATAAGCATAAGGACTGATAACACGCTCTACCTCCTCCTGCGGGCGGAACAGCTCCAGCAGGGCAGCGAAAGCTACACGCGGGTTGGCAACTCTGATAACCGGACGGCCATCAAGCTCCGGATCCTCAGGGCTCAGAACCATTACACCGGCCTTGCTGAGATGACAATGCTCTACATGAGGCGGCACAGCAAAGGAAATATCCTTCGGGCCTGCCTCCACCAGTCCATTGACACCGGTAATGAGCAATTCGGGGTTATCATGCTCTACTGTACCTTTTAAAAACTCAGCTAATTCTTGTACACTCTTCTCCATTTCATACCTCCACCGTAAAGCTGCTTACGCAAAAAGCGGACGGACTACCCGCCCGCTTCAGGGTGCTGCTTATTTCATTTTTGCAATTACATCACTAGTAACATCAGTACCGCCCTGCGGAACAGCGCGCTTATCTAAAATAGCGCCCAGCTTTTTCTCATCAGAAACCTGCTTCAGTGCAGTATCCAGGCTGGCCTTCAGCTTATTTTGAGCCTCGCTTTGAATCAGCTTAGCTTTAGCGCCGTAATCCTCGGCAACCTTTTTAGCATCATCGCCGGTTTTGCCTTCCAAATCCTTATCCATTTGGGTTTTCAGGTCAGTCATTTTTTTAGTAACATCTTCCTGAGTTGTTTTTACGATAGGAGCTTCAGCTTCAATCTTGCTCATATCAACAGTACCAAAATCAGCATTGCGTCCGCTGCAGCCAAAAGTAAACATAGATGCTGCAATCATCAAACCGGCAATAATTTTTTTCATAATTTTTAACCTCACTTAATTATAGCATGAATCAGGCCCTGGCATGTGAACGTATCACGTCTTTTTTAAGGCCTTGATTATGGCATCGGTAATATCCTCTGCCTTCATATTAACTCTAAACTTATTAAAAACAATAGTATAACCGCGTTCATGCGCCAGCTTCACAGCCTGGCTTTCGATATCCTGATTGATTTGCTTCTTCAAGCTATCATTCTTCTCCTGCTGCTTATCAATTTCTCTGTCGATAACACTCAGCGCATTGTTTAACGCCTTCGGTGCCGTATCAAGCATTTCCTTGTCGCGTTCCTCCGGCGATTTAAGCTGCTGCATAGCCTGAGCATGATACTTCTGTGCCATCTCACGCATCCGCTGCTCGGCCTGCGCTTTATAAGGCAGTACCTTCGCGTCAACCAGGCGACGTTTTTCCGCCTGCAGCTCACTAATCTGCACACCACGCTCCTGCTGCAATTGCTGCAGCTGCTTTTCAACCGCCTGACGTTCATCAGGCTTCATTTTTACGGTCTCCAACAACGCGCGTAAATTAAACAGCTTCAGCTTATAGGCTTCTTCAACCTCTGTTTTGCGTGCGGCCAGCTTGCTGTCTGCTTCTGCCTCTGCCTGTGCTACAAACTTCTGCAGCTTAGCATTTTCAATCTCCCTCTGTTCTACCATCCGGGTATTGAAATCAGCCTCCATGAAGCTTTGCTGGCTTAACTGCCGCAGACTGCGCAGCTTGTTCAAGCTGCTTAGCTGCGCCTTGGCCAGCTCATCCTGCCCCTTGCGCTTGTTCAGCAAATCCTGCAGGATTTTTTCGCCCTGCTCCAGCTTAGCATACTGAGGATGGGCGCTTACCGCCTGCTCCCAGTTGATAACAGCAATTTTTTCCTGCGGTCCCCGGACATTGGTACTGCATGCCGAAATCAGCAGAGCAGCTGCAATAATAGCACTTATTTTTACCAGCTTGTTCTTCTTCATGCCTGCCTCCAATAACATTGCTGAACATCCGTAAATACCGCGATTAAATTGACATTGCGCAAGGCAATCTTCCAACTTCAGAGCAGCAATGCGCTGAAGAAGCTGTTATTTGCCTGCCTGCATAGCCTTGGCAACCTCATCGGTAATATCTACACCGCCGAAAACAACAGTGTTCTTATCTACTACAACTGCCAAACCTTTTTTGTCAGCAATCTTTTTGATGCTGGCTTCAATTTTCTTCAGTACGGGGTCCATAAGCTCTTTTTGCTTATTAGCCAGACGTTCCTGAGTCTGGGTATAGTACTTTCTCTTTTCTGCCTCATTCATGGTTTTGCTTTTCTCATTGAAATCCTTTTGGGCAGATTCGATTTCTTTGTTCATAGCTTCGTTAACTTTGCTCAGATCCGGGCTTTGTGCTACCAGCATCTGATAGTTAACTACACCGATAGCAGATTCGCTGGAGGCTGCAAAAGCACTCTTGCCAACACCGCTCTGCGTTACAGAAAGCGCAAAGCAGCCCAGTACAAAAATGGCTGCTATAAACAAGGAGATCAGTTTTACATTTTTAGGGTTACGCAATTTCTGCATCATAATCTAAATCCCTACCTTCTTTTCCTCATACAAAAATTCAGAAGCAACAAGAGCAGAAAACAACAGTAAGCCGCTGTCATCTGCTTTTGTCCCGTCTGTTGCAATAATATATCTTATTATATCAGTCTACGCTCATTCTTTCAAGAATTGCTACAGATTTCCTATAAGACGCAGGTAAAATTCCTGCCCGCCATACACATATTCCGCACTGAGAAACTCATGAATACGGTAGCGCACGCCAAATTCGTTACGGTCATCACCAGAAAAATGCTCTGCCCGCAAGCGCCATTTAGGACTCAGGCAATATTCCAGACGGTAATTGTTGTCGCCTATAGGCATACGCCGTAAATAGCTCCAGCTGCTTTTGCCCCAATAATGCGTATAGCCGGTGCCAAAGCGCCACTGGACATCATCCAGGATAACCTCGGCCTCGCCAAAAATCTCGTCACGCGGCGAAATAAATTTACCAAGATGCGCCTTGCCGGAAAGGTTATCCTTATCGCGGCCGATATCACCATAGCCTTCAAACCAGATTTTATAGTCATCTGATTCAATCATAATGCTGACACCCAAATCCGCACCCGGAGTGATTTTCACCTGTGGCCGCAGCTGATAGTTTTTTACCTCCGGCTCAGTCATAAGCTTCTCTAAAAGCTGCTGCTCCAGCTCCTGCCTGTGCCTTTGCACATAAGCGACCGGCAACCCGCGCAGCTTGTCGCACTCACCGGCATATTTGTACTTCAGCTTCATCAACAGTACATTAGGAATAGCCTCACTGCGCAGCTCGTAGCGGACATCGCGCACCAGCTGTCCTACCGGATAGATGACTACCTGTACTACAGTGCGTCCGTCCTCCTGCAGCACGTCAACCGCAGGCTTAAACTCCGGCAGCTGTGCCTGCACCTCGCTGCGTACCAGCTTACGCAGTACGCCGCCGGCCCAGTCACCGGCATCTACCGAGGCACCGCTGATAGCCTGCTCCAGCTGAGCCTGCAGCGCCGGAATACGCTGCTCAAGCAGCGCTGCTGTCTGCGTCTCTACGCCGGAAAACTGCAAATCAATAAAAGGCTTTTCGATAACCTTGTTCCAGGGACGTGCATACAAGCGCACCTGTGTCGCTTCACCTACATCAAGCTGAACATCAGTCAGCTCGTAGCCGGTAAATACCCTGTCACCGATTTCCGTCAGCAGCCTGGCATAATCCTCCCTGGCTGCAGCAATTTTTGCCGCATCCTTCTCAAGGAACAGCTGGTCTGCAACCACCTGCATGCTGTCGCTCATCTTCTGCAGCAAAAGCTGGCTGGTGCCGCCGTTAGTATCTATAACCTGCACCTCAACACTGTTTACCGGTGCAGAAAAAGCATGCTGCAATGGCAAGATGCTTGTCATTGCAGCACAGAACAGAATCTTATTCAGCTTCATAGCCTAAATATTCTCCGCAAAATCAGAACTGTCCACCAAAGCTGAAGTGGAATTTGCCGCCATCTTCACCATAGCCATAATCCAGCTTAACCGGACCAAGCGGGGAGTTGATACGCAGGCCTACGCCGTAGCTGTTCTTAAGCAGGCCCATATCAAATTCGTCCTCATGACGTTTATCCCAGGCATAACCGTTATCGGTGAAGAGTACGCCCTGTACCTTCTTGACAATCGGGAAGCGGTATTCCAAAGTAGCCTTCAGCATGCTGTTGCCGCGGAACTGGTCATCCTCGTAGCCACGCAATGTATCGCTGCCGCCCATGGTAAAGCGCTGAGACAACGGCATGCTGCCGCTGGCATAGCCTACACCCAGGTTCAGTGCCCAAACGCTTTCGCCGCCTGCACGATAGTAATAGCGCCAATCGGCAGTCCATTTGGTGAAGTCAAAATCACCGCCCATGCCGCCGGCCCATTCTACGCTGTAGCCAATGCGCTTGCCTTCATGCGGATCATAGATGTTGTCGCGGGAATCATATACGCGTCCGAGGGTAATACTGCGGGTAACACCAAAGTTTTCCTTACGGCGCTCTGCTGCAGTTTTCGGCATCCAGTCTTCGTATTTATCACTTTTATCAGTATCACTCTTATAGAACTGATCTTCATAATACTGATCTTTATCATTTTCGTAGCCGTCAGCTTCGCCCTTATAGATATCATCACGGTTTTTAAGCGTAATGTAGTTGCTGACAAATTCATTATGGGTTTTGCGGCTGAAGGTAATTTCCTGACCACGACGTTTTTTGTCGTAACGGGCAATTTCATCGCCGTCGATGTTGTAGTCAGCATATTCGTTGGTGATATCATAAAGGTTAAGAGTAGCACTGGTCTCTTTATCATCCAGCCAGGGGCGGGTATAGCTGAAGTCATAGTTCTTGTTATCCTCGCCGCCAAACTCCCAACGGACATTAATCTTGTCGCCAATACCGCGGAAGTTCTTATCGCCGATAGAAACCATGCCGACAAAGCCATCAGCATTACTGTAGCCTGCGCCAATGCCAAAGGTACCGGTGTTCATTTCTACTACCGAAATCTCTACCTCAACGCCGTTAGGCTCACGGCCAGGGTTCAGCTTGATGTTAACATCTTCGAAATAGCCCAGGTTATAGACACGCTGCATGCTGCGGCGCGCAGCCTTAGCGTTAAAGGGCTCGCCCTTCTTCAGCTTCATTTCACGGGTAACAACATAATCCTTCGTCTTAACATTACCCTTAACCTTAAAGCCTTCTACGATGCCTTCGTTGGCAGTAACCTTCAAGGTACCGTCCGGCTCCATATGTACGTCAGTAACACGCGCCAGAATATAGCCGTTGGAACGGTATTCCTCCTCCAGCTTCTGGACGCATTTATTGATATCCTTCAGGTTAGCAATCTTACCCTGCTCCAGGTCAAAGAAGCCTGCCACCTTCTGCTTATTCAGCACGGTGTTGCCCTCAACCTCAGTTTTCTGGTAAACGGGGTTTTCCATCACATGATAGATTACCTGTACGCCTTCCGGAACCAGCTTGAATTCCGGACGCAGGTCATAGAACCAGCCCATGTCATAAATAGCACTCAAATCTTCGCTCAGGCCAGCTTCAGTAAACTGCATGCCAGGCTTGGTTTTCAAAGCAGCAGCAATCTCTGCCTCAGGCACAGCCTTATTACCGGCAATAATCTGCTTGGTAATGGTCTTTCCCAAATATGGTGCCAGGCTTGTTTCTTGCTGGCTTTCCGGTGCAGTCTGCGTTACAGAGGTACCAGCACCTGCAGCAGGTGTCGGGATTTCTTCGGCGTAAACAGGAGCAGCCAGCAGCATTGCTGCCAGGCCTACTGTCAAAGGCCGCCATAAGTATTGTTTCTTCAATCGATATTCCTCCTCATGATTCATTTAGAGTCACTCAACTCAACTCGCGCTGACTGCACTAATTTATGCATATCGGCTTTGGATATAGTAACACGGTCAGGATTTTCTTTATACTCCTGTGCCGGTACATCATTGACAGACTGTTTCTGTTGCGGTACAGTCCTTGCCGGCGCCGCCTGTACAGGCATTGCCTGCTGCGGCTTAACAGCTGGTGCTGCCACTGGCGGCAGCGCAGCTTGCGCCTTCACGCGGTAATGGTTTCTGGCAAAACACCAGCCACCAAAACCGGCAGCTACTAACAAAAATGCTGCACAGACTGCCAGAACCTGACGGTTCCAGGTCCAGGGGCGGTCCTTTTTCCGACGCAGATTTTTCAGCTCGGCCTCTGCCAGCATCAAATCAAGCTCGCCCCTGATATCCTTATTATCCATAAAGCTTTGCTCCGCCTTATCCAGACTGCTTTTTATGCAGCGAATGCGATGGAACAATGTGCGGCTTGGCTGCGTCATGCTTTTACCCCTTTCTGTACATAATTGTTTTTAATAACTATGTCTTATATAATCAGCTGACGTCCTGTATTTTCACAAGCCATTTAAGCTGATTACAGCAGATTTAGTAAGGCTAACTGGCATTTTCGCTATTTTTCGTTATATATTGACTTATATATTATTCCTTGTTAAATTCATGGATAAAGCGTGAAAGCATGCCGCGGATGCGACGCACTCCCTGCTTCTGCAGGCGGTAGACATGACCGAGACTTACATCAATAGCATCGGCAACTGCCTGCGCCGGTCTGTCCTCCAGATACATTCCCTGCAGCACCTGCTGCTCCTTCAGCGGCAGGCGGTCCATAGCCTGCGCCACCTTTTCACAAAGCAGCTGCTGTTCGGCAACCTCGCTGGGCGAAGCCAGCTCCGAAGGCAATGCATCACTAAGGGTAAAGCCATTGGACAGTTCACTGTCCAGGTAAAGCATGCCCTTTTCTGAGCTTTTTCTCAGATAATCCACCATGCTTCCCTTAATGCGATAGGAGGCAAACAGGCTGAAGGCTACCTGCCGCTTGTAATCGTAGCTTTCTGCAGCCTCCAGCAGGCCAACCATGCCCTCCTGAATCAGCTCCATGGTTTCTGCCTCCGGCAGCCTGAAGCTGGCAGCAATTTTAAAAACTAACGGCTGATAGGCCGTCATCAGGCGCTGGTGCGCTGCTTCGTCACCGTCAGCGGCACGCTGCCAAAGCTCCAGCTCTTCCTCCGGCTCCAGCAGCGAAGTCTTTCTCAGCTCTTCCAAATAGCCTTGCAGCATCTGTTCACCTCCCTTCTTATCTACATTTGCTCAGCAATGCTCAGAACGATATCTTATATTCCAGGCCATACCAATCCTTGGGATCCTTGGACAGGTCATAGCTGCGGGAATATGTTATATTCATGTGCTTACTGATATCATACTGTCCGAAAATACTTCTGTCGACAGCATCGAAGCTTGTTGTATAACCAAGCATAAAGTTATTATTCAGATATTTGCTTACTAGAACATTATACTGGTTTTTCTCGTCTGCCGTCAACTCTTTATTACGATCGTGAACGCTTTCAAAGCCAATGCCAGAGCGCGTTTTACCGGTATAAATGCGGAACTGGTCGAGGCCCAGTGTCTGCTTGACAAACATTTCCACGTCACCGAGCACCGTCATCTGCAGGCCAACTGTCATCAGATTGGCCATATCATCACTGGTAACCTCATTGCTGCCGGCACTTTCGCGCTGCAGCGTCAGCATACGCACAATCGTATTTTGTGTCAGCGGCGGATCACTGGTAAGCTGCAGATCCATTTCACTTACCGGCCCATTAATCTTCATAAAAATGTTGTAACGGCTGAAGCGCGCTGTGCTGTCCAGATTTACGTTCGGCAAAAAGCTTCCGGGATCAACCCATACCAGACCGGCATTATTCAGCTTAAAGTCGGTACGCAAATATTTAACTGTACCCTTATCTGCCTTAATCGTGCCGTCAATCATCGGGAAGACTGTGCTGCCCTTGATATCAATGCCGCCCTTCAGCCAGATATCATACAGATAGCTGTTGTACAGATGTACCTTCGGCCCCAGCACAAGCTTCATATCCAGGCCGATATTGCTGTCCCCCTCGCTCAGCTCGGGAACTGTCGGCATATTAATCAGCACGTCATCCAGACGCAGACTGCCGGCAAGCCGCGGGCGGAACGCCATAGGCGGCGCAGCATTACCCTTACGGTTTTTCATGTCCGGGTATTTTTCCGGCTGCAGAGTTACATCACTGGTAATCGTACCGGTGAAAATCTTAGATGCCAGCTGCGCCTTATCAGCCTTGATATGCAGACTGTAGGCTGTATCAGCATCGGTATGCAGTGCATAGCTGCCTTCGGCACTGAGCGTGCCCTTGCCTAACTTAGTAGACAGGTTCTTCAGCTGTACAGTATTACCGTTAAACAGTACGTCCAGATTGATATCATCAAAAACAGTATTGATATATTTAACCTTAACACTGCCGCCGGCAATTTTTACCGAACCGAACAGCAGCGGCTCCTCCAGCGTGCCTGCCAGACGGATTTTGCCCTGCGTGTCGCCTACGCCCCATTCCACCATTTTGGTAAGCGCCGGCAAAATTCCCAGACGCGCCTTATCCAGATCCATCACAATGTTCATCTGCGCATCAGGGTTATGACGCTGCTTCTTATCACGGAACAGATCAAGCGGAATATCACCGGAAGCACTGACGCCATAAGCATCCTTCGTCGCAATCAGCTGCTGCAGCTTAATGTTATCGTCTGCCAAGGCCAGCATCGCCGTCATATCGTCTACACTTACGCCTGCAACAGAACCATTGGTAATTTCCAGCGAAGCAGTTCCCTTAGGATTATCAAAGCTGCCCTGCACCTGCACCAGCATATCAGTTTCGCCCTTAATTTCCGGCGGATCCTTCATAACGGCGGTTACAATCGCCGGGTTAGCCTTCACTGCCGCAACCTCTATGTCCAACAGCTTCTGCTTGATATCTATCGAACCACCGACAGCAATTATGCCCTTATCGCTGACGCCGTCCTGCTCCTGCAGCTTGACGTTGTCAAAATGCAGCACACCGCCTTTATCAATGCGTCCTTCAAAACGCATTTGCGCGTAGTTCAGATCATGGATTTTTACATTATCAGCTGCAGCCGTAATTTTTACACCCTCGCCATGGCCTTGGTAGCTGAACAGCAGCTCACCCTGCATCAGACCACTGATATCGTAATCCTGGCGCGCCATGCGCAGCAGGCCACCAATATCGCCCCAAAGGTTCTCTACCTTGCCTTCAATATAGTGCTGAACCAGGTTAAGATTAAGGTCTGCACTATACAGGCCGTAGTTGACCGGATCATCACGATAAGGCTGCTTAAAGGAAGCGTTCAGCTTATTCACGTCACGACCATTGCTGGCCAGCGTGCCCTGAAGCTCCGTCAACGGCTCATTGTTAATCGTGATTCTGTCACTGCTGACTTCACCATCAAAGAAAGGCGCTGTCAGTGTACCGCTCAGATGTCCCTTGGCGTTAACCTTGCCGCCTAAAGCAACTGTGTCATCACTGATTGGCAAATGCTCCAGGTCAACATTTTGGGCATCCATAACAAAGTTCAATCTGCGGTCAGCAGTCATCGTACCATCCAATGTAAGTCGTCCATAGAAGGCATCTACTACAAAATCCTGCAAGCGCAGCAGGCCGTCCTCATAAGCATAATGACCGCTGATATTATTAAACAGCTGCTTGGCCGCACTGCCGTCGGACGCATGCACTTCACCATGAATATAGGGATGACTGAGGCTGCCCTCTATCTGCATCACGTTATCCAGATTACCGGTAACTATCTGCGATTTACCCAAAAGCACCATCAGCGGTTCAATGCGCACATTCTTCGTGGTCAGCGTAAGTGCTGCTGCCGGTTCTGCCCCGCGCAGGTCCACTGTACCGTTAAGAATATGCTGTCCCTGGTCCATGTTGGCAATAAAATTTTTAAAGCTCAGGATATTATCCTTGATACTGATAAGACCATGTGCCTCATTAAGCTTCTGCGACATATATTCTGCCTGCGTCAGCTGTACCATGCCGGAAAACTCCGGAGCATCCAGCGTGCCGCCGACATCAAAGCCGGTAGAGCACAGACCGCGTCCATCCTGACCGGCTGCAGCCAGCAGCGGGTCGATAGGGAAATCAGCCATACGTCCGTGGATAGCAAGTGCACCATCCTTAGCAACTCTGCCTTTAGCAGCCAGGGTACCGCCGCCTTCAGCAAAAAAGCTGGCGTCATCAATTACCAGGCCTCTGCCATCATACGTACCGTCAAAGGCCAGACGGTTAAGCTTCAGGCTGCGCCAGCTGATATCCATTGTATCAGCAGCAGCGTGCAGCGAAATTTTATCCTGCACCAGCTTGGCCAGAACTGCCAGCTTACCGTTGATATGCACCTGCTCCTGCTGCTTGCCGGGCAAGCTTTGCGTAACCTGCTGCAGCTGCGCATCTGCCGTCAGCACCTGCTCCTTAAGGTCATACGTGCCGTTAGCGGTAATCGTACCGCCGCCGTATTGCGCGCTCACGTCATGCAGCTGCACCACGTCCTTAGAAACGTTAAACGGCAGGTGCAGCTTGGTTACCTTATAACCATTATAAGCCAAAACATCGCTGCTCAGTACGCCAAAGCCGGAAGGTGCGTCAGTATTGCGCAAATCCGCTTCACCCTCCAGGTGCAGCTTCTGCCCGTCAACCACAGCGTCCAGACTGCTGACGCTCACCAGGTTTTCGTCCGCGCGTACCAGGCCGTCCAGCTGCAGGCTATGCTGCTCGCCTGCCAGGCTCAGCTTACCGCTGAGCGCTGCCAGCTTCGCTTCGCCGCTGAAGCGCTGCTTGCCGTTCTTGTTTACGTAAAGCAGTGCAAGCTTGCCCAAGCCGCCCTGCAGCTCCTCAACCTTGCCATAATGCTTGGCCAGAGCAGCATAAGGCGCCAGCGCCAGCTTGTCGCCGGTCAGCTTCATGCTTCCTTCGCCCTTGGTAGTCATCGTGCCTGCCAGCTTCAGCTTGTCTGCGCCGCTGGTTACAGCAAAGTCTACAGCAAAATCAGGATTGGCACCGCCATCAATGCTGCCATCAACGCCAAACTGCCATTTTCCCTGCGGCATAGTTACCACCAGCTCGCCCTTGTCTACAGCCAGTGTACCGTAAAAAGGAGTTTCCGTAGAATCCGATGGCTTCAGCAGGTTCTGCATATTCCATTTATTTTTGTCATTCATCGTAAGATAAAATTTAGGGCGCACTAAATCAACCCTGCTCAGCGCACGCTCGCTCTTCTGCATAGCCAGCCAGGGGCGCAGCGTCAGCACAGTGCGCGGCAGCTCGGCTACCTTCCCGCCCTGCGCATCCTTGATGACGATGTCCGTCAGCTCGGCAGTAAGACCGCCTTCCCATTTCATAGCGCCGATAGACACACTGCCGTTGATGTATTCCGTTGCCAGCTGCTGCATCTGCGGTATGGCCTGCTTAATATACTTAGGCATCACCGTCTGGACTAAAAAGATATAGCCTGCTGCCAGCAGAATGATTAATGCTCCAACAAATTGCAGATATTTTTTCATGATACTTCACCATTCAATAGTTTAACAAATTTCTATGACAAAAATATGACAAGACTGTTTTTTATATACTCCGACTTATATTTATTCGACATCAGCAGAAAACATCCTCTTATTGAGAAGAAATTTCTTTAGCAGCGCTTTGGGAGCATTTGCACATACAAAAAAGCTGGCTTGGACTGCGCCTCACCAGCTTACTTGTAGCATCAAATATTAAATTAAGCCTTAATTATTTGGCAGCTTCTTCAGTTGCTTTTGCTGCTTCTGCAGTTTTGGCAGGTTTTTCGGTTGCTTTAACAGCTTTCGCAGTTTTGGCAGCCTGCACATTTACGGCAGTCGCCGGATTGGTCATCGGTACGCCGATAGAGGTTTCCAGTGCTGTCTTGGAGGTATTGTAATCATACAGAGCCTGCGTATAGTTGGTCTTGGCCTGAGTCAGAGCAACCTGAGCATCGAGCACGTCAGTGTTGGTACCCACGCCAGACATATAACGCAGCTGAGCGATACGGTAATCCTCATCAGCCTGCTCTACAGCCAGCTTGGTGGTGCTGATGCGTTTTTCTGCTTCGCGCAGTCCCAGATAATTGCTGCGCACGTCCAGATTTACAGCGTTCACGGTATCGCGATAGGTTTCTTCAGCCTTTTTCAGATCAGCCTCGGCACCATGAATCTTGGACAGGGTTACACCGGTATCGAAAACGTTCAGGCTAACATTTACGCCAACGCCCCATTTACCGTTTTCATCACCAGGCCAGTTGCTGTCACTCCATTGCTGAGTAGCACTTGCACTAACCTGCGGCATATGACCGCTGCGGGCAACCATCAATGCGCCTTTTGCAGAATCTACACCATATTTAGCCTGCATCAGCTCCGGACGGTGCTCGGCAGCATAAGCCAGGCAATCATCCATGTTTTTATCATAAGCATTATAAACCAGCAGGTTATCAAGCTGCAGAGTTGTATCCATCGGCAGGCCGACGATTTTGTTCATGTTTGCTTCGGCAACCTGATAGGAGTTTTCTGCCTGAATCAGGGTTTGCTTAGCGTTGGCCAGCTCCACCTGGGAACGCAGCACGTCAACCTTGGCTACCACGCCAACGTCATACTGTGCCTGAACATTTTTAAGATGGTCCTCCAGACGGGTAACGGATTCAGCATTCAGCTTTTGCAGATTATCTGCCTGCAGCATTTTGAAATAACCGTCAGTAACGGTAGAACGCATTTCGTTATAGGTGCGTTGTACGCCAACCTCATTATATTGATAGTTAGCCTTAGCCTGTTTAATGGTACCGCTCAATTTACCGCCGGTAAAAATCGGCAGAGAAGCGCTCAGGCTGTTGGCATGGTTATTGCCAATTCCCTTGGTCCAAAGGCCGGTAGTATCTTGATGAAGATCATCATAACCGCCACGTTGGGTAGTATGATTAGCACTGATGCTGATGCCGCGGCTCTGGCGGGCAGCATTGTAGCTGGCACGGGCACTGTCCAGCTCGTATTGGGCAATGCTTACGGTCGGGTTGGTCTGGAATGCACGCAGCATAGCGTCGTCCAGATTTAAAGCAACAGTTTCACCTGCAAAAGCACTTTGGCTCAATGCCATGGTCAGTGCTGCAGATAAAAGCAAGAAACGTTTGGTCAATTTATTTCTATTCATCCGGAAAACCTCCATTTTCTAAAACTGACTAACCAGTCAGTAGTAAAATTATATATTTATTTAGGGCTGTTTGTCAAATATTTTTTAGAAATAAGTACGCACGCCCATATAAGTATTAGCTTTATTGCCACGCACATCCATGGTTTCGCCGTAAAGTGACAAATTATCATGCAAACGGTATTCACCGCCCAAACGCACCTTGAGATCATCAAAATCATATAACTGGGAATACAATCTGAAGTCCCTGCCTAAATCGTAGCTGGCACCGACGCCGAAATCTCCCTGCATAGCACCCATGCTGAAGGCTGCGTTGCCATACTGACGACCTACGAGAAAATCAAATTTATTGGCATTGCCGATATCGTAACCGCCCATATACAGGAAGGTGTCATCTGCCGGGTGCAGCGTTACGCCCAGACTGCCGCGCCAATCGCCGCCCTTGGCGGCAAAGCCGGCGTCAGTCGAAACCTTCGCTTCGGTAAGTGTTCCCAAAATCTTGTTGGCACGCTCGCTCGTTTCTTTAACGTTGACCAGCGTCTCCTTCAGCGACTTCTGTGTCACCGGATCCTTGGCTACTGTTTCCAGCACCTCGACAATATTTTCCATACGCTTACTGGTATCTGCCATATTTTGGGCAATGGCAGCCACGTTCTGGCCTGTCTTGCCGTTATTGTCCACACCGGCCATAATGCTTTCGATATGGGCCGCCGTGCCGTTCATGCGCTGGCTCAGCTCATTAATCTGATGAATCATCGAGGTAATATCCTGCTGGTTGGCTACTGCCACATCAGCCATAACCTTCGTGAAGGTATTCATGTTCTCCGCGATATCATTCATGTTCTTAAAGCCGGATTTCATGGACTGCTGGACTTCCTTGTCGCCAAAAACATTTTCAAAGGCATTGGCGATATTTTCCATACGCTTCACCAGATCACCGGAAGAAGCAAAGAATTCATCGATACCACCGCCGGCAACACCATTAATCGTGCTGCCTTCAGCTACATAACCCTGTCCCTGCTTGGCAGGCGGGATAACGCTGACATATTTTTCGCCCATAATACCGTCAGAGGAAATTGTAAAGGTTGCTCCCTGCGGTATTTTGATATCGTCATTAATTTCTGTGATAACCTCTACCTTATCCGGTGCCACATTAATCTTTTTGACCGTGCCCACCTGCACACCTGCATAGCGCACAACATGTCCTGGCATCAGGCCACTGACCTGAGGATAGTTAATGCGCAGCTCATAGCCTTTTTTGCCAAAGCTGAAAGCACCCATAAAGGTAATAATGCCTGCCAGCACTACTGCGCCGCCTAATGCAAAGGCACCCACCTTAACCTCATTGCTGCTCATTTTTCTCCTCCTCTTTCAATTCCATGCCGTTAATAAAAGCCTTCACGACTGGATTAGTACTGTTTTTTATCTCCGCCACTGTACCCAATTGCTCAATGCGTCCATTATATAGCATAGCGATACGGTCTGCAGCATAATAGGCTGATTCCATATCGTGTGTTACCAAAACCGAAGTTACGCCCAGCGTCTGCTGAGTCTTGCGTATCAGCCTGCTGATGGTCATCGTCATCACCGGGTCCAGACCGGAGGTCGGTTCGTCATAAAAAACCATCTGCGGCTGCATGGCCAGCGCCCGCGCCAGGCCAACGCGCTTTTTCATACCACCGGAAAGCTCTGCCGGCATCATCTTCTGCGTACCCGGCATGCCCACCATTTCCAATAATTGGCTGACGCGCTCCTGGATTTCCTCCTCCGGCAGCTTAAAATGCCGCCGCAGGCCGAAGGCTACATTCTCGCCTACGCTCAGAAAGTCGAATAAGGCGGAATACTGGAAAACTACGCCCATATGCTGGCGCAGCCCGTCCCATTCATCCTCTGTGAAAGCGCTTGCTTCCTGACCGTCAATCACAATACTGCCGGCAGTAGGTGCCAGCAGTCCTGTCAGCAGCTTGATGATGGTGCTCTTGCCGGTACCGGAAGGACCGATAACCGCCAGCGTTTCCCCCTGACGTACATCCAAATCCAGATTATCAAGAATCACCTTGCTGCCAAAGGCCATTTTAAGTTGTCGGAGCTGAATCATTGCTTCGTTTGACATTTTTCCGGCTCCTTACACATACAAAACAATCGAAAGAAAATAGTTGGTGATAAACACCAGAATAATCGAAAGCACTACCGAGGCTGTAGTCGCCAGGCCAACGCCTTCCGCGCCATTCGGCGCGTTCAGGCCCTTATAGCAGCCCACGATAGCAATTATCGCACCAAAGACACAGCTTTTGACCATGCCGCCAAACACGTCATAGAACTCCGCCAGTGTCCTGATAGAATTTTCATAAGTAAAGCTGCCGATGCCGGCGTAATAATGCGCCACCACCCAGCCGCCTACATTACCTATAAGGTTAGCAAAAAGCACTAGCAAAGGCATCATCAGCACCAGCGCAATAAAGCGCGGCACCACCAGATAGCTCACAGGATTGGCAGCCATAACACGCAGCGCGTCAATCTGCTCAGTAACCTTCATCGTACCAAGCTCCGCTGCAATCGCCGCACCGATACGGCCGGCAACAACAACGCCTGTCAGCACCGGCACCAGCTCACGCGCCATGGCGATAGCCACAATGCCGCCTACGGTAGAGGACGCGCCCAGGCGCACGAACTCCTTGGCTGTCTGTACGGAAAAAACCATACCGGTACAGAGAATCGTCATCATCACAATCGGCAGCGAATCTGCTCCCAAAAGTGCCATCTGACGCACAACCTCCTTAGCATCGGCGTCCTTCAGACGACGCAGCGTTGCCAGCAGCAGCAGCGTCAGCCTGCCGCTGGCCGCACAAAAGGCCAATATTCTGTTGCCCATTGCTTCACAGATAGATTTCAGCATTTTTATATCCTTATCTTCAGCTTTTTCTACTTAATTATTATACCGCCAAAATATGGCGAATGTATGACACAAAGAGGCCATACTGATACAGTAATGGGAAAATTTTTGTTAACCGCCAGACAAATTTATTTGTCAACGGTGAGCACAAGCTCACCTTCACCGTCAATAATAAAATCAAAGGGGTACTTCTGCTTGAACGGAGAACCCTGCAGCAGGCCTGCCAGACCGGCATCATTAGCGGCAGCCTCCGGATTCGGCTTCAGCTGGCCGGTAGCCACGTCAATAATCAGCTCGTTATTCTTATCGGCACTATTCACGCCCTTGATATAATCGGCAAGCTTATGGCGGGTTTCCTTCTTTTTGGCTGCCGGAACACCTTCAGCCTGCTGCTTACGCAGCAAGTCAATCGCCCAGGCCATGCTGCTGCCACCGCGTACATTCAGCACCAGCTTGCCGCCCGGATGGTCCTTAGGCACCTTGAAATACACTGTCTTGGTAAACTCTTCGCCGCGATAAGGCTTCATCGTAACATCAACTGCTACCTTATCACCGGGTTTAACCTTGGCATTTTTAGCGTGTACATTAAAAATTTCTGCAACCTGCACCGCATTGCTAACCTCAACCTCTACGTTGATGCCATAAAGCTGCACCGGCTCAAACTTATTCTGCATCAGAATCGTTATCGCCTCCGTCAGCTCTGCATCAAGATTCTTCAGCAGCGCATCATTGGAGTAATACATATTTTCGCGGTCAATCGTCAGCATTTCCTTCTTGCTGTCCACGCCGGTGATTGTAAAATGCAGTTTGGCTGTGCCACCGCCATTACGGTCCACAGTCTTGCTCACAGTATTGACTACTGCTGCATCGACCATCGAAGGCACCAGCTGAGGATCATCAATCAGACGCATACGCATGCTGTTGGCCTGACCGCGGCTGCTGTCGTTAACCGTAACAAACATCGGAATAGAATCGGGCTGCTTGCCGACTACGCCGCCAATGCCGCTGGCACGGTCCTGCGTAATGCTGCCGATAGCCTCGCCCAGATTGCCTACCTTATAGCTGCTCTGCAGATTGGGCACTACGCCCAGCACCCACACCTTATTCATAAAGAAATTGCTGCTGCCGCGCTGCATAAAGGGGTGGCCGAAGGCCAGAACCTTGCCGCTGTCATCAGTCCAGGTAACAGTACCAAGAGCGCCCAAAGTCATATCACCCTGCATCAGGGCCACACCGACACTGCTGCCCGGCTCCAGCGGCTTAGCGCTGGAAGCGCCGGCAGCACCGCTGTTGATTGCTGTCAGGCCGAAGGGCTGCAGCTTCTCCTGCAGATATTCCAGGCCATATTCCGTAAAACCGCCGGCCATCAGCGAGCTTCCCTTAGGAATCCAGTCCGCCGGTAATTCTTGCGGTTCGTCCAGAAGCGGTAGCATTTTGCCGATTGGTGTCAGAAAGCAGTAATGCGGGTCATTGAAGGTCTTGCCGAAGGCCACAGCACCGACAAGCCTGCCGTCTACATAAACAGGACTGCCGCTCATGCCCTGGGCAACACCGCCTGTCTTTTCAATCAGATCGCCGTAAAGGCGCACAAAAATACTATAACCCATTGCCTCACTGCCATTGACGCCTAAAATCTCTACGTTAAAGGTTTCAATAGTATCACCGCTGATAACTGTTTTGCCTATGCCCTGCATACCAGCACGCAGGTCACGCACCGGCATCAGAGGAACATTGGCGGCAGCTGCCGTCAGCAGCTGGCAGCAAAATAATAATGCTAATAAAAATACTCTCATACTATCTCCTAAAAACAAAATGTTTACCCGGCAGCTTGCGGCCGCCGGCTTCGTAATACTACAAAAACCGGCGGCTAAGAAGCTCGCCGGTTTTCTTGCCCGTTATTCACTCACCTTGGCTACAACCTGCTGTGCCTCAATTTTATCGCCAGGCTTAACCAGTACCTGGCTAACCTTGCCTGCAGTTGTAGCACGCGCAGCAGCAATACTGCCGCCCGCTATAGATTTTACCTTTACCAGAATGTCGCCCTGCTTAACCGGGGTTCCCTCCTGTACCAGTCCATCGGCAACTACAATACCGCTGACAGCGGCACGCTGGTCAGTCACAGCAGCACAGCCAACGGCAGCAAGTGTAAAGATGCCTAAAGCGGCAATAGTCAGAATCACTATTAACTTTTTACCCATGTGACTCACCTCATTTCAGATATATTTCTCTACCATAAATTATACAGCCTCAGCAATATTTTGACAAGTGAAGAGACTGTAAACCCATCTTAAATAAAACATTATGAAAATCATCTGCAGTTAAAAAATCGCCGATACATAATTTTTTACGCTTTTTTCGCCTTCCCTACCCGAAATCACCCTTTGGGGTAGGGTGCAAAAGCGTTTTTTCAGCTATAATATAAGCATCAAAGGATATAAGTTCCACATCTGGAAAGGAGATGTTGTTATGAAAATCAAAAATTTTGCTATCGGAGCACTGGCAGCAGCAATGCTCTTTACCGGCACATCTGTTATGGAGGCAGCAGTCTATAATACCTCTGCAAGCAGACTCCCTACTAATATTGACTCCCGCTGCGGCAGAACAGAAGCCTTTCTGCTAAAAAATACCCGCTTTGATGTGAAGCATACCATGACCGTAAACTATGCCGAGGAATATGTCGCTCCCTGCTTCAGCCGCAAGGGCATCTACATCAGCGATTTGGAGGCCAAAGCGATTGCCTTTGCTGCCTTGCAGATGTATGATGTGCAGCAAAACAGCAACGGCTCCACGGTGAGCTTCAGTGCCAAGGGCGAAGCCGATTCCGGTGACGGTGATTACTGGCTGACTACTATTTATGACAACAAAAAATATATCAATGCCTTTATCAGTACCTACGATGAGCTCCGCACTGAAAATGCACACTCTATCCCTGCCAGCAAAGGCTATGCTCAATACGGGGACAGCATGTCTGCCGAAAGTTTACAATACTCCAATCAAAGAATCTACAACCTCTACAGCAAATTTGAAAACATGGACAGCTATTGGGCTCCCGGCGTAAAACTGGTTTTAACCGGTGACTATGTAAACTTCCGCACCGCCCCCTCCACAAGCAGCAATGTAATTGATTCGCTGATGTCCGGCGAAGAAATAGCACCGCTAGAAGGCGCATTCGAAGCTGAAGGCCGCCAATGGTGGAAGGCTATTAACGCTCAAGGTGAGGTTGGCTATGTAAGCGCAGATTTTGTACGCGTAGCCTGCTAAATAAGCATTAAGGAAGTATCACAATGCTCAAAAAACTAACGAGTTTAATATTTAGCGTCTGCCTGCTGCTAAGCTGCAGCTTAACAGCTGCGGCGCCTGCGTCCGCCCTGTTCGGCAACGCCAGATATCTCATCTGCATCCATAAGCAAAGCTACCGCCTTGATGTCTATCAGCAGGGCGTGGAAGAGGCAGTCTGCAGCTATCCTATCGCTGTTGCCAAAAATCCCGGTGACAAGCAGTACACCGGTGACAACCGCACTCCCACCTCCTGGGGCAGCGCAGCAGCAATTCCGTCCTACTACACAGGTGCGGCAGTCGGCGTGCCTTCAGCGCAGGTTCCCTTCCGCATCGAGGAGGTTTGCCCGGCGCATTACTGGACGCACGATTTCGGTGACGGCAAGGGCGTAATCGAAGGTGCCTACGGCCCCTGGTTCCTTTCGCTGGACACCGGTTGGATAGGTATCGGCATTCACGGTACGCATGACCCCTCCTCTATCGGCACCATGGCCTCCGAAGGCTGCATCCGTCTGCGCAATGCGGATATTCAAAGCCTGAAGGAGCTTGTCTGCAGCGATAACGGCGGCATCGGCACCGGCGTTATCATCACCGAAGATTAAGCTATAAACCGCAACAATAAAACAAGGAGCAGTCACAGACTAAGCGTGACCGCCCCTTGTTTTTATTTTGCCTATATAACCAGCTTATTTGATAAACAATCCCAGACCGATGCTCACCAAGCGCTCGCGTCCATCCGAAGGATGGTTGACGATTTTGCCGTTGATGACCATTTCGCTGCTGCCGCCGCCATCATAATTGACAGCGCTCACTGCACCCAGCTTCACAAAATACTGCGCCAGCTCCGCAAGCGTCATGCCTGCGGAAGCACTGCTTCTGCCGTCAATAACAAGCATTAAAAGCGTGCCGTCCTTTTTCAGGCCAATCGCAGTACGCGGCGCTCTGCCACGCGCGATATCGGGAGCCATCTGCTCCTCCGCAGTACGCACATTCACCCTGCCGTTTTCTACCAGCAACGGGCCGCCACTGACAACAGTTGTTGCCGCATCTGCAATGCTGCTGCCCAGGCTCTGCGTAAGCGCTACATGGTCGCCCAGGCGCAGGCCTGCCAGAGCAGCAGCATTTGTGCCATGACCGGAAAGCACTACGCAACCCGGCTCCAAAGGCATATTGCCTGCTGTGGAAACAGCAACAACGCGACCGTTTTTTATCTTTACCTCACGCCCGTACTGATTTGTTTTGGTCGACGTAGCGTAATAGGAATTAAACAGCACCAAATCATTAGCTATGCGCGCACGGTTCATGCCCTTCAGCTGCAGCGCTCTGCCGTCAGGAAGTGTTACGCTGCCGGTGTAGGCAATGTCGCGCACAATCTTCTGCTCGTTGCCCTGTACTACATAACCGCTGCGCGGCGTAGCATCCATAGCGACAAAATTTCCCTTATCCTTAACGTTGCCGATAACCCAGCCGTCGGTATCAAAGTATGACGCATTAATGGCAGCCACAAGGCCTCTTTGCGCCGCCTGCTTAGCCAAACTGCCGCGTCCGTTATACATCCCAGCGGCAGAAAACGGCCTCAGCTCCAGGCGCGCCGAAGGCGCAACGCTCACCAGATAGCTTACAATCGGCCTGCCGTTCAGCTCCTCTTGCGCATAGGTATAGGTAACGCCGCCAGCCAGCTGCGTCGTGGTTTTGCTGATAGGAATGCGGTAGATATCCAACACCAGACGGTCAGGATTCTTCAGCGGATAAAGCTTGTACTGGCAATCCTTCGTTAAATCTATAACCACCTGAGCCTTTTTCTTCTTTTTGGCAGGCACAGTGATGCTTTTAATCACCGTATCCTGCTTAAAGACAGGTCTTTGCGCCAGCGCCGTACCTTCCGGCAGATTAACTACAATCTGCAAGCCATTTTTTTCAGCTGTATATTTAATTGGCTCCGTACTGTCGAACACCAGGCGCACACGCGCCGGACTAACGCTGCTGCGCACCGCTGTGACGGGAGCGGCGCTCGCCGCGAGCGGAGCAGCGCACAGCGCAGCCAGCATAAAAACAGAACATATCAGTTTTTTGAAATTCATATTCAGGACCTCTTAAAAGAAAAACAAGTAGAAGATTGAAGAATGCGTTAGTATTAGTGCGTCGTAATATATATATCATGCAGTCCCCTCTCCGTCATCGCTTCGCGATGCCACCTCTCCCCTAGGAGAGGCAGGAAGGCTGGCAGAACGCTAAAGACAGTAATTAATATATCGCACAGCCCCCTTCCGTCTCGCTTCGCTCGGCACCTTCCCCAAGGGGCAGGCAAGAAGGTTAGCACACTGCCAAAGATTCTTCTTCACATCTACACAAAAGGAGCTGCCAAAGGCAGCTCCTCCCAAAATCAAAAATCAATAGCCAAGCATCAATCAGCCAGATTAGACGCAGTATAAACAGTGCCCGGATGCAGCTTATCTAGATTCTCCAGCGCCTTACCGGTGCCAAGAGCAACACACTCCAACGGATCATCAGCAATATGCGTAGTAATACCAGTCTCACGCTGCATAATCTCAGCCAAGCCATCAAGCAGAGCGCCGCCGCCAGTCAGATAAATACCATTATCAACAATATCCGCTGCCAGCTCCGGCGGGCACTTCTCCAGAACACCACGTACAGTAGCAATCAAGGAAGCAACAGAATCCTCCAACGCCACACGGCAATCCTCAGAACTTACGCTAAAAGTAGTCGGCAAACCGGTAACCATATCACGGCCACGCACAGTAATAGACTCATGGCGACCATCAGTAATAACAGTAGCAACATTCATCTTGATTTCCTCAGCCGTGCGCTCACCGATAAGCACATTATGAACCTTCTTCACATGACGCACAATAGCCTCATCAAAATGGTCGCCACCGATACGGATAGAAGAATCCACAACAATACCACCAAGACTCAGCACAGCGATATCAGTAGTGCCACCGCCGATATCAACAACCATATTGCCGCGCGGTACAGAAATATCAATACCGGCACCAAGAGCAGCTGCCAGAGGCTCCTCAATCAGATAAGTCTTAGACGCACCACCCTGGGTAGTAGCCTCCATAACAGCACGCTTTTCAACCGAAGTAATGCCAATCGGCACACAGGTCATAACACGCGGCTTGAAAAACAGGCTCTTGCCTGCAACCTTCTCAATAACATAAGCAAGCAGCTTCTGCGTTACGGTATAATTCGCAATAACGCCCTCCTTCAGCGGACGGATAGCCACAATACTGCCGGGAGCACGTCCCAGCATTTCTCTGGCATCATCACCCACAGCCAGCACCTTGTTGCGCACCTTATCAATAGCCACAACAGAAGGCTCCTTCAGGACAACGCCCTTGCCCTTGACATAAACAAGAATGTTAGCGGTACCCAAATCAATACCGATATCCATACTCTTAAACATTAGACATATCTCCTTAATCTACATCTACGCGTTCAATATCTGCACCCAGATTTTTCAGCTTAGCAACAATGTTCTCATAGCCACGGTCGATATGGTGCAAATCGCCGATACGTGTCGTACCTTCAGCCACAAGGCCTGCCAGAATCATAGCGGCACCGGCGCGCAAATCAGTTGCACGCACATCGCAGCCTGTCAGCTTGCAGGGACCGTCAATAACAGCACTGCGGCCTTCGGTAGAAATCTGCGCACCCATGCGGTTCAGCTCAACCACATGCATAAAACGGTTCTCAAAAACAGTTTCCGTAACCTTGCTGCGGCCCTCGGCAATAACCATCATCGCCATCATCTGCGCCTGCATATCAGTCGGGAAGCCGGGGTAAGGCAAAGTTTTGATAGATACAGCCTTCAGCGGATTCTGGCCGATAACGCGCACCTTATCAATATCCTCTTCTACCACAGCACCTGCCTCGCGCAGCTTAGCAATCAACGGCTTCTGATGCTCCGGCAGCACATTTTCCACCACAACATCGCCGCCGGTCATAGCAGCAGCAATCATATAAGTGCCTGCCTCAATACGGTCCGGAATAATAGTGTAGTCTGCGCCATGCAGCTTATCTACACCCTCAATGCGGATAGTATCAGTACCGGCACCGCGGATTTTGGCACCCATCTTATTCAGATAGTTCGCCAGATCAACAATTTCCGGTTCCTCAGCAACATTCTCCAGAATAGTAGTACCCTCAGCCAAAGATGCTGCCATCATAATATTTTCGGTAGCACCAACGCTCGGGAAATCAAAATAAATGCTGGTACCCTTCAGTCCTTCAGGAGCACTTGCTTCAATATAGCCATGTCCCTGCTCGATTTTTACACCCAGAGCCTCAAAGCCCTTCAGATGAATATCAATCGGACGGGCGCCGATAGCGCAGCCGCCAGGCATAGAAATACGCGCTTTACCAATGCGTGCCAGCAAAGGTCCCATTACCAGGAAAGACGCACGCATGGTACGCACCAGCTCATACGGTGCTTCGTAAGAGGTAATGCTGGTGCTGTCGATATCCAGCACATTCTTTTCCGGACTGCATTCCACGGACAGTCCCAGACATTTTAAAACTTCACTTATAGTATGCACATCTTCCAGCATCGGAACCTCGTCAAGATGACTAGGGGTAGTTCCCAGGATAGAAGCTGCAATAATCGGCAGTACAGCGTTTTTCGCACCGCTGGTCTTAACTGCACCAACGAGGCGGTTTCCGCCCTTCACAATTAGTTTTTCCAAAATAACCCTCCTGCATATGCGAAGTCGGAAAAATTTTTCCGTAACAAATATTTTATCATCAAACACGGGCACTTTTCAAGACTTAATAAAAATCCGGAAAATTTTGCCACAGGCGCCTCACGCCCGGCCTTATAAGAAAAAGCCGGCACTGCTTCCGGCTCAGAAATTCACCCGCTGGCGGTCTGCTAAAATATTATAATAGGTTTCCTTCTCCATTAATTCCTGGCGGATAGCCTTTTTAGCATCCTCATCAGTGCATTCTGACAGACGCTTACGCAAAAAAGCTATATCCTGCTTCAGCATCAGCATTTTATTTCCTGCCAGACTTTCTACGATATCAGCCATCTTACAGTCACCGTCCTTACTTATATATCAAATTCTTCTCATCTGGAAGTTTGCGGCCTTGCCTAATTCTACATACTATAGTCTACTATAAGCAAGTTTAATATGCAAGGAAAAATGTGTGACAAAACACAAAAACCGGCTGATGACGTTCGTTTGCGTTTTTCCTAGGAACTTTGCAGCTAAAATTGCGTTTTTCATAGGAACTTTGTGCTTGCGAGTACGTTTTTCATAGGAAAAATGCAAAAATGCTTGCGTGTTTTTATTTTTAGCCATATAATATTCTCAACAAGCAAACGAATAGGAGGTAAGTATTTTGTATAGACAAGCCATAGAAAACTTAAAACAATGGAAAGATTCTCCACATCGTAAGCCATTACTTGTTACAGGTATCAGACAATGCGGCAAAACTTATCTGCTAAAAAAATTTGGTGAAGAATATTTTGACGATGTGGCCTATTTCTATTTTGAAGGCAACAGCCGTCTGGCTTCAATTTTCGCAACTGATTTTGATACAACAAGAATTTTAGATGAACTGAGTATTATAAATCACAAAAAAATTATTCCCGGCAAAACACTCCTGATTTTTGACGAAATTCAGGCTTGCCCGGAAGCTCTGATTTCATTAAAATATTTTTTTGAGACTTTGCCTAAGCAGCATATCGTCTGCGCAGGCTCATTGTTAGGCGTCGCTTTAAAGCGCAACAACATATCTTTTCCTGTCGGTAAAGTTGATCGCTTAAAAATGTACCCCATGAGCTTCAAGGAGTTTTTAATCGCCAATGGTCACAAGGCACTTCTTGACGGTTTACTGAAATATAAGCCAGATGAGCCATTACCTGAACTATATACTACAACTCTCACCAAAGAACTCAAACATTATTATCTGATTGGTGGTCTTCCTGAAGTTGTTGCAAGATGGATAGAAACGCACGATTTCTCGGCAGTCGCAGCCTTACAGGACAACCTGCTTGAAGACTATGCCAGTGATTTTTCTAAATACGCACCCAATGTTGATGTACCAAAAATCAACTGGATTTGGGATTCCGTACCTATTCAACTGGCTCGTGAAAATAACAAATTTTTCTTTTCCCATGTCAAACAAGGTAAGCGTTCCAAGGATTTGGAAGATGCGTTGGAATGGTTGGTAAATGCAGGACTGGTGAATAAGCTTGATTTAGTCAGTGTTCCTGAGCTTCCCTTGGCCTTTAATGCTGATGCCAGCTACTTTAAAGTTTATATGGCAGATATTGGTCTGTTATGCCGAAGATGCGGATTAACAGCGGATACTGTTTTGTACGACAGTCCTTACTACAAAAATTTTAAAGGTGCTCTCACTGAGAACTTCGTATTTAACGAGCTCATTTACACCGATTTGCACCCATACTTTTGGCGTTCAGGCAATACGGCAGAGCTTGATTTTATTTTTGAATACCAAAGCCAGCTCGTACCTGTTGAAGCAAAAGCAGAAATACATACACGGGCCAAAAGCTATGGTTTATTTTGCAAAAAATATAAACCACAAACAGGGTTCAAGCTATCACTCAAAAACATCGGCATTAACGATTCTGACGATACAAAAACCGTCAGCTTACCGCTTTATCTGCTCTGGAATATCAGAAGTTATTTATAAATATATATGCAAACACCCGAAGCCATTACGACTTCGGGTGATTTTTTATTGCGACATGACCTGCTATATATTTTAGGGCAATCCTGCCTGCACTCACAAACGCTCTACTCTTGCCTCACCGTGCCACATAAATTTGGTTGCCAAAGCCAAAAGCTCTGCATCCTCCAAGCCCTCGCTAACTACAACCAAATCTGCCTGCAGCAGGCTTACGCTCAAATCGCGGAACATTTTGCGCAGCTCGTTAATCATGCGGGCATCGCCGTCATTCACCTTTCCCGGTGTGCGCTCTGCCAGATGCCAGTAAAGCTGCTTTAAAATATAGCTTTCGTTTTTATTGTACTCTTTGATGTTATCAATAATATTATAAGGATAGACTTCTGCGTCACGCCACGTAGCCTTATACGCATCGAGCACTTTATTTTCATACTCCTGCTTATAAGCTGCCCAGCCTGCGCGGTCGTCAAATTTCAGCATATCCTCCAGCTTATCACGGCAACTGATAACCTTACGGCAGCGTACAAGCATGGCGTAAATCAGCGCCCGTTCTGCTTCCGTCGCCTGCACAGGCTCCGGCGTAATCGTAAAAACCTGTAAGCCTTCATGCAATTTATGGCGACGCTCTGCCTCCAGGCGTGCCATTTTCAGGTGCTGCATTGAAAGCAGGCTGTCCTCGCAGCTCACAGGCAACCCCTGTGCCTGCAAGCCGGCAATTTCGTTCTCATTGCATAAAACTAAAACACGCTGCTTTTTCTCTGCCTGTGAAAGCTCGTTAAGGGTATTCATTTGCTGCTCTCCAGGAAAGCAGCGAATGCTTTATAGGTGTAATAAACATCCAGCTTAGAGCTCAGCTCGAACGGAGAATGCATACACAGAATAGGTACACCAAGGTCAACTACATCCATATCCATAGCTGCAACATACAAAGCAACGGTACCTCCGCCGCCTTCGTCTACAGCGCCCAGCTCGCCAATCTGCCAGAAAACATCGGCCTCGTCCATAATGCTGATAACCTTGGCCATCGTTTCAGCGCTGGCATCATTGGAGCCGGATTTGCCGCGCGCACCGGTATATTTGGTCAGCACAGGTCCTTTGTTGACAAAGCAGCTGTTGCGTTCTTCGTATACGGAAGCAAAGCTCGGATCATAGGCACCGTTGACATCGGAAGAAAGCGCAGTAGTATTACGCAGCAGCTTGCGGATGTTGGCACCCTGAGTTGCTGCCAAGTCCTCCAGATAGTGCAGCACGAAATCGGAATTCAGGCCGGTGTTGCCGTAGGAACCGATTTCCTCTTTATCTGCCAAAACCGTAACAGTGGTGTAGTACGGTGCTTTGGTATCAATTTCCGCAGTCAGCGCGGTATAAGCGCAAACCTTGTCATCCTGACCGTAGGCACCGATCAGGCTGCGGTCCAGGCCCACGTCCTGCGCCTTGGTTGCAGGCACAAATTCAATTTCTGCACGCATAAAATCATGCTCGGTAATGCCATACATTTCGTTGAGCAGTGCCAGCGCATTCAGCTTTACAGCATCCTTAACGTCTTCTTCTTCGCTTTCGTCAACAAAAGGCAGGCTGCCGATAACAATGTTCAGCTCCTCGCCCTTAATGCCTTCGCCCAGCTTGCGCTCATTCTGCTTAGCGCCAAGATGCGGCAGCAAATCGGTTACGCAGAATACAGGGTCGCCGGCATTTTCGCCCACGCAGACCTTCACCAGCTCGCCGTTCTTTTTGATGATAACGCCATGCATAGCCAGCGGCACAGTCACCCATTGGTATTTGCGGATACCGCCGTAATAATGCGTTTTGAAATATGCCATCTCATGGTTTTCGTATACCGGATTCGGTTTTAAATCCAGACGCGGAGAATCGATATGCGCAGCGTTCAGGCGCACACCTGCCTCCAGCGGCGCAGTACCGAAGGTGGACATAGCCAGAGATTTGCCGCGGTTTACGAAATAAACCTTGTCGCCGGGTTTGTACTCCTTGCCCTCTTCAAAGGGAACGTAGCCTGCAGCAGCCAGCTTTTCTACAGCCTTCGCAGTAAATTCGCGCTCCGTCTTGGCTGTATCCAAAAATTCCTTGTAGCCTTCGCAGTAAGCGAATGCTGCTTCCTTCGCAGCAGTATTTTCCTTAGCGATATGGGGGAATTCCCAGGTTAAATTCTTTTGCAATTCCTTTGCAGTTGTCAAAATCTATCACTCCTTGTATAAGCTTTAGTAAGCAGTGCCAAACAGCACTATGTAAATAATACCACAAATAGCAGCTTTTGGGGAGAGTTAGGGAGATGTATACAATTTAGTCTCTTTTTCTCCCTACTCCTTGATATACCGTCACAGCGTCACCAAGCGTCACCTTTTGCGCTTGGCATTATCAATCGCCCGGCGCAGCTCTGCCAGCTCCTGGCTGATAAGCCTTTCCGCTTCCTGATAACGTGCCTCTAAATCCTGGATAGTCTTATCATCTACTGCTTTATTTTCTGCGGTAGCTTCCTGCACCTCTTCCTTAAAATCAAGCAGCGCCTGATACTTTTCAGGATAGGAATCAACCTCTTCTATATAATCACGCCTAAAGGTAATATAATTGTAATGTCCTTGCTGCGGATAGTTATAACGCCAATAATCATATTCGGATTTGGTGATTTTGCCTTCCTGTAAGGCGGTATACATGTCAACCCATTCCTGTAAAACAGCATTTCTGACGCCGGTTATACAATGTTCATCGGGATAAGTCTTTTCAATCCGCAGGTAATACTCACCGTCTATCTTTTTTATTTCTGAGCCGTATTTATCCTCCATAGCAAAGAAAATATGCATTCTTCTTGCCCAATAGTTAATATTCGGTATATCTAAAGCTTCAGGGCTAATATTAAACAAACTTGCTATTTTTTCCAGCATATCATATTTAGGTATCCTGTCACCTGATTCGTATTGGGCAACACGTACATCACAGGTTTTATCACTGAAGCCCAATAATCTACCTAAATACTTTTGAGTGTAGTTGTTTAAGCGACGAAAGAAAGCAATGCGTTCACCTATATTATTTCTTATTATCATCTGGCAAGCTCCTTTTCCTTAATGTTTTTGTTAAGTATAGTATAGCACGTTTCTCTAAATAAACAAGTAAGTTTAGAATTTTTCTTTTTTAACTCTTGACTTTATCTTGATAGTTTAGTATGATTAATCTAGTTACTAAGCATTTAGTATTAAGCCAATCACATTCATTAAGCAAAAGGAGTATGTTATCATGATCAAAGACAAAGTCTTCTATCCCAACAACAGTCAACCCTTAGCGGCCAGCTCTTCCCTGCAAACAGTTACCCTGCCAGAGCTGTACGACACCGCCTACACACCTGCCACAGCCTTAATCGATAATTTTCTCTACAGCGGTGTCTATATTTTGGCAGGACCACCAAAAACAGGTAAATCCTTTCTTATGGCTCAGCTTGCTTACCATGTTGCCGCAGGTTTGCAATTTTTTGACCATAAGGTAACACCTGCTTCCGTACTTTACCTTTCCTTGGAGGATGATTTAGCACGTCTGCAAAAACGCTTTTCGCGGATGTTCGGCGTAGAGGGCAACGCCAATTTATATTTAGCTACCCAGGCTGACAGCTTAAACCAGGGACTGCAGGAACAATTGACGGAATTTTTGCAAAGCAAGCCTGCTACTAAGCTGGTAATTATTGATACGCTGCAAAAGATTCGTGAATTTACCAGTTCCTCCTACAGTTATGCTTCTGATTACCACATCATCAACATTCTTAAGGAAATAGCAGCGCGCTATAATATTTGCATCGTTGTCGTTCATCATACCAGAAAAATGGAGGCAGAGGATAAATTTGATAAGATTTCCGGCACAACCGGTCTCTTAGGTGCCGCTGACGGAGCAATGATCCTGCAAAAGGAAAAACGTACTGACAAGCGTGCGCAATTAAACATTGTCGGCCGCGAGCTGCCGGACCAGGAAATTATTATCGAATTTATGCCTGAAAACTGTACCTGGAAATTTATCCGCTCCTGCCAGCAATTGTGGGAGGAACCGAAGGATATGCTGCTGGAACAGGTTGCCGCTTTAGTCAGCGACGAGAATAAAATTTGGCATGGAAGTGCAACGCAGATGCTGCAGGACCTTAATATAAGTACTGATGATATGAAGCCCCACATTCTTTCCCGTAAGCTTAATGTCAAAGTTGACAGGCTTTATCAAGACTATGGAATTTATTACCATCATAAACGTGTTAATAAAGGCTCTGATATTACCTTGCAAAAGCTGGAAGCCAAAACTGCGTGACGCTTGGTGACGCTGTGACGCTTTTATGGATACCGTAGGCAAATTTTAGCATAAGCACCAGAAAAGCTATGCTTGCACTTGCGCTTGCAGCGCAATACAAAAACCCCCGCCCTGACGGACGGGGGTATTTTTTTGGCATTGTCGCAATGCTTATTACAGCTTGTGAGTAGTACGCAAGCGGGCAACAGCTCTCTTCAGCGCGTTTTCGGCACGAACAGTGTCAATGTCTTCGCTCTTGGAAGCAAGACGTTGCTCTGCACGTTCTTTAGCTGCAGTTGCACGAGCGGTATCAATATCTGCATCAGCTTCGGCAATAGTTGCCAGAACGGTGCATTTATTGTCTTTCATTTCCAGAAAGCCGCCGCAAACAGCAAATTCTTTAACGCTGCCGTCAGTGAACTCCAGCTTCATCGGCGCAATATCCATGGTCGCAATGATAGGCATATGTCTAGCTTTGAGGCCCAGATTACCGGACAAAGCACGGAAACCCACATAAGTTACTTCTTCAGAAGTGAACAGCATCTTATCCGGCGTGACAATTTCAAAAGAAAACGGAGTAGCCATCTATTAATCCTTCATAGTTGCAGCCTTGGCAACAGCGTCATCAATGGTACCAACCATGTAGAAAGCGCCTTCCGGCAGGTCATCATGCTTGCCTTCGAGGATTTCTTTGAAGCCGCGGATGGTTTCCTTCAGAGGAACATATTGACCGGGGGTACCGGTGAACTGTTCAGCAACGAAGAATGCCTGGCTGAGGAACTTCTGAATCTTACGAGCACGAGCAACAGTAACTTTGTCTTCCTCGCTCAATTCTTCCATACCCAGAATTGCGATGATATCTTGCAATTCTTTGTAACGTTGCAGGATAGCCTGTACGCCACGAGCAACGTGATAATGCTCTTCGCCGATTACCAGCGGATCGAGGATACGGCTGGTGGAGTCGAGCGGGTCAACTGCCGGATAAATACCAAGCTCTGCGATTTGACGAGACAATACGGTGGTTGCATCCAAATGAGCGAAGGTGCCTGCCGGAGCCGGGTCAGTCAAGTCATCCGCAGGTACATATACAGCCTGTACGGATGTGATAGAACCGGTCTTGGTGGAGGTAATACGCTCTTGCAGTGCGCCGATATCGTTTGCCAGGGTAGGTTGGTAACCTACTGCGGAAGGCATACGGCCGAGCAATGCGGATACTTCGGAACCAGCCTGAATGAAACGGAAAATGTTATCGATAAAGAGCAGTACGTCCTGGCCGCCAACATCACGGAAGTATTCTGCCATGGTCAGGCCGGTCAGACCAACACGCATACGTGCTCCAGGAGGCTCGTTCATCTGGCCGTATACAAGAGCAGTCTTGTTGATAACGCCAGACTCTTTCATTTCGCCCCACAGGTCGTTGCCTTCACGAGTACGTTCGCCAACGCCTGCGAATACGGAATAGCCGCCGTGTGCAGTAGCAATGTTATGGATAAGCTCCATAATAATAACGGTTTTACCTACGCCAGCACCGCCGAACAGACCGATTTTACCGCCCATTGCATACGGAGCGATAAGGTCAACGACTTTAATGCCGGTTTCCAAAATTTTAGTAGCTGTAGCCTGTTGGTCAAAGCTCGGAGCCGGTCTATGAATAGGCCAGTGATCAGCTGCTTCAACCGGAGTGTCATCATGGTCTACAGTTTCACCTAAAACGTTGAAGATACGGCCCAGTACACCAGGACCTACCGGAACGCTGATAGGAGCGCCGGTATCAACAACTTCCATGCCACGAACCAGACCGTCGGTGGAGCTCATAGCAACAGCGCGGACAATGTTATTGCCGATGTGTTGCATAACTTCTGCGGTCAGGTGGATTTTTACTTTACCCTCATCGGTGGTGCCGTCAATGTGCAGTGCGTTGAGGATAGCAGGCATGCTTTTAGGAGGAAACTCTACGTCGATAACAGGGCCTACAACTTGTACGATTCTACCTGTATTCAAGGTTTTAGCCTCCCTACGAAATATCTAATTAGTTTTGTGCCTGTTTCAGAGCTTCTACGCCGCCAACGATTTCGTTCAGCTCGCGGGTAATGGATGCCTGACGTGCCTTGTTATAGGACAGCTCAAGGTTTTGTACCAGCTTGCCTGCGTTATCGGTAGCAGAGCTCATAGCAGTCATACGAGAACCCAACTCACTGGCAGCAGATTGTACCAGTGCAGCGTAAACTACAGTTTCCAGATACTTAGGTGCAAGTACCTGCAGAGTTTCGTCTTCATCAGGCTCGAAAATAAAGCTTGCGCTAGCTTTGCCTTTCTCCTTTACAGGAGGCTCTACCGGCAGAATCTTATCGCTGGTAGGAATTTGGGACAAAGCGGTTTTGAAAAGTGTAAACACAATATGCAGCTCGTCGAAATGCTCATCAGCAAATTGTTTGATTGCATCCTGAGCAATTTCTACTGCATTTGCGTAAGACGGTCTGTCGGAGTAGCCGAAGTGGCTGCTCAGCACTTTATAGCCGCGGCGTTGGAAGAAATCCCTGGCCTTACGGCCGCTGGTGATAATGACTACGTCATGCTCACATTCAGAGATCTCAGCAACTGCTTTTTTCAAAGCGTTGGAACTATATGCGCCTGCCAGACCTTTATCAGAGGCGAGCACCAGATAACCAACTTTTTTAACATCACGATGTTGAAGCAGCGGGTGTTTTTTGGCACTTAAGCCTGCAAGGATGCTCGGATCGCTCACAACGCTGGATAACACTTCTTTGATCTTGATGGCATACGGACGGCTTGCAGCAGCTTTTTCCTGCGCTCTTCTGAGGCGGGCAGCAGCAACCATTTTCATAGCCTTCGTGATCTTGCCAATGTTACCTACGCTTTTCATGTGGCGATGAATCTCGCGTGCAGTAGCCATTAGTTAATCACCTACCTTCACTAACAAAGGTATCCTTGAACTCGGCGATAGCTTTCTTCAGAGCTTCTTCGTTCTCATCAGTGATTTTCTTGGTTTTGATGATGTCTCCGCCAACTTCCGGATGGTTAGCTTCCATGAAGTCCAGGAATTCTTTTTCGCAGCGGGTTACATCTTTAACTGCTACGTCATCCAGATAGCCTTTGGTGCCAAGGTAAATAGCCATAACCTGTTTTTCAACAGACAGCGGGCTGTATTGGCCTTGTTTCAGAACCTCGGTCAGACGTTGACCACGGTCCAGCTGTGCTTTGGTAGCTTTATCGAGGTCAGAAGCAAACTGAGCAAATGCTGCCAGCTCGCGGAACTGAGCCAGATCCAGACGTAAGGTACCTGCAACCTGCTTCATAGCTTTGATCTGAGCAGCACCACCTACACGGGATACAGACAGACCGGAGTTGATAGCCGGACGGATACCGGAGTAGAACAGCTCGGATTCAAGGAAGATCTGACCGTCGGTAATAGAAATTACGTTGGTCGGAATGAAGCCGCCTACGTCACCTGCCAGGGTTTCGATGATCGGCAGTGCGGTGATGGAACCGCCCTTCAGTTCATCGTTCAGCTTAGCAGCGCGTTCCAGCAGACGGGAATGCAAATAGAATACGTCGCCAGGGTATGCTTCACGTCCTGGAGGACGACGGAGCAGCAGGGACATTGCACGGTATGCAACAGCGTGTTTAGACAGGTCGTCGTATACGCACAGAACGTCTTTGCCCTGATCCATGAAGTATTCAGCCATGGTTACGCCAGCGTACGGAGCCAGGTATTGCAGCGGAGCGGAGTCAGCAGCAGTAGCAGCAACGATGATGGTGTATTCCATAGCGCCGTGTTGTTCCAGAGTACGAACAATACGGGCAATGTTAGAAGCCTTTTGGCCGATAGCTACATAAATGCAGATAACGCCCAGGCCTTTTTGGTTGATGATGGTGTCGATTGCAACTGCAGTCTTACCGGTACCACGGTCGCCGATGATAAGTTCGCGCTGACCACGTCCGATAGGAACAAGTGCGTCGATACATTTAATACCGGTTTGCAGCGGGGTATCAACGGATTTACGATCTGCGATACCATGTGCAGGAGATTCAACCGGACGACGAGCTGCAGCAGCGATTTCGCCTTTGCCGTCAATCGGGTCACCGATAGCGCTAACTACACGGCCCAGCAGGTTTTCACCAACAGGAACCTCCATGATGCGGCCGGTACGGCGAACTACGTCGCCTTCTTTAATTTTGGTCTCGCCGCCCATCAGTACGATACCAACGCTGTCCGGGTTCAGGTTCAGAACCATGCCGGATACGTTGTGGGGCAGTTCAACTAATTCGCCAGCCATAGCGTTTTTCATACCGATAACGGTTGCGATGCCGTCACCGATTTTTTCTACGATACCAACTTCTTCCAGATCAGCATCCACATTGTAATTCTCCAGCTTGTTGCTGAGAGCATCACCCAGGGCTTCCGGTTTGGTGTACTCGTGAACGTCGATGCCGTTCAGAGCAACTTCCATTTTCTTCAGCTTGCGCAGTGCGGAAGCGTCGAATACCTTATCGCCAACTTGTACGATGATGCCGCCGAGGATGGACGGGTCAACTTTCTTGTTCAGGAAAATCTCACGGCCCAGTTTCTCGGTCAGGATTACAGAAATGGATTGATACTCGTCAGCCGACAATTTCTTGGCGGTAGTAACGTTTACATCTAACAGCTCTTTAATGGAGCCCAGATCGATTTTGAAGTCGGACAATTGTTGCTTAATTAAAGCAATATTTTCTTCTGTCTTCATATTGTACCAATCACCTCCGAATACCGGGGTTTTGCCTGCTGTTTCGCATTTCAGCGGCATACTTCCGGCTTAATAGGGAAAGCAGCAAAATTATTTCATGATAGAATCAACGATTTTGCTAGCCATTTTTTTGTCTTCTTCAGAACCTAACTTTTGTTCTACGATCTTGCTAGCAGCAATCATGGACAGGTTGATAACTTGTGCACGAACTTCGTCCATAGCTTTCTTCTGTTCCAGTGCGATTGCTTCTTTAGCAGTTGCAATAACCTGATCTTGTTCAGCTTTGGTGTCTGCCATGATCTTGTCATGAGCAGCCTGAGCAGTTTTGCGGGCAGCATCAACAATAGCTTGAGCTTCTTGTTTAGCTTCAGCCAGCTTTGCAGCGTATTCAGCTTTAACTGCTTCTGCGTCAGTCTTAGCCTTTTCTGCAGCTTCCAGATCGCTTGCAATTTTGTTCTTACGCTCTTCCATAATGTTGCATACGGGTTTGTAAGCGAATTTTGCAAGAACGAAAACTAAAACCAAAAAGTTCAGGATCTGCGCGATAAGTGTTGCATTGAAGTTAACCAATTATAGCACGCTCCTTTTTGTAATATCTTGCAAAATTAAATTATTTAATGAACGGGTTAGCGAATACCAGAACGATAGCGATTACATAGCACAGAATAGGCATGGATTCGATCAAGCCTACGCAAACCAGCATGTTGGTAAAGATTTTACCAGCTTCTTCCGGTTGACGAGCCATGGATTCAATAGATTTGCCGCACATGTTGCCGTTACCGATACCAGCGCCAGCAGCAGCACCCAAGCAAACAAGGCCTGCACCGATTACAGATGCAGCAGTAATGATTGCATTTTCAGACATTTGTTTCATCCTTTCGAAATTGTGATTTTAAATTTTTTTTGCTTAAAAAGCTTAGTGTTCGTCGTGGCTAGCAAATGCCAGTGCATAGCTGCCCAAAGACAAAATGGTAAAGATAAAAGCCTGAACGAAGCCAATGAACAGGGAGAACATTACCCACAGTTCAGGAACTACCCACGGAGCCAGCTGATACAGTACGATCAACAGGATTTCGCCTGCCAGGATGTTACCAAAGAGACGAAGAGCCATGGTCAGCGGTTTAGTCACTGCATCCAAAAGATGCAACGGCAGGAATGCCGGACTCGGGCTGATGAAATGTTTAAAGTGGCCGATACCTTGTTTCGCCACACCAACGCAGTACGCGCTAAACGCAATTAGCAAAGAAAGCGCAAAGCAGGTATTAATGTCATTGGTAGGTGAAGTCCAGTGAACGCCAATCTGCGGAAGCAAAATGCCCAGTTCGTTTGCTACCAGGATAAACATAAACAAGGTAACGATGAACGGTGCCATAAATTTACGGCCTTTGGATCCCAGGTTGTCTTCCATCAGACCATTTAAGAAATCAAGAATGATTTCCATTGCATTCTGCAGTCCGGAAGGAACCATTTTCGGGTTCTTACAAACCAGAAGGAACAGTACGAAGACGATTGCCATGGTTACCCAGGTCATGTACATGGTTTGCATGTTGACTTCACCTAAAAAGGTAGATTGGGTAAGGTAATGGATAATCTCTCCGGATTTTTCTGCACCTTCAGCTGCTGCATTTCCCATTTTTACACACTCCTTTCTTCACGCCCTCTCATTTTGATGTTGGTACGCGATAAATAATAGATTTAAAATAAAGAATATATGTATCAGAAGAAACCCGCCAAATGCGCCATGCACAGCAAGCTTCATCCTTAACATCGTAATAATAAACGCAGCCGCAGCGGCCAGACGGGCCCAACGGAAACGCTTCATGATTTTTAGTCCCTGCTTGGGCACCTCCACATAAGGCAGAGATTTTTTGATGCCTAAAAACAGAATGGACAAATCTATCGTGCCGGCCAGCACGCCGCAAAGCACGCCGTGGGCAAAGGCACTGCGCTGCCATAACCAGAGCGGCACCGCTACGAGCAGCGCACACATACAGATGCGCGCAACGAAAGCGTTAGCACCGTTTTTCGCTATGGGCGTCAAATCAAAGTTACTTTTCATCCTTCTTGTGTTCGGTGTCCCGTGAAAGGACGCTCCTCTGAATCAGATTATAGTAGGTCATAACAAGTGAAACTATTGCCAGACCGATGCAGATGCCCCGCATCGTATGGTCGCCGGTTTCCAGATGACGGTCGAGCCAGTCGCCGCCGAAGTACGCCAGCAGGAAATCAATCACGGCCATAAACGCCAGAGAGGACACAGTAGCCAAAGCTTCCAGCATCCGCATATGCTCCTTATCGGGTGTTTTGTTCGTCATGATTTCTCACCACAGCACTAATTCACAAATAAATCATATTTGCTCTTTTAATTTTAATATTTTTCACAGTTTCTGTCTACGCCTTAGACGCAAATTCCGGCAAATTTTCTACATCAAAGCCATTTTTTCTTAAAATAGCATGGATAATACGCTCGCAGGCCTTGCCGTCACCGTAAGGATTAGCAGCCTCCGCCATGGAGCGATAATGCTCGGCATCATCTAAAAGCAGATTGGTTTCGCGCAGCACATCATCATAAGCGGTGCCTACGAGCTTAACCGTACCGGCCTCAACAGCCTCCGGACGCTCGGTGGTATCACGCAGCACCAGAACCGGCTTGCCTAAGGCAGGAGCCTCCTCCTGAATTCCGCCGCTGTCTGTGAGCACGATATCAACCTTAGCCATCAAATTGGCAAACGGTTCATATTCCATAGGCTCAATCAGATGCACTCTGTCAAGATGTCCCAGCTCCTCGCGCACGATTTCACGCACCTTGGGGTTTTTGTGTACCGGGAAGATTGCTTCCACATCGGGATGCGCTTCCAGCACGCTCTTCAAAGCGCGGTAAACATGACGCATAGGCTCACCCAGGTTTTCACGGCGGTGGGTAGTCATCAGAATCAGGCGATGACCGCTGGCAAACACTTTATTGAACTCCTCGTCCTCAAAGCGGTAGCCTTCCTTCACCGTAGTCTGCAGAGCATCGATAACAGTGTTGCCTGTTACCAGAATCTGCTCGGGGCAGATGTTTTCCTTCAGCAGGTTCGCCTTGCTGGTAGAGGTCGGCGCAAAGTGCATATCGGCAATCGCACCGGTCAGCTTGCGGTTCATTTCCTCCGGGTAAGGAGAATATTTATTACCGGTACGCAGGCCTGCTTCCACATGGCCTACGGGAATCTGCGCATAAAAGGCAGCCAGAGCACCGGCAAAGGTAGTCGAGGTGTCACCATGCACCAGCACCATATCGGGCTTTGCTTCCTCCATTACGGATTTCAGGCCCATCAGCGCGCGGGTAGTAACATCATACAGGGTTTGACCTGCCGACATAATGTTCAAATCATAATCAGGCGTAATGCCAAACAAATCCAGTACCTGATCAAGCATCTCGCGATGCTGTGCGGTAACTGCCACAATCGGCTGGATATATTCGGGATATTTACGCATTGCCAGCACCAGCGGGCACATTTTGATGGCTTCCGGACGAGTGCCGAAAACTGTCATTAACTTTATCTTCTCCACGGTTCTTCCTCCCCCTTATCTGTCGTTCAGAATACCGATTTTCTTAGCACCAACGGCAACTGCCGTAATAATAACCGCTATAATAAGTGCGGCGTAGAAGCCGTCGAACTCTGCCCACAGCACCGCTGCGATACCGAGCACGGCTGTAATAGCATACATCAGCAGAACTGCCTGCTTCTGGTTCATGCCCATCGCCAGCAGGCGGTGATGCAAATGGCCCTTATCGGGCTGGAAAATAGGGCGGCCGTTGCTGTAGCGGCGCATAATCGCAAAGGCTGTATCCATAATCGGCAGGCCCAGTGCAATCGCCGGTACAATCAGCGCTACGGTAGCAGCAGTCTTGACAGCACCGTAAACAGAAATAGCTGCCAGCATATAGCCGATAAACATGCTGCCTGTATCGCCCATGAAAATAGTAGCGGGATTAAAATTATAGCGGATAAAACCGATAATGCCGCCGGCCAGAGCCGCAGTCATTACAGCTATATGGTAATAACCCATCTGAACCGCAACCAGAATGACCGTCATGGAAGCAATCGCAGATACGCCTGCTGCCAGACCGTCCAGACCATCAATCAGATTGACTACGTTCGTAAAGCTGATAACCCAGAAAATAGTCAGCGGTACGGAAATAAACCATTCATTTAGATAAAAATAGCCGCCAAAGGGGTTGTTTACCCATTCGATACGGATGTCGAAGGCAACAAGAATGCAGGCAGCAAAAATTTGCCCCAGCAGCTTGACCTTCGCGGGCAGCTGATATTTGTCATCTAGTACACCTACGATGGCAATCACGCTGCCGCCAAGCAGAATACCGACAATATCCTTTGTCATCTCCAAGCTTGCCACTGCGGCAATCATAAAAGCAATATAAATAGCCAGACCGCCAAGACGCGGCATAATCTTCTTATGCACCTTGCGGTTATCGGGCTTGTCAATGGCGCCGATTTTAAAGGCTAACGTTTTAATATAAGGGGTCAATATATAGCTCACCAGAGCGGCAAGCAAAAAGGGAAAACCATAAGCACTTAACATTTATTTCTTTCTCCACCGGAATCTGAATCCTTGCACACGAAAAACACTAAACTACTCATTCCTTATATAGTATAACATTTTTGACACTTGCGTCAATTACTTTTATTACAAAAATGCTGGAAGTAGCTATTTTTTTCCATAAAAACAACCCGAATTATTCCCATTTATTATACCATAATATCATTAAGGGAATATATCCTTTTGGCATAACTTATATATTGCCTCGTTATACGCGCATTGGCTGTCGAAAATTTCATGCCTTCAGCTTGTAATCCATACTAATTTATAGATGTTTTTTCAATCTGTGCATATTAAATTGATAACTTTTCTTCTTATTGTATTTACCTCGAAGAGGCAGGTGATTATTTATAGAAAGAAAATTCCCCTGCCCACAAGCAGGCAGGGGGAAGAAATTGCAAGCTTTATTCTTCTTTTTCCGGGAACTTAGGTCGGGGGAAATTCGGTCCGGAAGGCTTAAGCGTAAAGCCACGGCCGAAGACGTCGTTGACGTCACTGATAATCATAAAGGCACCAGGGTCAATCTCGCGCACAATGGAGCGCACCTTCGCCAGCTGCGTCAGCTTGATAACTACAAAAACCAGCTCGCGATGACGATGCGTAAAGCAGCCCTCGCCGCTGATATAGGTAACACCACGACCGACGATTTTGATAATCGCCTCGGCAATCTCCTCGTGATGCTCGCTGATGATGATAACCTTCTTTTTATAATCAAAGCCTGTTGTAAACGCATTACAGGTTTTGGTCATCACAAAAAAGGTAAGCAAGGTATACAGCACCGGCTCAATACCGAATAAGGAAACGCTGGCCAGCAGCAGGCAGATATTAAAGGCAAAGCCTGTAGTGCTGATGGAGATAGAATAATTCTTCTGGATAATAGCGCCGATAATATCCGTACCGCCGCTGGAGCCGCCCACACGGTACATGCACGCAGCACCGATGCCGTAAAGCACACCGCCGGCAATGCAGGCCAGCAGCTTATCATGCACTACAGTATAGGTGGAAAGAAAATGAAAGAAATCCAGGGATACAGAAAAAGCAATAATACCATACAACGCGCTGATAGTATATTCCCGGTCCATGTACTTATAGGCCAGAAAGAACAGCGGCACGTTGCAGATTAAGCTGGTAGCACCCATCGGCAAGCCTGCAACATAATAGGCCAGCACAGCCACGCCGCCGATGCCGCCGCTGAGCATCTTGTTAGGCATGTAAAAGGTATTCATGGCAACGCCCATAATCGCACAGGCCAAGGTCACCATAGCATAATGGTAAATTTTTTTCTTCAAAGCGGGATTCATAAAATTCTCCTTTGCAAGCAAAATATTCTGAATATGTTATTTATGTATATATTGTAACACTTTAGCGCAGAAAGGCAACTACTAAATATTTTTCTCGCCAAAATCCCGAACGTTCGAAAAAAATTCTTGCTATGCAGGCTTAAGCAGTATAAAATAATACTGTATACAATATTAGGCAGGTGAACTTATAATGAAGCAAATAAAAGAAACGGCATATGCCAAAATAAATCTGGGACTTGATATTCTCGGCAAGCGCGAGGATGGCTACCACGAGGTAAGCATGATTATGCAGAGCGTTGGTCTGAGCGACGAGGTTGTTATCAGCAAGGGTAACGGCATTCAGATAAGCTCTAATCTGCACAACCTCAGCTGTGGTCCTGATAACCTGGCCTACAGAGCAGCCGCATTGCTCGCAGGTCACTGCAATATTATTCCGAACGTTCACATAGCCTTGAACAAAAAAATTTTTCTGGCGGCAGGTCTGGCAGGCGGCAGCAGTGATGCAGCTGCAGTTTTGCGCGGCCTGAACCGTTATTGGGAGCTTAACCTGGAAAATTATGAGCTGGAGCAGCTCGCCGCACAGCTTGGCAGCGATATCCCCTTCTGCATTGAAGGCGGCACCATGCTGGCCACAGGTCGCGGCGAAGTCCTCACTAAGCTGGAGGACATGCCTGAAACCTGGCTGGTACTGGCCAAGCCAGGCGGTCTGGAGGTTTCCACCGCCTGGGTTTATCAGCATTTTAACCGCGGTCGTGTAGTACACGCTCCCTGCATCTGGCAGCTGGAAGCATATCTGCGCGAAGGCGGCAAAGCCATCGCTCCCTACATGGGTAATGTTTTAGAAACAGTTACCATCCCGGCACACCCCGTTATAGCCTCTATCAAGGCTGCTATGCTGGGAGCAGGTGCCTACTACGCCCTCATGAGCGGCAGCGGCCCGACCGTCTTCGGCCTTACTGCTGACAAAGAAACTGCTGAGCGCGTACAGCAGGCACTGACAGATTTTGATGTAGAAACAGCAATTACGACAACTATCGGAAGGAGAAACTAAATATGTCCGGACATTTGCAGCCTATAAAACTAGACAGCTACAAGCCTCTGCGTGAGCTTGTCTGTGAAAACATCCGTCAAGCTATTATTGACGGCACCTTCAGCCCAGGCGAACGCCTGATGGAAATCCAGCTGGCTGACGAAATGGGCGTAAGCCGTACGCCCGTGCGTGAAGCCATCCGTAAGCTGGAGCTGGAAGGCTTTGTCGTTATGATTCCCCGTCGTGGCACCTATGTTGCCGATATTTCTATTAAGGATATCACCGAAATTTACGAAATCCGTATCAGCCTGGATATTCTTGCTGCCGGCCTGGCCGCTGAGCGCATTACAGACGAGGAGCTTGAGCAGCTTAACGGTTATCTTATTGAAATCGGCCAGCACATCGCCAACAATGATATGGATAAAATCGTCGAAGTAGATACAGCCTTCCACGATATGCTATATACTGCCAGCCGCAACGAGCGTCTGCGTAGCATCATCAATAACCTGCGCGAGCAGATGACCACTATCCGCGGCCGTTCCATGAGCTACCCGGGACGTTTAGTGGAAACCATGGACGAGCACCGCAACCTGGTAGAGGCTATTGCTGCCCATGATGTAGAACGTGCACAGTACGCTGCCCGCATCCATCTGGAAAACGCCGAGCACACCCTCATGCGTTCCCTCAGCGAGCATCTGCCGCAGAAGAAGGCGTAAGCATGACAACTGCTAATATAGATGCTTTTATTGTAGCAGGCGGCCTCAGTCCCTGGCTAAAGGACTGCGCCGGCACCGAGCACCGCTGCCTGGCACCGCTTGGTGACAAGCGCCTCATAGACTATATAATTGCAGCCCTGCAGGGAAGCGGACGCATCCGCCGTATTGTCATAGCGGCCCGCCCCGAAGCCTTAGCGCTTTTGGAGGGCACGTTACCGGCCGACGTCCTGCTGTGCGAAGCCGCAGGCGACCTGCCGGCGACAGCCGCCGTTGCCGCCGAAGCCTTAGGCCCTGATGCCAGTGAAAAGCTGTTAGGAGTATGTGACGACATTCCGTTGCTGACCTCCCTTGCAGTCCGCGACTTTCTTGCCGCCTGCAACGCCTCACCCGAAGGCCAGCTTTATTATCCCATCATCCCCAAGGATGCCTGCCTAAGCGCCTATCCCGGTGCCAAACGCACCTACGGCAAGCTGCGCGACGGTATCTTTACCGGCGGCAATATGATGCTGATGGCCAAAGAGATTATTCCCGGCGGCCAGCAAAAGGCCCGCGAAATCTTTGCCCGTCGTAAATCACCACTCAAGCTGTGCAACTGGCTGGGCTGGGGCTTTCTGCTAAAGCTTTTGTGCCATCGCCTGACAGTGGCTGATGCGGAAGCACGCACCTCCAAGCTTCTGGAAATGCGCTGCAAGGCCATCATCACCCGTCACGCATGTATCGGCATGGATATAGACAAACCAAGTGACTTAGAACTTGCAAGGAGGACGCTTACATATGGTAAAAGCCAAAAGAATTGAACGCGTAGCAGCGTTGAGTAAACTTTTAGCCGATCATCCATATCGGCTGTTTTCATTTTCATATTTCTGCAAAAAATTCGCTATCGCCAAATCCACCCTCAGCGAGGATGTTTTAGCCGTAAAATCCGGTCTGGAGCTTTACGGCTTGGGCAAGGTAGAAACTGTTTCCGGCGCTGCCGGCGGTGTACGGTTTATTCCCGGCCATCTGCCGGAGGATGACGCAGCCTTCTTGGAAGAGCTGGCTGCCCGCCTCACCTCACCGGACCGCATTCTGCCCGGCGGTATGCTTTATACTACCGATATTCTTTGCCATCCGGAAACCGTAGTGCGTCTGGGTGAAATCTTTATGCTCCGTCTGCAGGAGCTGGCACCGGACTGCATAATGACTGTTGAAACCAGCGGTATTCCGCTGGCCATGCAGACTGCGCGTGCGTTTAACGTGCCACTGGTTATCGCCCGTCACACCAGTGATGTTACCGAAGGCAGCACCGTCAACATCAACTACGTCAGCGGCTCCACCAAGGTTATTCAAAACATGGCAATGCCCAAGCGCGCATTGCAGCCCGGCAGCCGCGTGCTGATTGTGGATGATGTTATGAAAGGCGGCGGCACCGCCAAAGGCATGATTGCCCTGGCTCACGAAGTCGGCGCTCAGGTTGTGGGCAAGGCCTTTTTAATTGCCACTGCCGCACCGGAACGCAAGCTGGTAGAAGATTATACTGCCTTCTTCACCCTGCATAACGTAGACGAAGAGCAGCAGAAGGTAACATTGGAAGTAAATAAATAATATAGAATATGTCAGGCTGGCTAGAAGGTGTCGTAAGATGGTGCCTTATAGACGGCCAGGAATTTTAGTAACTTTAAACTACGTCAGGCTGGCTAGAAGGTGTCGTAAGATGGTGCCTTATAGACGGCCAGGAAAGGAAGAACTCAAATGTCTAAATTAGTAGCAATAATCCTCGCCGCAGGCAAAGGCACAAGAATGCGCAGCAAATACCCCAAGGTACTGCACAAGGTAGGCGGCAAGCCCATGCTGCAGCACGTAATTGATGCTGCAACTGTTGCCGGTGCCGACCAGAAGGTTGTTATCGTAGGCCACGAAGCAGAGCTGGTAGAAGCAATGGTAGGCAACCAGGGAACCATCGCCCTGCAGGCCGAGCAGCTCGGCACCGGCCACGCTGTAATGCAGACTGCCGATGCCCTGAAGGACTTCCACGGCACTGCGCTCATCCTGTGCGGCGACACTCCGCTGCTGGACGGCGAAGAGCTGAAGAAATTCTGCGAAGCACATCAGGAAAGCGGCGCTGCTGCTACCGTACTTACGGCAATTATGGACGATCCGTTCGGCTACGGCCGTATTGTGCGCGATGCTGACGGCAATGTACAGGGCATCGTAGAGCAAAAGGACGCTACCGAAGAACAAAAGGCTATCAAAGAAATCAACACCGGCATCTACTGCATGGAATGCCCGCAAATGTTTGACGTGCTGGCTACCTTGACCAACGACAATGCCCAGGGCGAATATTACCTGACCGACGTACTGCAAAAGCTCAACGAAGCAGGCGCTAAGGTTGGCGGTATTTCCACTGATGACAGCGATATGGTTATGGGCATCAACTCCCGCAAGCAGCTTTCCGTTGCCGAAGGCGTCATGCGCCAACGCATTTTGGATAAGCTGATGGATGCAGGCGTAACCATCATGGATCCCGCCAGCACCTTTATTGAAGCAAGCGTAAAAATCGGCCGCGATACCGTTATTTATCCCTACACCTGGCTGGAAGGCACCACTGAAATCGGTGAAGACTGCGAAATCGGTCCTAACGCCCGCTTCACCAATGTAAAAATCGGTGACGACAACCATCTGCAATTCATCTACGGCCATGACTGCGAGGTTAAAAACCACGTTACTGCCGGTCCTTACGTGCATCTGCGTCCTGATACCGTTATCAGCGACCACGTTAAAATCGGCAACTATGTAGAGGTTAAAAACTCCAACGTAGGCGAAGGCACCAAGCTGCCTCACCTCACCTACATCGGCGACAGCGACATCGGCAGCGGTGTTAACATGGGCTGCGGCTGTATCACCGTAAACTACGACGGCAAGAAAAAGCATCGCACTGTTGTCGGTGACAATGCCTTCGTTGGCTGCAACACCAACCTTGTTGCTCCTGTTACTGTACAGGCCAACACTTACATCGGTGCCGGCAGCACCATTACCAAAGAAGTACCCGAAAATGCTCTTGGTATCGCACGTGCCCGCCAGAAAAATATTGAAGGCTGGGCCGAAAAATACCGTAACGAAAGTAAATAAGCTTTTATAGTCACATTTGTGTCAAAAAGTTTACAAAAAACTCGCGATAGTGTATAATTAAATTTAAGTAAAGTTTTGCTTTCTGTATAAGCAAACTATAAACAAGGTAATTTTGGAGGGATTGGACATGTTGTCTGACGAGAATAAGTTAAGAATATTTACCGGTAATGCAAACCCTGATCTGGCACGCGAAATCGCTGCTTACCTCGGAACCACCGTTGGTAATTCTGTAGTTAACCGTTTCAACAACGGCGAAGTTCAGGTAATGATTAACGAAAGCGTACGCGGCAAGGATATCTTCATTGTACAACCGACCTGCGGTCCTATCGTTAATGATAACGTAATGGAGCTTTTGATCATGGCTGATGCCTTCAAACGCGCCAGCGCTAACCACATCACTGCTGTTATTCCTTACTATGGCTATGCACGACAGGACCGCAAAGCACGCGGCCGTGAGCCTATCACTGCTAAGCTGATGGCAGACCTGCTGGAAACCGCAGGCATTACCCGTGTAGTAACCATTGACCTGCATGCTGCACAAATTCAAGGCTTCTTCAACATCCCCTTTGATCATATGCCCGGCGGCCCGCTGATGGCAGAATACATTAAATCCAAGAATCTGGAAGACATGGTTGTTATCTCTCCGGACCTTGGTGGCGTAAGCCGTGCCCGCAATTTCGCTGAAATGCTGAATGCACCGTTGGCTATCATCGACAAACGTCGTCCGGAACCCGGCGTTGCTGAGGTTATGAACCTGATCGGCGACGTTAAAGGCAAAACCTGCATCATGGTAGACGACATGGTTGATACCGCAGGCTCCCTGACCGAAGGCGCTCGCGCGCTGAAGAAATTCGGTGCTAAAGAAGTTTATGCATGCTGCACTCACCCGATCCTGACCGATCCGGCACTGTCCCGCATTGCACAATCCGACATCACCGAGCTTGTTGTTACCAACACCATTCCTCTGGCACCTTCCAAAAAGCATCCGAAAATTAAGGTGCTCTCCATTGCGCCGATTCTGGCAGAAACCATTCTGCGCATTTACAATGACTGGTCTGTAAGCCAATTATTCGATACCAAACACTAAGCGTAATATAAAAAGGCTTGCCTCTGGCAAGCCTTTTTGTTATGATTAAAGCCGGCAAAACTACCGGCTTTAATATTTGGAGTAACTATGCGTATCATTTATCTACTTATTATCTGTTCCCTGACCAGCGTCCTCTTGCTGTGGCTGGGACTATACAAAAAAATCAGCAGGAAGACCGCCGCTATAAGCGCTGGCCTCAGCCTTGCGCTGGCAGGTGCACTGCTCTTGCTCGCCGTACTTCCGGGCAACAGCTTTTACGGCAAGGTTATCACGCACGCTGAAAACACTCATGGGCGCAAGCTTATCGCACTCACCTTTGACGACGGGCCTTATCCGCCCTATACGCAAAAGCTGCTCAAGCTTTTGGCAGCCAAGAACGTGCATGCCACCTTCTTCATGGTTGGCGAAAACGCTGCCAAGCACCCCGAGACAGTACAGCTTGTCCAGGCACAAGGCCACCTGATTGCTCTGCATGCAGGTTACCACAAGGATTTACTGAAGCTCAGCAGCAGCGATGCTGCTGCCAACATCGCCTACGGCAAGGAAACACTGCAAAGCATCACCGGCACGGCGCCGCAGTATATGCGTCCGCCGCACGGCTTCAAGGATTGGAGTACTATTAAAGCTATCAACGCTGCCGGTATGCAGGTTGTAAACTGGAGCATCATTCCTCGCGACTGGACGAACCCCGGCGTGCAGGTCATTGCCGACAGAGTCTGCGAGAATGCAGCCCCCGGTGCTATTGTCCTGCTGCATGACGGCGACAGCCCCAAAAACTCGGCACCGCGTGACCAGACGATTGAGGCAGCAGGCCTCATCATCGACCGTCTGCATGCTGAAGGCTATGAGTTTGTTACCATTGAAGAACTTAATAAATAAAAAGGAGCAAAAATATGAAATTAATTGTCGGCCTTGGCAATATCGGCCGCGAATACGAAAATACCCGTCACAACATCGGCTTTATGGTAGTTGACGAGCTGGCACGCCGTCTTGGCGTAAGCTTCGGCAAGGAGGACCGCAGTGCCTATATGGCAGAATACCGCGCTCCCGAAAAAATCCTCATTATCAAACCGACCACCTATATGAATCTCAGTGGCGTTGCTGTAGGTGCCTACGCCAACTTCTATCACATTGACCCGGATGATATTGCTGTTATCCAGGACGATATGGATATGCCTGTAGGCCAGCTGCGCATCCGCCGCAAAGGCAGTGCCGGCGGTCACAATGGCATCAAATCCATTACTGAGCATTTAGGCACCGATACCTTCCCGCGCTTTAAAATCGGCATCGGTCATCCGGCACGCAACAATAAAGCTGTTGTCAACCATGTACTGCATGCCTTCCAGGGCGAGGATAAAACTGCTATTGAAGCAGCAGTAGCGGAGATGGCTACAGCGCTGGAGGAATGGATTAAATCCAGCGATATCGAAGAGGTTATGCAGGCGCATAACAAGAAAAAGCCCAAGGCAGAAAAGCCTGCAGCTGAATAAGCAATACAAAAGAACTAGCTGGAGCTTGTAGAAAGCTCAGGCTAGTTCTTTTTGGTTATGCAATATATTCAGCAAAATTATAAGTAGTTGAAGTATGGTGTCAGCATCGGTTCAACGGCACCTGTATCAGGAGTAAGGTCCGCCGTTCCCTCGATGACAATTTTATCTGCCATAACAAAGCCATTCAGCTGACAGCCTTCACAAATAGTTACCATCCCTTTCGCCAGCACCAGCGCCTGCGCCAGCCTCGTGCCGGCACCCAGCTTAATATTACCATTTTCACTGATAAGCACCAGACGGTCCGGATAATAGGAGCCTGCGGCAGTATTTATTGAATAAGGATTTACTATCATCGTGGGACCATGCAGGCCTTCCGTACCCAAAAAGAGAGAGTTGTTATTCTTCAGATAGTAAAAGCGGGCACTGAGACCAACTTCTGCCACCGCCTTCTTATTCAGCACACCAGGACATTTATTCCGCAAAAAGCTCATCTGCGGCAGCTTTACTTCTTCTATGCTTGTATATAACGCTGCCTGCTGCAGATATTCGCCGCCTGTCAGCGAGCGTCCTGCAAGGACGCTCTTAGCTGCCAGAGCCTGCATTTGCGGACCAAAGCTCACCCTGATGCGATGCAGCCGCTGTACTGCGCCAGCATGATTAGCGGCTGCTGCTGTAACCTTCAGGTAATCTATAAATCCATCCGGGCTGTAAATGCTTTCACTTGTCACTGTCACCGGTTCACTGTCCGGCTGCAGCTCGCCCTCATAGCAAAGCTGCTTACCTGCCGGCCGCGGCTCCTGGCCAATAGCCTGCAATACAGAGCTGCACAACAGCCTTAGCTGCTGTTCCCGCAGATAATCCTTCTCTGATTCATAACCCCTGACTGCATAAAGCAGGCTTAGCTGAGCACTGACTGCCAAAAGCAGCGCTGCCAGCAGGCAGAGAAGTGAGATACTGCCCTTAGCGCTATGCATCTTCTGTTATCCTCGCATTATAACAAATAAGATAGTGCGTCACCTGCAGCTGCCGGCCGTTCCTGCTCAAATTAAAGCTTATGCGCAAAAGCTGCGGCGAGCAACGCTGCAGCTGCCAGCCGGTAACGCCCACGCCCTCCAGGGAAACCGGGTTTACACCCGCGCCGTTATTTTTAGACGTCCTTTTGTACAAGCCCTGCTTTTCGCTGTAAATAGTAACACGTTTGCAGGCATCAACCATCGTACAGGTTATCTGGCCATTCTGCTGCAGTCTGATGACTCGCTGTGCATCATAGCAGATAATCTTTTCCAGCTGCGTCAGAATATGACGTCTTGCTTCCTGCAGCTGCAATTCATCCTGCAAGCTACCAAAGCTATGGGCACTGGCTCCTGTTGCTCTAAAAACGAGCGTCGCCAGTGCTACCGCCAACAGCAGTCCCATCAGAATTTCCAGCAGCAGATAGCCTCTCTGCCGTCGGCATCGCCCGTATAAGCTTAACCTTGACCTTGCCATAGGCTGCCTGCACCTCCTGCATCGCTAAACCATCTATACTGGTGGCCTCCAGCTTTTGTGTCACCACAAACCTGCCATTGTACTCCTCGCCTGCCAACACCTGCTGTACAACAAGCGCAGCCTGCTGCTGCTCCCTGCTTTGCTGCAGCAGCCAGCTGCTGCGGTAAAAGCACTGCACCGCTGAAGCAAGTAATAATGCCGTCAGGCAAAAGCACACCAGCTCCTGCACCAGACAAAAGCCCCTGCTATTTTTCATAAACAGTCACCCTGCCTGTAACCGGCTGAACTGACAGCAGAAAATACACGCCAGGAAGCTGCTGATGCTCCAGGCTATAGCCACCGCTGACGCCAGGACTGCCATTTTCATCATAGCTTAACGACTTCATCTGTGCTTCGCACGTCAGACTGATTGTCGGCTCTAACCTTACACGCTTCCAGACCTTCTGTTCACGGTAAATCTTGTAGCCATGCTTATCATTACCGCTTACCTTCAAAGTATAAGTATAATTTTCCGGCTGGAATATCGTGCGCTGCTGCACCTGCCTGATGTCAGCAGCCAACAGATAGGCAGCATAGCGCAGCTGCTGCTTGTAGTACTGCCGCTGCAGCAGTTGGCTGCCAGGATAGAGCATTGCAGCAAAAGCTCCCAGGCATCCTATAGTCAGCAAAAGCTCCAGTAATAAATAGCCGCCAGCCTTATTGTTCACCGCTAACAGCTTTGCTGCCCGGGGAGGTTACAGCCTCACCCTTGCTGTTCTTGCCGCTGAGCGTATAAGTACCGTCAGTTGTATTAGGTGTATATGTCAGAGTTTCACCCTTGGCATCCTTGAATTCCAGCTTGCCGCCCAGATATTCACTGTCCAGTGTAGTCAGCTCTGCCGGCACCGTGCCTGCATCCATCTTATACAGTTGAATCGCCTGGTCAATGGTTACCAGATCATTTTGCAGACGGGCATTCTTCACTCTGTCATTAGCACCTGAAAGTGAAGGCAGCAGCATTGTCGCCATAATACCAATCAGAGCAGCCGCCGCCACTACCTCAATCAAAGTAAAGCCACCTTGTTTACGCATTGTCTTTAACACTATCGCACCTCCTGAATTTACTCCGGCATTGCCGAAAGCATCTCAAATAGCGGACCGATAACTATGCAGACGATTCCCGCTATGATAATCGCCGCCACCAGAAGCAATAAAGGCACCAACAGCTCCTGTAGCCTGCCAAGCTGCTGCTGCAGACGCTGCTCACCGGCCGTTACTGCTTCCTGCAGCATTTGCGGCAGATAACCCGTAGACGCGCCCACGCACACCAGCTCCAGCATCAGCGGCGAAAAAAGCTCCTTGGCGCCGCCTGCAGCCTGCTCAATAGCAATGCCGCGCTGCAGCCTGCTGTTCAGCAGGCGCAGCTGCTGGGCATATTGCTCATCATCTATGGTATCTGTCACAATTGCTACCGCTCTTGTTATACCAACCCCGCTTTCCAAAAGCAGGGCCAGCAATCTGCAAAAGCGTACTTCTAATAAAAGGCCATGAAAATTACCGCTCAGACGACTGCGTAAAAACCAGCGCAGCAGCTTGCGTCCCATCAGCAGCAGAATACCTGTTACCGTTGCTGCACAGAGCAGCGCCAGCAATGGTTGCTGCAACAGTCCGTCCTTCAGTGCCAGCAATAAAGCTAACGTACCAGTCGGACGCACGCCCATAGCGCTGTAGGTATCTGCAAGCACCGGCAGGATATACAGCAAAAACAGCAGCAGCACACCAACGGAAGTTACCAGCAAAAATGCCGGATAGGTCACAGCCCGCTGCACAAAACGCCGCAGCTGCAGTTGCCTGCTGTAATACTCTGCCAGCTGCTCCAGCAGCGTGGCCAGTTCACCGCTCTCCTCGCCCACAGCAACCAGCGTAACTGCCAGGTGACTGCAGCAGGCAGGTTCTGCTGCTAAAGCCTGCGCCAGGCTGCTGCCACGGCGCAGCCTTTGCTGCAGGCGGTAGCAGAGAAGCATCTGCTTAGCGCTGCCATGCTTTTGCAAAAGCTGCAGCGCATGCAGCAGCGGCAGGCCGCTGCGCAGGATAACTGCTAACTGGCGGTAGAAGCTGATTTGCTCTGCCAGGCTCACGCCTCCTCTAAGCTTAATTTTCATCACCTCCACATGGCCGATTATAGTCTATTAGCGAATTTTCTGTCTAATTTGTTTTGTCACATATGTGAAATCTGCGCATCAAAACAATGGCTATTTTGTGAATTCAAGCAAAAAAACTCTGTAAGCCCCTTAATTCAAGGCTTACAGAGTTTCGTAAACTAATAAAAATATAAGATTTTTTGTGGTCCTTCAGATTAAAATGGCCTATACAATAGCATTCTGCTCATGACCATGACGCAGCCAAACGCTGACACTGATGGCAAAAAGGATAACGCCTGCTACAACAAAAAGGCTTTGCAGCGGTGCATAGGTAGCAATAGCTCCGCCAATCAAAGGACCTACCATAGAGCCGAACTGCTGCGCACTGAACATAAAGCCAAAAACGCGTCCGCGCTGGTCGGTAGATGTATTGCTGGCCAAAATAGCACTCAGCGAAGGCTGAATACCAGCACAGCACAAACCATAGCAAAAATTGCAGACGCAGAACACAAGTAAGGTTCGCGGTAATGCTACTAACGCACTCATCAGACCGGAAAGCAGCGTAGCAGCGCACAACGCTTTATAAAAGCCGTGCTCCTGCCCGAAGCGTCCCCAGCTTGGAGCAGTAATAGCGCTGGCAATGCCTACGAGCGAAAAGGCCACGCCGGAAAGAAACATAATGTTGCCATCACCATGGTTCAGCTCTGCCACATAAAGGCTCAAAATCGGCTGAATCAGCAGGATAACCATCTGTGCTACAGCAATATAAACCAATGTCTCGCGAATTACAGGCTGCTGTAAAAGCTGTGCCTGCGGCTTTGCAGCAAGCTTTTTCGGCTCCGCCTTCGGTGGCTCCGGAATATAGAACATAAACACCAACGTACTGATTGTCAGCAGCGCACCTGCAACAAAAAACGACGCACGCATACCAAACAGCGTTGCCAGCGAACCGCCAACCAGCGGACCGATAACATTGCCGCAGGTCAGTCCCGCCTGCATAATGCCCAGGCTCACGCCCAGCTTTTCCATCGGCACCAGGCTGGTAGCAATCGCCAGGCATGCGCTCCACAATCCGGCAGCAAAGCCCTGCAGCACACGCACGCCAAACATCTGCTCCGGCGTAGTTACTATGCCGCCCAAAAAGTATGACAGCGCCAGGCCTGCGCCCGCACGTACCGCCATCATCTTTTTGCCGCGCGTATCAGCCATTTTACCCCAGATAGGCGCCATGATACCGCCAATCAGAAAGGTTATAGAAAAAATCGCGCCGTTCCACATTTTTACATCGCCCGCGCTCACTCCCAGCTCGTTCATCAGATACATCGGTAAAAAGGGAATGAGCATGGTATAGCCTGCAGCCATCAGTACGACATTAGCCGTGAGGATAGCCAGAATAAGCTTCCAGTTTTTCATAAAATCCACCTCAAAACAAAATCAAAATCATACAACAGTAGAAAATTATTATAACGCTAAGGCCGCTTTTGTGCAAATAAAAATGCTCCAATAATAGCCTGCTTACATAAGAAAATTACACTTAGCCAATCAAATATTGCCGCAATGCTGGACAAAATATAAAAGTGTATCAAAAGTGTACCGATATAACAAAACAGAACGCCGAAACCCGCTTGCCTAACGGATTTTCAGCGTTCTGTCTGTTTTTGGAGGAGAAAATATGAATTTGCTAAAAAAGCAAATAGCAGCTTGTTGAAAGTAGGGGTGCTAACCAATGCACTTGGGAAATTGTCAAGGTCAAAGGTCAAGGCTGCAATGCAAAATCAGGAAGGGACGATATACATTGGTTAGCTATCACTAACTTCATGATTATTGTATCACACATTTTTAGAGTTAGCAATAGCTAATTTTAATTTTTTTATTTTTTTCTGCGATTAATGCCGCTTGCAAAAAAACAACGCAGTCACGTTGCCGTTTTACGGAATACGTAACTGCGTTTAAGCTTGTAATTGTTATACTTCCGGAGTTTTCTCCTCTGCATCTTCCTTAGCCTGCTCCTGCTGCAGCAAAGCCATGAACTGCTCGCCGGTAATAGTTTCCTTTTCCAGCAGGTACTGCGCCAGGACATCTAGCTTCTCCCTGTTGTCCTGCAAAATCGTGCGTGCCTTTGCGTGCGCCTCCTTAATCAACGCCAAAACCTTAGCATCAATCTTGCCGGCCGTCGTTTCACTGCATTGCAGGGCAGCGTCACCGCCCAGATAACGGTTAGCCACAACCTCAGTAGCCATCATATCAAATTCTTCCGTCATACCCAGACGCGTTACCATGCTGCGTGCCAGCTTGGTTGCCTGCTCAATATCATTGGAAGCGCCGCTGGTAATGCTGCCGAAAACAACCTCCTCAGCACTGCGGCCGCCGGTCATCGTCACAATTTTATTGAACAGCTCCTCCTTAGTCATCAGTACGCTATCATTTTCGCTAATCTGCATGGTGTAACCCAAAGCGCCGTTAGTACGCGGGATAATAGTAATCTTATGTACCGGAGCACTGTGCTTCTGCATAGCAGCCACAAGCGCATGGCCGATTTCATGGTAGGCTATAACCTTTTTCTCTGCAGGAGAAATTACTGCACCCTTACGCTGGTAACCGGCGATAACTGTTTCAATGGATTCCTCCAGATCTTCCTGTTCTACCACGTTGCGATGCATTTTTACAGCGCGCAAAGCACCCTCATTGATAATATTTGCCAGCTCTGCGCCGCTGGCTCCGGCTGTCGCCCGCGCCAACGTACCATAATCAACATTGTCTGCCATACGTACATTGCGTGCATGAACCTTCAAAATAGCCTCGCGTCCCTGCAAATCAGGCAGCTCGACGGGGATACGGCGGTCAAAACGTCCCGGACGCAAAAGCGCCTTATCCAAGGATTCCGGACGGTTGGTAGCTGCCAGAATAACTACGCCCTTGCTGCCGTCAAAGCCGTCCATTTCACTCAGCAGCTGGTTTAAAGTCTGCTCGCGTTCATCATTGCCGCCGAACTGGCCGTTATCACGGCGTTTGCCGATGGCATCGATTTCATCGATAAATACTATGCAGGGAGCCTTTTCCTGCGCCTGCTTGAACAAATCGCGCACACGGGCAGCGCCCATGCCGACGAACATTTCCACAAATTCACTGCCGCTGATGCTGAAGAAAGGCACTTTGGCTTCACCTGCTACCGCACGCGCCAGCAAGGTTTTGCCAGTGCCCGGAGGGCCTACCAGCAAAGCACCCTTAGGCATATTAGCACCGATATCCTTGTACTTGCCAGGATTATGCAGAAAATCCACCAGCTCCATCAGTGCTTCCTTAGCCTCGTCCTGACCTGCTACATCAGCAAAGCTTTTGCCAGTCTGCGCTTCCACATAGACCTTGGCATTGCTCTTGCCGAAGCTCATGGCGTTACCGCCCATGCGCTTGCCCATGAAGTACATGAAAAGCTGTCCTAAGCCAAAGAAAATCAGAATTGGCAGTACCCAATTGGTGAAAAAGGTTACAATCGGACTTTGTTCCTTCGGCACAACCTGCGTAAATTCTACCTTACTCTTCATCAGGCGGTTGGCCAGCTCCGGGTCCTCCACCCTGCCGGTAACATAAATTTCCTTTTCGTTGTTTTTATCAACAGCCGCCAGACGCTTATCGGTAATTTCTACCTTAGATACCTTGCCTTCATCCACCATCTGAAGAAAATTATTGTAGGAAACCTCCTTCATTTTCGGGTTGAAGAACATGGGCATGATTACGGAATTGAATACCAGAATCAAAACCAGCATCAGCATATAATAATACGTCAAGGGCCGTTTTTTATCATTGTTATCGTTCATCATTTCATCTCCTCGCTATGCTTTATAAGTATTATTGTATACCTATTTATAGCAATAAACAAACGAAAAAAATGTGAAGCTGACGATGCAGTCAGCATGTTTGCTGAAATAAAACGTAAATTTTTCCATAGGCAGGCAGCTTGCAATTCACTGTGTATTCACTTATAATGAATATAATGAATATATAACTGAATGGAGTGAATAAGATGCTATATGAAAGCGAAAGTCTGGAATTCAAGCAGGAAGCCATCCCCAATCTTTGTAAAAGCGTTATCGCTTTCGCCAATACTAATGGTGGCAAAATCATAGTCGGTCTAAAAGATGATGGAAAGCTTGCACCTTTAGATAATCTTGACCAGATATATACACAAATTACCAATACTATCCGTGATGCTATCCTTCCGGATATCACTATGTTTATAAAATACAGCTCAAATTCTGATGGTATCATTACCATAGAAATTGCCGAAGGCAGCGCAAAGCCTTATTATCTTAAATCCAAGGGCCTAAAACCCAGCGGTGTCTATGTCCGCCAAGGTGCATCCTCCGTCCCAGCCTCACCTGAACAAATCCGTTATTTTATCAAAGCAACAGATGGTGACACCTTCGAAGCTATGCGCTCCCTCTCGCAAGAACTGACATTCAATACAGCTAACACTGTATTTTCTGCCAACGACATTACTTTCAGTGAAAACAAATACAGCGCCTTAGGCCTTATCAATCTGAAAGATAATCTTTATACCAACCTGGGACTACTGCTATCCGATCAATGCCAGCACAGTATTAAAATAGCTGTTTTCGAGGATAGAGAAAATACTAAATTTCAGGCACACCGTGAATTTAGCGGTTCATTGCTGCAGCAGTTGGAAGCAGCCTATGAATTTCTTATGCTATGTAACCAAAACCGCTCTACCTTTGCAGGTCTTTCGCGTATAGACAGATGGGACTATCCGCAGGAGGCCATCCGTGAAGCCTTGCTCAACGCCATAATTCATCGGGATTACAGCTATAGCGGCAGTATTATAGTCAACGTCAACAAAGAATGTATGGAATTTATTTCTTTAGGAGGATTGTTGCCGGAGCTCACCCTCGAAGATATCCAAGCCGGTATTTCTCAGCCACGCAACGTAAAGCTGGCAGAGCTTTTCCACCGCCTGAACTTTATAGAAGCCTACGGCACAGGCATCCGACGCATTTTTGCTCTCTACAAGGATTGTTACATAAAGCCGCAAATAAATATTACTCAGCACACCTTCAAAATAATTTTGCCTAATAAAAACCGTACGCAGCCTTCGCCTGAGCTTAATCTTGCAGCAGAAAAAACTGTCAGCTATAAATATCCTGACAAGCAACAACAAACAGTTATAGCATACCTTAAGCAACACCAAAGGATTTCCGAAACAGAATTACAACAGCTTTTGGATGTCAAACGCACACGCGCCTATCTTATCGCCAGAGAAATGATTAGCAGCGGTCTTTTAGCAGTCAGCGGACGCGGCAGCAACAAATATTATTATCTGCCGTAACTGAACAGTCTGAAACACTCTCCCCGTCCCCTGCAAGAATACTTGTATACATGCGTTATATCCCTTGAATTTACATGCCGTTTTCTATACAATTAGCATGTAACTATCTAAGGAGGTCAAGCTTATGCCTAAAATTAATACAGTGTTAGTTGCTAACCGCGGCGAAATCGCTATTCGTGTTTTCCGCGCCTGCAACGAATTAGGAATCCGTACTGTTGCTATATATTCCAAGGAGGACACCCTGTCCCTGCATCGCAACAAAGCCGACGAGGCCTATATGGTCGGCGAAGGCAAAAGCCCGACCGACGCTTATCTTGATATCGAAGACATTCTGCGCGTAGCCAAGGAGCATGACGTAGATGCCATACATCCCGGTTATGGCTTTTTATCCGAAAACAGTAATTTAGCACGCCGCTGTGCTGAGGAAGGCCTGATTTTCATCGGTCCGCGTCTGGAGCACCTTGTAATGTTCGGCGACAAAATCAATGCCCGCAAACAAGCCGAGCTGGCAGGCATCCCCATGATTCCCGGCAGCAAGGGCACGGTAAACAGCCTCGATGAGGTACTGGCCTTTGGCGAAAAATGCGGCTATCCTATCATCATTAAAGCAGTCAACGGCGGCGGCGGCCGCGGTATGCGCGTTGTTCACAGCGCCGAAGAGGCTATAACTGCCTACGACATGGCTAAAAGTGAAGCTAAAAAAGCCTTTGGCAATGATGAAATATATCTGGAAAAATATCTGCAAAATCCGAAGCACATCGAAGTACAGATTATCGGTGATACCCATGGCAATTTGATGCATCTGTTCGAGCGCGACTGCTCCGTACAGCGCCGCCACCAGAAGCTGGTTGAAATTGCTCCGGCTTTTGCCCTGCCTGTAGAACAGCGCAAGGCTATCTGCGACGCTGCTGTCAAGCTGATGAAAAATGTTGACTACATCAGCGCCGGCACCGTAGAATTTTTGGCTACGCCCGACGGCAAGTTCTATTTCATCGAGGTTAACCCCCGTATTCAGGTTGAGCACACCGTTACCGAACAGATTACCGGTATCGACATTGTTCAGACACAAATCAAAATTGCCGAAGGCTACAACCTGCACGGCCCGGAAATTGCCCTGCCGCAGCAGGATGAGCTGACCACCATCGGTCACGCTATCCAATGCCGTATTACCACCGAGGATCCGGCCAACAACTTTATGCCTGATACCGGCAAGCTGATTACCTATCGCAGCGGCGGCGGCTTCGGCATCCGTCTGGACGGCGGCAACGCCTTCACCGGCTCCGTCATCACTCCGTACTACGATTCTCTGCTGGTTAAGGCTACTACCTGGGGCCTCACGCACCAAATTGCAATTACCAAGATGCTGCGCTGCTTAAAAGAATTCCGCATCCGCGGCGTCAAAACTAATATCCAGTTTTTGGAAAACGTACTGCAAAATCCGCACTTCATCAAGGGCGATTACACAACCGACTTTGTTGACAATACCCCGGAGCTGTTTGTCTTCCAAAAAACCTTGGACCGCGGCAACAAGCTACTGAACTACATCGCTGACATTACCGTCAACGGTTATTCCAACGTCGGCGTACAGCCGAAACCGGACTTTGCGCCGCTGAATATGCCTAAGCCCTACAACGGTATTCTGGCGCTGGGTGCTAAGCACGTTCTTGATACCCGCGGACCTGAAGGTCTGGCTGAATGGGTACTAGCACAGCAGGAGGTTCTGCTCACAGACACCACCTTCCGTGATGCGCATCAGTCCCTCTTCGCCACCCGTCTGCGTACTGCCGATATGCTGCGCGTTATGCGCGACACCGCCGGCAAGCTGCCCGGACTTTTCTCCTTTGAATGCTGGGGCGGCGCTACCTTTGACGTAGCCTATCGCTTCCTTGACGAAAGCCCCTGGCAGCGTCTGGCACAGTTCCGTCAGGCTGCACCGAACATTCTCTTCCAGATGCTGCTGCGCGGTGCCAACGCTGTAGGCTACACCAGCTATCCGGATAATGTTGTTAAGCAGTTCATCAAGCTGGCAGCCAAAAACGGTATCGACGTTTTCCGTATCTTCGACAGCCTTAACGGTCTGGACAATATGCGCCTGTCGATTGACACCGTCCGCGAATGCGGTAAGGTAGCAGAGGCAGCACTGTGCTACACAGGCGATATTCTCGACCCCAACCGCGATAAATACGATTTACATTACTACATCAATATGGCTAAAGAGCTGGAAAAAGCCGGTGCCAACATCATTGCCATCAAGGATATGGCAGGCCTGTTGAAGCCGGAAGCAGCTTACCGCCTTGTAAGCAGCCTCAAATCCTATGTCAACGTACCTATCCATCTGCACACCCACGAGGGCAGCGGCAACGCTATCTACACCTATGCGCGTGCAATTGATGCCGGCGTTGATATCGTAGATACCGCTATGAGCGCTATGAGCAGCGGTACCTCCCAGCCAAGCGGCAGCAGCCTGTACTACGCTCTCAGCGGCCATCCGCGCCAACCGCGTCTGGATGTAGACGCTATGAACGAGCTGTCCCGTTATTGGGAAACCGTGCGCCCCTACTACAAGGCTGCCGACAGAACCGAAAACTTCCCCAACCCCGAAGTTTACGTACACGAAATGCCCGGCGGACAATATACCAACCTCAAACAGCAGGCTCAGGCTCTGGGCCTCATCCATCGCTGGGAGGAAATCAAGGATATGTATCACCGCGTATCCATGATGTTCGGCGATTTAATCAAGGTTACTCCGTCCTCAAAGGTTGTCGGTGACATGGCACTCTTCATGGTGCAGAACGACCTGACCGAGGAAGATGTTTACGCTAAGGGCGATATTCTGGACTTCCCGGCCTCCGTTGTAGAATTCTTTGAAGGACGCATCGGCACTCCGTACCAGGGCTTCCCCGAAAAGCTGCAGAAGCTGGTGCTCAAAGGACGCGCACCTATCAGCGAGCGTCCGGGCGCTGTACTGCCGCCGGTAGATTTTGAGGATGTACGCGCTAAGCTCAAAGAGCTGGAAGCACCTACTACGGACGAAGCAGTGAGCGCTTACTGCCTCTATCCGAAGGTATTCACCGACTGGGTAAACCGTTACAATCAATTCGGTGATGTATCAGTTCTCGATACCCCCACCTTCTTCTTCGGCATGACTCCTGGCGAGGTTATCAAGGTTGAGATTGAACAGGGCAAAGTGCTCGTTATCAAGCTGGACCACATCTCCGAAGCCAACGCTGCCGGTATGCGCACCGTCTTCTTCGAATTCAACGGCCTGCCGCGTGAAATCGAAATCAAGGACCGCAATGCCAAAACCACCACTGTTACCCGCAAAAAAGCAGAAAAGGGCAACATGGGCGAAATCGGCGCTTCTCTTTCCGGCTCCGTAGTCAAGGTGTTGGTAGAAAAAGGCCAGTCCGTTACCAAAGGCACTCCGCTGATTGTTACCGAAGCTATGAAGATGGAAACCACGCTTTCGGCACCGATTTCCGGTATCGTCAGCGCTATCCATGTAGCTGCAGGCGAACGCGTAGAAAGCGGCGACTGCCTGTTGGAAATCAAAACCCAAATGTAAAATTATATACGCTTAAAATTAAGGCTGCTGCCGTGGCGGATTTCCGCCACTACAGCAGTCTTGCTTTTTTTGCTGGTCATTATTTTTGCTCTATGTTATGATATAGTTATTCTTTGCTTTTTTAAGAACAGCATTATTTGCTGCAAGACATATTTTTATCACGAGGTGAGCACATGAAACAGACAATCTATCAATTCGTAAACAGCCATCTGGACGAGCATGGCCGCTTTACGGCTACTGACCTGTGCGATGACCGCTACGCCACTATTCCCCGTCCCCTCGGCTCCGAAGATGCCTTTCACTATACAATGGGCAACCTGCCCAATCCCAATTCCGCCAGCGTGCTGCTCAAGCTGCTGCAATCTTATATGCAGGAGCCTACAACCCAACAACGCAGCAGACTGTACAATGAGCTGAAGGGCATGGCCTTTGCGGAATATTGCGACCCCTTTATTGAAGCCTTAGACCAAAATGACATTAACGCCGTAGCCTATGACCTGGCGCGCCGCTTTTTCTACAACGCAGATGGACGTGAGCAGGTAAAATTTGCCATCTTGATTTTCGGCATGTACGGCATGGAAAAAATCTGTCATCAGGATCAGGAGCTTTGGCAGGATTTGCTGCGCATAGCACACTGCGAAGAATTTACCTTCGCCTTTTTATATTCCTGCCGCATAACCAACTTTAACCCGCAAAACGCTATTTGGGAGCTTATCCGCTGCACCAGCGGCTGGGGTAAGGTTTTCAGCATTATCGACTGCCACTGCCGCGATGAGGAAGAACGCCTCTGGCTGCTGCAAAACGGACCTGATATCGACGTAGAGTATCCGCCGCTCTCCGTAAAATTCATCCGCGAAACACATTTGGAAGAGCAGGTGACCAAGCCGCTCAGCTACGAGAATTATAAAAGCGCTATTTTCATCGTAGGCAATTATCTGATTATGCTTAACCACTTCCCGGCAGAGGTGATTGAAGAGCAGTTCAATATCAGCGACATTCATCTGAACAAACTGCTTACCTGTCTGCTTGACCAGGCTGAAGCGCATATCAGCAAGCCTGAGGACGTGCTTGATTTAATCAGCTACGTTACAGCACTGCAGGACCTTTGCAAAGAGCAGAATCATATGCAGCTGACCTTCAACCAATGTCAGGAGCAGATTGCAGCCTGCGAAAAAATCATCTACAGTAAGGACTGGCAGCCAGAAATTGACAGCGACTTAATCAAGGACGATAAGCTTGATTATCAGCTGTGCAATCTGGCAGTAGAGCTGGATATAGACGTATGGCCAAGGCTTTTTGATTTTTGGCTGGCACATCCGGATGAAACACCTCTGTTCCCCTACCTGCTTTCCTACGAGGGTGAAGGGCGCTCCGAGCGTGTGCTGCGGCAAATTGAAGCAGACCTGCCGCGCTACTGCGTAGAACAAAACGACCTGCTGGTACCGCTGCGCTATCTCAACACGCATCCCGGCCAGAGTGATGCCATTATCTGCGCTGCCCTGGAATCCATCTTCGATTTGCCACGTGGCATCGCCTGTGGCATCATCGATGACTGGGGTCAGGAATTCATCACGCCCGCCATCCGCATCTCACTGATTAAGGCACGTCAGCTCAGCAACAATGAGGTTGTCACTGCACGCATAGACAGCCTGCTGGCAGGTAAGCACTTTGACATAGGCAAATTTCTCAACAAACGTAAATAAATGGACTGCTATGCAATTTTATTGCTTCGTTTAGACAGTTGCTGTTAAGGAAAGCTTTCTTCGCACAAAGCAAAACCGGTTTCCTGCTGGCTTAAACGCCAGGGAAACCGGTTTTTTATATGCACTTATTTACTTTCAGCCGCAATAGCCATGCGGATGGCCCTTGTGCCACTTCCAGGCGGTACTGATAACCTCATCAACACTGCTGTGCTGCGGCTCCCAGCCAAGCTCCTCACGGATTTTAGCTGAGGAAGCAATGAGCACTGCGGGATCACCGGCACGACGCTCCTCCTCCACAACGGGGAAGTCAACGCCGGTAACCTTTTTGGCGCTGTCAATCATCTGGCGTACACTGAAGCCGTTTTCACTGCCTAAGTTATATACACGGCTGCTGCCGCCGCTCAAAAGATGCTTGAGCGCCAGCACATGCGCCTTCGCCAAATCGCAGACATGGATATAGTCACGCACGCAGGTACCATCAGCCGTCGGATAATCGGTACCGAAGATAGAAACCTGCTTGCGCACGCCCTGCGCTGTTTTCAGAATCAGCGGAATAAGATGGCTTTCGGGGCTGTGATCCTCGCCGATATCGCGCGTCGGAGAAGCACCGGCAGCGTTAAAATAACGCAACGCTACATAACGCATATCATAGGCATGATCATAATCTGCCAGCATGCCTTCAATCGCCAGCTTAGTACGGCCGTAAACATTGGTCGGAGCCAGACGGCTGTCTTCAGTAATCGGCACTGCTTCCGGCTCGCCGTAAACAGCAGCGGTAGAAGAAAATACCATGCGGTCAACGCCTGCGCCACGCATAGCCTCCAGAAGATGCAGGCTGCCTTCAACATTATTAAAATAATATTTGGCCGGGTCGGTCATTGATTCGCCTACCAGACTGCTGGCGGCAAAATGGATTACCGCATCAATTTTAAACTGCTCCATAATATGCTTGGCAAAGCGTACATCATGGATATCGCCTTCTACCAGCTGCACCTCGTCAGGTACTGCCGCCTCATGGCCGGTAGAAAAATTATCATAAACAATAGGAGTAAAACCGCTTTTTTGCAGCTCCTCCACTACATGGGAGCCAATATAACCTGCTCCGCCGGTAACAAGAATATTCATCGCTTACTTGCTCTCCTTGGCAACTATTCCCTGCAGATATTCCAGGAACTTGTCACGCAGGTCAGGACGCTTCAGCGCCATTTCTACAGTCGCCTCCAAAAAGCCCTGTTTATCGCCCACGTCATAACGACGTCCTGCAAAATTATAGGCATACATCGGCTGTTCCTTAGCCAAAACCTTGAGCGCATCAGTCAATTGGATTTCATTGCCGCGACCAGGCTCGGTTTTTTCCAGAATCGGGAAAATTTCCGGTGTAATTACATAACGTCCCAAAACAGCCAGACGGGAAGGCGCTTCTTCTACCGCAGGCTTTTCAACCATATCGTTTACCTTAAAGGTGCGTGCTTCTTCAGTCGGTTCGCTGGCAACAATGCCATAAGCAGATACCTTCTCCTGCGGCACCTCCTGCACACCTAAAACGCTGGCACCTGTTTTATCGTAAACATCAACCAGCTGCTTCAGCGCAGGCACCTGGCTGTCAACAACATCGTCACCCAGTAGTACAGCAAAGGGTTCATCGCCCACAAAATGCTTAGCGCACAAAATAGCGTGACCAAGTCCACGCGGTTCCTTTTGGCGGATATAGTGAATGCGGATATCAGAAATTTTGCGTACCAGTTCCAACTCCTTGGTCTTGCCACTGGCCTCCAGATTCAGCTCCAGCTCAATGCTGCGATCGAAATGGTCCTCAATGGCACGCTTGCTGCGGCCGGTAATAATCAGGATGTCCTCAATGCCGGAAGCCAGCGCTTCTTCGATAATATATTGAATGGTCGGTTTATCAACAATAGGCAGCATCTCCTTCGGAGTTGCTTTGGTTGCAGGCAGGAAGCGTGTGCCCAGGCCTGCTGCCGGAATAACAGCTTTACGTACAGGTTTAAACATTTTATCTTATCTCCTTTTCAGACTCAAGTGAAATATATGAACAGCAGCAACGCTGCAGGTAGTGCTTTAAGGAAAACACAGACAAGCCGAAAGTTAAGCTTCTTCGCCGCCAATAACTTCCAGTAATTCTGCAGTCTTCACCGCCAGCAGCTCCTTATCGCCCTTAGTTTCTACGTTCAAGCGCATTACAGGCTCCGTATTGGATACACGCACATTAAAGCGCCAGTTATCATAAGCAACGCTCAATCCGTCCAGATGGTCCTGCTCGCCGTCAGCATATTTTTTACCCAGCTCCGCCAGTACTGCTGCGGAATCAGCAACCTTGCGGTTGATTTCGCCGCTGCAGGGATACATAGCAACGCGCTCGCCTACCAGCTCGCTGAGCTTTTTGCCGCTGCGGCACATCAGCTCAGTTACCAGCAGCCAGGGAATCATGCCGCTGTCGCAGCAGGAAAAATCGCGGAAATAATGATGCGCGCTCATTTCGCCGCCGTACAGAACGTCGTTATTACGCATGCATTCCTTCATAAAGGCATGGCCGCTCTTGCAGCGCACAGGCACACCGCCGTCACGCTGTAAAATAGCTTCGGTATTCCAGGTCAGGCGCGGGTCGAACATAATCTTTGCGCCCGGCTCCTTGTGCAGGAAAACCTCTGCCAGCAGGCCGACAATGTAATAGCCCTCGATAAAATCTGCCTTCTCATCAAAAAGGAAGCAGCGGTCGAAATCACCGTCCCAGGCAATACCCAGATCAGCACCACTCTCACGCACAACCTTCGCTGTAGCCTCACGGTTGGGCAGCAGCAGCGGGTTCGGTACACCATTTGGGAAGGTGCCGTCCGGCGTTTCGTTCAGTGTAATAAATTCAAACGGTAGATGCTTTGCCAGCTCCTTTAAAATCGGGCCAGCACCGCCGTTGCCGGGGTTAGCAACAATCTTCATCGGTTTGAGCACACTCGTATCAACGTAGGTCAGCAAATGCTCAATATAAGCAGGCATAATATCCAGCTGCTCCAAAGCACCCATAGTCTTGCCTGCTACCACCTGATGCGCAAACTCCTTAGTAGTCGCAACCATCTCGCCAATTTCCTTCAGACCGGTATCGCTGGAAACAGGACGCGCATCACGACGCACTAGCTTCATGCCATTGTATTCCTTAGGATTATGGCTGGCAGTAACCATAATACCGCCATCTGCTTTCAGATGCGCGGTAGCAAAATAAATCATTTCCGTACCACACTGACCGATATCAATAACCCTGGTGCCGCCATGGCGCAGGCCTTCTGTCAGCGCATCAACCAATGCTCTGCCGCTCAGGCGGATATCATGACCGACAACAACAGTTTCTGCAGCAAACATTGCTGAAAAAATGCGTCCCATACGGTAAGCCATTTCCTCATTAACCTCTGTAGGGTAAACGCCGCGTACATCGTAAGCCTTAAAAGCCTTATTCGTAACTTGCATTTGTCTATACTCCTTTTTTACATTGTATTTAGCAAAATTTCATTGTTCAAGAACCATTTTATATTATTCTTCATCCAACAAAAAAATCCTGCCTGCATTGCAGACAGGATTTAAACTCTACAGCTTAGCACCACTTGAACGGATAACTTCTTCCGCCGCCTCCCCCAGATACCAACGGATAACAGAAAAGAACGGCAGCGTCACGCCATTATAATCAGGCAGCAGACAGATAGTTGCCAGCATTTCCAGTACTTCATCCAGATCTCGGCCCTTGCTCAGCTCCTCACTTATCTGGTCCTCCAGCGTATGGATAACCTCTCGGCGCATGCGCATCAAACGCGGCGCGTTCAAGTTCAGCTCGCGGATAGTGCTGCGCGCCTTGTTTTGCAGCTCCTTCGGGCAGGTATCTTCGTCTACATACATCCGCCCGCTATGCTCCGCATAACGGAACAGGCGGATTTTGCCGGGAATCTTCAGCGGATTGAGAATATAGTTTGTAATTTCGCGCCCACCCTTGGGCACATCGCAGCTTCGGTCACGCTTCTGGCTGGAATAGCGCCACTCGGGATCAGGCACGTAGGGCTGACTGCCGCCATGGCACACGCCCAACAGATTGCGCCAATCCAGATGATAGTTGTGTCCATGCTCCTGCGTGGCATTTTTCGGATAAAAATGCTCTACGCGGAAGTCGTCAACCTCGCCTTCCTCCTCCGCCAGCTTAATGCCTACCTCACAATAGGCGCAAAGGCCGTGCTGGTCACGCAAGATTGCTTCCCGCACCTGTTTGTAGCCCTTGCGGCAACGACGACGGAAATGCTCCCAGGTTTCCTCGGGATTACGCAGGCGATACTGCCTAAGCATCTCCGGCTCTTCCTTGCTTTTATAAACACGTTTCATGAGCGCCTCCTGCGGAACTGACGCATACGGATATCCATATCCGCACGCAGCAGAGCAGGCTCCTTGCCTTTAGACCATTTATCCAGCTTTTTGCGCAGCTCCAAAGCCTCCGGCGTATCCCAGGCATCCTCGCTCACCAGCTGCAGATAACGCTTTAAATCCTGCACAATCGGCAGAGCTTGCGGACGCGGGCTCACATTCTGGATATCCTGCAGCAGCTGATAGCTGTTGGCTCCTAAAGAAAAATCTACGTGACGCACTCCTTCAAACTGCTTGCCCCAGGCCAGCACGCGGATGCTCTCGGCCGGCACGCTACTAAGCACCTGCGGACTATGCGTAGTAACAACAAACTGCACCATCGGGAAGGTTTTCTGCAAATCAAGCAGCACCGTCTGCTGCCACAGAGGATGCAAATGCATTTCTACCTCATCAATCAATACAAGGCCAGGTGTCTTGGTTACCGCATCCTCACGCAGCTGCGGATTCAGACGTGCCATGCGATAAGCCAGATCAGCCACCATACTGATAATGCTGCGGAAGCCGTCGCTCAATTCATCTACCACCATCTCACCCATATCGGGATGACTGACAACAAAGCATTTCAGGCGATAATTATAATACAAATCACGCAGACCTGTGCTTTCCAGACACACGTCTACAGCGTTCTGAATAGCATTCTTCAGCATCACATTGCGCTTCACCTCTGCGCTGTACTGCTGCTCTGTCTGCGCACATTTGGTAACGTACTCAAACCATTTGCCAAAGGTGCTATAGGAAGAAGACGGCTCCAGGCATTCCTCGTAGCCTACATTGCGTTCTGTCAGCGACTTGTGAAAATTCGTCATCAGCTTGCTATCTACCCAAATGCGCTGAGTACCGTAATAGGCCAGCACCGGCAGCAGCCTGTTGCCGTTCTCCTTAGCATCGTGCGCCAATGCGCAACCACGCTCGCACAGCTCATTAGCATCATCCTCGGGCACATTGCCCTCCAGCAGGCGGCGGGTACAGGTAAGCTTTTTGCCGTAAACCTCACCCTCCAGCTTAATTTCTACCGGATAATGGCATTCCATACCATCAATATGACGCATATCCTTTTTATAAACAGGCACACGCCGCACATCCTGGGGAGTAATTTGCCTGCCACTGGCATCAAAGCTGCGCAGGTAAGGCTCCAGAGCAATTGCCAGCGCATCAAAAATCGCCGTCTTGCCCTTGCCGTTTTCACCTACAATAACTGTCAGCCTAGGTTCAAAATCAATATCAAGCTCATCGTAACAACGGAAATTCTTCAGCCTTAATCTTTCTATCTGCATAACCTGACCTCCGTTTCTGTATCTCTGCTTACATTATAGCATTATTTATCTCCCAAACTAATAATTTTTACAGTTTTATTATGAATTTTTTGTGGCAGGGTGTATAATAAATAAACATCATCGGCAATTCTTTGCTACTTGCCTCATTTCTGTACTCGAAAGGAAAAACTGTTTATGAATATATTTCTTCTGCTTACAATCGCCATGCTCATGATTATCCTCATGCTGCGGCGTCACATTCCCATCGGCCCCTGTATGCTCACCAGCGGTATTTTTATCTGGCTGATGAAAGCACCGGAGCTGCCGTATCTGGTGCAGGCCTTACGTGAAACCTTAACAATGCCGCGTACCTATGATATCCTTTTTGCCCTTTATTTTGTCATGTGCCTGGAAATCGAGCTGCGCACCAGCGGTGCTCTGGCAGGTATGGTGCAGGCGCTGCAGCGCATCTTTTCCAGCGCCAAAGTAACCCTGGCCGTGATGCCTGCCTTCTTAGGCTTGCTGCCGTCACTGGGCGGCGCGCGCTTTTCGGCTCCTATTGTAGAGGAGGCCAGCAAAAATCTGCCTATCGAACAGGAGCACAAGGCAGCCATCAACTTCTGGTTCCGTCACATCTTTGAATTTTCCAGTCCGATTATCCCCGGTATGATTATGGCCTGCAACATCGCCGGCGTCAGCTACAGTGAATTCATCCTGCATCTGGCCTGGCTTACCGTACTGGCCTTCTCCGCCGGCTGGTTCGTCCTCATTCGCCCCATTAAAGCGGATAACAGCCGTACCGAAACAATTGCCAATGACAGTCAGGGAATGCAGGATTTGTGGCTGGCGCTTTCGCCTGTCATCATCACCTTTATTTTGGTAGTCTTCTGCGGCTTCAACGCCTCTGCCGGCATGGGCCTGGTCACAGCCTGCCTCTTTCTGGTACTGCGCTTTACTAAGCGTGAGGTCGGTCTCAAGGATGTCGTTATCGGTGCGTTGGACATCAAAATGTTTCTCAATGTGCTCTGCATTCTCTACTTCATTCAGATTCTGACCGTCACCCACGTGCTGCAGGAAATCGTTGCAGCCTTCCAAAGCTCTCCGCTGCCGGTGCCTGTTATCATCGCCTGCGTCAGCTTCATCATCGGCGTGCTTACAGGTATGTCGCAAGGACACGTGGCCATCGTTATGCCCATTGTCGCCGCTATGCAGACAGGCAGCCTGAACCTGGCCGGCGTTGCCATGGCCTTCGGTATTGCCGGACAGATGCTCACACCGACGCATATGTGTCTTGTCATCACTGTCGATTATTTCAAAGCCAACTTTTTCAAAACGCTTAAGCCTGTACTTCTGTGTGAAATAATCATTTTGACTATCTTTACAGTTTATACTTATTTTACATGGTGAACTTTCAGTGCGTAATCAGCAGCAAGCAGTGTTCGGATTAGTCCTCAAAACACTGTCCGCTGCAGATTAAGCACTTTATTTTTATTATTTGCTTGCAGTAGCACAAAGATTAAGTGTATAATAATGTTATCTATTCTTAAATTTTGGAGGGGTGTTCGTGAATTATACGGAAATGGTAGTCTTCATCGTCTACCTGCTATTCATGTTATCAATCGGTATCTGGTTCTTCTATAAAAATCGTCAGGGTGGTGAAAAGACCTACTTCCTCGGCGGTCGTCAGATGGGACCTTGGGTAACTGCGCTTTCTGCCGGTGCTTCGGATATGAGTGCCTGGGTGCTCATGGGCTTGCCGACATCTATTTATGCTCTTGGTCTAGGTCAGGCCTGGATCAGTATCGGCCTGCTCACCGGCTATTCCTTAAGCTGGATTTTCCAGGCTCCGCGCCTGCGTCGTTTTTCCATTGTGGCCAACGATGCCATCACTATTCCGCAGTACCTCAGCAACCGCTTTTTATCTAAGTCCCATGTGCTGCAGGTAATCTGTGCAATCGTCTTCCTTATTGCCTACACTATTTATTCCGCATCCAGCATCAAGGCTTGCGGTACTCTGTTCAACACCGTTATCGGCATTGACCAGACCTACACCATGTATGTGGCAGCCTTTATCATCATCGGCTACACCTTCTTAGGTGGCTTCTCCGCTGTTTGCTGGACCGACTTCTATCAGGGCCTGATGATTCTTGGTTCTCTGTTGATTGCACCTATCTTCGCAGTATCCTTAATCAATCCGCAGGCTGTTGCCGGCATTCCTCCCGATTACTGGAATCCGGTTGCCAAAACCTCTGATATCATCTCCGGCTTCGGCTGGGGCCTGGGCTACTTCGGTATGCCGCATATCATCATCCGCTTCATGTCCCTCAAATCCCAAAAGGAAATGAAGAAATCCGCTGTTATCGCTATCAGCTGGACTGCCCTCATCTGCTTCTTCGCTACTATGGTAGGCGTTGTTGGCCGTATGTATCTGGGTATGGATGAAAACATCAACCAAAATTCTCTGGTATTCATCGCCATGGTTCGCAGCATTTTCCCGGCTCTGATGAGCGGCATCCTCCTTTCCGGCGTATTGGCTGCTTCCATGAGTACTGCTTCCAGCCAGCTGCTCGCTTCCGCTTCTGCCTTTGCCAGCGACGTTTATAAGCCTGTAATCCGCAAATACCAGTCCGGTGACAAGGAAATGCTTTGGGCAGGCCGCATCGTCGTACTCGTTATCTCCTTCGTTGCTCTGCTTATTGCCGATTCCCCGCGTGCCGGCAGCATTATGGAGCTGGTTGCCAACGCCTGGGGCGTATTCGGTGCAGCCTTCGGCTCTGCTATCATGCTCAGCCTTTTCTGGCGCGGCTTCACCTTCCAGGGTGCAGTAGCCTGCATCATCGTCGGTGCTGTTGTTGATATCGGCTGGTACCTGACTATGGCTGCTTCCACCGGCATCTACGAAATTATTCCCGGCTTTTTTGCCAGCCTTGTAGCAGGTGTCATCGTTTCCCTGCTTAGTGGCGGTCCCTCCAAAGATGTTGCTGAGCTTTATGATAAAGCCAACAACTACGTTGAGGAATAATTGTAAAGCTTATTACAATTACACATAAATGTTATCCCTCGCAAGAATTTTTCTTGCATAATCACCCAAAAGCGCTATACTGTAGATATAGTTAAGCCCGATTTGTCAATGCAGACGACAAATCGGGCTTTCGTGTTTTTCCATATTTTTTATTGAGAGGGGTTTTAATTATGGAAGAAGAAAAAAGAATCACTACACCAAAGCCGGAAGGATTCTTCAAAAAGTACGGCTTTTACATCGCGCTTATCGTTCTTCTAGGCATCATCGCCTGCCCTACGCCAGACGGCCTTTCAATCGCCGGACAAAGGATGCTCGGCATCATGGTCTTCTCCGTCATCGTCTGGGCTACAACAGCAATCTCCTATCCTGTCAGTGCCAGTGTTATCATCGCACTCATGGCAGTACTTATAGGCTTTGCGCCTAACCCTGCAACCGGTAAAATTTTCGGTACCGCCGCAGGCCTTGGTATTGGCCTCAAGGGTTTTTCCACCACGGCCTTCTGCCTTGTTGCCGCCGCCATGTTTTTAGCCACCGCTATGACAAAAACCGGGCTTGATAAGCGTATCGCTCTCGTCATTTTATCTAAGCTAGGCGCTAAAGCCAACCGTGTTGTCATCGGCGTTATCTGCTGCGGCTTTATCCTCAGCTTCTTTGTACCAAGCACCACAGCCCGCGTTGCCTGCCTTGTACCTATTGTTCTCGGTATGATCAGCGCTTTCGGCGTACCGCTCAAAAGCCGCTTCGCCGGTATGCTGATGATTACCGTAGCTCAGGTCGACAGTGTCTGGAACGTCGGTATCAAGACGGCTGCCGCGCAAAACATGGTAGCCATCAACTTCATCCGCTCCCAGTTGGGAGTAGATATTTCCTGGCTGGACTGGTTCATCGCCGCTGCTCCCTTTGCCGTACTCATGAGCTTTGCCCTGTATCATGTTATGATGTTTTTAATGCCGCCGGAAATTGACGAAATCCCCGGCGGTCAGCAGACAGTCAAAAAGCTTTTGCATGATATGGGCAAAATCACCAAGGATGAAATTAAGCTTTTATGCATCTCCGTCTGCCTGCTCGTTTTATGGACGACAGAAAAGAAGCTGCACGTTATCGATACCTCCACCAGCACCATTGTTGCCATCAGCCTTTTGATGCTGCCAAAAATCGGTGTTATGCAATGGGAAGAGGTTGTCCATAAAATCAACTGGGGCACTGTTGTTCTCTTCGGTGTAGGCATTTCCCTGGGCAACGCTCTGCTGTCCACCAAAGCAGCTACCTGGCTGGCCAACGTTATCGTCAACACCTTTGACCTGTCCAATTCTACCACCATTATGGTACTAGCAATTATGGCGCTGTTCCTGATCATCGTGCACATGGGCTTCGCCAGCGCTACAGGCCTTGCCGCCGCTATTATACCTATCATCATCTCCGTACTGCAGCAGCTCAAAACACCGGGCGTTAACGTTATCGGTATGACGATGATTCTGCAATATGTCGTAAGCTTCGGCTTTATTTTACCGGTCAACGCGCCACAGAACATGATTGCCTACGGCACCAATACCTTCGAAGTGCGTGACTTCGTCCGTTGCGGCATCCCGCTGACCATCATCGGCTTCAGCCTGATTATGCTGCTTGGTATGACCTACTGGAAATGGTTAGGACTTGTATAAGCCTGCTTCTGTTAACCTCTGAGCGTTCTGCCCCAAGCGGCAGAACGCTTTTTATATCCAGCACAGGGCATCACCACCTAAATTATCCCGAGGCAAAAGCATAGCATTTTCCTCTCAATCATATTATAATAAAAGTGACCAATAAATTTGCTTAATACATTATGTGAGGAGGTTCTGCCATGCGTACTTTTCTGCCATTAGCCTTTTGGTACTGGCTCTATAATCAGCTCTTCTTCTTTTTGGGAGCATTGGGCTTTTTTGTAATTCATTTTCTTGTTGCTTTCATCGGCTTCGGCGGCATGGATACTCTTGCCAGCGCTATTTTGACAACACTTTATGCATTTATTCTTTACAAGCTCTTCGGGCGTTTTCTCTGGCGCAACAGGCTACAGCAATATAATTTTAGCAATAACACCCTCATATATGCCTCATTGCTGCCGCTGATTTTAGGCAGCGTCGTTCTCACCGCCAGCTTTGCCATAGCAGACGGCAAAATCTACAACACCATGACCGCTATGCCTATGCTTGCGGCGATTAACCTCAGCCTATCCTATCTGCCGCTCGCCAAAAGCGTCTGGACAATGCTCATTTTAGGCAGCATCTTTAACCTCTTTACGCTTACCTGCTTTTGGCGCTACTGCCGCAAGTATCTGCAGCAGGAAATTCCCTGGCTGAAGTTGCTCATCCCGCTGGCTATCTGTCTGGTAATCTGCACAATTGTTATCTATGGCATAACGATTACGTATCTACCTGATGATAAGGTGGGAGGATGAGATAGTCAAAAAAACTCTCACCATCCCTAAATGGTTAAATGATGCGGCGATTGCCAAAAAGCTGAACTTCTCCAAAATTTTACAGGATGCTCTCAAGCACGAGCTCAATATCGGATAAAGCAAAAATCGCACTTGCTAAATTCGATTAACTTAATTATAATTAAGTTAATCGTGATTAAGTTAATTATAATTTGTCAAATTTGGAGGATATTATGTTTATAGGACGAAGCGCAGAGTTAAAACAGATGTCACGTCTTTATGCCAATAATGATTTCCAGTGTATCATCATCTGGGGACGTAGGCGTGTAGGCAAAACAACACTTATCAATCAATTCATCAAAGATAAACCCACTGTATATTTTACAGCAACAGAAAGTACTGCCAAGGATAATCTCGAAGCTTTCAGTAAAAGCATTGGTGCTTTCACTAATCATTCTCTCTATAATTCTCCTCTTTACCAAAATTACGAGGATGCCTTAAACGAGATTTTTTTACAGGCGCAGACGAAACAGCTGGTTTTGGTTATCGATGAATATCCCTATTTGGCCAAGGCCTACAATCCAATTTCTTCTATTCTTCAAAAACTTATAGATAAATACAGTAAAAGCAGCAAACTTTACATAATCCTCTGCGGTTCTTCTATGTCATTCATGGAACATCAAGTGCTTGGATATCAAAGTCCTCTCTACGGTAGACGTACAGCCCAATTAGAAATCAAGCCTTTTAATTTTTTTGAATACAAAGATTACTATAAGCATTTTTCGCAGGAAGATTTAGCACTGGTTTATGGTATTACCGGTGGCATTCCCCAATACATGAAATTTTTCAACGATAGTCTTTCAATCAAAGAAAATATTATCAATAACTTTCTTACCCCTAGCGGTTATCTCTATGAAGAACCTGAAAACCTGTTAAAGCAGGAATTGCGTGAACCGGCAATCTATAACGCTATCATACGTGCTATTGCAACAGGAAGTTCTAAAAGCTCGGAGATATCCTCTAAGGTTGGCGTTAATAGCAGTAAATTGGCAATCTATGTTGATAAGCTTATCGAACTAGGCATTGTATGCCGAGAAAATCCCATCGGCGAAAAAAGTAAGCGTAAGGTCATCTATTCTATTCGGGATGGCATGTTTAATTTTTGGTATCGCTTTATTCCCGCTAACAATCTGCTGATTCAACGTAACAAGAGTATAGCTGCCTGGAACAATATTGAACCACAGCTTAACACCTATATGGGCCATATTTTTGAACAAATATGCCAAGATTATCTCTGGCAAGTATATGATATGCTACCATTACCGTTTCAACAAATAGGTCGCTGGTGGGGCACAAATCCCAAATTAAAACGTCAGGAAGAAATTGATATCGTTGCAACCGATGAAACAACAGCTATTGTCTGCGAATGCAAATGGCGCAAAGAAAAAGTAGATGTACAAGTGCTTAACACTTTAACAGAACGTGCCTTACTGCTGCCATATACTAATCTTCATTATTTTATTTTTTCAAAATCCGGTTTTACCAAGGAATGTATTCTCCATGCCAAAGAATTACGAAATACAACACTTCTGACATATTCCGAAATCCTTAAAGAATAGTCTCAGTAATGCAAAAAGCAAGTGCCTGCTTCAGTAATGTACTGAAGCGTAGCACTTGCTTTTTTCGTGTAATTATAAAATATCTTTATAATATTTACTTGCCGGCAATTTTTCCGTAGCATTCCGGTCTGCGGTCGCGGAACAGTCCCCAGCTCAGTCTGTCCTCAGCCAAGGCTGCCAGATCATACTCCGCATAAAGAATTTCTTCCTGATCACGCGATGCATCCTGCACAAGCGCACCGGTACCGTCGGTCATGAAGGAAGATCCGTAGAACAGCAAGGAGGACTGTTGGCCTGCATTGCCTTCGCAGGGCTCCACAGTTTCCAGACCAATGCGGTTTGCTGCTACCACAGGCATCAGGTTAGCTGCGCTATGGCCTTGCATAACACGGCGCCAATGCGGCATGCTGTCGCAGTCTAAGATAGGCTCGGAGCCAATCGCCGTAGGATAGAACAAAAGCTCTGCTCCGTTCAGCGCCAGGCAGCGTGCTGTCTCAGGAAACCACTGATCCCAGCAGATACCGATACCAACACGGCCATACTTGGTATTGAATACCGTAAAGCCGCTGTTACCGGGTTTAAAGTAAAATTTTTCCTGATAAAAATGGTCGTCAGGAATATGGGTTTTGCGATAAACACCTAAAATCTCACCGTCAGCATCAATGCAAGCGATGGAATTATATAATTCGTTGACATCACGCTCAAAAAAGCTGATAGGCAGAACGATATTCAGCTCCTTCGCCAAACGCTTGCCCATCTGCACCGCAGGATTTTCTTCCGTAGGCAGTGCATACTGATAGAAATCATAGCGACGCTGCTGACAGAAATACGGACGCTCCCACAGCTCCGGCAGCAGAATAATCTGCGCGCCGTTCGCTGCAGCTTCGCGCACCAGTGCCTCAGCGTGCTGCAAATTTTCTTCTACGGTCGGCGCACAGCGCATCTGCACTGCTGCCACCTTTACCTTGCTCATAAGCACACTCCCTTCGGAATTTGCTGTGTAATGCAGTGAATATTACCGCCGCCGGTCAAAATTGCCCGCGCCGGTATCTGTACTACCTTACGCTCAGGACAGAGCTTGGCAAGAATTTCTGCAGCCTGCGCATCGCTTGCCGCATTCTCACCGCCAAAGGCAGGCACTACAACACTGTCATTACTGAAATAAAAGTTTACATACGAAGCCGCCAGACGTTCACCGGCCTCGCGCATATCCTCGCCTTCAACAAAGTCGAAGCCTGCTACCTCGTCCTCTGTGATGCACACCGGCACCGCAGGCACAGGCAGCTTATGCACGATGATTTTGCGTCCTTTAGCATCCGTCAGCTGCTCCAAAGCATCCAGGCTGGCCTTGCTCAAAGCATACTGCGGATCAGCTTCGTTATCTGTCCACGCCAGCACCACCTCACCCGGACGGATAAAGGCACAGACATTATCTACATGCTCGTTTGTTTCATCGTTATAAATACCGCGCGGAATCCACAGAACCTTTTCCACGCCCAGGTAAGTCTTAAGCTTTTGCTCAATCTGCTCTTGGGAAAGGTCGGGATTACGTCCTGCACTAAGCAGGCAGGCCTCTGTTACCAGTGCCGTTCCTTCACCGTCGCAGTGAATAGAACCGCCCTCCAGCACAAAAGGAGCAGCATCGTACAGCGCAGCACCACAATGCTCCGCAAACTTTTCCGCAAAAGCATCGTCCTGCTCATAATCGGGATACAGGCCGTCTACCTCGCCGCCCCAGGCGTTAAAGCGCCAGTTCACACCGCGCAGCTCACGTCCCTGCGCGCCGTCGCGCACAACAAACGTCGGACCGATATCACGCGCCCAGCTGTCGTCTGTTTCCATAGCGACCAGCTCAACGTTATCAACATCTGCAAGATATTCCTGTGCCACGGCAAAGTGCTTAGCACCGCAGATAACATAAACCTTTTCGCTCGCCGCAATCGCCTTAATCACAGCCGTAAACGCTTCGCAGGCCGCAACTGCGCCAAAGCTCCAGGAGCCCGGACGCTGCGGCCACACGATAATGCAGCCGTCATGCGGTTCGTATTCGCCGGGCATATGAAAGCCGTCGGCAGCGGGAGTAAAGTTTTTCTCTAACATCATGACAAACGTCCTTTAAAATCTTCATAACCGAAACGGCGTACCAACTCCGTAGTACCGTCCTTGTGCAGCAGCACAATATCAGGCAGCGGAATGCCGTTAAAGGTATTATTTTTAACCATGGAATAAATTGCCATATCCTCAAAAATCAGCTTATCGCCAACCTTGATTTCCTTATCAAAGCTGTAATCGCCAATCACGTCACCTGCCAGACAGGTCATTGAAGACAAACGGTATTTATATTGCTTTTCGTCAGCCTCATAGCCACCGCGCAGAGGCGGACGGTAAGGCATTTCCAGCACGTCCGGCATATGGCAGGCAGCCGAAGCATCAAGGATAAGAATATCCAGACCGTTATGCACAATATCCAGCACCTCGGTCACAAGATAGCCGGCATTGAGCGCCACAGCCTCACCAGGCTCCAGATAAACTTCAACGTGATAGGTAGCGCGAATATATTTAACCAAATCAATCAGCGCTTCCACATCATAATCACTGCGCGTAATATGATGACCACCGCCCAGATTCAGCCATTTAAGCTGTGCAAAATACTTGCTGAATTTCGTTTCGAAAGCCTTCCAGGTAGTCAGCAGATCATCAGAATTCTGCTCACACAGCGTATGGAAATGCAAGCCTTCGATTTCCGGCGGCAAAGCCTCCGGGAAGTTCGCCAGCGTTACGCCCAAGCGTGAGCCATAAGCACAGGGATCATAAATTGCATGCTCACCCTCCTGCGTCGAGCATTCAGGGTTTACGCGGATACCCACGCTCACACCGGCCTGAGAGCAGACAGCCTTATGCTTTTCAAACTGCGCAAAGCTGTTGAAAATAATATGGTCGCAGATTTGCACCAGCTCCTGCATATCCTGCTCCTTAAAAGCAGGCGCAAAAACATGGTTCTCCTTGCCCATCTCCTCATGACCGAGACGCGCTTCATAAATACCGCTCGCCGTCGTGCCTGCCAGATATTCGCCCATCAGCGGATACAGGCGGAACATCGAAAAGCATTTCTGCGCCAGCAGAATATGCGCACCGCTTGCGCACTGCACATGCTGCAAAAGGCGCAGATTATTCAGCAGCTTTGCTTCATCAACCACGTAGCAGGGAGTCGGCAGCGCCTTCAGCGCCGCCTCCTCACGCTCTGCGCGCAAATTCTTCTGCAAATCAGCCAAACGGGAAGCCCCCTCAGCCTTGTCGACAACATATGCCGGCATTACAGTTTCCTTAGCGTCCGTCATCTTATTCTACCGTAGCCGGGTTTTCGTCAACAACCCAAGGCAGGCCGAACTTATTCAGCATATCCATGTACGGATCCGGATCGAACTCTTCCACATTGAATACGCCCTTGCCCTGCCATTGTTTGGTAATAACCAGAGCAGTACCGATCATTGCGGGAACGCCGGTGGTATAGCTGATAGCCTGAGAACCGACCTCCTTGTAGCATTCCTGATGGTCGCAGACATTATAAATATAGATGGTCTTTTTCTTGCCATCTTTGGTACCGGTGAAGATACAACCGATGTTGGTCTTGCCTACGGTGCGAGGACCGAGGGAAGCAGGATCCGGCAACAGCGCTTTAAGGAACTGAACAGGAACAATCTCCTTGCCTTCATAGTTAATCGGCTTAGTGGACAGCATGCCAACGTTCTCCAGGCACTTCATGTGTGTCAGATAGCTTTGGCCGAAGGTCATGAAGAAGCGGATGCGTTTTACGCCGGGGATATTCTTAGCCAGAGATTCAATTTCCTCATGGTGCAGCAGATACATATCCTTCATGCCAACCTTAGGGAAATCATACTCGCGCTTGATAGCCATCGCCGGAATTTCTACCCAATGACCGTTTTCCCAATAGGAGCCGGGAGCAGAAACCTCACGCAGGTTAATTTCCGGGTTGAAGTTGGTAGCGAACGGATAACCGTGGTCGCCGCCGTTGCAGTCCAGAATATCGATAGTTTCGATTTCATCAAAATAATGCTTCAGTGCATAAGCAGAGAAAACACTGGTAACACCGGGGTCAAAGCCGGTGCCGAGCAGAGCCATAATGCCGGCCTGCTCAAATTTTTCTTTATAAGCCCATTGCCAGGAATAATCGAAGTAAGCAGAGAAGCCTTCTTCCTTGCAGCGCTTGTCATAAACTGCACGCCATGCGGGATCATCAATGTTTTCCGGCTCATAGTTAGCGGTATCAATGTAATCAACCTTGCACTCCAGGCAGGCGTCCATAATAGTCAGGTCCTGATAAGGCAGAGCAACATTCAGCACTGCGTCCGGCTGGTAAGCCTTAATCAGCTGTACAAGCTGCTCCTTGCTGTCAGCGTCAACCTGTGCTGTAGTAATCACAGTAGAGGTCGTAGGCTGCAGCTTTTCCTTAACTGCGTCACATTTGGACTTCGTACGGCTGGCAATACACAGCTCGGTGAAAACATCACTGTTTTGGCAGCATTTTGCGATAGCTACGCCAGCAACACCGCCGCAGCCGATTACTAATAATTTACTCATAATTCAAATCATCTCCTGTTCATAAATTAAATAAATTATCTCTCTTCTTCCTCAAGCATATCTTCAACATACTTCGGCAGCATAAACGCTCCCTTATGCAGATGCTCGGAATAATACCATGTTTTAATACCACGCTCCAGCCATTTCTTGGCATCAAAATCCTTCAGCGGATGATACTTCTTGGAAGCAAAGCCAAACAGCCAGTAGCCGGAAGGACAGGTCGGAATATGCGCCTGATATACACGGCTGATGGGGAAGCTGTGACTAGCCTTACGGTGCATGGCGCGGCAGGTTTCCTCGTCCTCATCGTAGAAGGGACTGCCATGCTGGTAAACCATGATGCCATCCTCCTTGAGCGCACGGAAGCAGTTACCGTAGAATTCCTTGGTAAACAGGCCCGCTGCATGACCTAAGGGATCGATAGCATCGCTGATAATCAAATCGTATTCATCAACCTTAGTACGCAAAAAGCGCAGACCGTTAGCGTTGAAAACAGTTACGCGCGGGTCATCAAGACCGCAGGCGTTATCAGGGAAATAGTCGCGGCAGACATCAATAAAAACATGGTCTGTTTCTACTACGTCGATTTCCTCTATTTCAGCATAATGCGTCAGCTCGCGCGCAACACCGCCGTCGCCGCCGCCGATTACCAGTACCTTACGCACATGCGGATGCACTGCCATAGGCACATGGACAATCATTTCGTCATAAACAAATTCGTCCTTTTCCGAAAAGACTATGGTACCGTCACAGCTGATAAAGCGGCCGAATTCCTTGGATTCAAAAACGTCTATCCTTTGGAAATCCGTATCCGCACCGAAAAGCTGCTTTTCGATTTTGATATCCAGCTTCACATCTTCTGTATGATAGTCAGAAAACCATAGCTCCATTTAATCACGTCCTTTAAACTAGTACATTGATATTATTAACGTCCGGATCTTCTGGTCCCTGCATAGAGCAACCCTTTTCCTTAGCGTAAATAATATAATCTATAATATCCTTGGTAATAACCTCACCCGGTGCCAGGATAGGAATTCCCGGCGGGTAGCACATTACAAACTCACTGCAGATGCGACCTGCGGTTTCGCGTATAGGCAAAGATTCATCCTTGGCATAAAATGCCTTCTGCGGCGAAACAACAACCTTAGGCGCGATATATTCGGTATTGAGCATTTGCGACGGATCCTTGGAATACAGGCGTTTGATATCCGCCAAAGCACCCACAAGACGTTCAATATCCTGAATACGGTCACCGATAGAAATGTATGCAAGAATGTTGGCAATATCACCAAACTCAATCTGGATATCATATTCGTCGCGCAGCAGGTCATAAACTTCGATACCTGCAAGACCGATATCACGCGTATAAACCGAAAGCTTAGTAACGTCAAAATCATAAATGCTGCTGCCGTTTTTCAGCTCGCGGCCGTAAGCGTAAAAGCCACCGATAGAATTTATTTCCTCACGGGCATATTCCGCCATCTCCTGCACCTTGCCGAAGGATGCCTCGCCGCGCATATACAGGTTACGGCGGGAAATATCCAGGCTGGAAAGCAGCAGATACGAAGCACTGGTAGTCTGCGTCAAATTAATAATCTGGCTTACGTATTCCCAGTTAACATTCGGGCCCGTCAGCAAAAGGCTGCTCTGCGTCAGACTGCCACCTGATTTATGCATGGAAACAGATGCCATGTCAGCACCGGCCGCCATCGCATTAACAGGCATATTTTTTCCGAAATAAAAATGCGTACCATGCGCCTCGTCAACTAAGCAGAGCATGTTATGCTCATGTGCCAGCTTGACGATAGAACGCAAATCCGAACAGATACCATAATATGTAGGATTGTTGACCAGCACCGCCGTAGCATCAGGATTAGCCTTAATCGCTTTTTCTACCTCACCGATCTCCATACCCAGAGAAATTCCCAGCTTACTGTCAACCTGCGGATTGATGTAAACAGGAATCGCGCCATTAAGCACCAGCGCGTTAATCACACTTTTGTGTACATTGCGCGGCAGGATAATTTTATCGCCTGCCTTACAGGAGGACAACACCATGCTTTGCACGGACGAGGTCGTACCTCCCACCATAAAGAATGCGTGTGCCGCACCGAAGGCCTCTGCTGCCAGCTCCTCTGCATCGCGGATTACCGAAACAGGATGGCAGAGATTATCAAGAGGCTTCATGGAATTGACATCCAGGTTTACACATTTTTCCCCCAGCAGCTCACGGAGCTCCGGGTTGCCACGACCGCGCTTATGACCTGGTACATCAAAGGGGACAACGCGTTTTTTACGAAAACGCTCCAGTGCCTCGTACACCGGAGCAGAAGTTTGTGATAAAATTCCCATGTTCTTCTCCAAAGCATAAAAAAATAAAAGGACAGATGATATTTTCTTCTGTCCCTTTATCGTAACATTTTTAACCTGTTTCAGCAAGAGTTTTAAGAGCAACTAAGCAAAATCTTAGCCAATTTAGTTTATCTCATCGTTGGCGAATTTTACAAAATCATTAATTCCCAGTCCTGGAGCCACCATCGGAAGCACCATATTTTTAGGATTAACGCAAACCTCTATAAGGTAAGGTTTCCTGCGTTCCCACGCCTTGGCCACTGCCTGGGCCAAAGCATCCGGCGTATCCGCATGCTCACCTTCAATTCCGAAGGCAGCAGCATATTTTACAAAGTCAACATAGCCAGGAAGCTCGCAGGCCGTAAAGCGTTTGGCAAACTGCACCGTCTGCAGCTGACGGATCATCCCCAGCCCGCTGTTGTTGAAAACTATAGCGATAACAGGCACATTATTGCTTGCAATAGTAAAGAGCTCACTACCGGTCATCTTAAAGCCGCCGTCACCGCTTATGCTGATGACACGACTCTGCGGACGCGCCAGCTGTGCGCCTAACGCCGCAGGCAGGCCGAATCCCATCGTTCCCAAGCCGCCGCTTGTAAGCCACTGGCGGGCAAACTGTATCTTCAAATGCTGCGCTGCCCACATCTGATGCTGGCCTACGTCCGTAGTAATAATATAATCCTTGTCCTTGAGCACCGGATTCAATGCTTTAAAAAACTTGGGCGCCTCCTCGTCCCCAAAATCATCATCCATACCCGGCCAGGAATTTATCTTGTCCCACCATGCGCCCAAATCGTGCGGCTGCGCTGCCTTTTCCAACGCATTCAGCGTTGCCACCATATCGCCGGTGATGCCTATGCCCGAGTCAATATTTTTATCTACCTCGGCAGGATCGATATCCAAATGGATAATAAGCTTGTTGGCACTGTATCTGCTGCGTTCGCCTGTAACGCGGTCATTAAAGCGGCTGCCGACAGCCAAAATCAGGTCGGCCTCCTTCACGGCATTATTGGCACGTTCATGTCCATGCAGGCCTGTCATTCCCAAGAACAGCTGTCGGTAGGCACTAATCGCCCCCAGTCCCATCAACGTGCTGACAACCGGAATATGCAGTTTTTCACACAAATGCATAGCATCATATTCAGCATTGGCATTGATAACACCACCGCCGACCAGCATTACCGGACGCTTTGACTTATTGATAGCTGCTGCAGCCGCTGCCACACGCTCAGCATCAGGCTCCAACGGCTGTAGCTCCGCCAGACGGACTTCCTCAAAATCTATCAGCGCCGTCTGCACATCACGCGGCACATCCACCAACACCGGGCCCGGACGTCCCTCGCGCGCCAGTTGGAAGGCAAGGCGCAATGTCTGCGCTAGGTTTTCCGGCTTTTTAACTAAAAAATTGTGCTTGGTAATAGGCATTGTAATACCGGTAATATCTACCTCCTGAAACGCGTCATGACCAATGAGCTCTCTGTTTACCTGCCCTGTAATAGCCACCACAGGTACGGAATCCAAAAATGCTGTTGCCAGGCCTGTGACCAGATTGGTTGCACCGGGACCTGATGTAGCTATACACACGCCAACCTTACCTGAAGCACGCGCAAAGCCGTCTGCCGCATGCGCAGCACCCTGCTCATGCGCCGTTAATATATGTTGTATCGGACTTTGCCGTAATGCATCATAAAAAGGGAGAATCGCACCCCCGGGATATCCGAAAACAGTTGTTACTCCTTCTTCTGCCAGTATTCTGCACATAATCTCTGCGCCGCTTAACTGCATACGCTCACTTCCTTCCGCAAATCTATCTCTTATATTGCCGCATGACCATCATCCATCTGCGGCCATTCAAAACGTGATTTTTCCACAGCCAACGACGTATCGCCGCGCTCTAAAGCAACAAGACCGGTCTGCACCATTTCGGTTACGCCGTATGGGCGCATGACATCAACAAAAGCCCGCAGCTTGCCTTCATCACCTGTAGCAACAAATATCAGTGACTCACCGGTTACATCCACAGCATGCGCACGGAACACTTCCGCCAGCTGCAGCAGCTCCGGACGCTTATTTCCGGCCTTTACCTTAACCAGAATCATGCTGCGGGTAGCACTGGATTTAGGAGGCAGTACCTTGACACGCTCTACCTCAACCAGCTTCGCCAGCTGTTTGGTAACCTGGATAATGGTCGGCTCGTCAGCCTCCATCGTCACTGTCATACGTGAGAACTCCGGGTTTTGCGTCGTGCCTACAGCCAAGCTGTCAATATTGAAGCCACGGCGTGAAAACATACCTGCTACACGCATCAGTACGCCAGGCTGATTACGTACAACAATCGATAAAATCTGCTCCATATCTTTCCCTCCTGCAATAACATATCCACAGCTCTGATGCTCTTGCAACTCTGTCCTGCTTGCCGGCATCATCTAATCAGTGTTTTTTTATTATTTCAGCAAGCAGTTTTTTTGTCAATAAAAAGTGTAATATTTACAAATTATTTTCCGATTACACTTCTTTAATGTAAACACTATTACAGATTTCAGTGTACAAAAAAGCCCACGCAGCTGTTGCAGCGTGAGCAGTAAAGCAATCAATGATATTCTTTTGTTTTGGTAGATTGTATAATGAAGTTGCACACCTAAGAAAATAAAAAATCCATAGCAGTTTCTCCTGTATTAGCATTAAGTTACCACATATAAACCTAAAAGGAGAATCTCTATGGATCAGCTTAATTCTCCCACACATCATAAAAAGGTTAAACTCCTCCCTACTCTTCATTTTTTATTCTCAGTATATCGGCATCTCGGGTAATTTGAGCACCCATAAAATTCGTGTCCGGCCAGAGCACCTCTTTTAGCCACACGCAATACTAGCTTGCTGCCACACCTAGGACACACTTTATTCTGTTGCAGCCTCCGCAAATTCATTCTCTCTTGCAGATTTTTTATATGTTCCTGCTTTTGCTCTTCTGTCAACTGTGTATATGGATATAGCAAATCGTAGTACTTATTAATTTTTTCTTGATTAAATATAGTTTTGTTCGTATATTGCTGTATATTAGCAGCTAATTGAAATTGTTGAGTCAATATAACATCATCACTAAAAATAGTTACATCTTTAAATTCGCATCTATCCGAAAACACTATTACTGAATAAATTTTTCCATCAAACAATCCTAATTTTTTTCGCAAGTATTTTATGTGTGTTCTATTCTGCCAAACAGGATTATAAAAACGCTCTTTTTGTGCAGAATAACCTTCGCCTAATAAAGATTGTGTCCACCGTGCATTCCGTTCATTCCCGAAAATCCAACCACCATAATTTTTGCTTTCAAATACATATATTCCACTACGATGTATCATTATTGCATCAATCTCAGTCGTTTCTTTGTTTTCCATCGGCAGATAGCAATTAAACAAAAAACTCGCTCCATCCATCTCATAATGAAATAATGATTTATAAATCTTATATTCGCCATTCTTACCTTTATCAAATTCTACATCCCAAAATGAATTTTTTGTTATTTTTCGATACTGAGATTTATTGTAATTGTCTACTTCTCTGGCACTATGTATACAATAAAGAATTATACACGCTAAAAAAATAAGGAAAACTATCGACATGCTTAACCAATCCTCAATATAAAAATTTAATCACAATATTAGTTTATCACTATCATTTCTACTCGGTCAATTCATTATTTATTTTCAAGATAGCATTGTTCAAGAATCATTAGAATAAACCTAAAGGCAAACTATAATCAAAAAGCTCACGCGACTATTCCACGTGAGCTTAATTTATAAAGTTGGTGCGAGTGACAGGAATCGAACCTGCACGCCGAAAGGCGCTAGATCCTAAGTCTAGTGCGTCTGCCAGTTCCGCCACACTCGCATATAAAATATTATATCATAACAAGAACATCTATGGCAACTGTCTATGTAATCAAAAAGCCGTTCTGGTTCTATGTCAAGTTTTGGGGTCTTCAATAATTTAACACCCTAAAATCTGTAAAATTACTCTTTACAACTTAAATA